>DATAPH010000098.1:0-49598 GCA_036265325.1 Actinomycetota bacterium | reverse complement strand
CGGACGCTTGATCGCCCAGTCGTGCTTTCGCGCCAGGACCGTCCATGTGTCACCGGACGAGATCGCGCCGATCAGCGTGCCGCCCGCGTGGCCTTGCCAGAGGCGGACCTGACCCGCCTGTGCTTTGAGGTGCACGACGGTGCGGCTCGACGTGAGCCCGACGCGGATGTGGCCGGGCAACGACGAGCTCGTGACGACCTTCGTGCCTTGATAGAAGTGCTGGATGATGCGGTCGTCGGTCCAGCCCATCTTGGCGAGGCCGTACGCCCCCCACTGCGACATGCCGATCCCGTGGCCGTCGCCCGACCCGTAGAAGGTGAACCCGCCCCTCGCCGAGGCCGGCGTCGCGACGGCACCGAGCGTGATCGCGAGCAGCAATGCGCACGGCAGCGACGTGCGGATGACCCGACGGCACATCGTTCGACCCTATCCCCCGGCGTTCTTCGGACCCCCGGAGCATCGACTCGTCGACGAGCCCTGTTGAGTGGGCCGGTCGGGGGATGCGTCGGTGGACGACGCGTAAAGCGTTACGAGGCAGCTACTGTGCCGTCGGTCGGCACCTTCGTGCCGGCGATGGTCACACCGTCCGGCACCGTGGCGCCGGCGCCCAGGACGCACCCGGTGACGTTCGCCTCTGCGCCGACCTTGGCGCCGGGCCCGACGATCGACGCGCGCACGACCGCGCCCGCGCCGACGGCTGCTCCAGGGTGGAGCACGCTGTCCTCGACGGTGGCGCCGGCCGCGACGCGCGCCTCCGCCCCCACGGTGGTCCGCGCGCCGAGGGTCGCGCCGTGCTCGACGTCGGCGGTCGGAGCGATCCACGGCGCTTCGTAGGTCACGCCGTGCACCGCCCCGGCGAGCAGGTCGTAATGCGCTTGGAGATACTTCTCCGGCGTGCCGAGGTCCATCCAGTAGGTCTCGGCGACGAACCCGAACACCGGGTGGCCGGCGTCGATGACCGCCGGGAAGATCTCCCGCTCGATGGAGATCTCGTGGTCGGCGGTCCACGGCGCGAGGACCGCGGGATCGATCAGGTACGTGCCGGCGTTCACATCGCCCGGGACAGGATCCTCCGGCTTCTCGCGGAAGGCCGCGACGCGCCCGGTCTCATCGATCTCGACCAATCCGAATGCGCGGGCGTCGTCGACGTGGTGCAACGCGATCGTGATCGCCGCGCGGCGCGCTTCATGGAACGCGCGCATCGCGCTCAGATCCAGGTCGGTGCAGATGTCGCCGTTCAACGCGAAGAACGGTTCTTCACCGACCTCGGGCAACGTGTTGACGATCGCGCCGCCGGTGCCGAGCGGCTCCCGTTCGGTGACCCACGTGATCCGTGGTTCGTGGTGCCTCGCTTCGATGAACGGATGGAACGCCTCTTCGAGATACGGCGAGGACATCACGACGTCGCCGACGCCGTGGCGAACGAGCCGGTCCAGCGTGTGGTCCAGGATCGGGCGGTCGACGAGCGGCAGGAGCTCCTTCTTGATCGTCTCCGTCAGAGGCCGCAGCCGCGTGCCGAACCCGCCGACCAGCACGACCGCCTTCATGCCCGCACCTTCCCGATCAACCACGCCACCTCAGCCCGCACGCGAAGGGCGAGCCACGCCAGCGGCAAGGTTACGCGACGCCATCCCGCGGCCCGATGAAGGCGGTAGTAGCGGTAGAGGCTCGACGAGTGCATCACGACGAGCTTGTGTGGCCGGCGGTCCCCGCCCGTCGAGATGCCGACAGCATGGATCACCTCGACCGTGGGCGTGAAGACGACGCTCCAGCCTGCTTCTCGCAACCGGGTCGCGATGTCGAGCTCCTCGGCGTACAAAGGGAAGCCTTCGTCGAAGCCGCAGACGGCGTCGAAGGCGCTGCGAGGAACGAGCATGCAGGCGCCACTCACCCAGTCGACCTCGCGCTCCGTCGTCCGGTCCCAGCCGTCCATCTCGTACCTGCGCGTGAATCGGTTATCACGCGTGATCGGCGACACGAAGGCGTGGCCGACGGCGTTCGTCAGACTCGGGAACCGCCTGCCCGACGGATACGGCGTTCCGTCGGGGTTGCGGAGCATCGGTCCGACGATGCCCGCCCGCGGATGTGCCCGCGCGACCGCGACGAAATCCGCAAGCGTCCCGTGGAACCACTCGGTGTCCGGATTCAGGAACAGCAGGAACGGCGCGTCGGTTTCGGCGGCGCCCTGATTCCACGCCGGCGAGAGATATCGGTTGGTCGCGTTCCGGATCAGGCGAGCGCCCGCCGGCTCGGCCGCGTCGGCGCTCCCGTCGTGCGAGTCGTTGTCGACGACGAGGACGTCGACGGCGACATCGCCCTGTGCCTCCTCGATCGAGGCGAGGCATCGCCCGAGCCAATCCCCCGTGTTGAAGTTGACGATGACGACCGCAAGGTCCGCGGCCGGCCCAGCGGTCATCCCTGCGGCGCGCCCTGCGCGACCACGAGGATGCCGGCGACGATCAGCGCGACCCCCACCCACGTGAGCGGCTGCACGTGCTCGTCGAGGAACAGGATCGACGCGATCACGATGATCACGTAGCCGAGAGCGGCGAACGGGTAGGCGAACGAAAGGTTCGCGCGTGACAGCGCGAACAGCCACAGCACCGCCGAGAACGCGAAGATGATGAGACCGGCCCAGACCCATACCTGAGATGCGATCTGCTTCAGGGACTCGCCGTTCAGCGCGAGCTGACCGCCGTTGGCGTCGGTCACGTGGTTCATCCCGGCTTTGAGTGTCACCTGGGCCACGGCGGCGAGCGTCACGGATACGAGGATCAGGCCGATGGTCATGCGTCGGGCGCCTTTCTCTTCATCTTGCAGCGTCGTGGTGGGAACCGGATCGTTCACAGCGCCTCCATCTGAGTGGTCACGGGGAAGGTCAGCTGGTCGCGACGGCCGTCGGCCTGCTGTACGTCGAACGAATACCGCTCGTCTTGGACGTGGTACACGCGGGCGTTGTCGCGCGAGTGCACGCCGAGGGTGAGCCAGTACTTCCCGCCGGTCACCGGGATCGGACCGACGTGGAAGCGGATGCGACGCGAGCCCTGCAGCGTCCCGAGCGCGAGACCGCTGGTCGCCGTGTCGTATCCGAACACGAACGCATTGGTCGCGTCGTGCAGCGCGAACGAGACGACAGGATCGTCGACCGGCTCGATCGCGCGCACGTCGACCTGGATGGTGAGGGTGTCGCCGGACGGGATGGCGCCGTTCAGCGGTGCGCCGGCGTGCAGCAATCCGACACCGACGATCTCGACCTCCTTCGAGCCCTCCTCCCGAGCGAACTCGAGGTCGTGGTGCAAGATCGTCAGCCGCATCTCGCGCACGACGTCGTCCGGGGACCCGGTGGCGTGGACCCGTCCGTGGTCGAGCATCACCGCGTGGTCGCAGAGGTGTCGCACCTGGTCGAGCGCGTGTGTGACGAACACGATCGTGCGCCCGTCCCGCTGGAACGACCGCACCTTATCGATGCAGCGCGCCTGGAAGGCCTCGTCGCCGACCGCGAGCACCTCGTCGATCAAGATGATCTCCGGCTCGACGTGCACCGCCACGGCGAAGCCGAGCCGCACGAGCATGCCCGAGGAATAGAACTTCACCGCGGTGTCCATGAACTTCTCGAGCTCCGCGAACCCCACGATCTCGTCGTACACGCGATCGGTCTCGGCACGAGATAGACCGAGGAAGGACGCGTTCAGGTAGACGTTCTCGCGGCCGGTGAGCTCGGGATGGAAGCCGGCGCCCAGCTCGAGCAAGCCGGCGATCCGTCCCCGCTCGCGCACGATGCCTTTCGTCGGGCGGAGGATGCCCGCGATCACCTTGAGCATCGTGGTCTTGCCCGAGCCGTTGTGGCCGATCAGGCCGAGGGTGTCGCCCTGCGCAACCTCGAACGACACATCGCGGAGCGCCCAGAAGTCCTCGGCGCGCGTGCGGCTGCTGAGCAGTCGCTGCTTCAGCGATGTCGGTTTCTCACGGTAGACGCGGAACCGTTTCGAAACGTCGACGACCTCGATGGCGGACGTCACAGCTCCTCCGCGAAGTCGCCGGACATCGAGAAATACAGCCGCCACGCGAGGTACACGAGGGCGAGCAGGATCAGCACGCCAACTGTCAGCGCGATGCCGAGCTGCTGCGCGGTGTACGGCGCCAGGGAGGTGTCGGCTGGGTCCTCGGGGTGCCACAGCGCCTTCTGGAACCCGATCACGATCCATGTCATCGGGTTCGCTAGATAGATGTGCCAGGCAGTGCCGGCGAGAGTGTTCGTCGACTTCGACAGCTTCTCGTACACGCGGCCGATGGGATACACGATCGGCGTCATCCAAAACCAGACGAGGAGCGCGAGGCCGATCAGGTGCTGCACGTCGCGGTATCGCACGTTGAGCGACGACACGAACATGGTGAGTGCGACCGAGAACAGAAGAAGGTCGACGAATGCGATCGGGTAGAGCCAGACGGTGGCGAGCTGGAACCCGCCCGCGAAGACGACGAGGTACAGGAAGAAGACCGCGGACTGCAGCACGAAGTCGACCAGCGCGACACCGACGGTCGCCAACGGCAGGATCTCCCGAGGGAAGTACACCTTCTTCACGAGGTTCGCGTTCGAAATCACCGACTGGGCTCCGTTCAACGTGGAGACGTTGAACAGGTTCCACGCGAGCAGGCCGGCGAGCAGGAACGGTGGATAGGGCTTCACCGCCCCGCCCAGGACGGAGGCGACGAAGCTGAAGACGATGAGGAACACGACCGGGTTGAGGAGCGACCAGACGGCGCCGAGGACCGAGGCCGTGTACTTGACCTTGAGTTCCTTGCGAACGAGGTTCCACAGGATCTCGCGGTAGCCGGCGAGCTCCCTCAGGCGCACGCGGACGCGCAGCCGGGGCGGCTCGGAGGTGCGCTCGGTGACGTCGGTCACGGCGGCGATCGGGAGACTCCTTGCGAGGGACGGGGTCAGCGCAAACGCGCTGCTCAGAGCGAGTCTAGCAAGGCCCTTACCCCCTCCCCGGCAAGCGTCATGACGGATGCGTGAAGCTTTCAAGGGCCCGGGCGAAGTCCAATCCGTAGCCCTCGGCGAGCTCCGGCTCGGTCACGCCGAGGTCCGCGAGCGCGTCGGCCCAGCGACGCATGTTCGGACCGACCGGGTCATCGACCACCCGCATGGTCGCGTCGATCGCGTCGGCGTACCCGTGGGCGGTGGCCTCGCGAGCGGCGAGGTTGGCCATATATGCGCGCGCGGTGCCGCCGATCCGCTCGCGGCGCTCGGGATCGGCGATCAGTTCGGCGATCCGCGCGGCGAGCTCCACGGGATCGGTCTCCCCCGGCGCGACGGTCACCACCGTGCCGTCAGGACTGTCGAGGTAGGTCCCGGTCGCCGACACGATCGTCGGACGGCCGACCTGCATGGCGCGTGCGAGCGACCCGGACACTTCGCCGCGATGCGGATGACGCAGGTCGACGACGATGTCGGCGGCAGCGAGCCATGCGAGGAACGCCTCGTCCGTGACGTCGGTCTCGAGATGCAGCCGACTGCCAAGCGCCGCAGCGCGTGCGATAGGCGTGAAGTCGTACGTCTCGACCGTCCGTCCGACGATCGCGACGTGAACATCGTCGGGCAAGGTCTTCACCGCCGCGAGCAGCGCGTCGAGCTGCTTGGCCTGGTTGATGTCGCCGGGTGCGACGACGAGCGTTTCAGCACCGATCGAGTCGCGGAGGCGCCGGCCTGCGGGCTCGGCGGCGGCGAGCGCGCGGGCCGATTCGACCGGTGGATGCGGGATCACGAACACTGGCGTGCGGCAGCCCAGGTCCTCGAGGTAGCGACGGCAGAAGTCCGCGTGCACGACGATCCCTCGCGCGCGGCGAGCGACCGCAGCGATCCACGGGATCCGGAGCGGCTTGTTCGCCAGGGCCTCGGATAGCGTCATGTGCTCGCGGGCCTCGAGCGCCTCGCGCATCGCGACGAACCCGAGCTTGTCGCCGCTCGTCATCAGCCCCCGCACGAAGTCGTCGAGCGACAGGTCGTGCAGGACGATCAACCCGGGCGCCTGCCACACCATCCGGTAGATCGGCAGGTGGAAATCGGCGTTGTTGCCGAGATGATCGATCGAGATTCGGTACGCCGGCACGGTCGCGAAGTCCGCGTCGCGGACGGGCCACACCGGATCGACCGGCATCCGCTCGGTGAACCCGATGCGCGCGAGCCCGTCCAGAACCGCGCGGTGATAGGTGGCGATCCCGGTCGGCGCCGGCGGAAGTGGGCCGAGCGAGGCGACGCGTTCTATGGCACGAGGCGCGGTCAGGCGCTCGTTCACGGCCCGGCGCGCCCGACCGAAGGGCGAGCGCATCAGTCCAACAGCCGGGCCGCGATCTGCGGCCAAGTCGGCACGACGTCGCGCACCAGCGCGTTGCCCGCCGCGCCCATCCGGCGCGCGCCATCGATGTCGCGGCCGAGCTCGTCGAACCGTGCGGCGATCGCGCGAGGATCCGGCTCGGCGACGAGTCCCGTCACGCCCTCCTGGACGAACTCGAGCGGACCGCCGGCGTCGGTCGTCGTCACGACGGGTCGAGCGGCCGCGAACCCCTCGATGGTCACGTAGCCATAGTCCTCGTCGTAAGGACCGAAGTAGACCGCGCGGGCGCCGAGGTACAGCTCGTGCAGGCGTTCGTTCGACACGCCGATCTCCATCCGCACCTTGTCGTCGAGACCGAGTCGATGGATCTGGTCGCGGAGCGCCCGCTCATCGGGACCCCGCCCGACCAGCACGAGCTTCACGGGGCTCTTCGTGTGCTCCATAGCGTCGATCACGAGCGACTGTCGCTTCAGCGGCTCGAGCCGGCTCGGATAGAAGACGTAGTCGCCGTACTCGCCGGGTTCCATCGTGAGCATCTGCGTGGTCGCCGGCGACGGGTGGTAGAGCGGCTCCGCGGGGATCTGCAGACCGTCCCACAACCGCTTCGCGACGTTCTTCGAGTTGGCGAAGATGCGCTTGGCCTCGCCCAGCGCGAGCCGGTCGCCGGTGTGGATCAGATCGCGCACGGTGGCACCGTCTTCTTGCACCGAGAGGTCGCCGAAGTCCGGGTGGTCCCAAAGCTCATAGGCAGAACGGTGCTGGTGGATCAACCACACGATCTTGCGGTCGTGCGACGCGAGGTACGCCGGGAACTTCAGCGCGATGACGGCGTCGATCCGCATCCCGTTGGATTCCGTGATGTCGAACGAACGCCAGACCGCCATCTGGTGCACGATCTCGGTCGCGAGGTACCACTTGCCGGCGATCGTCACGATCTCGGCGTCGTGGCCGGCGTCGCGGAGCGCTTGCGTGAGCGCTTCGGTGTGGATCTCGGCGCCGCCTCGCACGAACGCGGTCTGGGGATTGAGAACGGCTATCCTCACGCGTCGCCTCCGGAGCCGCCGTGCCGGAGGTCGCCGACCTGCTGCTGCAGCTCTTCCACCTGGTGCTCGAGCTCGAGCACCCGCTCGCTCAGCGCGACCGACAGATCCATCGCGTCGCCGAGCAGCCGGTCGTAGCGCCGCGTCGCGAACCGGCCGCCGCGGAACATCGCGTACTTCACCTTGCGGCGAAGGGGCGTCGGGGCGGCGAGGTGCGGCTCCCCCAACGGGGTGGCCGCGCGCTCGTCGGTGCGCATCTTCGCGACGAACTCGAGCATCTGCTCGCGCACCTGACGGGTGCCCGCCTGTTGCCGCGCGCCCGCCTCCTGGCTCCAGTAAAGGTGTCGCACGAGCGACAGGTAGCCCTCGTCCTCGGGCTCAGGCGCGCCGTCCGCCTCGGTCATGGCGCGAAGCGTAGCAGTGGGTCTCGAGCCGGTCGACGCACGTCGCATCAGTCCTTCGGGAACACCTGTCCGGCGCAGTCCGTGCGAAGCGGCAGAGGATGGGCGGCCGCGGTTCCTGACCGAAGTCGAACGCCGACCGCATCGGCGTAGCCTCTCGGGCGGCGGCACATGTTCGTAGAAGCCGCCGTAGTCGTCCCACGTGGGGAAAGCGACGCACGCACCGCGCTCATCCCTCCGGTGGTGGCGCGTCCCAGATCGACCCCCGGCAGTCGGTACGCAACGGCTGCGGATCGGGCGCCGAGGGCTGTTGCGAAAAGTCCATCGCGTTGCGCAGCCCGTTGGCGATGCGGTCGCGCCTGGTGAGGAACGGACGAAGGGACCAGTTGTCCTCGATGAACCGCAATACGCTCGAAAACTCATACGTCGTGTCGTCGACGTACCCGGGCTTCGCGTAGGGGCTGATGACCATCGCGGGCACGCGGATCCCGAGGCCGTTGTCGTCGAGCCGGACCGGTGGCACATGGTCGTAGAACCCGCCGAAGTCGTCCCACGAAACGACGAGCATCGTGTTCTTCCATGCGGCCGACCGCATCAGCGCATCGACCACCTCGATCGTCCAGTTCTGGCCCCAGCAGAAGTTGTATTCGGGGTGCTGCGAGAGCTGGAACCGCGGCGTGATCCAGGTGACCGGCGGCAGCCGGTCCGCGCTGATGTCGCGGATCACGTCGTCGACCGGCCGGATGTGCTTGGCCCAGAGCTGGGGATCGTTGCGGTACCGATCGATCGCCGAGTACGCCGACCAGATATAGCCGAGCTGCGCGTTGGTCGCGGCGTAATACGCCCACGGGATGTGCTTGGCGTTGAGCAGATCACCCTCGGTCTCGAAGTCGAAGCACGGCGCCACCTTCACCATGTAGCCCTCGGGGTCGACGATCTCGACGTAGCCGTCGCGAGCGATGTCGCACCCCCACGACTTCGCGTAGCCCTGCTGTTGCATCGCCGCCAAGGTGGGCGGCGGCTGCCAGGGGTTGTCGAGCGCGCCGCCGGACGTCGCCGCGATCGAATACATGTGGTTGGGGAACGACGGCCCGATCGCCGACGCGAAGAACCGGTCGGCAAGCACGTACTGTTGCGCCCACGACCAGTACGCCTCGATGTCGGAGCGGTGGAACTGCGTGAACGCGTACTGATCGGCCGCGTCGGTCTGGTTGAACCCGTCCATCAGACCGCCGTCGATCGACGCAACGTTGCAGTTGTAGCAATGCGGCAGGTCGTGCGCGCGTTGCAACGAGGCGTGGGTGAGCGGGCGCATGACCCCGTGGTCGTCGGCCATCGACACGCCGTTGGCGCCGGGATAGGTCCCGAAGATGTCGTCGAAGCTCCGATTCTCGAGGAGCAGGAACACGACGTGCTTGATCGGCGTGCGCGTCCGGTACGCCGTTGCGTCGACCGCGGCAGGCAACGCGGCCGTGATCGGATCGGGCGGCGCGTTCAGCTGCTGACCGGTCACCGGGTCGACGGTGCCCTTCGGGGCGTTCGTCGGCGCGTCGATCGGCGCGGTCGAGGTCGGTGAAGCCTGCTGCGCAGATGATGACGTCGACGCGCACCCGAGCGCCATGAGGACGAGCGCGATCGCTGCGGCGGCGAGCCGGACGGGCGAACGGCGGGCCATGGAGGGCTCAGCCTATCGAGCGAGCATCGCGCGAAGAGCGTCGTCCAACGGTGGGAACCGTGGAAGCGACAGGTTCTCCACGAACACACTGGCGAGCGCCGACCGCCTCGGACGCGGCGCCGGCAACGCGAGCTCGTCGGCCTTCTGCGGTTGTACCGCACCGTCGAACCCACCCAGGTCGCGCACCCGCTGCAGCACGTCGAACCAACTCGCCGCCTCGGGACCGGCGAGATGGTAGGTCCCGTACCGGCCGGTCAACGCGAGCGGCAGCAGGCGGTCGGCCACGTGCTCGACGAACGTCGGCGACCCGACCCGGTCCGCGAGCCCCGCCGCGTCCTCACCTGCGCGCAGCCGCGCCAGCTGACCGGAGAGGTAGTCGTCGCCGCCACCGAACACGTAGCCGGTCCGGACGATGAAGTGCTCGGGCATCGTCGACGCGACGAACCGCTCCCCCGCCAGCTTGGCCCGCCCGTAGACGCTGATCGGCCGCGGCTCGTCGATCTCGTCGTACGCCTCGTCTTTCGCGCCGTCGAACACGTAATCGGTGGACACGTGCACGAGGGTCGCGCCGCACATCCGCGCCGCGAGCGCGAGTGACTGCGGTCCCTGGGCGTTGTCGCGGAACGCGCGCGCCTGGTCCGTCTCGTTCGCATCGACCTTCGTGAAGGCGGCGCAGTTGACGATCAGGTCGGCGCCGAGCGGCGGGATGCCGCCGAGCACGGCGTCGTGGTCGCCGATGTCCAGATCCGCGTGCGTCAGCGCGATCAGGTCGTGATGCCCGCCGGCCGCCGCGAGGAACGCGCGCCCGAGCCCGCCGCCCGCGCCGGTGACGACGATCCTCACGCGACCCCCTGCGGCGGCCGAGGCGCCGTCACGATGTCGTGGTCGTGCGCGCGGTACAGCCACTCGCGATGCTCGCGATACCACCCGACGGTGTCGGCCAGCCCGTCGTCGAACGCGATCGCAGGCGACCAGCCAAGGGCGCGCAATCGGTCCGCCGACACGCCGTATCGGAAATCGTGTCCCGGACGGTCGGGGACGAACGCGATCAGGTCGTCGGAGACCCCGACGAGCGCGACGATCTTCTCCGCGAGCTCACGGTTGGACAGCTCCGTTCCGCCGCCGATGTTGTAGAGCTTGCCGGGTTCGCCGCGGTCGAGCACCGTCACCGCGGCGCGCGCCCAGTCGTGCACATGCAGGAACTCACGGCGCTCCGTGCCGTCGGCGTAGACGGGTAGGGGCAAGCCCTCCAGCGCGCTGATCGTGAACGTCGGGACGACCCGCTCGATCTGTCGCGGCCCGTACGCGTTCGTGCCGCGGACCACGGTGACGTCCACGCCGTACGTCGTTCGGTAGGCGGCACACAGGAGGTCCGCGCCAGCCTTGCTCGCCGCGTACGGCGACCGCGGCGCGATCGGCGCGTCCTCGGTGAAGCTGCCTCCTTCGCGCGCGCCCTCGCCGTAGACCTCGTCGGTCGAGATCATCAGCATCCGGACGCCGGCGACGCGCACGGCCTCGAGCACGGATTGGGTGCCCATCACGTTGGATTCGAGGAACCCACGTGCGGTATCGATCGAGCGGTCGACGTGCGACTCGGCGGCCGCATGGATCACGGCGCCGACGCCCCCGATCAGCTCGCGCACGAGCGCCTCGTCGTTCAGGTCGCCCCGCACGAACGTGAACCGCGGATCGCCGTCGTGCTGCTCGAGGTTGGCGCGCGAACCGCCGATCGACAGCCGGTCGAGCACCGTGACCCGCGTGCTCGCGTCGGCGAGCAGGGCATCCACCAGGTGGGAGCCGATGAAGCCGGCGCCACCGGTGACGAGAACGTGGTCGGCGGTCATAGGCGCCGGCGGACGCCGGCGGCGAGCAGTCTAGCGGCCGTGTTGCGCCGCATGGCGCAACACGGCCGCGGTCTCGCGCGCCGAGCGCTGCCACGTGAACGACGCCACACGGGCCGTACCCGCAGCGCGCAGCAGGTTGCGGAGGTCCTCGTCCCCGAGCAGCTCGCGCAACCCCGCCGCGATCGCCGCCGGGTCGTCGGGATCGACCAGCACCGCGGCCTCGCCCGCGACTTCGGGGAGCGACGACGTGTTCGACGTCAGGACCGGCACGTTCGCGGCGAAACCCTCGAGCACCGGGAACCCGAAGCCTTCGGCGCGTGAGGGGTAGGCGAGGAGCTCGGCCCCGGACAGCAACGTCCGGCGTTCCTCGTCCTCGACGTATCCGACGCGCATCACCCGGTCGCGGACCCCCGGCGGGAGCGCGGCGATCGCCTCGTCGACCCGCGTCGCATAGTCGGGCGCCCACCGGACCGCGCCGCCTGCGATCACGAGCGAGACATCGGTGTCGGCCAGCATCCCGAACGCCTCGACGAGGTGCTCAAGGTTCTTCCGCGGCTCGAGCCCGCCGAGGAACGCGATGTACGGTCCGGCGATCCCGAGGCGCCCCCGCATCGCGTCGACCTGCATCGGCGTGACGGGGGCGAATCGGTCGGCGTCGGTGCCGTGCAGCACGACGTGGACCTTGGAGGCCTCGACGTCGTGCGTGGCGAGCAGGTCGTCGTAGGTCGCCTTGCTCGGCACGATCACGGCGGTGGCATCCCGCAGGCGGCGCGCGAACTGCCGGCGCCACCGCGCGTCGTGGTGCGGCGCGGTCTCCGGCATCGCGGCGAACGCCAGGTCGTGCACGACGAGGACGACGCCGTCCGAGGTGGTCGGTGGTGGAAGGTAGTTGGTCGCGACGACGACGTCGGACATGCCGGCGAGCCACTCAACCTTGGGCACGCCCGTTCGCGACGCGAGCGGGCCGAACAGACGCGACGGGATGCGGGAGGCTCGCTCCCGCAGGTTGGGCGCCCACGCCGCGAAGCGGCGTGGGCGCCGCCCGATGCTGCGCACGTCGAGGTACCACGCCACGAACCGGTCGTCCGGCATCGCCGGCGGCAGGTGTCGCAGCAGCGCTTCTGCGTACATCCCGACCCCGGTGCGGTGCGGGTCGGCAGCAGGACGCGCGTCGATCGTGACGCGCACTCAGTCGACCTCGACGCGGCTCTGATCGCCCACGACCAGTCGGTGCGCGCCGCCGCCGCCCGCATGGCGCACGTCGGCGTTGCGGCCGAGGATCGACGACTCGAGCGCGTTGACGCCGTCGACCGTGCAGCCGGCCATCACGATGCTGTCGCGGATGGTGCTCGCGCGCACCGTCGACCCGGGCTCGATCGATACGTCCGGCCCGATCGTCGAGCGATCGATCACACAGTCGTCGCCGATCCACACGGGACCGATCAGTCGCGAGCCGGTGACCTTCGCGCCGGAAGCCACCACCGCAACGCCATCGACCGTGGTTCCTCCATCGACCGAGCCCTCGATGCTCCCGTCCAGCGTGCCGAGCAACATCCGGTTCGCGTCCAGCAGGTCCTCCGGGCGGCCCGTGTCCTTCCAGTACCCGTCGACCATGTCGGCGCGAACGACCTTCCCCGTGTCGACGAGCCATTGGATCGCCTCGGTGATCTCGTACTCCCCGCGCCAGCTCGGCTCGAGCGTGGCACACGCCTCGAGGATCGAATCGTCGAACAGATAGACGCCGACAAGGCCGAGATCCGACACGAACTCGCGCGGTTTCTCGACGAGCTGCGTCACCCGTTCGCCGTCGAGGACGACGACCCCGAACTGCGACGGGTCGGGCACGCGCGCGAGCAGGATCTGCGCGTCGGGGCCGGCCTGTTCGAACGTGGCGACGAACCGCCGAACCCCTTCGAGCAGCACATTGTCGCCGAGATACATCAGGAACGGTTCCCCGCGGACGAAGTCGGCGGCGGTGAGCACCGCGTGCGCGAGCCCGAGGGGCGCCTCCTGCTCGATGTACGTGATGCGCAAGCCCCACGCGGTGCCGTCGCCGACCGCCGCCCGTACCTCGGCGCCGGTTTGGCCGATCACGATGCCGACCTCGTCGATGCCGGCATCACGGATCGCGTCGAGCGCGTGGAACAGGATGGGCTGGCCCGCGATCGGGATGAGCTGCTTGGCCTGGGTATGGGTCAGCGGCCGGAGCCGCGACCCCTCCCCGCCGGCGAGCACCAGCGCGCGCATGCGCGCGAGTCTAGGGCGTCACGGTCGGGCACTGCGCACCGGCCTGCGGCGGCGAAGACTGACCACCCGATGGGCTCGGCGACGACGGTTGATAGCCGTGCGGCACGACGACCGCCACCGGCACGTCGAGCTTCTTCACCTCGATCAACGGCAGCCCTGGGAAATACGAGTGCACGACCTGCGCACTGGGAAGCTTGTTCGGCGCATACACGACCGCGGCCTTGGTGACGCCCTTCGGCATGTTCGACTGCACGATGCCGGGAGCGACGTCGAAGCCCGCTTCCGAGAGCGTGCTCTCCACGTCGTTGGCGGCGGCGCTGTTCCCTGCGTCCACGACCTCGACGGTGACATTGGCCGGCGAGATGGGCGTGAGCGGAAGGGTCCCGCCGATGTCAGGCAGCGGTGTGTCGTTCCGGATCGCCGCGAACAGCTTCTCGTCCGAGGGGTCAAGCCTGACGATGTCGGTTTGGACGCCGCCTGGGTAGATCGTCGCATTCGTTCCAGACACGGACCGGAACTGCACCTCGCCGGTGCTGATCCCCCGCATCTGACCGACGAGGTAGACGAGGTCTGCGGGCGAGAATCTCGAGTCGCGATGCAGGCTAGAAAGCACAGGGCTGACCAGACCCGGTGCCTTCGCAAGCTCGGAGGGCTTGAGCATCTGGTTGATCAACGCGCGCATGAATTGCTGCTGGCGGGTGATCCGCGCGAAGTCCGGGATCGGGCTGCACGGGAGGTTGTGCCGCGATCGGACGTACGCCAACGCTTGCGTGCCGCCGAGGTGCTGGCATCCAGGCAGCACGTCGAGCCCCGTGTACGGGTCGGCGACGTGTCCGACCTCGCTGTAGTGGATGTACACGATGTTCCCCGACGGATCGACGGCCTCGAGATCGGCCGGCGTGTCGACGTAGTACGGGGGGATACACATGTCGACGCCGCCGAGCGTGTCGACGGCATGCTGGAATCCGTTCAGGTCGACGTACAGGTAGTGGTCGATCGGGATGTGCGTGAGCGAGAAGATGGTCTTGGCCATCAGCTCGGGTCCGCCGCCCTCGACGCCTCCCTCGAACGCCGAGTTGATCTTGTCCGATCCGTGACCGGGGATCTTCACCCATAGGTCGCGCGGGAACGACAGGACGATGGTCTTGTTCGTGCTCGGGTCGAGATGCACGAGCATGATCGTGTCGGCGCGCGTCGTTCCACCGAGATCCTGGTTGGTCCCGTTCGCCTCTTGCTGGCTCGCGGACAGACCGGTGCGCGAGTCGGAGCCAAGCAACAGCACGTTGCAGGGACGGCTCGTGCATGCCCCGGGCGGCGGACCGGACCGACCTCCGCCTGAGTGATTCCCGGCGCCGAAGTCGCCTTGGTCGACGCCGACGTTGCGAAGGGAGTACCAGCGAGCCGCGAAGGCGCCCATCCCGAGACCGGCGATGATGGCGAAGGACGCGGCCACGGCAACGAGGACGCGGACGACGCGATCGGTGCGTGAACGTGCCACCAGGCAAGCCTACGGGCCGCACTTCACCGCACGGGCGGAGCGGCTGTGGCGTTCCCGTTGCGGTTCCGTGGCACCGCCCGCTCCCCCGTGGGATGATGCGCCCCGCGCCGAGCCGACCCGGGGCCGGCGGCCGGACCGAAGGAGCGAACACCCGAGATGATCACCGAGCCGATCGACGTGCTGCTCGTCGGGCTGACAGACGACGAGGCGGCGTCGATCCTCGACGACGACGGCTTCGCTGCCACAAGGGCGGCATCCCTCGACGCGGCGACCGCCTCGCCCGAGACCGGCGCCGTCGTGCTGGCGCTCCAGGGCGATGGACCGCTCGAGGCGCTGCGCCGCGCCCGCGGCCTCGCCCCCAACGCCGCGATCGTCGCCGTCAGCGACGACGCGCATGCGGCGGACGCGACGGTGGCCCTGCACGCCGGCGCCGAGGATCAGCTCCCCCGCGATGCGACCCTAGCCACGCTGCTCCCGCGAGCCGTCCGCTACGCGGTGGGGGTGCGGCGCGTGCGGCAGGAACTCGCCACCGAGGATGAGATCACCGAACTCCCCAACCTCCGAGGATTCGCGGCGATCGCCGAGCATCACGTGCGGATGGCCGACCGCCTGAACGAGCCGGTGGTCTTCGTGTTCGTGCGGCTCGAACACCACGAGCGGATCCTTCGCGAGGAGGGCGCCGACGCGGCCGACGCGCTCGCGCGCGAGGCCTCGGTGGTGATCCTCGAGGCCGTGCGCGACTCGGACCTGCCGGCAAGGATCGCGCCGGACACGATCTGCGTGTTACTGACCGGCGCGGCCGGCGGTGCGGAGAGCCTGGTGCTCTCGCGGCTCGTCGAGGCGATCGCCACCCACGACGCGCGCAGCGACGAGCCCCGCGCGTTGGCGCTCGGCGTCGGCACCGCCCGCTACGAGCCGGGCTCGGGCACGACGCTCGCCGACATCTTGAGCGGCGCCGTGCGCGGCCTCACCGGCAACCGAGCCGGCTGAACCCAGCCGAGCTACGCTCCGCCTATGACGCCGGCGCCAGACCCGCACGCGCGCGATCGGATGCTGATCGAGGCGGGCCTGACGCTGTCCGCGGAGCTCGACCTCGATGCGGTCTTGCAGCGGATCGTCGAGCTCGCGTGCGACATCACCGGCGCACGGTACGGCGCGCTCGGCGTGCTCGATGAGAACCGCCGCATCGAGCGGTTCATCACGAAGGGCATCTCCGACGAGGAGCGCGCCGCGCTCGGCGATCCGCCCACCGGGCACGGCATCCTCGGGCTGTTGATCGAGCTCGGGACGCCGCTGCGCCTCCCCGACCTGACCATGGATCCGCGATCGGTCGGGTTCCCGCCGAACCACCCGCCGATGCGGTCGCTCCTCGGCGCGCCCGTCCGCGCACTCGGGCGGGTGTTCGGCAACATCTACCTGACGGACACGCAGAACGGCGACGAGTTCACCGAGGACGACGAGGCTGCGCTCGTGGTGCTCGCCACGCAGGCCGGCGTCGCCATCGAGAACGCGCGGCTGTGGCACAACATCGAGCAGGCGCAACAACAGCTCCGCCGCCTCGAGGTGCTCGACGAGCGCGAGCGGATCGCGACCGAGCTGCACGACGGCGTCGTGCAGTCGCTGTTCGCCGTCGGCATGGCGCTGCAAGGCGCGGCCGCGCTCGCCGACGACCCCGCGATCGGCACGCGCCTGGAGAACGCCGTCGAGGACATCGACCGCGTGATCCGCGACATCCGCAACTACATCTTCGGGCTGCGGCCGGGGATCCTCGCCGACCGGCACCTCGACGACGCGATCCGCGCGCTCGCGGCCGAAACCTCCGAACGCACCGGTGTCCTCGCGGTCGTCGAGGTTGATGAGACCGTCGCCGCCGAGCTCGCGTCGCGCGCCGGCGACGTCATCCAGCTGGTCCGCGAGGCGTTGTCGAACGTGGGCAAGCACGCCGCGGCGACGACGGTCGGCGTCCGGCTTCGCCGCGCCGCCGACGGCGGCGCCGAGCTCGAGATCGACGACGACGGCCACGGGTTCGACGTCGGCGCGCCGCGCGACGGCATGGGCCTCACCAACCTCGAGCACCGCGTCGAGGCGATGGGCGGCTCGCTGACGATCTCGAGCGACCCGTCGATCGGCACCACCGTCACCGCGCGGTGGCCCTCCTAACGCGGGCGACCGCTATCCACAGCAAGGCCGTAGGGTGCCGAGATGACCGCCGCACCGATCGTCCTCGTTCCCGGATTCTGGCTCGGCGCATGGGCGTGGGACGAGGTCGTCACCGCCCTCCACGCCGACGGCCACGACGTCACCGCGTTGACGCTTCCCGGGTTGGAGTCGATCCGTGCGGATCGCGCGTCCGTCACGCTCAACGACCACGTCGAGGCGATCTGCGAGGCGGTGCGGGCGTCCGAGGACCCGGTCGTCCTCGCCGTGCACAGCGGCGCCGGCGGCGCCGGCTACGCCGCGAGCGACCGCGTCCCCGACCGGATCGCGACGATGGTGTACGTCGACTCCGGACCGGCGACCGGCGCGCTCGATCCGGACCTCGCGGGCCCCGAACTGCCGATGCCGTCGCCCGACGAGCTCGCCGCCGAGGAGAACCTCGACGGGCTGTCGGTCGAGCAGCTCGAGACCTTCCGCGACCGCGCCGTCCCCGAGCCCGGGGCGATCCTGCGGGAGTCGCCCACGCTCACCAACGACGCGCGGCTCGACGTGCCGACCACCGTCATCTGCACCGGGTTCTCGTCGGAACAGGTGAAGGAGGCCGTCGAGGAGGGCCACGCTTGGCTCGGAGGCCTCACGGAGCTGCGGAACGTGACGTGGGTCGACCTACCGACGAGCCACTGGCCGATGTGGTCACGGCCGCGCGAGCTGGCCGCTCTGTTGTCCGACGTCGCGCGCGCCGGCTCCGGCCCGCGCGACGCCTGACGCCTACTGCACGATCAGCGCCGTCACCATCCCGAACATGCCCTCCGGCCCTTCCACGTGATTGAGGATGTGGCAGTGGAACGCCCACACCCCCGGGTTCGTCGCGTGCACGAGGAGGTCGAACCGTGATCCTGGCGCGATCACGAGGGTGTCGGCCATGTATCGGTTCGAGGCCGACAACGGGAACCCGTCCTCACCGACGACCTCGAAGTGCATCCCGTGCAGGTGCATCGGGTGGAGCAGCTCGCCGTCGTTGGCCATATGGATCAGCACCCAGTCACCGCGCTTGGCGATGATCGGCTGCGTCGCGGGGAAGCCCTTGCCGTTGATGTTGTAGCCGAGCTGTCCGTCACCGAGGAACACCGATGTCTCGACGTCCGGGTTCACGCCGTAGACGCTTTGCCAGCCGTTCTTCGGGGCAACGATCAACGGGCCGTACAGACCCGCCCCGACCTGCTCGGCGGAGTTGAAGTGCGAGTGGTAGACGTACATCCCGGGCGGGTCCTTGATCGTGAAGTGGTACGTCCAGGAATGACCCGGCATGATCGGGTCCTGCGTGACGAACGGCACGCCGTCCATCGCATTGGGCAGCGTCAACCCGTGGAAGTGCAGCGCGAACGGCTGATCCATCTGGTTCTGGATGAAGAAGCGAACGCGATCGCCTGGGTGCACCGAGATCAGCGGGCCGGGAACCTGGCCGTTGAAGGCCATCGCGTCGACGAACTGCCCGGGCGTGATCTCCCACTGCACGCGCGACACGGTGAGGTCGAACTCTTTCACGCCGCCGTCGACGATCTTCGGCTTCAAGGGCTGCAGCCCGAACCCGGTCGTGTTCGGCCCGTCGGTCAGCTGCTTGACGAACGCATCGACGCCCGCCTGGTGGGCGTCGGCCATCTGCTGCGCGGACATGGACGCCATGGGACTAGCGTTGGACCCTGTCGTCGCTGCGGCCGCCTGGTCGGTGCCTGCGGTGCCGGCGATCATGAGCGTCCCCTTCATCCCGGCGTCCGCGTGACCCGGAACCGTGCAGAGGTACTCGTAGCTCCCCTCGGGCAGCCCCGGCACCTCGAGCGTCGCCGTGGCGCCGCCATCGAGCATCGCCGTCTCATAGGTCTGCCCCGGCGCCTGCACAGCGAACGAATGCTGCCCTTTCCCCTCGTTGGTGACGGTGAACGTCAGGGGCGTGTTCGCAGGCGCGTCGATCATCCCGGGCGTGATCTTGAGCTCGTCGGACAGCGAGACCGCGTACGCCGAGGCGCCCGTCGTGTCCGCGGTCTGCCCCGACGCCGATCCGCTGGAGGCGGTGCACGCCGTCCCGACGAGAACCATGCCGATCGCGGCAGCCGCGATCGACCAACCGATGTGTCGCATCGTGTCCATCTCCTTCGATTCGGTGGGCGTCAGTGTCCCGGCGAGCGATCTGCGCGGCGGGGGCCGCCGGTCCCGAAGTGACCGGGACCTTGGTCCCTGGGGCCGCACCGTGGGTGCCCGCACACTGGCCGGCATGTTCGCTCGGTACTTCGTTGAACTCGCCGGTGACCGCGATCACATCGAGCGCGTGGTCCTGGATGCGCCCGAGACGTGGCTCCCGACGCTCGCGACGTCGGCGAACCACCGCGGCGACCGGCTGCTCGCCGAGGTGGGCTTCGGCGACGATGTCCGGATCGCCCGAACCGTCGCGATCACCGTCGGAACGCCGACGCGGATGCCGGCCAAGACCGTGATCCCGCTGGGCTGGTCGGCCTCCGGAGCCGGGATGTTCCCCGCGCTGGACGCCGATCTCGAGATCGCGCCGCTCGAAGACGGCCGGTGCCAGCTCGCGATCAGTGCTCGCTACGAGCCTCCCCTCGGCGTCGTCGGCCGCGCCATCGACCGAGCCGTGCTTGCGCGGGTCGCCGAGGCCACGTTGAAGGACTTCCTCGATCGGGTCCGCGACTCGATCGGGCGGCGGCTATCCGACACTCCAGCCCCGACCCGCGGCTAGGATGCCGTTGATGAGCCCGGCATCCCCTCCGCTTCGCGTGATGCTCGTCGACGACCACGAGATCGTCCGCGACGGCATCCGGGCGATGCTCGAAGCGCAGGACGACATCGTGGTCACGACCGAGGCCGGCACCGTCCGCGACGCGATCGACGAAGCCGCCCGCACCCGTCCGGATGTGATCGTGATGGACGTGCGCCTCTCGGACGGCAGCGGGATCGAGGCCACCCGAGAGATCCGGGCGGCCCGTCCGGCAACGAAGGTGCTGATGCTGACGTCGTTCGCCGACGACGAAGCGTTGTTCGCCTCGATCATGGCCGGCGCGTCGGGGTACGTCCTCAAGCAGGTGAAGTCCGGCGACCTGCTCCACGCGATCCGCGCGGTCGGCGCCGGCGACTCGCTGCTGGACCCGAGCATGACGACGGCCGTGCTCGACCGGCTTCGCAAAGGCAAACAGCTGATGGGCGACGAGAAGCTCGCCCGCCTCTCGCCCCAGGAGGAGCGGATCCTCCAGCAGATCGCCGACGGCAAGACCAACAAGGAGATCGGCGACGACCTCTCCCTCGCGGAGAAGACGGTCAAGAACTACGTGTCGAGCATCCTGTCCAAGCTCGAGGTCGCCCGGCGCGCCGAAGCGGCCGCCTACCTCGCCCGCCACACCACCACGCCCGGCTCCGTCGGCTGAGCCCGCGGAAGGTCCCTCGCGAACCGGGCCCTTCGCCCCTCCTAGGCTTGTTGCGCCGCCGCCATCCTGTGACCAACGAAAACTTCCGAGGTAAGGGAGGTGGAGACGATGGACACCACGATCACCGGAACGATGCCGGAGATCGAGCGGCTCGAGCCGGTCCACACCCGGGGACTCCAACGGACCATGGGCGCGCTCCGGATCCTGCTCGGCTTCACGTTCCTGTGGGCGTTCCTCGACAAGGCCTTCGCGCTGGGCTTCAGCACGGGCCGCGTCCTGAACGATGCCGGCGAGACCGTGAAGATCACGTTCTTCGGCGACACCGCGTGGATCCACGGGGCATCCCCAACCGCCGGTGCGATCGGGTTCGGACTGAAGGGTCCGTTCGCCGACTTCATCCAGACGGTGACCGGCTACCACATGACCCAGGCAGGTCCCGCGGTGAACCCGTGGATCGACTGGGTGTACATGGTGTCGCTGCTGCTGATCGGGCTCGGCCTGATGACCGGGGTCATGACCCGGCTGGCGGCGGTCGGCGGGATCATCTGGCTCGCGGTCTTCTACATGGGCACCGCGATCTGGCCGGAGTTCAACCCCGTCGTCGACGAGCACGTGATCGACGCGGTGGTACTGGTGGCGCTGATCTTCGCGAACGCGGGACGGTACTGGGGTCTCGGCAAGATCTGGCAGCGCCAGACCTGGGTGCAGGACCGTCGCTACCTCTACTGAGAGTCCCCTGCGACACCTCACCCGTCGCGGGCCCGGCCTTCCGGCCGGGCCCGCAGTTCTGTCTATCCCTTGTCGCCGAGCATCTGCGTCAGCACGAGGTTCAACACGCCACCGGCTCGCATGTAGGCGACCTCGGCCGCGCCGTCGACCCGCACCGTCGCCGGGAACGTCACGACGGTGCCGTCGTCGCGCCGCGCCTCCACAGTGACCGTCTGGCCCGGCACGATATCGTCGGTGAACCCGCGCACGGCATACGTCTCGGTACCCTCGATCCCGAGCGAGGCCGGCGTGTCGCCGGGTGCGAACTGCAACGGCACGATCCCCATCCCCACGAGGTTCGATCGGTGGATCCGCTCATACGTCTCCGCGATCACGAACCGGACGCCGAGGAGCAGCGGGCCTTTGGCCGCCCAGTCGCGGCTCGAGCCGCTTCCGTACTCCTTGCCGGCGATCACACCGAGCGGCACGCCCTCACCGCGGTACCGCTCGCCCGCATCGAAGATGGACATCACCTCGCCGTCGGGCATGTGCGTCGTCCACGACCCTTCGGTTCCGGGCGCGAGCTCGTTCCGCAGCCGGATGTTGGCGAACGTGCCGCGCATCATCACATGATGGTTGCCGCGGCGTGATCCGTAGGAGTTGAAGTCGCGTGGCTGGACGCCGTGCTCCGATAGGTACTCCCCCGCCGGCGAATCCTTCTTGATCGAGCCGGCCGGCGAGATGTGGTCGGTCGTGATCGAGTCGCCCACCTTCACCAGGATCCGCGCGCCTTCGATGTCGGCGTAGGTCCGCGGCGCGAGATCGTCGAAGAAGGGCGGCTCCTGCACGTACGTCGACGATGCCTCCCACGCGTAGGCCGAGCCGCTCGGCGTGTCGAGCGCCTGCCAGCGCCCGTCGCCGTCGAAGATCCGCGCGTATTCGTCCGAGAACTGATCCGAGGTGATCGCCAGGCCGACCGCCTCGCTGACTTCGTCGGGCGATGGCCACAGGTCGCGGAGGTACGCGGGACCGTCTGGGCCGTCGCCGATCGGCTCGGTCGTGAGATCGATGTCGGCCCGGCCGGCGAGGGCGTAGGCCACGACCAATGGCGGAGACGCAAGGTAGGACGCGCGCACCTGCGGGTGCACGCGGCCCTCGAAGTTCCGGTTGCCCGACAGCACGGCGACGACGTTGAGATCGCCCTCGTCGACGGCCGTGCCGACCTCGTCGATGAGCGGGCCCGAGTTGCCGATGCACGTCGTGCACCCGTAGCCCACGAGCCCGAACCCGAGCTTCTCGAGGTACGGCGTGAGTCCGGCGCGGTCGAGATAATCGGTCACGACGCGGGAGCCGGGCGCAAGCGAGGTCTTCACCCACGGCTTGACGGTGATGCCGGCCTCGACCGCCTTCTTCGCGAGCAGGCCAGCGGCGAGCATCACGGACGGGTTCGACGTGTTGGTGCACGACGTGATCGCCGCGATCACGACCGACCCGTCGCGTATCGTCATCCCATCGGTCTGGACCGGACTGTGCGTCAAGTCATCGCCGCCCGGCAGCCGGTCCTGTCGCACCGGACCGCCCTCCGCGACGAACGCCCCGATCTCCTTGGCCTTCGGGTCGGGGATCGCATGCTCGTGGAAGGCTGCCACGAACGAATGCCACACCTCGGGCAGCGAGACGCGGTCCTGCGGGCGCTTGGGCCCCGCGAGCGACGGCTCGATCGCGCCGAGGTCGAGCTCGAGCAGCTCGCTGAACGTCGCCTCGGGCGCGCCGTCCACCCGGAACAGGCCCTGCTCCTTCGTGTACCGCTCGGTCCGATCGGCGGCGTCGCCTCGTCCGGTGAACCGCAGGTAGCCGAGGGTCTGCTCGTCGACGGGGAAATACGCGCTCGTCGCGCCGTACTCCGGGCACATGTTCGACAGCGTCGCGCGGTCGGCGATCGGCAACGTCGACAGCCCGTCGCCGGTGAACTCGACGAACCGCCCGACAACGCCGTGAGCGCGCAGCATCTGCGTGAGCGTCAGCACGAGGTCGGTCGCCGTGGTGCCCGCGGGCATCGCGCCCGTCATGCGGACCCCGACCACGATCGGCTGCGGGAGCGCGATCGGCTGGCCGAGCATCGCGGCCTCGGCCTCGATCCCGCCGACGCCCCATCCGAGCACCCCGAGCCCGTTGATCATCGTCGTGTGCGAATCGGTCCCAACGATCGTGTCGGGCACGGCGACGCCGTCCCGGAGAGCCACGACCTGGCCGAGGTGCTCGAGGTTCACCTGGTGACAGATCCCGGCACCCGGCGGCACGACGCGGACGTTGTCGAACGCCTGCTGCGCCCATCGCAGGAACCGGTACCGCTCACCGTTGCGGCGGTACTCGAAGTCGATATTGGCCTCATAGGCCTCGGGCGTCCTGAAGAGGTCGACCTGCACCGAGTGGTCGATGATCAGATCGACGGGCACCAGCGGGTTCACCCGCGCGGGATCGCCACCTGCGCGCTCGACGGCGCTGCGCATCGCGGCGAGGTCGACGACCGCCGGCACGCCGGTGAAGTCCTGCATCAGCACGCGGCCGGGCATGAACGCGATGTCCTTGGCCGGCCCGGGCCACGCGGCGAGCGCCGCCACGTCCTCGTCGGCGACGTCGCGTGTTCCGGCACGTCGAAGGAGGTTCTCCAGGAGGATCCGCACGGTGTGCGGGAGCCGTTCGACGTCGCCGATCCCCTGCTCCGTCAGCCATGCGAGCCGCGCGAACCCCACGTCGCCGTCCGCAACGGCCAGGCGTCCCCGCGCGCCGTCGAACATCGTCGTCATCCGCCGTCCTTCCCGTGCAGTCGTTGCATCCATCCTCCCACGGGGTCAGGACGACCAGTCAGGCACGCGATGCGTCGGATCACGCGGGACGTCGGATCACGCGGGAGAGGACTGATGCTCCCGTTGGAGCGCTTCCCTGTGCTGCATGCGTGCGGCGCGGCGGAGCTTCGCGGCGCGCTGGCGGCGACGCTCGATCTCCGTGTCGATCTGGAGAGGCGGCACGGGCCGCGGCCGTCCCTCGTCATCGATCGCGACGAACACGAAATAGGCGGTCGCGGCGTGGACAGCTCGTCCCGAGATCGGGTTCTCCGCCTCGACGCGAACCCCGCACTCGAGCGAGGTCGTGCCCACGTCGTTGACCGACGCGAGGAGCTGCACGACGTCCCCGACGTGCACCGGCTCGAGGAAGGAGAGCTCGTCGACGCTCACCGTGACGCAGAGCCCCTCGGCGTGACGGATCGCGGCGAGCGCAGCCGCGGTGTCGGCCAGCCGCATGATCACGCCGCCGTGGACGTTACCGGCCACGTTCGCGTCGGTGACCTCCATCAGCTGGGTGAGCGTCACGTGCGAGGCGCTGACGGGCTTAGGTTGTTGCAAGGTCATGGCGGCCATCCTACGGGCGGATGTCGTCGGTTCCCGTGGCCGGTACGGCGGAACGGCAAAACGTTTTGAGCGCGGTCGGGGCACCCGCTGGGAACCCCCCCCTCGCGGTTGCTCCCGGTACCCTCCCGCCCTCGGCCGCGCTCATGACGACGCTCCCGATCCGGGGACCCCGCCCCGCTAGCATCGCGCCGATGCGCCTTCCCTTTCTGGTCGCGCTGCTGGTCGTCGCGACGGCATGCACCGGATCCGGCGCTTCGTCCCCGTCAGCGCAACCCGCGGCGTCGGCTTCGCCGTACCCGAGCGGGCTGCCGGCCGACCTGCCGCCGTCGTTCGGAGGCGCGGTCGGGCCCGGAGACGTGCCGGTCGCGGCGCTCGTCCCGCTCAAGGCGCAGGTGACGGGCTCGTGGCGCGCGTCGACGGCGGCCGGCGACGCGATCGTCGTCGCATGGGAGATGCCGGGCGGCGATCCGTTCCGGACCGACCGCGGTATCGCGGTCTGGCGACGCTTCGACGACGGTGGCGCGCCGTGGCGACCGGTGTGGGGGCACGCGTATCCGGCGGGCCGTGCGCCGGTTGAGAACGTGAGCGCGCAGGTCGCCGACGTCACCGGCGACGGGTCCGAGGACGCGGTGATCCTCGCCGAGACCGGCGGCTCCGGCGCCTGCGGCACCACGTCGGTCGTGGATCTCGCAACCGGCGCGGTCATCTATCGCTCCACCGGCTGCGATCGCACGGTCGACCCGAACGCCGATCCGGCGGGGCTCGTTGTGCGAGAGGCCGTCTACCGGCCGGGCGACGCGCACTGCTGTCCGAGCAAGGTCCGCACGACCGTACTGGTGGATAACGCCGGGACGTGGCAGACATCGAGCGTCCAAACCTCGACGCCGTGACCCTCGCCTGTTCAGAGGTGTCGGGGGCCGGACGTAGTATCCGGCCGGTATGGCGCGGATCTTCGTCGAGGGCTGGTCGCCCGAGTACGGCGCACCGCTCGACGCGGCCGAGCTCGCACCGGCCGAAGGCACGGTCGACGACACGGTCGAGGGCGTCGACTGGGCGCCGCTCGACGGCGACGACGACGGCTGCGAGCGGATCGCGTTCGTCGACGGCGTCCGTCGGATCGATGCCCGGCTGACGGTCGACGACCCGGTAGCCGGTCCGATCCCGGGACTCTGCGGCACGATCGCGATCGGGGCCGTGCTCTGGGATCGTGCGGCCGTTCGGTCGACGGTGGCGGGCGAACAGGTTCAGCGGTGGGCGGTCCTCGCCGGCGGCCGCGAGGAGCTCTTCCCGACGGTCGGCCTCACGCCTCCCTACGAGACGATGACGATCGCGACACGCGACGGCGACGCGCTGGTGCACGCGTTGCAGTCGACCATGCGCGCCGCGGAAGGGTCCCTCGCTACGTCGCTCGCCGCAGACCGGTGCGTGTTCGCCGACGGACCGCTGCACGAGCTCGGCCCGCACGAGGTGGTCGGCGTCGTGAAGAGCCACCGCGTGACGTATCTCGAACCGCCGCGCAACGCCGTGATCGGCTCGCTCGGTGCCGGTCAGCGCACGCCGCTGTTCGCGATCAAGGACTACGGGCGGTACTCCTGGTACGTGCGGCTCGCGCCGATCGACGGCGGCCACGCGTGGAGCGGGCTCGTGCGGTGCGAGGCGTCGGCGCATCTGCCGCTGGCAACGGTGCGCACGATCGCGGACCGTGCGGCGGCGCTCTTGCCGCTCGTCGCGTCCCAAGCGCACCTCGACCCGCGCGCCCCACAGAACCTCGTCCCGATCGGCGCGTTGGAGCGCGACCTCCGCCACCGGATGGGCGACCCGGGCCTCGTCTATCGCGCACTTCGCGCCGCCGTCTCGGAACGGAGAGCGTCGTGAGCGACGAGCAGGTCGGCCGCGTCCTCGGTTCGGAGCACACCAGCACCGCAACCTTCCGCGTCGTGGTCGACGACGACCAGTTCCTCCAGCTCGACGATCTGGTCGTCGTCCGCACCGAGGTGCCGAAGGTCGGCGAGCTCCGCACGTACGGCGTCGTGACCGAGGCCGAGGCGATCTACGAGGGCGCACGGTACGAGTCCGACACGCACCGCATCGCCGAGCTCGGAATCATGCCGGCGCAGAAGGTGCGGTCGGCGACGGTGGCCGTCACTCGCGTCGATCCCGAGATCTGGGTCTCGGCCGACCCGGGCGAACCCGTTGAGCGTGCGACCGGCGAGGAACGCAGCCGTGCGCTGTACGCCGATCAGATGGAGCGCCCGCTCCCGGTCGGCCTCGGGCGCGACGGTGCCCCCGTCCATGTCGACCTCGACTTCTTCGACGGCCGCAAGGGCGGCCACATGTCGATCGCCGGCATCTCGGGCGTCGCGACCAAGACCTCGTTCGCGCTGTTCTTCCTTCGGGTGCTGACCGCATCGCCCGACGTGGTCGGCGAGGGCGCCGCCAACCTGCGCGTGCTCGTGTTCAACGTGAAGGGCGAGGATCTGCTGTGGCTGGACAAGCCGAACGTGCGCTTCCCCGGCGCCGAAGGGGCCGCCGAAGGATGGACGGCGATCGGGGTCGAGCCGGCGCCGTTCCCGAGCGTTCGGTTCTGGGCGCCGCCGCGCCGGGGCGTCGCGGATCTCGTGCCGGATACGGGCGGCCGGCTCGAGGGCATCGACGTGTTCGCCTGGACGCCGCGCGAGTTCGTCGACCTCGGACTGCTTGAGTTCTGCTTCACCGATGCCAACGATGCGAAGAACCAGCTCCCGTTCATCCGCGAGCGCGTCCAGCAACAGCTGCAGCGGTTCGCCGTCGATATCGAGGGGCGGCCGGGCGCGATCGCGCTCCGGGATCCGCGCGACCAACCCGACGGGCGCTGGCGCGGCCCGATCACGGCCGCGCAAGCCGGACGGATCATCGCCGACCTGCCGACACTCGTCACCGAGCTCGAAACCGTTCTCGATCCGGACGACGGCGAGCCCGATCCGGCGTGGACCGGACGAGTGCAGTTGTCCACAGTGTCCGCGTTCCTGCGACGGCTGCACGCCGCGTCGTCCCGGCTCGGCCACCTCGTGCGCGCAGGCACGTCGACGCGCATCGATCGCGACGCCGCCAACGTCACCGTGGTCGCGATCCAGTCCTTGCACGAACAGGCGCAGCGATTCGTCGTCGGCGCGCTCCTCAAGGAGACGTTCCAACAGAAGGAGGCGACCGGCCAGCGGCTGCCGCTGTCGGTGATCGTGCTCGACGAGCTCAACAAGTACGCACCGCGCGAAGGCACCAGCCCGTTGAAGGACATGCTGATCGACATCGCGCAGCGCGGCCGGTCGCTCGGCGTCCTGTTGGTCGGGGCGCAGCAGAGCGCGAGCCGGGTCGCGCCCGAGGTGCTCGAGAACGCCTCGATCCGCATCAGCGGCCGACTCGACGCCGCCGAAGCCGAGCGCGCGGAGTACGGATGGATGCTCCCGTCCACGCGGGCTCGCGCGAGGCTCCTCAAGCCGGGCACGATGGTCGTGAGCCAGCCCGCCGTTCCGGTCCCGCTCGTCGTGACCTTCCCGTTCCCGCCGTGGGCGACCCGGCGCGAGGAGGTCGCGACCGACGGCGAAGACCCGTTCTCCGGTCTGTAGCGTCGCGGCATGCGGATCTTGCACACCGCCGACTGGCACGTCGGACGCCGCCTCGGCCGGCACGGCCGCACCGAGGAGATGCGCGAGTCGCTCGACGAGGTCGTGCGGATCGCTGACGACGAGCAGGTCGACCTGGTGCTCGTTGCCGGGGACGTGTTCGACCGCGCCACGCCCCCGGTCGAGTCGCTTTCCCTTGGGCTCAGCGCGTTGCTGCGCCTCGGTGAAGGTCGCCCGGTCGTCGTCGTCGCGGGCAACCACGACGCGCCGGAGCTGTTCGATGCTCTCGCGCCGCTGATGCGCGACCGCGGCGTCCACCTGATCGGCAGGATCAAAGCCCCGAACGCGGGCGGCCTGCTCGGACCGGACGAGCTGGGCGTGCCGGCGGTCATCGCCGGGTTCCCGTTCCTTCGGGAGGGTCGCGTGATCGACTTCATGGAGGAAACCGGCACGTGGTACGGCGCGTACGCCGACAAGATCGCGAAGCTCACGGACGCGTACAACACCGCCCTCGTCGAGCGCGCCGGCACCGACCTCGTGCCGATCCTCGTGGCGCATTTCATGGTCAGCGGCGTCCGCGTGTCACGCAGCGAGCGAGAGCTTCACATCGGCGACGCGTACACCGCTACGTCGCAGGCGATCCCCGCCGGACCGCAGTACGTCGCGCTCGGTCACATCCACGCGCCGCAGCCGGTGCCGGGCGCGCCGGTCCCGGCCGCCTACGCCGGCTCGCTGCTGCCGATGGACTTCGGCGAGGCCGGCGAGGTCAAGCGGGTGGTGATCGTCGACGCCGAACCCGGCCGGCTCGCCACGCTGCGGTCGGTGCCCATCCACGCGGGCAGACCACTGCAACAGATCCGTGGCACGTGGGAAGAGGTCTCCGCACGAGCCGAGGAGCTGGCGGACAGCTATCTCGACCTGACGATCGCGGTCGGCGGCCCCGACCCCGAGCTCGGCCGGCGCGCCGCGGCCCTGTTCCCGTATCTCGTGCGCGTCCGCCCCGAGCGGCCGGTCCAAGCCCGGCGCGAACGGTCGACCGATGCGCGGCCGTCCGACGATGAGCTGTACGCGGCGTTCGTGCGCGCCACGACCGGCGACGACGCCCCACCCGAGCTCGTGCAGCTCTTCCGCGAAACGATGGAGGAGGTCGCCGATGCGGCCTCGTGAGCTCACGATGCGCGGGTTCCGCTCGTACCAGCAGGAGGTCACGTTCGACTTCCGCGATCGCCGCCTGGTGGGGGTCGTCGGCCCGATCGGCGCGGGGAAGTCGACGATCCTGGACGGGATCTCCTTCGCGCTCTTCGGCAGGACGCCCCGGGTGCAGCGGGACACGCGCTCGCTGATCAACCAACTCTCCGATGCCGCACACCTGCAGCTGACCTTCGAGGTCGACGGCGACATCTGGCAAGTCACCCGCGTGCTCAAACGCAAAGGCCAGGGACAGGTGCAGCTCGTTCGGCTCGCGGCCGACGATCCGGAGGCCGCACATCAGGAGACGGTGGTCCTCGACCGGCAGGTCCGCGAACGGATCGAACGGCTCCTCGGGATGGACTTCGACACCTTCGGGCGCTCCGTCTTGCTGGCGCAGAACCGCTTCGCCGAGTTCCTGCTCGCGTCCGACGCGCCGCGCAACGCCGTCTTGAAGGGCGTCTTCGGGTATGAGCGGTTCGACGCCGCGCTCGCCGCGACGCGCGAGCGCGTGGCACGCGCCGAGACCGCGGTCGCGATGCTCGACGCCGACGGCGTCCGGCTGGTGCAGGCGCGTGCCGATCTTGCGGCCGCCCGCGCCGAGCACGACGCAGCCGTCGCGCGACGCGACACGGTCACGCAGTTGAAACCGGCCATCGATGGACTCGACGCCGAAGCGGCCGAGGCCACCGATCGGGCGCAACGCGCCGACCGCGAGCTCGCCCTGGTGCAGAAGGTCGCCGCCGGCGTGCCAGACGACGAAACGGTCGCGGCGGTGCTGCTCGCCGCGTCGGCCGCAGCACGGGATGTCACGGCGGCATCCGAAGCGGCCGAGGCCGCGTCCGGCGAGCGGCAGGATGCCGACGCCGCGCGCGACGCAGCCGGCGAACGGATCGGCGACCTTCGCGCGTTCGCAGACCTCGTCGCGCAGATGCACGCGCAGGCGGCCGCGGTCACGGCCGCCCAGAGCGCCTTCGCGAAGGCGACGGACAGCGTGAAAACCGCCGACGAGGCCGTCTCCCGCACCGGGACCGCCCGCGACACCGCCGACGAGGCTGCCAGCGACGCGGCGACGGCCGTCGCTGAGGCGGCCGTCGCACTCAGCGACGCGGACGAGGCGGTGCACGCGGCGCAGCACGCCGAGATGGCGACCGCCCTCCGCCGGACGCTCGTTGCGGGCGAACCGTGCCCCGTCTGCGCCCAGCCGGTGAAGACCAAGCCGCGTGCGGGGGCGGCGGCCGGGTTGAAGGCGGCGGAGCGCGCGCGCGCCGCTGCGGCGACCCGACGAGAGAAAGCTGCGAAGGCGCATGAGCGCGCCGCCGCCGCCGCGGGGAAAGCCGCCGCGCACGCGACCGCCGCGCTCGCCGACCAGGACCGCGCCACAGCGGCGCTCGTGGAGGCGGAGACCACCGCGAGGAACGCCGAAGCCACGCTCGCGGCGACGCAGAGCGCATTGGTTGATCAGCTCGGCGAGGGCGACCCCACCGCCTTGCTCGACGAACGCGAGGCCGAGCTTCGCGAGGCGGAGGCAACCGCTCGAGCCGCCGCGGAGCGTGAGCGCACGGCTCGCGACGCCCTCGACGCGGTGCGGCGCACGGCGACCGAAGCGACGGCCAAGGCCGCGACCGTTCGGGAACGGCTGGCCGCCGCTTGGGGCGCCTTGGGCGAGGAGACACTTGACGATGACCTCGAACACGCCGCGGCACGGATCCGCAGCACGCTCGACGGTCGGACCGACGCAGCAACGCTCGAGCTCGCGGCGGCGGGGAGGGCGGCCGACGAGGTCGGCAGGCGGCGGATGGCGACGCTCGAAGCCGCAGGGCTCGAGCCCGACGCCGACGTCGCCGCCGTCCTGACGCACGCCGAGATACGAGCCGCCGAGACGACCGAGCGGGTGAGCGGGATCGAGCGGACGCTCGAGGCCGGCGCCGACCTCGACGCGCGGATGGAGGCGGCGCACACCGACCTCGCTCTCACGCAATGGCTTCGCGACGATCTGCAGCCTTCGCGGTTCCTCATGTGGCTCCTCGGCGAGGAGCGCGCTGCACTCGCCGAGCTCGCGAGCGTGCACCTCGAGGCCCTGACCGACGGGGACTTCCGCTTCACCGACGACGAGACCTTCCACATCGTCGACGTGAACGCGGGCGGAACGGTCCGTGCGCCTGACTCGTTGTCGGGCGGCGAGACCTTCCTCGCCTCGCTCGCGCTCGCGTTGGCGCTCGCCGAGATGGTGACGCGCGGCGGCAGTCGCCTGGACTCCTTCTTCTTGGATGAAGGGTTCGGCAGCCTTGATCCCGAGCACATCGAGCTCGCGATGCGCGGCGTCGAACATCTCGTGACCGGCGCCGACCGGCTCGTGATCCTCGTGTCGCACGTCGAGCAGATGCACGCGCTGATCGAGGACCTGATCGTCTTGGACAAGGACGATGCGAACGCGACCTCGCTCGTCGTATCGGGCGCACAGCGTGCGGTGTCCGGCTGACGGGGGACGACGGAGGGCGGTCAACCGGCACGCGCCGTAGTTCGTGTGACCACTGAATCTCGTGCAGCGTCCTGCCGATAACCACTCACGGAGACCAGCTCGAAACGGCCGGTGGGGGCCGGATGCGAGCACCGAGCAGGGTGGCAGGAAGCAGCGAGGGCCGCGAGATGATCGCTTCGTTGAAGGGCTATAGCCGCATCGCGCGGATCCTGCTCGGGATCTTGGGCGGCCTGCTGATCGTCGGCATCATCGGCTCCGTCTACATGGGCGTCCGCGCGAAGCGCACCGCTCAGGACATGGTCGTCACGCAGGCCCAGGCGATCGCCGACAGCTCGCTGTCGTTGCTGTTCCAGCCGAGCGACCTGACCGCCCCGGTCAGCGCCGCGCGCGCCGACGAGCTCAGCACCGAGATCAAGAGCGTCGTCACCGATCCAAGCGACTTCGACAGCGTCACGATGTACTCGCCCGAGGGCACGGTCTTGTACTCGACCGACCCCGGCCGCATCGGCAACGAGCTCCCCGGCGAGAAGGACCAGATCAAAGAGGCCCTCAAGGACGACCCGCAGGTCAGCACCTATCAGGGCACCGTCTCGATCCTGCTGCCGTTCCAGTTCCGCTCCGGCGTGGGCGCCCCCGCCGCCGTCGAGCTCACGCGTTCGGACGCGCCGATCGCCAGCGCAGACAATCCGTGGAACACCAACGCGATGTTCCTGTTCGGCATGTTGATCGTGCTCGGACTCGCGGTATTCGGCGTGGCGCGCCTCCTGCAGGTCGCCCAGGCACAAGCGGCGGCGGCCGATCTCCCCCGGGCAACCGCCGCACCGGCGCCGCCGGTCGCGCGTCCCATGCCGCAACCGGGCTTGCGCGAAGAGGGTGAGGCGCGCCGCAAGGCGGAGGATCGTGCGCGCGCCGCGGAGGAGCGGCTCGCCCTGCTCCAGGACCAGTACCGCAAATCGCTCGAGGAGCTGCAGAACTACCGCGACATCGCGCGCGAGCCCCGCGGCCCGAGCGAGACCGACCTCGAGGAGCGTGCGCTCATCGCCGAGGGCAGCGCCCGCGAGCTCGAGGAGCGAGCGCTCCACGCGGAGGGCACCGTCAAAGACCTCGAGCTGAAGGTGCAGACCCTCGACGGCGAGCGCGCGAAGCTGAGTGAGCAACTCCGCGACGCGCTCCGCGTCCCGGTCGACGCCGACGCCGGCCGTGTGGCCGCCCTTGAGGCCGAGGCGGTCGACCTCCGCGCCGAGCTCGACGTCGCGAAGAACGAGCTTCGCGACGCGATCGCCCACGCCGACCGTGCGGGCGCGCCCGACGGCGCGGACGCGCGCCGGCTGGCCGAGCTCGAGACCGAGGCGTCGCAGCTCCGCGCCGAGCTTGCGCTCGCGCGGACCGAGCTCCGCGAGGCGATCGTCCGCGCCGAGCGGCCCGACAGCGCGGCCGACGACCCCGAGGTCCGGGCAGAGCTCGACTCGATGCACGTCGAGCTGCTCCGCACCAAAGACGACCTGACCACGGCGAACACGATCGCCGACCGAGCGCGGCTCGAGCTTGACGACGCGCGGACCGAGCTGCGCGCGCTCCGCAACGAAGAGCAGCGCGCGGCGATGCTGGAGGACGAGCTGCGCGCCGCGAAGGCCGAGCTCGAGAGCCGCGAGGCCTCCTACCGAGCGGACCTCGTCGAGCGCGAGGCCGACCTCGAAGAGAAGGTGCGCGGGACGCGTGAGGCGTTCCAGCAGCAGCTGACCGACATGGAGGCGTCCTACCGGGCACAGGTCCAGCAGGCCGAGACCCAGCTCGCCGATCGGATCCTCGAAGCGGAAGCGACGGCTCGTCGTGCGGCCGCCGAGCTGGAGACCGCTCGCGTCGACCTCGACGCGATGCGGGACGACCTGCATGCGGCGCGGAGCGAGGCCGAGAGCCGCGAGCAGCGTGTGCTGCAAGCCCACGAGGAGCTCCTCAAGGCGCGTCAGGAGACGAAGGACCTCGCGAAGGAGATCAAGGAGCGCTCGACCACCGTCGCGCAGGCCCACAAGGACACCGACGACATCCGTCGGGCGCTCGCCGTCGCGCAGGCCGACCTCGCGCGAGCAGACGGCGCGATCGATGAGACACGCGCCGAGCTCGACATGGAGCGCCAGCGCGCCGAGCAGGCGGACCAAGCGGCGACGGTCGCCGCCCGTGAGCGCGACCACCTCCAGGAGCGCATCGACAAGCTGATCCGCCAGCTCGACGACGCCGCCGCCGACAACCAAGAGCTCAACCGCCGGCTGCAGGACTTCGAGGCGCGCCGGCAGCTCGAGCTCGCGGACGACCAGGGCCGCGCGGAGATCGATGAGCTGTTGCGGGTCACCCAGGAGCGGCTCGCCGGGCAGACCGAGAAGCTCATCACCGCCGAGGATCGCGTCCGCGACCTCGAGGCGGAGGTCGCGACCGCGACCGAGCGCGCCGACGTCGCAGAGGCCGAGAACCGGACCCACCAGATGTCGGACGCCCTCCGCGAGATGCGCGAGCAAGACGTCGCGACCACGCGCGACGCCGCCGTGCAGCGCGAAGCGTCCGCAGCGATGTCCGACGCGATCGAGGCCGGCGCACTCGAAGACCGACGTTCTGCCTCGCCGCTGCTCCGTGAACTCTCAGTCGACGCCAAGCGCTCGCTCGCGAAGATCGACGGCATCACGAAGCTGCTCAAGCACAAGAAGGACACGAAGGATCAGGCGCAACTGATGAAGCAACTCGCGACCTACACCCGCCGGCTCGACCACGCTGTGGGCGACATCGCCGACGCGGAGAAGCTCGCGAACGGCACGATCGAGCTCTCGATCAAGCGCGCTGACATGGAGGCGCTGGTCAACCGCGTCGTCGAGGAGTCGAGCGCCGACGCCGACCACGACATCCGCGTCGTCGCCGATCCGCTCAAGCTGCGGATCGACGCGCAGCGCACGGAGCGGATCGTCTCTGGGCTGTTGCAGACGGCCACCGAACGCACGCAGGGCGGCAAGACCATCGTCGTCCGCCTGCAGCAGGCGGACGGCGGCGCGACGATCTCGATCGAGGACCCTGGGCAGCCTTCGGAAGCCGCCGTGTCGCCGATCGTCCGCACGTTCGCCGAGATCCAAGGCGGGACGATCAAGGCAGAGCCGACCGACGGCGGCACCGCGTTCCGCGTCTTCCTGCCCGATGGCGCCGGGACCGGTGCGGCGCCGAAGCTGCAGATCACGGTCGACGAGGTCGAGGGGGAGCAGGGGGAACCGGAGGACGCCTGGGAGGCCGAGGCAGCGCACCAGGAGCTGGCGGCGGAGCTTCGCCGGTTCGCGCAGCTGCAGGGTGACGCGAAGGCGTAGGCCGACGCGCGGTCAGGCGCGGCGCACGATAAGCGCGTCGCCCTGACCGCCGCCGCCGCAGATCGTGGCCGCGGCGAGCTCAGCGTCACGTCGGCGCATCTCCAACGCGGCGGTCAACACGATCCGCGCGCCGCTCGCACCGATCGGGTGGCCGAGCGCCACCGCTCCCCCGTTCGGGTTCACGATCGCCTCGTCCACGCCGAGCATCCGCGTGGCGTGCACCGCCACCCCCGCGAACGCTTCGTTGATCTCGACGACGTCCAGGTCGTCCGCGGTGGCACCGATCCGCTTGAGCGCCTTCTCGAGGGCGAGCACCGGCACGGTGTGCAACGAGGCGAATCGGTCTGCGGACATGCCGTAGGCCTCGATCCGCGCGAGCGGCGTCAGGCCGAGCCGGCGAACCGCGTCTTCGCTCGCCATCACCACGGCACACGCCCCGTCGCTGATCTGCGAGGCGTTCCCTGCGGTGACCGTGCCGTTCTCGGTGAACGCAGGGCGCAGGCCCGAGAGCCGTTCCGCCGTTGTGTCGGGACGGATGCCTTCGTCGCGGTCGACCACGACGGGGGCGCCTTTGCGCTGGGGAACGGAGACCGGCACGACCTCGTCGGCGAACCGACCCGAGTCCCACCCGTCGGCCGCGCGAGTGTGCGACCGAGCCGCCCATGCATCCTGATCCGCCCGGTCGACACCGAACTCACGGTTCATCTGATCGGTGCCCTCGCCCATGTGCCGGTCGTCGAAAGCGCACCACAGGCCGTCATGGATCATCGTGTCGAGCATCGGACTGTTGCCGAGCCGCTGCCCGTCGCGTGCCTTCGGGATCACGTACGGCGCGTTGGTCATCGATTCCATGCCACCGGCGATGGCGACCTCGATCTCGCCCGCCCGGATCATCTGGTCGGCGGTCGCGATCGCGGCGAGGCCTGAGGGGCACACCTTGTTGATCGTCAGCGCCGGCACCTCGATGGGTATCCCGGCCGCGACCGCGGCCTGGCGCGCGGTGATCTGGCCCTGTCCCGCCTGCAGGACGTGACCCATGATCGTGTAGTCGACCTGCTCCGCCGCGACGCCCGAGCGCTCAAGCGCGGCAGCGATCACCGTGCTGCCGAGCTCCACCGCCTTCAACGGCGCGAGGCCGCCGTGGAACCGGCCGATCGGGGTGCGCACGCCAGCGACGAGGTACGAAGCGGTCATGCGCCGAGTCTACGGCCGGCCCGCGGAACCGCCGCTGCGACTGGCTGTCAGGGCCGGTTCGCGATCGCCTTCTCGATGACCTCGAGGATGTCGTCGCGGACGAGCTCGTCGCGCTCGAGCAGCGCCTGGACCAACGCCGTGTGCACGTCTCGATTCTCCTCGAGCACCGCCGCAACGCGCTCGCGCTGGGTCGTGAGGATGTCCTCGACCTTCTGCTTGGTCTCGGCGTTAGCCAGAACCTTGCCAACCAGGTTGGACTTCGACAGCGGACCGTCGGCCACCGCCTCGTAGCTGATCAGCGATCCCGCCATCCCGAACGACCCGACCATCTGCGCCGCCAGTCCCGTCGCGTGGGCCAGGTCGGCCCCCGGACCGGTCCCGGACTCGCCGAGGCAGAGCTCCTCGGCGGCCAGGCCGCCGAGCGCGATCGCGATGCCGCTCTCGATCTCCGAGCGCGTGCGGGTTAGGCGCTCCTCCTCGTCGCTGTGCGCGAGCAGGCCGAGCGAACCCCGGCGCTTGATGATCGACAGCACCTCGAGCCGTCGCCCCTTCCCAAGGAAGTACGCGACCGTCGCGTGGCCGGCCTCGTGCGTCGCGACCGCCTCACGATCGAAGTCGGTGTACGACGTGGTCTGCTTCAGCCCTACCTCCTCGTCGAACTTCGCGTCCATCACATCGCGCATCCGCATCTCGCGGCGTCCGTCACGCAGCGCCACGAGCAACGCCTCGTCAAAGAGGTGCTCGATCATCACCGGCGTGTAGCCGAATGTCTCGGACGCAACGCGGTCACGCGTCTCGCTCATGTCCAGCTCGTCCTCATGGGCCTTGCGCACGAGGAAGAAGTCGATCAGCTCACGCCGCTCCTGCTTCGTCGGCACATCGAAGTACAGGCGGCGGTCGAAGCGTCCGGGCCGTAGGAGCGCCGCGTCGAGCGAGTCGCCGCGGTTGGTCGCCGCGATCAGCAGGATGTTCGAGTACTCCGCCCGCATCGGCGTCATCTGCCACGACGGCGGCAGGTAGCCGTTGATCCACGAGATGACCTTCGCCTTCATCCGGCGGCCGAGCGGCGGCTGGTCGAACGACTGCATCTGGATCAGCAGCTCGTTCACCATGTTGTTCGCGTCGCCGCCGCCGAAGAACGCCGACGTCGTCCGCGACAGGTCCGTCGGCGCGGGAACGGCCGCAGACCCGCCGCCCCGGGTCATGGCCACCGCGTCGATCTCCTCGATGAAGCCGATCGCGCCCCCTTCCTTGCGCGCTGCTTTCCGGAGCTTGCGGAAGAACGACCGGATCCGGAACGCCGACATCCCCTGCCACATGGACTGGAACGCCGGCGCTGGGATGAACAGGAACGGCACGCCCGCCTGCTTGGCCATCGCCTTGGCCAAGAACGTTTTGCCGGTTCCGGGAGGGCCTTCGAACAGGATGCCGCGCCGCGGGGTGCCGCCGAGCTCCTCTCGGAAGGTCGCGTAGCCGAGAAAAACGTCGAGCGAGCGCATGACCTCGTCCACCTGGTTGTCGAGACCCTTGATGTCGGTCAGGCCGACCTCGACCTGCTCGGGGTACACCGTGATGTGCGGTGAACGCCCGTTCATCAACATCATGAGCGGCATCCCGATGATCGCGATCAGCATCACGAGCGGCGGGATGAAGAAGATCGAGTCGGAGCCGAAGTGCGGCATCCCCAGGGAAAAGCCGGACGCCCACAACCGGTACAACAGGTAGTCGATCAGTCCGACGATGACGATCGCGCGAACCACTTTCTTGAGACGGGTTCGCTCGCGCTGGCGGAAGACGTCCGCGCGGCCTTTGGTGGTCAACTGGGATCCGGCCAACAACGCGCCCTGCGTGATCGTTTCCTCGTTGCGCACATCTGCTCCTCGCGCAGTGGGCCGATCGGGGCATCGGCCGGGGTCCTCCCGAAGTGCCACGCTACATCGGATGCCGGTTGTAACGCATCAGACTTCCGGCGGTGTCGACGGGTGCGAACGCAGGGGACCGAGCGTCGTGCGGCACGGCCGGCATCCGGCAAAGCATCTGGCGTGCAGACCGTTCCCGGGGTGCGCGGCCTCCGCGATACGCTCCGCTGCTCATGGCCCGCACAAAGAAGCCGCCGATCGCGCAGCGTGATCGCGCCGTGATCGGCGCCTTGTTGCGTGATCTGCGGCGCGCCGCGGGATATCGATCGGTCGACGCCGCCGCCGAGACGAAGGGCTGCCCGGCGTCTCGGCAGACGATCTATCAGTACGAACGGGGCGCGATGAGCCCCTCGCTGCCCCAGTTCCTCGAGCTCGTGTCGTTCTTCGTGCTGGAGGCGCCGCGCGGCGCCGACGCCAAGCCGGACCCCGACCTCCGCGCGCACGGCGTCGCGGCGGTCACCCGCGCGCTCGACCTCCCCGCGTACCACGTGGCCGCGGCTCGGGAGTTGATCGCGAAGATGCAGCCGGTCGCCGGCGCTTCGAGATGATCGAGCTCATCGACATCGACCACGTCGGGATCGCGGTCGACGCCCTCGAAGAGGCCGTCGTGACCTACGAGCGGTTGCTCGGCATCGCGCCGACCCACCGCGAGCGTGTCGAGGATCAGGGGGTCGAGGAGGTGCTGTTCGCCATCGGCTCCTCCTACATCCAACTGCTCGGCGCGCTCGGACCGAAGACGCCGGTTGGTCGGTCGCTCGCGACGCGGGGACCCGGCGTGCATCACGTCGCCTATCGCGTCGACGACGTCGCGGCTGCGTTGGAGCACCTCCGTGCCGAGGGCGCGCGGTTGGTCGACGAGTCGCCGCGCACCGGGTCGCGGGACACGCTGATCGCGTTCGTCCACCCGGCCGCGATGGGCGGCGTGCTCGTGGAGCTCGTCCAGGAGCGGTAGTGCCGCCGAACGTCACACGCCCGTGCGCGTTCGTGTTCCTTCGCGCCGATGATCGAGTGGTCATCTCCGAGATGCACCACCCGGCGGAGGGCATCTTCTTCCGTCCGCCGGGAGGCGGCATCGAGTTCCAAGAGACGGCCGCCCAGGCCGCCCGCCGAGAGATCCGGGAAGAACTGGCCCTCCAGATAGAGGACATCGATCTCCTCGGGTTCCGCGAGGAGATCTTCTCGATGGAGGGCGAGCCGTACCACGAGATCGCATTCGTCTTCGAGGGCTGGATCGCGGAGAACGCGCTCGCCGCGCTGGACGGTGTCGCGATCGTCGAGGACGACGACGACGTCGAGATTGCGCGCGTCGTCTCGGTTGCAGACCTCCGCGCGGGGCGGTTCGCCCCGCTGTACCCGGATCGGGTGCTCGAGCTGCTTAGCTGAAGCCTTACGCGGCCCCGGTGCCGGCTTCGGCCGCCCCGACCAGGCAGCTCACGTTTCCCTCCGGCAGCTGCCCGTCGCCCATCAGCTGATGGGCGTGCGGGATCTCGCCGTAGGCATACGTGTGGCCAAGGGTCGTGACCACCTTGCCCTCTCGCACGAGCTCGTTGAACGCGAGCGCCTGCTCGTCGTTCATCAGGTGCGAGCCCTGGTAGCGCTTCTGCAGGAACCACAGGTAGCGAACGTCGATGACCGTGTCGTAGCCGGTCGTGCCGGCGCAGATCACGATCATCCCGCCGCGGTCGCAGACGAAGTTCGACGTCGGGATCGTGTCCTGGCCGGGGTGATCGAACACGATGCGCGGGTTGGACTTCTCACCGAGCGCGTCCCAGTACGCCTTGCCGAACGCCTTCGCGCCGTCGAGCCAGCCCTTCCAGTCCGGCGAGTCCCACGCGGGCGGCACGCCCCAGTGATCGAAGTTCTTGCGGTTGACGAAGCCGACGGCGCCGAGCTGCTTGGCGTACTCGCCCTTCTCGTCGGTGGAAACAACCGCCACTGCCCGGCCGCCGGCGTCGGTCACGAGCTGCACCGCAAGCGACCCGAGGCCACCGGACCCGCCCCACACGAGGACCGGGTCGCCGGGCTCGACGACGTTCGGCGGCCAGCCGAAGAGCATCCGATACGCCGTGCCGCCGGTCAGCGTCGGCGCGGCGGCCTCTTCCCAGGTGAGCTGCTCAGCCTTCGGCATGCACTGGTGGTCCTGCACCTTGGTGAACTGCGCCATCGAGCCCCAGCACGTGTCGTAGCCCCAGACCCGAAAGCTGCCGGCGAGCCCAGGGTCTTTGCCGGCCGACACCCATGGATCGTCGTGATCCCACTGCCCGGGATGGACGGTGACGTGGTCGCCGACCTGCACGCCCGTGGCCTCCGACCCGACGGCGTAGACGATCCCGCTCGCGTCGGAACCCACGATGTGGAAGTCGGTCGGCTCGTTCCAGCGGGCTTGGGTCTTGGTCACGTCGACCGGGATGCCGCGCGCCGCCCACACGTTGTTGAAGTTGACGCCGGCCGCCATCACCGCCACCAGCACGTCGTGCGGGCCGAGCTCGGGAACATCGATCACTTCGTCGCGGATCGCCTCGCGAGGCTCGCCGTAGCGATCGGGCCGCACGAGCATCGCGTGCATCTGCGGCGGCACCTCGCCGATCGGCGGCAGCTCACCGATGTCGTAGACGTCCTTGCCCATGGGTCTCACCCTTTTCGGATCGATACGGAACGGAGCGGGAACCCTAGCAATCGCCGCGAACGCGCGGCGAGGCGCCTCAGACGTCGGGTCGAGCTGGCGGCGGCGCCGGTGGCACGCCGACCTTCCTCGAACGGCCGAAGACGCCGCGGCGCGGCTTCACGATCGATTCGAAATCGGCGGCCGTCATGCCCGCCGGCACGGCTCCCGTGACGGCGTATCGATACAGCGCCGCACCGAAGATCTGCTCGAGCGTCACCGACAGGACCATCAAGGCCACGAAGCCGACCACGATGACCGCACCGCCCACCCAGGGGGAGACGGACAGGATCAGCACGAGGCCGAGCATGGTCACGGGGATCAGCAGGATGCTGAACCCCGCGCTGATCGAGACCTGCGCCGTCACCTGTTCGCCCCATCGATCCTTGAACACGCGCGCCGAACGGCGGATCGCTCCACGCACATCAACCGGCTCGAACAACAGCACCGGAACGACGAAGAACGTCGCGAGCGACCAGGCGACGTTGCCGATCCACGTCACCAGCACGCCGACAAGACCCAACCGCTCCTGGATGATGCGCATCAGGATGCCGACCGTTGCGGAGATCAGCGCCCAGCGGACCACAGCGCCCATACGACCACGCACCACCTGCCACCCGTCCGACAGCGTCGCCGGGCGCCCGGCGAGCCGCTCCATCGCGACGGCGACAACGACCGCGTTGCAGCAGATGCCCACGAACGCAGTGATCGAATAGAACAGGTACAGGCCGACGAGGTTGGCGAAGCTCGACCGTTCGACCGTGAAGTCGACGAGCCCGAGCGCCCAGAAGCCCCACGCCGCGACACACGCGAGGACCAGCGAGAGAAGCGGCATGACCAGGAGCTTCAGATCCTTCCCGAGCAGCGTCCAGCTCGCCCCGAGGAGCCGGAAGCTGCGCGACATCGAGCCGGCCATGGGCCTCCTTGGGAACGTTCCTCAGGGGTTTCGGGCCCCAGGCTAGCGCGGGTTCAGTTCCGGACGGAACAGCTGAACGGCCCCGATCGCTTCCGCGGGGATGGAGCTGTGGCGCTTCACCCCCCGATCGACCGGGCCATCGCGGCGGCCGGCTCAGGGTCGGCGACGGGGCACTCGGGCGCTCTGTAGCACCACGCGCACCAACGGCCGGGATTGAGTGTCGGCTCGCGGCCGCCTCGGAGCGCCGCTGCTGAGCGCGCGGCCGCGATCACCCGGTCCGCTGCGTGGAACAACAGCTCCTCATGAACGTCCTCCGCCTGCCAGGTGCCGCCCTCGAGGAAGAACGACGCGACCCGATACGGGGGCACGCCGAAGCGCAGCGTGTGGAGCAGCGCGTACGCGCGGTTGTCCTCGGCGTGCTCGGGGTACGCGCCGCCCGTCTTGAGGTCGATCAGCAAGCGCTGCGCGCGCATCGGCTGCATCCGGTCGGGTCGACCCACGACGAGGTCGACCTTGCCCGAGACCACGAGCGATCCGCCAAGGAGCTCGGCCTTCATCGGGAGTTCGACCAACGGAGCGAGCTCACGTCGCAGATCGCGCAACGGCGGGAACGAGCCCTCGAACAAGGCGGTGCGCCGGGCGACCTCCATCAAGAGATCGTCTTGCTCGGGGCTCCCCAGGTCGCGCCAGTACTCCGCGAACCGCTCTTCACGGTCGGCCGTCCGGGTGGCCGCGATCGACGCGGCATCATGCGGCTCAAGCGCCTCGCGAGCGCCGACGACCACCTCGATCGCCCGGTGTTGCACGACCCCAAGGGCGGTGGCTCGGCTGTGCGCGAACGGCGGTCCCTCACCGGCCAGCCTGGACCAGAAAGTGCCCTCGCACCGGTCGAGGTCGTTGAGCCGCTCCTTGCCGAGCCACAGCGGATCGCCGAGCTCCAAGCCACGCGCGGCCTCTTCGATCCGGTCGCGCAGACGCTGCGAGAGGTCAGCCGGGAAGGCGGGGCGCTCGGTGCCGATCAGCTGGTCGAGGGTGCGCTGCTGTGGTTCGGTCAGCTGCATGCCAGCATGCTAGGAGGCGATGCCGACATCTCGAGGGAACCCCGACGATATCGTCCGCGCGCTCGCCGATCCCGAACGGGTGGCGATCGCGGGCGTGCTGGCGCGCGCCGACCGCTCGGCCGACGAGCTCGCCACCGAGCTCGGTCTCGAGCCACGCCAGGTGATGGCGCAACTCGGCAAGCTCACCTCCGCGGGCGTCGTCTCGGTCGCCGACGATCGCCGGACCTACCGGTTCGACGCCGACACGTTGCGCCAGGCGGCCGAGATCGTCGGCCCGCCTCGTGAGGCCGGCCTCGCGCTCGGCGCCGCCAACGACGACGAGGAATACGTCCTGAAGACGTTCTTCCGCAACGGGCGCCTCACCGAGATCCCGATGAAACGCTCGAAGCGTCGGATCGTGCTGGAACGGGTTGCGCTCGAGTTCGAGCCCGGACGCCGGTACGACGAGAAGGAGGTGAACGCGATCGTCGGCGTGTTCTTCACCGACCACGCCGCCCTTCGCCGCTACCTCGTCGACGAGGGGTTCCTCGACCGCGATCACGGCGAGTACTGGCGAACCGGCGGCCGGGTCGACGTCGACTGACGCCTGCTAGGGTCGGCGGGTGCCGAGACGGTTCCTCGCGACCGTCGTCACTCTCCCCCTGCTCTTCCTCTTGGTGACGATGGCGCCGACACACGCCAAGCCGGGCGTCGGGCCCTGCGACCTCACCGCCAAGTCCGGTGAGACCGTCGCGCATCTCATGCGGCGGCGGATCACCTGCTCCGTCGACCGCTTCGGTCCGGTTGGTGGCGGCGCTGCGCGCGCCATCTGCATCGCCAAGCGCGAGAGCGGGCTCGATCCGACCGCGAAGTCGGCGACGGGCGAGTACCTCGGCCTGTTCCAGCAGTCGTCCAAGATGTGGCCCGACCGTTACAAGGCCTGGACCCGCGCAACGTGGGAACTCTCCGCGAAGGCGAAGAACGGTCGCTCGAACGCGATCGTGACGATCCGGATGGTGCACGCCGCGGGCGGCTGGAAGAACGCCGGCTGGGGCGTCAAGGGCTGCTGAGCGCCCGCGCCGAGGCGCTCACCTAGACTCCGACCATGGCCAAGACCGAAAAGCCTCCCGCGGACGAGCGCACCGTCGAAGATCGGATCGAGGAGCTGCGGGAGCGCCGCGCGGCCGCCTTGATGCCGTCCGGCCCCGAAGCTGCGGACAAGCAGCACGACAAGGGCAAGCTCACCGCGCGCGAGCGCCTCGACATCCTGATGGACGCCGGCTCGTTCGTGGAAACCGACCCCTTCACGGTCCACCGCTCCAACGACTTCGGGATGGACAAGCGCAAGCCGCCCGGGGACGGCATCGTCACCGGTTACGGCACGATCGACGGCCGCAAGGTTTTCGTCGCGTCGCAGGACTTCACGGTGTTCGGCGGCTCGATGGGCGAGGTCGTCGCGCAGAAGGTCTGCAAGGTGATGGACCTCGCGCTCCAGACCGGCGCCCCGTTCATCCAGATCAACGACTCCGGCGGCGCGCGGATCCAGGAAGGCGCAGCGTCGCTCGCTGGATACGGCTACATCTTCGAACGCAACGTCCGCTCGAGCGGCGTGATCCCGCAGATCAGCGTGATCATGGGTCCGTGCGCGGGCGGCGCGGTCTACTCCCCCGCGATCACCGACTTCACCTTCATGGTGAAGGAGACGTCGCACATGTTCATCACGGGCCCCGACGTCATCAAGACGGTGACCGGCGAGGACGTGACGATGGAGGCGCTCGGCGGCGCGATGACGCACGCGACCCAGTCCGGCGTCGCATCCTTCATCGGCGAGGACGACGAGGACGTACTGATGCGGGTGCGCTACCTCTTGTCGTTCCTGCCGTCGAACAACCTGGAGGACCCGCCGGCCTACGCCACGACCGACGACCCCGAGCGGCTGACCGACGCGCTGACGCACCTCGTGCCCGACCGCGCCGCCGAGGCGTACGACATGCACGAGGTGATCCGGTACGTCGTCGACGAGGGCGAGTTCCTGGAGGTCTTCCCGCTGTGGGCGGCGAACATCGTGACGGGGTTCGCACGGCTGGACGGGCGAAGCGTCGGCGTCATCGCGAACCAGCCGAAGGTGCTCGCCGGCACGCTCGACATCGACGCGAGCGAGAAGGCGAGCCGATTCGTCCGCTTCTGCGACGCGTTCAACATCCCGATCCTCACGTTCGTGGACGTCCCCGGGTTCCTGCCCGGAACCACGCAGGAGTACAACGGGATCATCCGCCACGGCGCGAAGCTGCTCTACGCCTTCGCTGAATCGACCGTGCCGCGCATGACCGTGATCACGCGCAAAGCCTATGGCGGCGCGTATCTGGTCATGAACTCCAAGCACCTGCGCGCGGACGTCTCGTTCGCGTGGCCGACGGCCGAGATCGCGGTGATGGGCGCAGAGGGTGCGGTCAACATCGTCTTCAAGAAGGACATCGATCAGGCCGACGACCCGGCCGCCCGGCGCGCCGAGCTCATCACCGAGTACCGCGACAAGTTTTCGACGCCGTACGCCGCGGCCGAGCGCGGGTTCATCGACGATGTGATCGAACCCGCCGAAACCCGGCCCCGCCTGATCAAGGCGCTGCGCATGCTCTCGACCAAGCGCGAGGCGGTGCCCGCACGCAAGCACGGCAACATCCCTCTCTAACGAACAGCAGCGAGGAGCCAGCGTGTTCGAGACCGACGACGGACGGAAGATCGACGTCCCCGAGGGCCTGACCCTCGAGGAAGAACGCGCCGTGTTGATGGCGCTCGAGCGCTACTTCGTCGCAGAGAATCCGAAGCCGGCGCCGTGGGTGCTGCAGGGCCGGATCGAAGCGACCGGGTTCGGGGCGCTCCAGGTTCGCCGGTTCGCACGCGAGCCGTGGCACGGGCAATGGGTCGAGTTCGCACGCAAGGGCGTCCCGTCGGTGCACGGGCGGAGCGACGTCCAGTGACGGAGTCATCCCGCTTCGAGCTGGACGGCACCGCCTACGACGGGTAACCGGGTGCCTGCCTCCCGGACGAAGGGCGCCGTCGATCGCGACGAGGCGCTCGCGACGTTCCGTCGGGAAGGGTGCGCGGAGCCGCGGTCATGGGCGAACGGTCCCGGCGATCGCTACGGCCGTCACGAGCACCCGCGCGCGAAGGTCTTGTTCTGCCTCGAGGGATCGATCGTGTTCCACACGGACGAGGGGGACGTCCAGCTCGAAGCCGGCGATCGCCTCGATCTGCCCGCCGAGACATCGCACGCCGCAACGGTTGGCCCGACGGGGTGCGTGTGCGTGGAAGCGTGGGGCCGCCGATGAGGATCGCCTTGCATGTCGATCAATTGTGGTTCGCCGCGCCGGGCGGGATCGGAACCTACGTGTCGCGGTTAGCCACCGAGCTGCCGGCGGCGGCACCCGACGACGACGTCATGCCGTTCTCGGCATCGTGGGCGGGCCGCCCGACGCCGGACGGCGTACCGACGGCAACCCAGTCGGTCGGGATGCCGATCCGCGCCCTCTACCCGATGTGGGCGTGGAGCCGCCGGCCGTGTCTCCCTCAGCGGTTCGGCCCCCTGGACGCGATCCACGCGACGAATCCCGCCGCGATCCCGCCCGCGCGGCCGGGACAGGCGCTCGTCGTGACGATCCACGACCTCGCCTTCGAACGGTTCCCCGACTTGTATCCGCCACGATGGCTGCGGCTGTACCGGCGCGGACTCGAGATCGCGGTCCGCGAAGCGCACGCGGTGCTGACGCCCTCGCGCGACGCCGCGGCGGCCGTCGCCGCACGGGGGATCGAGCGGGAACGGATCCACATCACGCCGCTCGCCGCCGATCCTCCGGTCGAAAGGAGCGCAGCGTCGGCGCCTCCCTACGACGCGCCATACGTGTTGTTCGTCGGCACGCTTGAGCCGCGCAAGAACCTGCCGCGGTTGGTGCGGGCCTTCCGAGCGGCGGTGCGCGATGCGTCGCTGCCGCACGAGCTCGTCCTGGCCGGCGCGACAGGATGGCAGCAGGACGCACTCGCGAACGAGCTCGCCAGCGACGGCGGCGGGCGGGTTCACCTTCCCGGACGCGTCGGGGCCCATGAGCTCGAGGCGCTGTACCGCGGTGCGGACGCGGTCGCCTACCCGTCGCTCTACGAAGGGTTCGGCCTGCCGGTGCTCGAGGCGCTCGCACACGGCCGACCGACGCTGTCCTCCTCGACGTCTTCGATACCCGAGGTCGCCGGCGATGCTGCGCTGCTCGTCGACCCCGAGGACGACGATGCGATCGCGGCCGGACTGGTCCGGATCCTCACGGATGAGCCGTTGCGAGCCGAACTCATGGAGAAGGGTCCCGTGCGAGCTGCGTCGTTCTCATGGGCGGCGACGGCCCGCGCTACGCTCGACGCCTACCGCGACGCGATGGAGCGAGCCCGCATATGAAGGTTTCCCTGATCGCCACTGTGCTGAACGCCGACGAACACATGGACGCGTTCCTGGCGTCGGTCGCGGCGCAAGAGCGCATGCCCGACGAGGTGATCATCGTCGACGGCGGGTCGACGGACGGCACGCTCCAACGCCTCCGCGACGCCGGCGACGCGATCACGCTCATCGAAGATCCCGGAGCGAACATCGCCCGCGGCCGGAACCTGGCGATCGCCGCCGCCTCGCACGACGCGATCGCGGTCGCCGACGCCGACTGCGCCTACGGACCCGGATGGCTCGCCGCGCTGATCGCACCGCTCGAAGAAGGCGCCGACATCGCGATGGGCTGGACCGAGCCGGTTGTGGGCTCGCTCCTCGATGCCTGCGTCGCGTCGCTCGGGTTCCCACTCGGTGCCGCGCAGGTCGACGAGACGACGTTCATGCCGAGCGCGCGGAGCGTGGCCTTCCGCCGGGAGGCGATCGAGGCGGTCGGGGGCTACCCCGAGTGGCTCCCGATCGGCGAGGACATGTGGGTGAACCATCGGTGGCGTGAGCGAGGGTTCGCGATGAGGATGGCGCCGAACGCGGTGGCGTCGTGGCACCCACGCGGATCGCTCGCCCAGATCTGGACGCAGTACGAGCGGTACGCCCGCGGCGACGGCCAGGCCGGGATGTACCCGGAGCGTCACGCGCTGCGCTTCGCGGTCTACGGCGGGCTGCTCGCGGCGCTCGCCTCGCGCCGAACGTGGCCGAAGCTTCTCGCGGCCGGCGGCGCGGTTGCCTACGCGCGGACGCCGATCACACGGGCGCGCGTGCGCTTGACCGATCCTCGCGACCGTGCGCTCGCCACCATCGCGGTGCCGGGGCTGCTCGCGTTCACCGACGTCGCGAAGATGTGGGGATACGCGCTGGGCCTCGCCGACCGGCTCACCGGGCGCGTCCGTCCTCAGTAGGTGTAGAACCCCTCGCCCGTCTTTCGACCGAGCTTGCCCTCCGCCACGAGCGAGCGCAGGATCGCCGGCGCGTCGTACCGGGGTTCGCCGAACGCCCGATGCAGCACATCGCCGATCGACGCCACCGTGTCGAGACCGATCAGATCCGACAGGCGCAGCGGCCCCAGCGGGTGCGCGAGCCCGAGATGGATCGCCGTGTCGATGTCCTCCTTCGTCGCGAACCCACGCTCGTACAGACGGATCGCGTCGAACAGGTACGGGATCAGAAGCCGGTTCACGATGAAACCGGCCTCGTCGGAGGAACGCACACACGTCTTGCCGAGCACCGCTGATCCGAAGGACTCAACGAGCGCGAGCGTCTCCTCGCTCGTGGCCGCAGACGGCGTGAGCTCGATCACGCCCATCACCGGCACCGGATTGAAGAAGTGCATCCCCACCACGCGGTCGCGCCGGCCGGACGCCTCGCCGAGCGTCGAGATGGGGATCGACGACGTGTTGGAAGCGAGGACGACTTCGTCGCGCGCCGTCGCGCCGAGTCGTTCGAAGATCGCGCGCTTCGCCTCCGGGTCTTCGGTCGCGGCCTCGATCACGAGGTCGGCGGCGGCGAGCCCGGCGACGTCCTCGACGGCGTCGATGAGTCCGAGCGCCGCATCCCGGTCCGACGCGTCGAGCTTTCCCTTGGAGACCGCGGCGTCCAAGGATCGCTGTATCCGGGCATGACCGGCCTCGATCAGGTCCGCGCTGCCCTCCGCGAAGGTGACACGCACGCCCGCGCGCGCACATACCTCGACGATCCCGGCGCCCATCAGGCCGCATCCGACGACGCCGATATGCCGTACATCCTGCGCGTTCACGTGAACCCCCGCCTCGGAACGTGCGTACGATAGACCAGATGTCGCCCACGCAGTCCTCGCGGCCGTCCCTCGTTCTTGGCCTCGCCTTCGGCGGGGTGCTCCTCGGCCACACGGTCGCGTACCGCCTCCTGATCCCCGACGCCCATACCCGCGCGCTCGAGCTGGCGGCCTCGGGTCACGGCTACCTCAGTGGCGCGAACGCCATGGGCCTCGTCGGAGCGATCATCGCGCTCGCCGCGCTGTTCCTCGGCGGGGTCATGCGGACACAGGACGCCGTTCCACAG
>DATAPH010000097.1:0-33541 GCA_036265325.1 Actinomycetota bacterium | reverse complement strand
CACAGGTAGGACGACAACGGGAATCCGTGCAGCAGGACGACGGCGGGACCACTGCCTTCGTCGTGAAGGGCGAGCGCGCCGCCCGACGTCTCGACGCGGTTCACGCGGAGCCTCGGGTGATCGCGTCCGCGACGCGGAGCGCGCGAACCGTTGACAACACGTCGTGCACCCGCACGATGTCGGCGCCGCTCGCCGCCGCGAGGATCGCGGCGGCGAGCGAACCCTCGAACCGCTTGCGTGAGGCTCCGACCATGACCGCGGCGTCGAGGTCGCGCAGCGCATCGATCGAGCGGAGCAACTGCAGGTTGTGCTCGACCGTCTTGCCGAAGCCGATGCCGGGATCGACGCACAACCGGTCGGCGCCCACGCCCGCGAAGATCGCCGCCTCGACGCGTTCCCGGAGGTACTCGTGGACCTCGCCGACCACGTCTTCGTAGAGGGGCGCCTCCTGCATCGTGGGGGGCTCGCCACGCATGTGCATCAGAACGAGGCCCGCGTTCGCATTCGCGACGACCGGCAGCATCTCCTCGTCGGCACCGCCGGAGACGTCGTTGACGACCGACGCGCCTGCGGCCAGGGCATCGGTCGCGATGGCGGCGTGCCGGGTGTCGATGCTGATCGGGAGGTCCGGCCGCGCCACGTTCAGGCCCTCGATGACCGGCAGGACCCGGCGTCGCTCCTCTTCCTCGGTGACCGGTTCGGCGCCCGGACGCGTCGACTCGCCACCGATGTCGACGATATCGGCGCCCTCGTCCGCGAGTTGGATGCCGTGGGCCACCGCGGCCTCGGCATCGTCGAACATGCCGCCGTCGCTGAAGGAGTCTGGCGTGACGTTCACGATGCCCACGACGAGCGTGCGGGCGTCGAGGTCGAACGCGTGGTCGCCGCACCGCCAGATCCGTCCGCTCACGATGCCATCGTAGTGAGGAGACGCCGTTGCGGCCGAACGGACCAGAACCGGCAGGATCAGCGCATGCCGATGTGCTGCATCGCCTCTTGGCGGGTGCGGGCGTCGTTGCGGAACAGGCCCCGCACGGCCGACGTCACCGTGACCGCACCCGGCTTCTTGATCCCCCGCATCGTCATACAGAGGTGCTCGGCCTCGATGACGACGAAGACGCCACGCGGGCTCAGGGCCTGCTCGATCGATTCGGCGATCTCGGTGGTCAGCCGCTCTTGTACCTGCGGCTTCTTCGCCAGCGTGTCGACCACGCGGGCGATCTTGGACAACCCCGTGATCTGCTGCGACTTGTTCGGGATGTACGCGACGTGCGCCTTGCCGTTGAACGGGATCAGGTGGTGCTCGCACATCGAGTAAAGCGGGATGTCGCGCACCATGATCATCTCGTCGAAGTCGGCGCCCTCGACGACGGTCACGATCTGCGAGGCGTCGACGTCGATGCCACCGAAGATCTCCTCGTACATCCTGGCGACCCGGGCAGGCGTCTCGCGGAGGCCACCGCGCTCGGGGTCCTCGCCGATCCCACGCAGGATCATGCGGACCCCCTCTTCGATCGCGGCGGCGTCGAACCGGTCGTTCACGGGCGCGATGCTACCGCGAGCCGCAGACTTGTCGGTCGTCAGCGGATGCCGGAGTCAAGCTGCAGGTCGAGCTGCTGCATCGTCGTGCCGACGGTCACCGTCGCGGGCTTCGCCATCGGTGGGCCGCTTCCTGCGACGACGGGCGCCACGGTGTAGGTCCCGGGCGCAAGCGCAAGGCGGTACGATCCGTCGGCCGCGGTCGCGGTGTCCTGCACCGCGCCGTCGGAAGAGGTAGCGCGCACCGTGCCGGTCCACGTTCCCGGCGGACACGGCAGGCCTGCTTGTTGCACCGGACACATCGGTCCGATCGTGACGCGGCCTTCGATCCCTCCGGTCGGCGATCCCGCGCGCGACGCACACCCAACACAGACGGTCAACAACACCAGCAGGAGCGCGACGCGGCGCATGGGATTGAGACGCTCGTGGACGGGCGGCGGGTTCCCGCTCAGCTCGCGTAGGCGGACGGCTTCAGCATCCCGATGAACGGCAGGTTCCGATACTTCTCCGCGTAATCGAGCCCGTAGCCCACGACGAACTCGTTCGGGATGTCGAAGCCAACGTAGCGGACGTCGAGGGGGACCTGCTGGATGCCTTCCTTGCGGAGCAGGGCGGCGACCTCGAGCGTCGCGGGCTTCCGCCCGGCGAGGTTCTTCAAGAGGTACTTGAGCGTCAGCCCGGAGTCCACGATGTCCTCGACGACCAGCACATCGCGATCGCGGAGATCGTGATCGAGGTCCTTGAGGATCCGCACGACGCCCGACGTCTTCGTCGCCGCGCCGTAGGACGACACCGCCATGAAGTCGAACTGCAACGGCAGGTCGATGTGGCGCGCGAGGTCGGCCATGACGACGAAGGCGCCTTTCAGGACGCCGACGAGCAACAAGCTTCGGTCTCGGTAATCGGCGGTGATCTTCTCGCCCATCTCGGCGAGCTTGGCCTGGATCTCGGCCTCGGGGATCAGGACCTTTTCGATGTCGTCGGTGAAGGCTTCCATCGGAGGGCGCGAGTCTACTCGGGGTGTTGGTCGCCGTGTTCGGGTCGCGTGACCACGACGTGCGTCCGGTCGCGCCTCGCGACGCGTCCGTCGGGGAGATCGCGCCGCCGGCCGGGCCGGCCGCGGGCGAGGTCGAGCACGGCGTCGATGCCCGCCTTGGTCCACGGAGCCGGCGCGTCGATGCTCAACACCTGATAGGCGGCGAACCTGATCAGCCGAGCCGCCACGGGCTCCGAGAGGGCGGCCAGTCCGGCGGCCTCGAAGCGGACCTCGTCGTCCCGCTCGTCGACGAGCTCCTTGTAGAGCTGGAACGTTCGCTGCCAAAGCTCGTCGCGGTCACGCCTGATCGTATCGGCGGTGCGCGCGATCGGCGCGACCACGCCGCGACCGGTCGCGCGCTCGAGGATCGGCAGCACATCGTGGCGGACGGCGGCGCGCAGATACCGGCGATCCTCGTTCATCGGATCTCGGCGCGGCCGCAGATGCAACGCGCTGCAGAACGCCTCGACCTCGTCGCGCGCAACCCCAAGCAGCGGCTGGATGAACCGCTGACGCGGCCCTCCGGGCTCGATCCCCGAGAGCCCCTCGATCCCGGTGCCCCGGACGAGGTTGAGAAGGACGGTCTCCGCTTGATCGTCGAGGGTGTGTCCTTCTGCGGTGCACTCGGCACCGATCTCGCGGCGAACGTCGTTGGCCGCGTTCCCCCGCTGGCTGGTCGCCCACGCCTCGACCGACTCGCCTTTCGCCGGCGATCCGTCGGCGGTCCGAACGTGAAGTGTCAGGTTCAGTCGTTCGGCGAGGCGGCGCACGTACGCCGCATCGGCGGCGCTGTCCTCGCGGAGGCGGTGATCGAAGTGAAAGACCTCGAGCCGGATCCGGAACAGCCGGCGAAGGTCGAGCAACGTGTGCAGCAGGCACACGCTGTCGGGACCGCCGGACACCGCGACTAACACAAGTTCGCCGGGCGCGACCATCTGATGCGCGCGCATCGTTGCGGTTGCTTGCGTCAGGACTCGGGCGACCGCCGGCGGCCGGCGCGGCATCGTTCAGCCCACGACGCGGGCGATCCAACGGTCGGGCTCTTCGATCTCGCCCGGCCGCGGCATGTTGCCCGGCTCGGACCACACCAGGTTGAAACCCGGCATCCCGATCCGCTCGACGACCAACGCGACGAAGCGCTCGCCGGCGTCGTACTGCGCGACCTTCTGGTCGAAGCCGATCGCGCGCTGCACACGCTTCTCGAATCCGCCCACCGAACGGCGTCGAGCGAGCGCGGCTTGCAGCCGCGGAAGGTCCTCGACCACGTCCTTGGCCACCGCGTTCATCACGTAGGACGCGTGCCCCTCGAGCAGCGACATCACGGCTTGTGTCCGGTGGAACAGTTCGCGTTGTTCAGGCGTGAGCAGGCGCAGGATGCCGCCGGGCGCGCCGGCGCCCGGGCGAAGCTCTTCGACGGCGCGTCCGAGCTGTTCCATCAGCTCCTTGGTGTCGAGCTGGACGCTCTGCAGATACGCGTCGACCATCCGCATGAGCTCGGCGCGGAGCCACGGCGCCCCCGAGAACTGGACGCGGTGGGTGACCTCGTGGATCGCGACCCACAGCCGAAAGTCGGCGGCCGCGAGCGAGAACGTTCGCTCGACCTCGACAAGGTTCGGGCCGACGAAATAGATCAGCCCGTCGTCATCGGGCGGCAGGAACATGTCGACCTGGCCGAGGACACGGCGAGAGACGTAGCCAAGGAGTCCGCCGATCTGCACACCGAGCGCCTTGCGCGCGACGGTGCGCTTGTCCGTTTGCGCGGCCGGGCGCCGTTCGGCGATCCGGCGTGCAAGCGGCTCGATCGCGCGCTGCAACCCCTTGAGGTTCTGCCGTGTCCAGTCGCCGCGGCCCATCACCCAGGCGCGCGACCGGAACCCGCCGACGGTGATGCCCGTGCACTCCGCAACGAGCGATTCCGCGCGCTCCACCTGTTCGCTGAGCTGCTCGCGCATCACCGCGCGCTCGGCGTGCGAGACCTTCGGTCCGGAGCCGGAGACCGATCGCGCGGTGCGGACCGCGGCGTCCCAGTCCGCGAGCCGTGCGGCATAGGAACCGAGCGACCAGTCGAGCTCGACGGCCGGGTCGGGGGCCACCGTGCGGCGCCTAGCCTTCGGCCTTCTTGCGCGCCGCGATCATCGCGGTGCGCTTGGCCTTGCCCTCCGCGATCCGCCGGTCGGTGCCGCTGTCCAGCAGCTCCTTCAGCGTCTGCTCGTACACCTCTTGGTCCAAGGAGACCTCGGGCCGCTCGGCGGGCGGCGCTGGAGCGGCGGCCGGAGCAGTCGGGGCGGGTGCCGCGGCGGCAGGCGTCTCGGTGGCGGGCGCTTCGGCGGGGGCGGCGGCCGGCGGCGCTGCCGGAGCGGCTGCGGCCGGGGCGGCAGCGGCAGGAGCTGCGGCAGCGGGCGCAGATGCGACCACTGCCGGCGGCTGGGCCACCACGGGCACGGCCTGCGTCACGTCGACGAGACGCCTCGGCGCGTCGCGACCCGGGACCACCCGGTCGGCGCGCACGACCCTCGCCTGATCCTCGTCCTTGGAGAAGCGCGGGGCGAACCGCATGTAGGCGGCGATAAGGATGATCAGAAGCAGCAGGCCGAGGCCGAGGCTCAGGAACGCGAGCCAGTAGATCCACCCGCCGTCGGTTCGGACCGGCGTGATCGTCGGGACGATGTGGGTCTGGGCGAACGCGGCGCTCCCCGAGCCAGCGACGAGCGCGACGGCGCCGGCCGCGACGGCGAGGGCTCGATGGGTCGCCTTCATCGGGCGGGATTCTCGCAAGTTGGGCTCGATACCGGCAACCGCACGACCTCCGATGCTCGACTCCGGGCGGAGAGCCGGAGGGGGGATTCGAACCCCCGACCTACCACTTACGAGGCGGTTGCTCTACCCCTGAGCTACTCCGGCGGAGCCGTCAGGATACCGGAGAGCCTTCGGCCGGCCGGGAGGGTGCGGCCACCACATCCGCTGCTCACGCAGGCTCCCTTCCGGGAAGCGTTCGGCGCTGCCATGATGCGCGCGTGAGTGCACAGCCCGGCATCGCGGGACCCATCCAGCGGGTCATGGTCGGCACCGATCTCTCCCAGACGGCGTCGCGCGCCGTCGGGTGGGCCACGGACTTCGCCGAGCGCTTCGGCGCTGAGCTGCATCTGGTGCAGGTCATCATCCCGACCAATCCTTCGGACACCGAGTTCGGCGCGGCCGAGCGCACGCGCGCCGGCGCGGCGGCCGAGGCGCTGCAGGCCGAGGCCGAGCGCCTCGCCGGCGGCCGCGGCCGAGCGCACGTCGTGGTCGACGAGGACCCCGCGATGGCGATCGTCGGAGCCGCCGACGACGCGGCGATCGACGTCCTGGTGGTCGGGAACGCCGGGATGGCCGGGCGCAAGGAATTCCTGCTCGGCAACGTGCCGAACCGGATCAGCCACAACGCCCGGTGCACGGTGATCATCGTCAACACGACCGACGGCGTGACGAGCGCGATGCCGGCCGCGCCCGGCGGCACCGTGCTGCGCGCCGGCGCGACGCCGCCCGAGACCCAGCCGCACCTGATCGCGCGCGGCTCGAAGATCGCGACCGTCTTCGCCAAGCACGGCCTGCGCGAGCTCTTCGGCAGGCCCGACGAAGAAGGCACCGTCGGCCGCGAGCGGACCGCCAAGCGCTTGCGCGAAGCGCTCGAGGAGCTCGGCCCGACGTTCTGCAAGCTGGGGCAGATCCTCTCGACGCGCCCAGACCTGCTCCCGCCCGAGTTCATCACCGAGCTCGCGCAGCTCCAGGACCACGTGCCGCCGTTGTCGGAGGAACAGGTCGTCCAGGTGATGGAGCAGGAGCTCGGCGTGCCGTGGGAGGACGTGTTCGACCACGTCGAGTCCGAGCCGCTCGCCGCCGGCACGATCGCGCAGGTCCATCGCGCGGTGATGGCCAACGGCGCCAAGGCGGTGATCAAGGTGCAGCGGCCCGACGCGCGTGAGCTGATCGAGCAGGACCTCGCGTTGCTCGAGGTGTTCGCAGACAAGGCCGGCGACCGCCCGGGACTCAAGCAGGTGATCGACCTCAAGGCTGTGTTCGAGCATCTGTCGACGTCGCTGCACCGCGAGCTCGACTTCCGGAACGAGGCGCGCAACGTCGAACGGATGCGCGAGGTGATCACGCCGTTCGACCGGCTGGCCGTGCCGTCGATCTTCACGGAGTACTCGACCGGACGGCAGCTCGTGATGGGCGACGTGGGCGGCGGCCCGATCACGATCGCCCCAGAGGGACCGGTCCGGACCGAAGCGGCGAAGCAGCTGCTCGAGTCCTTCTACAAGCAGGTCATGGTCGACGGCTTCTTCCATGCCGACCCGCACCCCGGCAACCTGATGTGGCAGCCCGAGGAGAACAAGCTGTACTTCCTCGACCTCGGGATGGCCGGCGAGGTCGGCTCGGAGCTTCGCGAGTCGATGATGTTGCTGCTGATGGCGTTCTGGCAGGACGACGTCGGTTTCCTCACCGACGTGACGCTGATGATGGCCGGCGCGATCGACCGCAGCGACCTCGACGTCGAGGCCTTCCAAGAAGAGATCGGCACACTCGTCGCGAAGTACCAGGGCGCCTCGATCCAGGACATCCAGCTGGGGCCGGTGCTGCAGGAGATGACCGAGATCTCGCTGCGCTACGGCGTGCCCCTGCCGGCCTCGCTCACGCTCACCGCCAAGGCGCTCGCGCAGATGCAGCTCGCCGCTTCACAGCTCGACCCGACGGTCGACCCCTTCGACGTCGCCGGCAAGTTCCTGATGCGCAGCGTCATGACAGGGATGGGCGCGAAGTTCGATCCGAAGACGATCTTCTACCAGGTGCAGCGGCTGCGGATCCGCGCCAGCCGCGTGATCGAGGCCGTCGAACGGCTGATCGGCGCGCGCCCCGGGCAGAAGCTCGAGGTCAACTTCCGTGCGGCCTCGCTCGAACGAACCGTGCGGCGCGCCGGCCGACGGTTGGCGATCGGACTGGTCGCGTCCGCGGCGCTCCTTGGCACCGCGATCACCGCGACATCGACCAGGGTGGACAGCTGGGTGCCGCTCACGCTCGGCGTCGTCGGGCTGCTGTTCGTGGTCGGCCTGGTGATAGACCTCGTGCGCGACCGGCGCGACCGGATCCTCTAAGAACCCTTCCCGAGGTGCAGGTCGTCGAGGTCGACGTCGCCGCCCTTGGACGTGAGCGTCGATGCGGTCGGCTCCTCGACCGGATGCTTCTTCTTGACCGAGCGCAGCACGATCTTCTCGAGGATGAACGCGACGATGCCCATCAAGATCCCGACGAACCACCGCTCGAGGCGGCGGATGCCCTTGACGGGCGCGGCACCGGGTCGCGTGCTCACGTGGTCCCGGCCTCGGCGTCGGCTCGGCTGCTGACCTCGGCCACGACGATGTAGACGAGGCCGACGAAGAAGACCCCGACGCCCCAGAGCGTGCCGATCGAGCTCGGGTAGCGCACGGCGTCGCTGAAGGTGATGCCGGCGAGCCCGAACAGCATCGTGGCGAACCCAACGACCCAGGTCCACAGCCGGTCGCCCGGCGAGCGGAACGACACGACGATCGCGGCGAGCACCACGCCGAGCGCTGAGGCAGCGACCCCGCTCCAGTGGTGGTACTTCCAGTGCCCGGTCATGTCGTTCATCGGATCGCCCTGGAGCATGATCCTCGCGTTGTCCCATGCGAAGATGATCGAGGGGATCGCCGCGACGATCGCGAGGCTGAGCATCGCGACGTTCGGCGACCCGAACCGCAGCAGCTCGCTGCGCGTCGGGGCGAGGACCGTCAAGACGATCAGCACGATCACGTTGAAGAAGTAGCTGCCCGAGATGAAGTCGTGCCCGATCAGTCCGGCGATCACCATGCCCAGGGCGACCGCCCACGCCACGCGCAGCGCGACCACGTCGTCGGGCCGCAGCGCCATCACGATCAGCGCGAAGCCGAGGAGGATCAAGAACGCGGGCATCGACGCGAGGTCGTGGAACGAGTGGATCTTGTCGGTCTCGTTGAAGAACTGCGGGACCGAGAACGCGATGTTCGAGACGATCACGAACACGGCGAGGATGCCGGCGATGATCCGCAACGCGAGCACCCGTCCGCGCGACACGGTGGCCGTCGTGCGCTGCGTGTCCATCCAATCCCCCTTCGTCACGGGCGCGTGGCGCCCGTCGGCTCCGCTGGGACACCCGGCGACGCTCCGTCGGCGCTCACCTTGGCACCGGCCGCCTGCGCGGGCAAGGACCCGGTGATCGCGGTGCCGCCGCCCGGCGTGGAGGCGACGGCGAACGCGCCCCCGAGCGCCGCGAGCCGGTCGGCGATCCCTTGGAGTCCCGTCCCGTAGGACGTCGCGCCGGCGTCGAACCCGACGCCGTCGTCGTTGATACGGAACTCGAGGCGGCCGGACGCTTCGCGCAGCTGCACCGTCGCCGCCGTGGCCTCCGCGTACTTCGCGACGTTCTGGAGGGCTTCGAGGCACGAGAAGTACACGGCCGCCTCCACCTCAGGTGCGTAGCGGCCGACGCCGTCGGCCTCGACCGTCACGGGGACCGGCGAGCGCCGCGCTTGCGAATCGAGCGCGGCGGCGAGGCCCCGGTCGGCGAGCAGCGGCGGGTAGATCCCGCGCGCAAGGTCGCGCAGATCCTCGAGCGCCCGTTGCGTCTCGCCCCCGAGCTCGTCGAGCATGCCGTCGACGCGCGTCGGGTCCTTGCTCAGCACCTGGCGCGCCAGGCGCAGCTTGACGGTCAGCGCCACGAGCTGTTGCTGCGCGCCGTCGTGGATGTTTCGTTCGAGCTTCCGCCGCTCGAGGTCCTGCGCGGCGACGAGCCGGCGCCGAGACTCACGGAGGTCCTCGAGCAATCCGACGTTGCGGAGCACCAGCCCGGCCTGCGCCGCGAGACCATTCACGAGCTCGGTACGCGGATCGTCGATCGGGTCGTTGGCCGGCATCGACACCGACAGCGCGCCGAGCACCTCCCCTTGGTGACGCACCGGCTCGACCAGATCGTCGTCGCCGTCGGACGCGTCGTCGGGCCAGGACGCAACCACGCGACGGGTACCGTCGGGTCCGAGCCAGACGCGCGCCCGGTCCGCACCGACCCCTTCGCCGAGCACGCGGGCGAGCCGCTGCAACACGTCGTCTGCCGCGTACGTCTCAGCGAGGTTCTCGCCGAACGACGTCAGCACCTCGTAGGGCGTCGCGCGACGCCCGTAGACGATCCGGTCGGCGGCGCGCTGCGCCCATCCGCGGACCGGTTGGACCGCGAGCGCGATCACCGCGGCCGCGATCGCAGAGGCCACCGTGCTCGACAGGTTCCCGACGACGACGCTGATCCCGGCGACGATCCCGACGTAGACGACCGCGATGAAACCGGCCAGCACCGCGAACACCACGGTCTTGCGGATCACGACGTCGATGTCGTAGAGCCGGTAGCGGAGGATCGCGATCCCGATCGTGATCGGGATCAGGATGAACGATGCGACCGCGAGGGTCGCGAAGACGTTATTCCAGTTCGACTGCTCGGACCCGAAGATGAGCTCCGGGATGAATGCGAAGGTGTACGCGCCCGCGATGAGGAGCGCCGCCCACGCCAGCCACCGGAGCTGCTGGCGCTCCACCGGGTCCGTCGCCCGACGCAACCGAAGGAACACCGCGACCGCTCCGCCGACGACGACGAGGGGCGCGAAGACCGTCATGACATAGATCCACCCACCCAGCGCGTCGAGGGGATGCCACCCCCAGGGGTTCTGGATCTCGGCGTGGCCGATGTCACCGAACGTGCCCGGGCCGAACAGCACGAGGAGACCGAGCAGCACGAGGCCGATGCCGCACGTCCAGCTGAACCAACGCCAACGTGGCGTCGGCAGGTGCCCGTCGGGGAAAAGCAAGAGGAGGAACCCTGAGATCCCGATGAATGGCACCCACGTCGGCTCTGACAAGGCCAATCCGACGGTGGCGCCCGGGAGTCCCTTCACGAGCGCGTATTCGGCGTAGTCCTGGAAGGGAAGCGCGGCCGGAACGCCCATCGCCAGCATCAGCCACCCCAAGGTGTTCCGCGGCCGCTTCTGTAGAACGACGAATCCGACCGCAGGGAACGCGAGCAGGATGAGGGCGAAGAAGTAGTCGCCCTGATAGCCGCTCAGCCGATCGAGCCAGACAGCGACGACACCGCCGAGCACGTAGAGCCCAGCGATCGCCCACGTGCACCGCCGGAGCCCCTGATCCGAGATGGTCATGGACCCGCGATGAGGATCCGGTAGACCTCGACCGGTTCTTCGCGGCCCTTCACCGATCGGGCCCCGATCGACTCGACCTCGATGTCGGCGCATGCCTGGACCGTGCTCGCTGCGGCGACGATCTCTCCGCCGGCCGCCTCGGACTGCAAACGCTGCGCGACGTTGACCGCGTCGCCGATCACCGTGTACTCGAGCCGGCCGCCACCGCCGATCGCGCCCGCCATCACGATGCCGGTGTTCAGGCCGATCCCGACGTCGAGGCGCTCGACCTCCTCGATCCCCCAGCCCTCGGCGTTGAGCTCGCGCTGACGCGACTGCATCTCGAGCGCGCACGCGACCGCGCAACGCGCGTGATCGTCCATCGGCACCGGCGCGCCGAACACCGCCATCACCGCGTCGCCCTGGAACTTGTCGATCGTGCCGCCGTGCGACGCGACGACCTCGGCCATCGCCTGCAGATGCCGCCCGATAACGTCGGCGATCTCGCGCGCCGCGAGCCGTTCCGACAACGTCGAGAAGCCCCGGATGTCGCTGAACAACACCGTCACCTCGACCTCGCGCTGCTCGGCGAGGCTCGCGTCTGCCGCGAGTCCGTCGACCACCTGTTGCGGCACGTACGAGCGAAGCGTCTCGAACGACGCTGAGCTTTGCACCACGGCGGCGTGCAGCCGCTTCAGATCGTCCACGTTGCCGGCCTCGCTGCCACCGGCCATCCGACGGAACAGATCCGTGACGCGGCGGTCGACCGCCTCCTGCGTCGTGCCGAGCGCGGCCGCCATCTCCTGATAGCCGAGGCCCTGGGCCATCATGTCGAGCACCTTGCGGTCCTGGTCATCGGCGTGCTGGCTCCCGGTGAGCCGTTCGGCGATCGTCGGATCGACCACGCTGCCGCCCTCATGCACCTCATGGATCGCGCGGACGAGCTCGTCGCCCTGCGCGATCCGGTCCTTCAAGAGGTAGGCGAGGCCGCTGTGCCCTTCGCCCAGCAGCGCGACGGCGTACTCGGCGTCGTCGTGCGCCGACAGGACGACCACACCGGTGTCCGGGTGCTGCTCGCGGATCGCGTGCGCGCAGTCGATCCCCTCGAGCTGGAACGACGGCGGCATCTTGATATCGGTGACGACGACGTCCGGAACATGCTCATGCGCGGCCGCCATCAAGGTCGGCGCGTCGGACGCGACGCCGACGACCTCGACGTCCTCGTAGGAGTCGAGCAGCGCGCGGACACCCTCGCGGACGAGCACATTGTCCTCGCCGAGCACCACTCGGATCGTCATGTCGCCCGTAGCTCCCCGTGTACGATGCGGCCGTGCTGCGCATCGTGTTCGCCGAGGATAACTACCTTGTGCGGGAGGGCACCGCGGCGCTGCTGCACGAGGCCGAGGACGTCGCCATCGTGGGCACCGCCGCCTCCTACGACGAGCTGCTCGCCGCGGTCGCCGACCAGACCCCGGACGCCGTCCTCACCGACATCCGCATGCCGCCCACCGGCACCGACGAAGGCATCCGCGCCGCGCGGCAGATCCGCGCCGAGCACCCCGACACCGGCGTCGTCGTGCTGTCGCAATACGCCGACGAGGCCTACGTCTACGACCTGCTGAAGGACGGCGCCGCCGGGCTCGGGTACCTGTTGAAGGAGCGGGTCGCCGACCTCGACGAAGTCGTCCGCGCCCTCCAAGAGGTTTCCCGCGGCGGCAGCGTGCTCGATCCCAAGGTCGTCGAGTCGCTCGTCGCCGCGAAGGACCGGCTCGCCCACTCCCCGCTCGCGCAGCTCACCGATCGCGAACGCGAGGTGCTGTCGCTCATGGCGCAAGGGATGAACAACGCGTCGATCGCGAAGGCCCTGTTCCTCACCGACCGCGCGGTCGAGAAGCACATCAACTCGATGTTCCACAAGCTCGGTCTCACCGAGGAACCCGACGTGCACCGCCGCGTGATGGCCGTGCTCGCGTTCCTGCGGGAGACCGAGCTCGCCTAGCATCACCTGCTCGTCCTCACTGAGCCCGCCGCGTGTCGACGATGTAGACGCTGCACGGCGCGTGCCGGAGCACGAGGTTCGGGACGCTGTCCTTCACCTTCCACCACGATCCCTTCGTGCCGCGGTTGCCGACCACGATGGTCTCGGCCTTGAGCTCGCCGGCGACCTCGCAGATCCGTTCGGCCGCGTCGCCGTGCTCCACCCGAGTCTTCACGGTCACATCGGGGAACCGTTGGATCAGTTGGGTCAAGTGTCGTTCCGGGTCGGCTGCCTTGGCTGGGTCGACCACCGCCCGAAGATCACCGTCGGGCCGCACGAGGAGCACCACGAGCTCCGCGCCGTTGGCCCGAGCGAGCCGCCCGGCCTCGTCAACCGCCAGATCGGCTGCCGCCGAGGTGTCGGTTCCTACCACGATCGTTGCCATCTCTCGTTCGCCTCCAATCACTGACTGAACGGTAGGCCGCGTGACCTGCGGGAACGACCCAGCGGACACCACGGTTGGCGGGTAGTGCCAGCACGCCGGCAACGGTGGCGACCTCCCCCTTGGTATCGGGCCGTGGCACTGCGACCATCGACAGACATGCAGCCCCAGGTGGCGACCCCGCTGCCGGACGCCGTGCGTTCGGCGCCCTCCCACCGAGCCCTGGCATGGAGACTGTGGACCGTCTCGGCCGTCGCCTTCGTTGCGTCGATCGCATTCGCCCTGGCCCGTGGGCTCCCCACGCCGCTGTCGGCGTTTTCGGAAGGCACCGCGTTCGTCGCCTACGGCTTGGTCGGACTCGTCATCGCGCTGCGTGAACCGAGGAACCCGATCGGGTGGATCTTCCTCGGCGTGTGGGCGGGGGTTGGCGCCGTGTTCGGCATCGCAGGCACCTACTCGCAGTGGGCATCGCTCGACCATCCCGGCGCGCCCGGCGCGGACTTCGCGACCTGGCTCGGGAACTGGGCCTGGGTGCCGGTGTTCGTCTCGCTCCTGACATTCCCGCTGCTGCTGTTCCCCGACGGGAAGCTCCCGAGCCCGCGCTGGCGACCGGTGGTATGGGCGATCGCGTTCCTCACGGTCGCCTGGTCGGTCTCCTTCGCGTTCGGGCAGAAGGACTTCACCGACGCGAACGGTCGCCCGGCGGTCAACCCGTACGCATCGTCCCGATTCGCGCCTGTGTTCGAAACAGGACGTGTCGCGATCAGCTTCTTCGTGCTCATCGCGGTCGGCGCCTGTGTCGCCGCCTTGGTGATCCGCTATCGCCGGTCGCGTGGGATCGAGCGCGAGCAGATCCGGTGGTTGATGTTCGCCGGGGCGATCACCCTCGCGTGGTTCATGCTCCCCTTGGATCACGGCAACGGTGGGATCGCCGACTTCATCCAGGGCTTCTTCCTGATGCTGATCCCGATCTCGATCGGCATCGCGATCCTGCAGTACCGCCTGTACGACATCGACGTCGTCATCCGCAGGACGGTGGTGGTCGGCGTCCTCGCGGCGTTCATCGGTCTGATCTACGTCGCGATCGTCGTCGGGCTTGGCTCGTTCGCGGACTCGCCCGCCCTTCGGATCGGCGCCACGGCGCTCGTCGCGATCGCGTTCCAGCCCATGCGCGATCGCGCGAACCGCTGGGCGAACCGGCTCGTCTACGGCGCGCGGGCGACGCCGTACGAGGTGCTCGCGCGCTTCGGCGATCGCGTGGGCGAGACGTACGCGAGCGAGGATGTGCTCCCGCGCGTCGCGCGTGTGATCGCCGAGGGGACGTCCGCGGTGCGCGCCGAGGTCTGGCTCCGGGTGGGCGACGAGGTCCTGCTCGCGGCGGCGTGGCCCGACGCTGAGGAGCGGCCGTCGTTCCCGGTCGTGCAGGACGCGTTGCCGATCGAGGGCGACCGGGTGGCCGCGGTCCGCCACCACGGTGAGCTGCTCGGCGCGATCGCGGTGCACAAGGGTGCGAGCGAACCGCTGACGCCGGGCGAGGCCGAGCTCGTCGACCGCCTGGCCGATCAAGCCGGCCTCATCCTCGCCAACGCGGGACTCACCGCGGACCTCGAGGCCCGGCTCGACCAGATCGCGGTCCAGTCCGCGGAGCTTCGCGCGTCCCGTCAGCGGATCGTCACCGCGCAGGACGAGGAGCGCCGCCGGCTCGAGCGCAACATCCATGACGGCGCGCAGCAGCACCTGGTCGCCCTTGCGGTGAAGCTGCGGCTCGCGAAGACGGCGATCGCCGCCGATCCTGCTCGCGGACGCGCGATGCTTGAGGAGATCGGCGGTGAGATCGACGCCGCGCTCGACACGCTGCGGGCCCTTGCGCTCGGGATCTACCCACCGTTGCTCGAGGAACAAGGGATCGCCCCCGCGCTGGCGGCGCAGTACGTGCGCTCCGGGCTGCCCGTGCGGATGGAGGCGGACGGGACGGGCCGCTATCCCATCGAGATCGAAGCGGCCGTGTACTTCGCCGCGCTCGAGGCGTTGCAGAACGCCGCCAAGTACGCACACGCGAATGAGATCACCATCGCGATCGCGGCCGACGACGGAGCGCTGCGCTTCTCGGTGCGCGACGACGGCGTCGGGTTCGATCCCGCTGCTGCCGGAGGAGGCAGTGGCCTCGCCGGCATCCGTGACCGACTCGCGGTGTTCGGCGGGGACGCGACGATCGAGTCCTCTCCCGGGAAGGGCACGATCGTGCGCGGGCGCGTACCCATCTCGAAGGTACGCACCGCATGAGACGCGCGTTCGCCGTGGCGATCCCGATCGTGTCGCTGGCGGTACTCGTCGCCGGTGCCATGTTGGAAGAGGAGCCGAGCGACCTGATGTGGATCCCGCTCGTCGCCGCGTCCACCGCGGTCGGCGCGCTGCTGTGGTATCGGCGCGCCGGGCGCGCGATCGGCCCGCTGCTGATGTTCGTCGGCGCGACGGTCGCCGTCGATATCGCGCTCCGGGGGTACGCGCATCAAGCGACCGCCCGGAACCTGCCCGGCGTGGGGTGGGTCGGACTGGTCTTCCAATCGGCGATCGGTCTTTCGGGAGCGGTGTACCTGATCCTGCAACTGTTCCCGACCGGCTCGCCGCTGACGCCGCGCTGGCGCGCGCTCGTTTGGATCACCGTCGGATCGATCGCGTTCGTCGTCATCGCGCCCGCCATCGGCGTGACGTCGGACTTCACGCAGAACTTCCCCGGGGTGACGCATCCGATGCAGCTCGTCTCGCCATCGTTCGCGGATGGGCTGAACTCGTTCGGCGGTCTGCTGAACACACTCATCTTCCTTGCGTCCGCCCTCTCGCTCGTCGTGCGGTTCCGGCGCTCGGCCGGCCTCGAACGCGCACAGATGAAGTGGTTCACCGCCGCGAGCGCGGTCGCGGCCGCGGGAGTCGCGGTCGGCGTGTTCGCACTCCCGAGGCCCGACCTGGCGTTCGCGCTCTTGGTCCCGCTGATCCCGATCGCGGCCGGCATCGCGATCCTGCGCTACCGCCTGTACGACATCGACCTCGTCTTGTCGAAGACGCTCGTGTTCGCACTGCTCGCGGCGTTCATCACGGTGGTCTACGTAGCAGTGGTCGCGGCGATCGGCTCGCTTACCGGCGCCTCGTCCCTGCTTGCCACCGTGATCGTGGCCGTGCTGTTCCAGCCGGCGCGCGTGTGGGCACGACGGCTCGCCAACCGGCTGGTGTTCGGCGAGCGCGCGACCCCGTACGAGGTGATGGCCGGCTTCTCGGAGCGGGTCGCCGACGCGGTCTCGACCGAACAGGTGCTTCCGCAGATGGCCGAGGCGGCCGGCACCGGCGTGGGCGCCGCCGAAGTGACGATCCGCGTCGCGCTTCCCGACGGCGGCGAGCGTGTGGAGCGCTGGCAAGGACCGGGCGCCGGCGGGCGAACGGCGGAGCCGTGGACCACGACGATCGTGCACCAAGGCGAGCCCGTCGCCACCTTGACCGTGACGAAGCCCGCGAACGACCCGCTCACGCCGGCAGAACGCGGGCTGCTCGAAGACCTCGGCGCTCAGGCAGGCCTTGCCGTGCACAACGTCCGACTCACCGAGGAGCTCGGGGTCCGGTTGCGGGAGCTCGACGTGCAGGCCGCGGCCCTTCGGGTCTCGCGTGAGCGCTTGGTGACCGCCCGCGACGCGCAGCGTCGCGGGCTCCAACGCGACATCCAGGAGGGACCCGAACGGCAGCTCCTGAAGATCGGCCGCGCGGTGCGCGCGGTCAACGAGCCGGCTGAGCTCGACCCGCTGATCGACCGTGCGAACGAAACGCTCGAAGGACTCCGCGACCTCGCGCGCGGGGTGTTCCCCCCGCTGCTGGCCGATCAAGGGATCGTTCCCGCTCTGCAAGCACACATCCGCAAAGTCGGCGCCCACACGACGGTCGAAGCCGATCTCCCGGTCGCCAACCGCAGGTTCGATGCGGACGTCGAGGCCTGCGTCTACTTCTGCTGTCTGCAGGCGATCCAGAACGTGCTGCGTCACGCCGCGAACGCACCGAGCGCGGTGCGACTGTCGCTCGACGGCGCTGTGTTGACCTTCGAGATCATCGACGACGGACCGGGGTTCAATGCGAGGATGACGCCGCGCGGCATGGGGCTGCAGATCATCCAAGATCGCGTGGACGCCCTCGAAGGTTCGCTCACCGTCACGAGCGGGGCATCCGGCACCACCGTGATGGTCGCGGTTCGCGCATCGGATCGGAGCATGGCGGGATCAGCCCGATGAACGCCCGCAGGATCGCGACGGCGATGGTCGTGGCGACCGCGGTCCTGCTCGTCGTCCGATTCACGCTCGCACTCTCGACGGGAAGCCTGACCGATCAAGCCGGGTGGTTGATCAACACGATCTACGCCGGAGGCGTGATCATCTTCCCCGCGATGCTGCTGTTCGTCGGGTGGTCGATCGGGGCGGAGTTGCAGGTGGCGAGCGAGCCCGGCCGGGGAACGGTCGTGGCTGGACGCGTTCCAGTGGAGGCGCCTTGACGGAGAACACGGAGCGTCGGCTGACCATCTCCACCACGGTGATCGGCGCACTGATCATTGTCAGCGGGCTCTTCCTGTTCTGGTGGAACCGCCGGCTCATCTACGGCAACGACATCCTGTTGTGGGCGATCTTCAGCGCGACCGCCATCGCATACGCGGTGGCCGGCTATGCGATCGTCCGCCGATCGCAGGCCAGCGTGATTGGCTGGCTGTGCTTCTTCGCCGGCGGCATCCTCGAGCTCAGCCTCCTGCTGTCGATGTACACGATCTACGCCGTCGCGATCGCGCCCGGGTCGTTGCCCGCACCCGGGCTGGCGGCGGCGATCGCGGAGCCGATCCCGATCCTGCACCCGTCCAGCTCAAGCTCGCCCGCACGATGCTGGAGCGCGACACTGCACGCGCCGGCACGATGCTCGACAGGCTCGGAGTCGTGACCACGCAGGCGCTCGAAGATCTGCGCGACCTCGCGCGCGGCATCTACCCGCCGCTGCTCGCCGATCGCGGGCTCCTCGCCGCCCTCGAGGCACAGGCGCGCAAGGCCGCCCTCCCTGTTGCGGTGAAATGCGAAGGCATCGGTCGGTATGGGCAGGATGTGGAAGCCGCGGTGTACTTCTGCACGCTAGAGGCCCTCAACAACATCGCGAAGTACGCGCACGCGTCGCGGGCGAGCGTGTCGCTCGGTCAGACGGACGGGTCGCTGTCGTTCACCGTGACGGACGACGGCGCCGGGTTCGACCGCAACGTCACGAGCTACGGGACGGGCTTGCAGGGGATGGCCGACCGCCTCGAAGCGGTCGGGGGGTCACTCCGTGTCGAGTCCGCGCCCGGCGCAGGGACGACCGTGATCGGCACCGTCCCCATCGGACCGAGTCAGGCGGAGGCGGTCTCCCACGCTGCCTCGAGCCGATCCGGCCCGAACGATGACTTGGGGATGTAGGCGGATGCGCCGCACTCGGCGGCGCGGGGCGCGTACTCAGCTTCCTCGTAGGTCGACAGGAGCAGCACCACGACCGTGTCCGACGAGCCGAGGATCTGCCGCGTGGCGTCCAGACCGTTGATGCCCGGGAGGTTCACGTCCATCAGTACGAGGTCGGGCTGGAGGTCCTGCGCCATCGTCACAGAGTCCTCGCCGGTCTCGGCCTCGCCGACGACTTCGAAGCCGTCAGTCAGCTCGACCACCATGCGGGCGGCCTGCCGGAACGGCTCCTGGTCATCGACGATCAACACGCGGACGGTCATTGCCTGTACGAGTCAGGCTGGCAGGCGCGACGCAGAACGGCAGTGGTGCAGGCACTACTGTTCTGATGTGCGGTGCTGCAGTCCTTCGCGTTGATCCTGGCGCTCTTTCGACCCGGGCTTCTTGAGGGCCGCCGTGCGAGCGAGCCTGGCCCTCAGGTCGGCAGGGTCGTCGAGCGGTTGCGGATGCTGCTCGCTTTCCGAGGCGACGCGATCGAGCAGGTCCGGAGCGGCGTCCGCCTCAGTGGTGATCCCATCCGCCTGAGCGGGCGCGGGCGTGGCGGCCGGCGTGGAACTCGGCCCGGGCGGGGTCTTCGTTGGCGCCGACACGGGCGGAGCGGCGGGCGCCTTCGCGGTCGTGGAGGCAGGCGCCGAAGCAGCCGCGGCGGGAGCGCCAACGGGGGCCGGCTTCTCGGTGGGGATGACGACGACCTCGGGCTTGGTCTCCGTGGCGTCCGGGGCCTTCGCCGTCGAGGCCGCAGCGGGCTGCGCCGTCACCGCCACCTCGTCGGCAGAGATCGTCACACGCTCTGGCGTCGTCACCGGCGGCGCGGGCGCTTCTGCCGGCTCGTCCGCTCGAGAACGGCGCGGCGTCGGCGTGGACTCGGTCGCTGGCTTCTGTCGGCGAGAGGAACGTTTCTTGGGCGCATGCTTGCGGCCCGATGACGCGGCGGCCGCGGGTTCGGCCGACGTCATCGGAACGACCGAAGGCGTCGCGGCAGCGGAGGCGGCCGCCGCGACCGCCGGCTCCGCCGCGACGGGCTTCGCTCGCCGGCCGGCCGGCAACGTCGGCGTCGGGGGTTCGGGCGGCAAGCCGGGGACGTTCCGGCCGCCGGTGCCCAACGTCGTGAGCGCCTGCTGCAACTGCGCTTCGGCCTTCAATCGCTGCCGTTCGCTCTCGTCGAGGCGCTGCTGCAGGCTCGCGACGCGCTGGCGGACGTGATCGTCCTCGTGCTCGATCACGACGGCCCGCTCGGCATCGACGATCGCGAGGTTCGGCGGCAACGTCGCGGGATAGAAGGGAACGCCGAACCCGATGTCGGCGACGGGCTCCCGCATCGACAGCAGCGCGAGCACCAGCAAGAGCAAGAATGCGGCGGCTCCGACGATCCGGTACCCGTTCCAGTCGTGATGCACCTGCGCGAGAAGCGCCGCGTCGTTCGCCTCGAACTCGGATACCTCCGTCCCGCCGGCGGGACCGTCGACCTTGACGAAGGTGTGGACCGAGACGGGGCCGGTGTCGCCCGTCGGCAGCCGATCGGTCACATCCATCCAGGAGCCCGTCGACTTCGCGCCGTCGATGTCGGTGTCATTCACGCCGGCGGTCCCGCCCGCGAGCGGGTCCGACGCCACCGAGGACGCGATCAGGAGTTTGCTCTCGGTGCTCCACAACCGCACCGCGTCGAACTGCGGGTTCGCGCGCTGGATCTGCGCGAGCGCCGTCGACATCTGATCGTTCGACGCGCCCGTCGAGATGAGCGGTTGGATCTGGTTGTTGGTGATGAGGATCGCCCGCGCCGCGCTCTGACGTCGGGCGCGGTCGGCCGCGTGGTTGGCCGCGGGCACGGTCAGAACCAGCGCGACGAGCGCCACCATGGCGAGCGGCCACCAGATCTTGGCACTGACCTCGTCGAGCGTGAACCTATCGAACACGGAAACGCGCGCCCCCCCGAAACACGGACGCCGCACACGATACCGCCGCGTCCGGCTGATGCGAACAGCCGAAAGGGCGGTGCCGAAAGGCTTACCCTGCCGACGCGCTCGCGACGACCAGGAAGGCTTGCTCGACAACGAGACGCGCGTTGCGATTGACATCGTCGGCGAGCTCGGCCCGGGCGCCCTCGACGGCGGCAAGGGACGCGACGAGCCCACCCACGCCGCCGGCCGGCTCAGCGTCGCGGTCCAGATTGAGGCGGAGATCGGCCGACGCGCGGACGGTCGCGGCGATCCGGTCTCGCAGGAGCGCCGAGGCCGCGAGCAGGATCCGGTCGACCTGGTCGCGTTCCGCGCGACGCTCCCGCCGGGCGAACCGGACCTCGATCCGGCGGATGGCGCCCCGGTAGGCCTCCTCCGGCCGGCCCTTCTCATCCAGGAAGGGCGCGAGCTCTTCGTCGAGCTCGGTCCGCAGTCCTTTCTTGTAGGCGGCCGCCGCATCCAACACGTCAGCGGCCGCAGCCAGCGCGGCGCCGGGCCCGGCGCCGGCTCGATCGAGCGCATCCGCCGCGACATCGCGGAACGCCAAGCCCTCGGGGTCGGTCGCCATCCGCCGGGCCCTGCCGAGGTTGCCACCCGACAACCGCGCGACCAGCTGGGCGCGAACACGCTCGACGCCCTCGCCTTCGAGCGACTGCACGACGAACGACTCCGGGAGCGCGGCGAACACCACCACGTGGCAGCGACTCAGGATGGTGTCGGGAAGCTCCTGCGCACGCGCGGACAACAAGAGGAACACCGTGTCCAGGGGCGGCTCCTCGAGCACCTTCAACAGGGTGTCGGCCGCGGCGGGCGAGAGACGGTCGGCCTCGCGGATGATGAAGACCTTGCGGCCGGGTTCCGGCGCGGTGCGGTACGCGTGGTGCCAGACCTCGTCGCGGATCGTGTCGATGTGGATGTCGCGCCCCTCGGGCTCGACCACGAACTCGTTCGGGTGGTGCTCGCGGAGCGCGAGGTGGCAGTCACGGCACTCGCCGCATCCGCCCCTGGAACACAACAGCGCCGCGACGAACGCGCGCGCCACCAACGACTTACCGGAACCCTCTGGCCCGGCGAGCACATACGCGTGGTGCGGGCGCTCGGCCGCGCGGCGCAGGAACGCAACGGCCGCCTCTTGACCCGCGACGTCGTCGAGAACGGCTCCCATCGCCGGCAGGGTAACGCGCCGCGCCGACGGCTCAGCCGTCGCCGTGGTCGTGGCGGTCACGGAGCGCCTTGTCGATCGCCGCCCGCACATCGTCGAACACCTCGGCGGGGTCGCGGGCTGCATCGATGACGACGAACCGCTCGGGATGCTCTTCCGCGATCCGTAGGTACGCGTCGGCGACGGTCGCGAGGAACGAGCCGCCCTCCTGTTCCATCCGGTCGCGTTCGTCGCCCGACCTCGCGAGGCCGAGCTCCGGCTCGATGTGCAGCAGGATCACGAGGTCCGGGAAGAGCCCCTGCGTCGCCCACACGTTCAGCGACAGGATGTCCGTCTCTCCGAGGCCTCGGCCCGAACCCTGGTACGCCAGCGACGAGTCCACGTAGCGGTCGCACACAACGACCTTTCCCTCGGCGAGCGCAGGGCGGATCACGGATGCGACGGTCTGCGCTCTCGCAGCCGCGAACAGCATCGCCTCGGCGCGGGCGTCGAGCGAGCCGGTCTCCGGGTCGAGCAGGAGCTCGCGGATGCGCTCCCCCGTCTTCGTCCCGCCGGGCTCGCGCGTGACGAGGATCGGCACATCCGCGTCGCGCAGATACCGCTCGAGCATCGCGATCTGCGTCCCCTTGCCCGCGCCTTCAACGCCTTCGAATGCGATGAAGGCACCGGTGGCGGGCGGTCGTTTGAGCTTCGGCACGAGGGAGAGAGCGACGGGACGCGACAGACGGTACCGCGTCAGCAACCGCCGCGTGTTGAGCGCCGCGACGACGATCAACAGGCCGGCCGTCCACAGCGCGAGGCGCGGCCCCGAGACGTCGATCCGCTGGCCACCGATGTAGAAGTCGCCACCGCCGAACGTGTTGGAGATCCAGTCGAAGAGCTGGGCGAGCAGCGGGAACAGGGCGAGCGAGATGAACAACACCATCCGCGACAGCGTCGTGAGCGCCGCGAACGTTCGGCCGCGGAACTCATCGACCACGTTCTCCTGCAAGACCGTGTAGCCGCTCACCCACGCGAGCCCGCAGAATGCGCCGAGCCACACGCAGAACACGACGGTCCACGAGAGGTTGGGCATCGCCGCCATCACGATCAACGTCGCGGCGGCGGCAAGGAGCGACCACACGAAGACGCGGTCGCGCTCGACGACGCGCGCGGCCGGCGTCGCGCTCACCATCCCGAGCGCCATGCCGACGCCGAACGCGGTGACGACGAGCCCCCACCCGGACTTCCCACCGTGCACGGTCGTCGCGACGAACACAGGACCCGTCGCGAGGACGGCCCCGACGGCGCCGAAGGCGATCGCGATGCCGCCGGTCATGGCCGCCGCGATAGAGTCCTCGCGCAGGAAGCGAAGGCCGTCACGCGTGTCACGCCAGACGCGCGACATGTCGAGGCCTTCGCGTTCAGTTGCGGTGGTACTTCGCAGCGTGATGCCGGCGACCATCGCCGCCGAGAACAGGAATGTCGCCGCGTCGAAGACGAGCGCCAAGGATTCCGGCTGGGACGCCAGGATCGGGATGCGTGCACTGAGCGACTTGGACACACCGACCAGCACCGCGAAGGCCGCGCCACCGATCGGGAGCGTCGCGTATGCGCTCACCAGCACCAACGAGTTGGCATTGGCGAGCTGCCGCCGCGGCACGATGTTCGGCAACGACGCGTCGCGCGCAGGGCTCCACAGCAGCGACAGGCACTCGATCACGAACGACAGCAGGTAGATCGCCCAGAGCCGGTTCAGGAACGCCATCGAGAGGTACAGGCCGGCTCGCCCGATGTCGGCGATGATCATGATCTGCTTGCGGTTGAACCGGTCGACGAACGACCCCGCGATCGGACCGAAGACGAACGCGGGCAACGTGCGGGCGATCATCACGCCTGAGACGGCGAGCGCAGCGGTCCCACCGCCGAGGCCCGCGACGATCGACGTGACCGCGACGAAGCCGACCCAGTCGCCGAACGACGACACGGACATCGCGGCGAGCAGACGCGCGAACGTCCGGTTGGTCAGGAGGTCCTTGATGGTCGCCGGCCGGGTCCCGCGGAGCTCGGCGACCTCGTCGGTGATCGACGACACGGCGCCTTAGGTGTCGTCGCCCGAGGGTGCCGCGGCGACCGCGGCCGGTTCGGCGGACGGGGCCGCGCTCGGTGCGTCCTTCTTGTTGGCCGTGGCGCGCTTCTTCGTCGTGGTCTTCTTCTTTGCGGAGGGCTTCTTCTTGGCGGCCGCCTTCTTGCGCGTGGCCGGCTTCTTGTTCGCGGCCTTCGCCGCGGCGCGGGCGGCGCGCGCGGCGGACTTGGCGGCACGCGCCTCGGCCTCGGCTTCGGGGTCGCCCTCCTTGGTCTGCACCATGTCGAGGTCGAACTCGGCGCCGCAGCCCCAGCAGCGGATCGACTTCGGCCGCTGGACGAGCAGCGAACCGTCGACCGGACAGCGCGGCTCCTTCAGCGGTTCGTTGTTGACGGCGAAGTCGCACTCCGGGTAACGGTCGCAGCCGAAGAACACGCCGAACCGCGTGCGCTTCTCGACGATCTGGCCCTGGTTGCACTGCGGGCAGGTGATCTCGAGCGACCGGGGCGGGTCTTTCTTGATGTAGCGGCAGTCGGGGTAGCCGCTGCATCCGATGAACGGCCCGTACCGCCCGACCCGGCGCTGCAGCTGACGGCCGCAGTCCGGGCACTTCTCATCGAGCATCTCCGGCTCGGGGCGCTCGCTGCCATCCATGTTGCGGATGTAGCGGCACTCCGGGTAGTTCGGGCACCCGATGAACTTGCCGTAGCGGCCGAGCTTCACCTGGAGCTTGCCGGGTTCGCGGCCTTCGGTCGGACACAAAGGACACAGCTCGTCGAGGTCTTCCTGGTACCGCTCGAACGAGTCCTCGGCCTTCTCGAGCGCCCGCTCGAACGGCGCGTTGAACTCATGGAGCATCTGGACCTTGCCGAGCTGACCCTCGGCGATGTCATCGAGCTCCTTCTCCATGAAGCGGGTGAAGTTGACGTCGACGACGTCGGGGAAGTGCTCGATCAGCTTGTCGGTCACGACGTAGCCGACGTCCTCAGGCTTGAACCGGCGGTCCTCCAGACGCACGTACCCGCGATCCTGGATCGTCGAGATGATCGACGCGTAGGTGGACGGCCGGCCGATCCCCTCTTCCTCGAGCTTCTTGACGAGCGACGCCTCGGAGTAGCGCGGCGGCGGCTGGGTGAAGTGCTGCTCGGGAAGGACCTCAAGCATGCGGAGCGCCTGCTCGGCGGTGAGCTCGGGGAGGTTCGACTCCGCGTCCTCGTCGACCTTCTCGTCGTCTCGCCCCTCGCGATAGAGCTTGAGGAACCCGTCGAAGACGAGCGTCTGGCCGGTCGCGCGAAGGCCATAGGTCGATGCGCCGGCGGTCGCCTCGATGTCGACGCCGACCTGGTCGAACCTCGCCTCGGCCATCTGCGTCGCGACCGTGCGCTGCCATATCAGGGTGTAAAGGCGAAGCTGGTCGCGGTCCAGCACGGTCGCCATCCGCTGCGGGGTGCGCATCGCGCTCGTGGGGCGGATCGCCTCGTGCGCCTCCTGAGCGTTGCGGCTGCGAGTCTTGTACCTGCGCGCCTCGGCGATGGTGTAGGTCTCGCCGTACTCGGACTTCACCAGCTCGGCGATCTCGCGGAGCGCCGAGTCGGCGATCGTGACCGAGTCGGTACGCATGTAAGTGATGAGGCCGACCGAGCCCTCGCCGGGCAGGTCGATGCCTTCGTACAGGCGTTGCGCGACCTGCATCGTCCGGCGGGCGCCGAACCCGAGCTTGCGCGCCGCCTCCTGCTGCAGGGTCGAGGTCGTGAACGGCGGCGACGGCGAGCGCTTACGCTGCTTCTTCTCGACCGCGGTGACGAGGTACCGGGCGTCGCGGAGGGCTGCGGCGTGCGTATCGGCGTCGCCCTGCGCGCCGAGGACGAGGCCCTTCTTGTCGGGGCTCGCGGCGAGCTTGCCATCAGGCACCTGGACGAGCCTTGCGACGAACGGTGACTTCGGGTCCTCCGGCGTGAGGCGGACGTCGATGCTCCAGTACTCGACCGGAACGAAGGCATCGATCTCGCGCTCCCGTTCAACGATCAAGCGAACGGCGACCGACTGGACCCGGCCGGCCGACAGGCCGGGCTGGACCCGCTTCCACAGCAGCGGCGAGATCTTGTACCCGACCAGACGATCGAGGATCCGCCGCGCCTCCTGGGCGTCGGTGAGGTGGCCGTCGATCCGGCGGGGGTTGGCGAACGCCTCGAGGATCGCGTCGCGCGTGATCTCCGTGAATGTGACCCGGTCTGCTTGCTTGGCGTCCTCGCCGAGCAGCGTGGCCACGTGCATCGCGATCGCCTCGCCCTCGCGGTCGAAGTCTGTGGCGAGAACCAAGCCGTCGGCCGACTTCATCGCGCGCTTCAGAACGGCGACGTGCTCCTTCGAGCGCTCAGGCACCTCGTACTCGACCCGGAAGTCGTGCTCGGGGTCGACCCCGAGCTTGGACTTGGGCAGGTCACGGATATGTCCGTATGAGGCCCGGACCACGTAGTCGGGCCCGAGGTAGCGCTCGATCGTTTTCGCCTTGGCGGGCGACTCGACCACGACCAACGTCTTCGGCATGCTTTCCTGTTCCTCTTTCTGGAAACCCCCGTCCCTCGGGGGCCTCCCGGTGGCGGACGGTACCACCGCCTCAGCACAGAACCGTGACCTTTGCATCCGCGCCCGTTGGTACGCTCGGGGCGTTCCCGCTGGTCACAAGGAGGTTTCCCCCCTGCTCGCCGTCTTCACCGACACGGTTCAACGGCTGGTCGCCAACAACGGCTATCTAGCGGTGTTCCTTTTGATGCTGCTCGGCTCGATCTGCATACCCATCCCCTCCGAGGTGGTCATGGCCTTCGCAGGAGCCCTGTGCGCTCCTGCTTTCGCCGCAAGCGTTCTCGGCTCGCCGGACGCCGCCCTCTCAGTCCCGTGGGTCGTCATCTGGGGGATCGTCGGGAGCATGGTGGGGTCCTGGCTCGCCTACGCCCTCGGCGCCTGGGGTGGCCGCCCGGCGATCGACCGGTGGGGCCGATACCTCTTGTTGCGCCCCCACGAAGTGGACCGGGCGCACGCCTGGTTCGAACGCCGCGGCGAGGCCGTCGTATTCCTCGGCCGCCTCGTGCCGCTGATCCGAGCGTTCGTCAGCCTCCCCGCCGGCGTCGCCCGCATGGATCTCCGCCGCTTCACCCTGTTCACACTCTTCGGCGTGATCCCGTGGTGCCTCGGCCTCGCGCTGGCGGGCAGGGCCCTCGGCGCCCAATGGCAGACCTTGGAGAAGTACTTCGCCCCGGTCGCGATCGTGGCGGGCGTAGCCGCGGTCGCACTGATCGCCTGGTGGGTCTGGAAACGAACCTCAGCCAGAACGATCATCGAGGAAGCCGGAGACGCCGGGATGAGCGACCGTCTGGACTGAGGCGAGCGAGCGAAGCCGAGGGAAGCAGGGAGCGAGGCCCGGCGTCTCCGGCTTCTACAGGTTCGCGACCATCGTCCAATGGTCGCCGCCGTCGCCGGACTCCGACACCTTCTCGAAGCCCGCGCGCTGGTACATCATCCGAGACCGGTTGTGCACGGCCACCGACAGCGACAGCGCCTGGAACCCTTCCTCGCGCGCCTGCACCATGCATGCGCGCAGCACGGTCTCGCCGATCCCCTTCCGACGGTGCAGCGGCACGACGGCGATCGACAGTTCAGGCGTCTTCTCGTCGACGAACCCGTAGCCCGGCGTCTCCTGGGTGAACAGGCGGTACCACGCCGCCCCGACCGGCTCGCCCTCGATCTCGGCGATCACACCGCCGTCGCCGTCGCGACCCCAGCCCTGGCTGTAGCGGAGCAAGATCGGCTCGGCGAGGACCTCCTCCATCGGCTCGCGTGGCCAGTCCGGGTTCCACCGGGCGGCCTCGTACATCATCTTCCGCAGGAACGGGAGGTCATCGGAGGTGACGGGCCGGATGTTCATGGGCCGATGCTAGCGCCTCGGACCGCTCACACGGTCTCGGTCTCGGTCGTCGGCGTGCCCGACACCAGCATCGGCACGCTGGACAGCACCACGCGGTCCTCGAACAGGAACAGCCGCTTGATGAACAGCGCGTTCTGGTTGTGCAGCGGCAGCTGCCACCAATGGTTCACGATCACCTCGGGCACGATCACGTTGACCACGGTGCCCGGATCCGACGAGTAGCGTCGCACCTCCTCGAGCATGGGACCCGTCAGATCGCGGAACGGCGCCTCGACGATGTCGAGCGGCACCTCGAGCCCCGCTTCGAACCACGCGGTCTCCAGGCGGTGGGCGGCCTCCGGATCGAGATCGAAGTAGATCGCGCGTGTGAGGGACGCGTCGAGGGAACGCGCATAGTTCACCGCGCGGATCGTGAGGTCGTTCACGCTCGACAGGAACACGAGCGCGACCGTGCGGTGCGGGATGAGTGGCTTCGCATCAACGCCACGCACGCCCTCGTGCGCGCTCACGACCGGCACATCGGTCACGACGACGTGCGGCGTTCGCAGCAGCGACGCCTTGAGCCGGACGAGGTCGGACCCTCGCAGCACGTAGGAGGGCAGCTTGGCCCCGACAACCTCGGGCACGACCAGGTTCACGACGTCGTGCGGTCCGAGATCCATCGACACGATGAACCGCCGGACGCTCGCCGTCATGCTCCCGTGCCCGGTCGCGACGAGCGGCGGCGCCGTCGCGCCGGCGAGCGATGCCCATCGTTCGGCGACCTCCGGCGGAACGGACGCATGCGGCGTGATCACCTGCAGCGACCGTGGATGGAACGACCGGATGTACCCGAGCGCCTCCGCGACGGCGGGGTCCACCTCGCGCACCAATAGCACGACATGGGTCTGCCCGCTGACGCCGACCCGTTCGGTGCCACGATGCACGACCGAGCGCACCCACGTGTAGTGCCGGTGGATCGCGTAGAACAGCGGCACGAGCAGCGCCATGATCAAGATCGAGAGCCACGCGCCGTCCTTGAACTTCGACAAGATCACGACGATCAAGACGACGAACGTGGTGATCGCGCCGATGATGTTGATCACGATCGAGCGTCGCCAGCCCTTCATCGCGGCGTCGCCCTTGCGTCCCTCCGTGATCCAGTGGCGCACCATCCCGCTCTGCGACAGTGTGAACGACGTGAACACACCGACCACGTAGAAGTGGATCAGCGTGTTCAGGTCGGCCTTGAAGATGTAGATCATCAGCGACGACAACAGGCCGAGCACGACGACGCCGTTGGAGAACACCAGCCGGTCGCCGCGGTTCACGAACTGGCTCGGCATGAATCGGTCGCGGCCGAGGATCGACGCGAGCCGCGGGAAGTCCTGATACGCGGTGTTCGCCGCGAGGATCAAGATCGCGGCGGTGAACGCCTGCACGATGAAGAACCCGAACGTGTTGTTCCCGAAGATCGCAACCGCGACCTGCGCGACCGCCGACCGGTCCTCGCTCGCGACCAGTCCCGGCACGTGGGTCGCCAGGAAGGAGATCCCCAAGAACATCGTCACCGCGATCGTGCCCATGATCGCGAGCGTCGCCGCCGCGTTCTTCGCCTGCGGCCGCTTGAACGCCGGCACCCCGTTCGAGATAGCCTCGACGCCGGTGAGCGCGGTCGCGCCCTGCGAGAAGGCCTTGAGCAACGCGAAGATCGTGATGCCGGCAACCGCCGCCGGCGCCGCGATCTGCGGGCTCGGCGGAACGACGGCGGGGCAGCCGCCGACGCACCGGACGGCGCCGACCGAGATGAGGATCAGGATCGACACGACGAACCCGTAGGTGGGGATCGCGAACAACGTGCCCGACTCACGCGCGCCGCGAAGGTTCGCGATCGTCACGAGGGCGACGAACATGATCGACAGGATCACCTTGTGCTCGTTCGCCCACGGGAACGCTGACCCGATCGCGAACACGCCGGCCACGATCGAAACGATCACCGTCATCATGTAGTCGAACAGCAAGGCCGCCGCCGCGACGAGGCCCGCGAACGTGCCGAGGTTCTCCTTGCTCACGATGTACGCGCCCCCGCCGCTCGGATACGCGCGCACCGTCTGGCGGTAGGAGCTCACGACGATCGCCATGAGGGCGGCGATCGCGAACGAGATCGGCATGACGTACTTCGCGGGGTCGGTCGTCGCGAGCGTCAGCGCGATCAAGATCTCGCCGGTCGCGTACGCGACCGATGACAACGCGTCCGACGCGAAGACCGGCAGCGCGAGGATCTTCGGCAGCAGCGTGTGCTCGAGGTGGTGGCTCGAAAACGCGCGGCCGACGAGGACACGCTTGGCGACCGAGCCGGTCGACGCCTTCGATCCTGAGCTCATCAGGACCCGATGCTACGGCGCACCGTGGCCGGCCCGTGTGTCATGTCGCGTCGGCGACCCAGCGGTAGCCGACACCGGGTTCGGTGACGATCAACGCGGGGGCCGACGCGTCGTCGCCGAGCTTGCGCCGAAGCGCGCGGACGTAGGTCCGCAGGTACGTCGTCTCGGTTCCGTAGCCCTGCCCCCACACTCGCCGAAGAAGCCACTGATGGGTGAGGAGCTTGCCCGGGTTCGTGACGAGGACCTCGAGGAGCCCGTACTCCGTCGGCGTCAGGTGGACCTGCTCGGCCTCGATCGTGACGAGCTGCTTCGCGAGATCGACCTGGAGCGAGCCGAAGGTCAGGATCGGCGCGTCCGGCTCGCCGGAGCCCTTGCGGCGTAGCGCTGCTCGGGACCGGGCGAGCAGTTCCTCCATCCCGAACGGCTTGGTGACGTAGTCGTCGGCGCCGGCGTCGAGCGCGGCCACCTTGTCGCTCTGGCTCTCGCGGACCGACAGCACGATGATCGGCACCTCGGAGAACGCCCGGACTCGCGTGATCACCTCGGTGCCGTCCATGTCGGGCAGGCCGAGATCCAACAGGATCAATTCAGGGTGTTGGCTGGCCGCGGCGACGACCCCTTCGTCGCCGGTGCCGACCGTTTCCACGGTGTACCCGTGCGCCTCGAGGCTCGTACGGAGCGCGCGACGGATCTGTGGTTCGTCATCGACCACCAGCACCTTCACGCCGCTGCCTCCTCGATCGGCAGGTCCAGGACCATCGCCGTGCCGCCGCCGGCGGTCTCCTCGACCCAGATCCGGCCGCCGTGCGCGACCACGACGGCCCGCGCGATCGACAGCCCGAGCCCGCTGCCGGGGCGCTCCGGCTCTTCGCGGCCACGATAGAAGGGCTCGAACACCTTCTCGCGTTGCGCGAGCGGGATCCCCGGACCTTCGTCGCTGACGCGCACGCGCACGGCCCCGCCCTCGCGCGACAGATCGATCGTGACGGCTCCGCCGGGCGGCGAGTGACGCGCGGCGTTCTCAACCAAGTTGGTCAGCACCTGATCGAGTTGCATCGGGTCGGCGGCGATCTCGGGAAGGTCGTCGGGAACCTGCAGCCCGACGCGGACGCGCTCGAGCTGCGGTCGCATCCGCGCCAGCACCGCCTCGGCCACCTCCTGCACGTCGGTCGCCACTCGGCGAGGGATCAACGCACCGGCGCGGATGCGCGCGAGGTCGAGGATGTTGCCGACGAGCCGGTTGAGGCGGTCGGTCTCCTCCAAGATCGTGACCAAGAGCTCGTGCTGCTGGGCGGGGTCGTGCACGGTCGTGACGTCGAGCAGGCTCGTCACGCCCGCCTTGATCGAGGCGAGCGGCGTGCGAAGGTCATGCGTCACCGACGAGAACATCGCGGCGCGCAGCTCGTTGGTTTCGGCGTCCAGCTGGGCGAGCCGCGCGCGCGCATCGAGTCGCGCCCGGTCTAGCGCGACGGCGGCCTGCCGGGTCGCCGCCTCGAGCAGCTCACGCTCGCGGCGCGTGAACGACCGCGCTCGAGCCGGGCGCTCGGTCGTCAGCGTGCCGAGCGGTACCGACGCGATCACCACCGGCAGGATCTCGCTGGGTCCGCCGAGCTCGACCCCGTCGCGCCTCGCCACCGCGCTCATCTCGTGCCCGTCGAGCACGACCTGGACGCTGCACATCGCGAGGTTGAACGGATCGAGCAGCAACGCGACGAACTCGTCGAGCACCCGGTCGGGCACGTCGCCGGTGAGCAGCTTGGTCGACAGCAGCGCGAGCAGCCGCGCCTCCCGCTCCCGCTCCGTCGCACGTCGGCGCTCCGCCGCGGCGTTACCGACGACCAGCCCGACCACCGCGGCGATCGCGAGGAAGACCACCGACGCGATGACGTCGCGGAGTTGCTCGAACTGGAACCCTTGGGCGGGCTGCTCGATCCACGGCAAGGCGACCGACGACACCAGCGCCGTGATGATCCCCGCCCAGATCCCGCCCGTGACGGCCGAGATCGTGACCGCGAGCATGAAGATCGCGACGCCGGCTCCGGGGCCGAGTTCCCTGGTCAGGGCCACCAGGATCGCGCCGCAGAACGATGCGCCGAACCCGATCGCCACCGCGCGGCCGGAGACCTGATCCACTCGGGAATCCCTGCGCTCAGTGGCCACGACGGACACGCTACCGCCTGGTCGGGCGCGATCTTGGCGTTCGCGCGGCCGTCGGCGCGTTCACGGGTTCTTCACGCGGTGTTCGGCATCCTTCACGCCGCACTCACGCTCGGGGCCCGACGCTTATCCACGGAAAGAAGGGTTCCGCTGACCCTGGTGTCGGACCGTCACCCCCGACACCGGACGACGCGGGACAGGGCACCAACGAACCTACTTTCCTCCGAGCCCGTCTGCGGGGCCGGCAGCTCCCTCCAGCTGTCGGCCCGCAGGCATATCTGGAGCTCGTTCGGTTCTTCGTCTATCCCGTCATCGCTGTCAGGCGGTTCGCGCGCGGGTACGCTTCCCGGCCATGCGGGTCCTGATCATGGGATGCGGTCGCGTCGGCTCCGAGCTGTCGCATGCATTGCTCGACGCCGGCCACCAGGTCACGGTGATCGACAAGCGCGCTGCGGCGTTCGACCGGTACCCGCCGGGCGACCAGGCGCGGACGATCGTTGGCCTCGGGTTCGATCGCGACGTGCTCGAAGAGGCGGGGATCCGCGAAGCGGACGCATTCATCGCGGTCTCGAGCGGCGACAACTCCAACATCGTGTCGGCCCGCGTCGCGCTCGAGCACTACCACGTGCCCAAGGTGATCGCGCGGATCTTCGACCCGCGTCGCGCCGAGATCTACGAACGGCTGAACATCCCGACGGTCGCGACGACCACCTGGGGCGTCAAGCAGTTCCAGCTGATGCTGCTGCACACCGGCAAGGAGGTGCGTGAGAGCCTCGGCGGCGGGGAGCTGCTGCGGGTGCGCGTGCCGGTGCCGAGCCACCTGGTCGGCAAGCCGGTGTCGATCCTGAACGTCGACGGTCGGATCCTCGTCGCGGGCGTCTCGCGCGGCGGCAAAGGCTTCATCCCGTCGATCGACAGCACGCTGCAGGAGGGCGACTTCCTGATCGTCACGATGGGCAAGGACTACATGAACGAATTGGACGCGCTGCTCGACACCACGGAGCAGCACTGATGCGCGTCGTCGTCACCGGCGGAGGAGCGATCGGGAGGCACGTCGCCGCCGACCTGACGACGCGGGGCCATGAGGTCACGCTGATCGAGCAGGACAAAGAGACCGTGGAAGACCTCCGCGCGGAGATCCCCGGCGTCACGATCATGCTCGGCGATGCGTGCGAGCCGTGGGTGCTCGAAGATGCGGACCTCGCCCGCTC
>DATAPH010000096.1:0-23569 GCA_036265325.1 Actinomycetota bacterium | reverse complement strand
ATGTCCGGATAGATCCGTGCCCCGAGGTGCTCGAGGGGGATCCGGAGCGCCCACAGCCCGCGGTTCCCGCCCGCCATCGACGGCGATGCGGACATCAGCAGGCCGTGGCGCTCATTGAACGGCTGTGGGCGGTAACGCGATACCCAATCGATCGCATTCTTGAGCACTCCTGGCATCGAGGCGTTGTACTCGGGCGAGGAGACGACGAACGCGTCGGCGTCCTCGATCTTCCTGCGGAATTCCTCGGCCGGCGCCGGGAAACCCTCGTCTCGCTGGACATCATCGTCGTACGCGGGTGAATCGAACAGGCGCATCGGCTCGAGGTCGACCAAGCCGCCGTTCGACTCGATCACCGTCGCCGCGAGCTCGGCCAGCTGCGTGTTCAGCGAGTCCTGGCGCAGCGACGCCGAGAACACAAGGAATCGGACAGGCTGCCGGGATAGATCACGCACGTCATCACTCACGTTTCATCTCCATTCGGGTCGGTTCTTGCGAAGCCATGGTGACGTCGCGCCTGCGATGCCGCGCAGCCGACGGCAGCGTGCCGCCTGTCTCGGCAGCGACGCCGTTTCCGCATGGCCTCTCTTCCGGGTGGCCGTCAAGCCGAACAGGAGGCGGAACTTCGGGCCGGCGGGGCGGAACCGCTCCGACGGCGTCATCGAAAGGTCGAACTGCAAGGCGTCGGGCGGCAAGAAGACCCGGTAGATCGTCGGCGGACGCTCCAGGTCGACCAGTGGAACGGCGTCGAACCGTTCGACGAGCAGTCGCGTCCACGCGTCGAGCACTATCGGGACCGCGTCGGTCACCGCGAACGTCAGATCGACGTCCGAGAATCTATCGCCGGCACCGATCGCGAGTGATCCGACGACCGCGCCCCCGATGATCCGTTCATCGGCCTGCGCGAGCTCGATCATCCGCTCGCGGAACGCATCGCGCTGCGCGACGGTGAACATCTCCCGATGCTAGACGGCGATCGCCTTGCACGGTCAAGAGGTTGGTCTGTGGTCCTACCTCCTCCTGTGGGCACTCCTGTCAGCGGGGCGTTGGATGTAGGTCACCGAGTTCTGAGTACCCTCTCACCAACGAACGAACGAAGGGGTGTTCGCCCTAGAGACTCCGGGTTCATGCGCTCCTTTCCTGTCAGGACGTGGTGAACTGGATCTATGAGTGAGAACCCGGGTGATGCGTGGATCAAGGATCCCGACGCAGCGCCTGAGGGCATCGCCTGGCATGAGGGCGAGGTGCTCCTGCCCGATGGACGGATCGCGCAGGTTCGTGACCCGGCTCGCCGCCGCAGCTTGTTGATCGAGAACGGGGTTGAACCTCGATCGCGCAAAGCGTTGGAGACGTCGAGGGTACGGGCGGCGCGCGACAAGGCTCGCGAGCTCCCCACGTGCTGCACCGTCGCGGACCCCTGTGCGAAGCACCTCGCCTTGCTCGGTCGCTAAGCGCGACTCGCTCCATCGACCGCGGCTCCGACCAGGAACAGCCCGGTCCGGCCGGAATGAGCCTTCGTCGGCCCCTCTGACGCCGTCGAGCTAGAGATCGAAGGTCTCGAACACGACCACGTAGTGGGACTGGGGTTTGTCCCAGTCGAGGCGCACGTGCGGTTCGCCTACGACCGTCACCTTGCCCTGAGCGGCCAAGACACGGGCCCGACGCACGGCGTCCTTCCTCGTCATGCTCTTCGAGAGGCGAGGGATGTGGACCGTGAAATCAGCCATCACGTCATCGTGACCCTCGAGAGGCCCTCAGTCAAAGGTCGCGACGCCGTTCAGCTGAACCGCTCCGGGGAGGCCAGCGGCCCACGAGTTCGTGTGCCGCGAACCTGCGATCGAGTGCCGATCGCTCATGCGGGATAGGATCGTCCTATGGCCCAACCACATCTTCGGTACTTCCTGGATGAGCGGCCAGTGAGCTCCTACACCGAGCGCGGTCTGGGACTGGAAGACGGGTTCCAGCGGATGCTTCAGCGAGCGAAGGCGTCGCTGGCCCGAGGCGAAGGCATCGGTGACGCATTCGAGGGAGACCCGAGGCACTGGGGAACGATCGTCCAGCAGGGGCGGGAGTACTGGTGGTTCCGTATCCAGATCACTGACCCTCACCCTGACTTCACGGGCGAATAGGGCGCGTTTCAGCGGGGCTCACGCGCTCGCAGCAACTGCATCCGACCGGATCAACTGTCCGCTGCACCCCACTGAGGGGAAGTCTCGGCTACGAGCCTTATCCCCCGGCGAAAGCGCGCATCTACAGCCCGGGGGAGATTGATCATGCGACCGGCCATTTCTCCCGCTAGCCCTGACAGGTGACGTACAAGCAGCCGATGCTGGAAGTGATGAGCGAGCGGACTGCATGCCCTGAATGCGGATCGCGTCGCCTTGTCGATTGCAGCGTCTATGAGCACGGGACGTGGATCCACCGCCTCACCTGCTGGACGTGTGGCGACTGCCAGACGGTGGTGGCCGTCGACGAAGCGCCCGTCCCGCCGCTGCCCGAGACGACGTAGCGAGTCGCGCGGCATACCGAACGTTGTTGCAGCTCGATCCTTTCATCACGCTGGGAACCGCTCGCGAGTAGCGACCACCCCGAGATGTTCGACGGCAGCGGCCGTCAGGCGATCGACTTGATGTCGACGTCGATCCGTCCGCCGAACTCGACGATCGCGTACGTGGGGTAGGGCTGGCGTCTCTTCCAAGTCGGGCTTCCGGGATTCACGAGCCGAACCTGGTCGGCCTCTGATCCCACATCCATGGGGATGTGCGAGTGACCGAAGATCACGACGCTCGCGTTCGGGAACCGGCGGTGCATCCGTCCGGCGCGCCCTCGTGCCGGGCCGGCATCGTGTATCAGGGCAACGGCGATCCCGCCGATCTCGAGCTCCAGCGCTTGTTGCGCACCCCAAGCCGCCACGTCGTCATCGTCGTTGTTGCCCACCACCGCCTGTACGGGTGCGAACCGCGCAAGACTTTCCAGGACGGCAGCTTGCGTCGCATCGCCCGCGTGAAGGATGAGATCCGCGTGGCGCGCCTCGGCGAGGATCACGTCCGGCAGGCCCCGCGCGTGGTCGGGGATATGTGTGTCGGCGACGACGAGCACTCGCACGGGAGATCCTCTCGCTCAGCGGTCGGCGGAAGTGCTCTCCTTCTGCTCGTTCCAACCGATCGACGGTGCGATCTCCCGGGCGATCGTCGCAAGCAGGGCGGCGTTGTAGTCGACCCCCAGCTGGCTCGGCACCGTGAGCATCAGCGTGTCTGCGGCCTGTACCGCGACGTCGCCAGCGAGCTCGGCTGCGATCTGGTCCGGCGCGCCGGTATAGCTGCGACCGAACCGGCTCAAGGCGCCGTCGAGCCATCCCACCTGGTCCTCGTTGGCGTCGTCGCCGAAGAGGCGCTGGTCCAAGTCGCTGGTGATCGGCATGACGCTGCGACTGACCGAGACCCGGGCCGTCCCGGCGTGGCCGGCCGCCTTCCACGCGTCGCGGAAGATCCCGATCTGCTCGGCTTGGAGCTCGTCGAACGGCACCTTCGTGTCCTCGAGCAGCAGCGTCGAACTCATCAGGTTCATCCCTTGCTCGCCGACCCACGCCGCGGACTCGCGGGTGCCTGAGCCCCACCAGATCCGTTCCGCGAGCCCGCGTGACTGCGGCTGGATAGGAAGGAGGATGTCGCCGGGACGCCCACCGGCGTCCGCACGGACGACGCCGGCCCCAGAGATGGCCGCCCGGAAGATCTCCGTCTTCGTGCGAACGTCGTCTGCGTCGACGATGTAGCCGAACGCTTCGGCACCGTGCCACGCCGGTTCGGGCGAGCCTCGGCTGATGCCCAGCTGCAGGCGGCCACCGGCGAGCAGGTCGGCGACGGCAGCGTCCTCGGCCATATAGAGCGGGTTCTCGTAGCGCATGTCGATGACGGCGGTTCCGATCTCGATCCGCCTGGTCCGAGCGCCGATCGCGGCAAGGAGCGGGAACGGGGCGGAGAGCTGGCGTGCGAAGTGATGGACACGCAGGAACGCGCCGTCGATGCCGACCTCCTCCGCGGCGACGGCGAGCTCGAGCGTTTGCTGAACCGCCTCGGCGGCGGAGTTCGTCCGGCCGGCCGCTGGGTGCCATGCGCCGAACGACAGAAAGCCGATGCGCTTCGGGTGGGTATCCATCCGTCTCCCAACGAAGCATCCCAGCGGAGCTATTCCGCGTCGATGTTTCCTCGACGGTGTCTGTGGCTACGCCTCGAGTGAGGTGACCTCGAAGCGACCAACCGAGCCCGATCAGGCGGCGGGCGGCTCGGACAGACCCGCTGCTCAACGCAGCGGATACCGGCATCGACTCACGCCAGGCAAGGACACGATCGACCCCGATTCGTGGTCAGGGTCGATGCCGGAAGCCCGCGGTGTCTCGCCGCGGATCAGGATCGGCCGCGATAAGTGGCTCAACCTGTTGTGGCTGCTTCCCGTCGGGTTCGTACTCCTGCTCATATGCGTCGCCGCGGCGCAGGGGCTTCGGCATGTCCCCGCGGTTCAGCGATTCATCACTCGGTATCCGGGGACGATCGTCGCGTCCAGCGACAACGCATCAACCGGTCTTCCTCTATGGGTGGACGTCACCCACTTCCTCAACCTGTTGCTGATGGTGTTCATCATCCGCTCCGGGATCCAGATCCTGGCCGACCACCCGAGGCTCTACTGGACGAGACACAGCACGCCGGGGAAGGACTGGTTCCGCTTCCAGCGCCCGGTCCCGCTCGATCCGCTCTGGACGGCGAAACAGGACTCGGTCACCTTGCCCCAGCACGTCGGGCTCCCGGGGCTGCGCCATTCGATCGGCCTGGCCCGCTGGTGGCATCTCGGGACGGACGTTCTTTGGCTCGCGAACGGTGTGGCGTTCTACGTGCTGCTCTTCACCACAGGGCAGTGGCGTCGTGTAGTGCCGACCACATGGACGGTGATGCCCGCCGCGGCTTCCGTCCTGATCCAGTACCTCTCGCTTGCTTGGCCGAGGGAGAACAGCTGGATCGCGTACAACGCGCTGCAGCAACTGGCCTACTTCATCACCATCTTCATCGCGGCGCCGGCGGCGATGCTGACCGGCCTCGGGATGTCGCCGGCGCTTTCCACGCGCTTCCGGCGAGTGAGCAGACTGCTGAACATCCAGGTCGCGCGGTCGCTGCACTTCCTCATCCTGTGTTGGTTCCTGCTGTTCATCCTTCTGCACACCGCACTGGTGTTCACGACGGGGCTTCTTCGGAACCTGAACATGGGCTACGCGGCGCGCGACTCAGGTTCGTGGCTCGGCTTCGGCGTGTTCGCCGCCTCGATGGTTGTCGTGACGGTGGCGTGGGTGGCCGCAACACCGGTCACGCTTCGCCGACCACGATCCGTGCAGCGGGTCGGGTTCGCGCTGATCGGTCCCGTCCAGCGACTGTTCGAGCATGTCGATACCAAGCCCGGCGAATATTCAGAGCAGGACATCTCCCCGTACTTCTGGCACAACGGCGCCTACCCCCGGTCCGAGGAATACCGAACGCTCTACGATTCAGCGTTCGCCGGCTACCGCCTTCGCATCACCGGTCTGGTGGAGCGTCCTGTCGAGCTGACCCTGGACCAGATCCGGGCGCTCCCGTACCACCAGCAGATCACGCAGCACTTCTGCATCCAGGGATGGTCGGGCGTCGCGAAGTGGGGCGGCACGTCCATGGGGACGATCCTCGATCTTGTCCGGCCGAAGCCGGAGGCGCAGTGGGTCGTGTTCTATTCGCTCGGCGACGGTGCGGACGGAGGTTTGTACTACGACGCCCATCCCATCGAACAGATGCGCAATGAACTCACGATGCTGGCCTGCGACATGGACGGAGAGCCGTTGACCTACGGCCACGGCGCACCACTGCGGCTGCGGAACGAGGTCCAGCTCGGCTTCAAGCAGGTGAAGTGGATCGCCGCCATCGAGTTCGTCGCCGACTTCACCGACGTGGGCGCCGGATACGGCGGCTACGACGAGGACCACGAATTCTTCGGGTATCGGCAGTCGATCTGATCGTCACATTGGCGAACATCCGGCGCGTAGATGCATCGCCGAAACGCGTGAGGCGACCCGTACCGATGTGCGAGATCCGACCCTTCGAAGTCGGTGCCGCGAAACCGCCAAATCGATGGACCACTTGGCCCGTTCAAGCGGCAGTCATCGGGTTCGCGAATCCGAGTGATCCGCCCACCGATATCGTGCGAACCACGCCACGACTAGCCATGGGAAGGGGTGGGCGCATGAACGCGTTCAGTAGGCGGTCGTTCCTCCGGAAGGCATCGATCGGCGCCGCAGCGGGAGCGATGGCGTCCCGCGGGCTGGTGACCAACGCGGCCGGGGCGATGCAGAAGCAAGCCGAGCGAACCGATCCGATCCAGGCTTCCGACGATCGCGTCGTCGCGTTCGTACGCGCCGGCGATCGCGACGAGGTCACCGTTCTCGTCGGCGAACGGGAGATCGTTCGTCGCGACGCACGGCTGGCGCGGCTCCTGCTTCGCGCCGCGCGCTGACGTCGCCGTCCGTTTCGTCCGCCAGTCCAGGGGGAGGGTAAGAAGGTATGTCGTCCCATCGTGAAGCGCCGGGTACCGCGCAGGACCCCGTTGCCGACAACACCGATCTCTACGCGTTCGTCAGCCCCGACAAGCCGAGCACCGTCACGCTCATCGCCAACTTCATCCCGACCGAGTACCCGCCGGGTGGCCCGAACTTCTACGAGTTCGGCGACGACGTCTTGTACCAGATCCACATCGACAACCGCGGCGACAGCGGCGACGACCTCAAGTTCCAGTTCCGGTTCTCGACGCAGGTCACGGCCGAGACGTTCCTGTACAACACGGGACCGATCTCGTCGCTGACCGACCCCAACTGGGTCCGTCGCCAAACGTATTCCGTGACGATGGTGCGCAACGGCACCCCCCATCTGCTCGGGAACGGCCTCGCGTGCCCGCCCGTCAACATCGGACCGCGCTCGACGCCGGACTACGGCGCGCTCGCCGACGCGGCGAGGCACGACCTCGGCAACGGGGTGAAGGTGTTCGCGGGCCAGCGCGACGAGGCGTTCTTCGTCGACCTCGGCTCGATCTTCGATCTCGGGGACCTTCGGCCGTTCCAGAACCTGCATCTGATCCCGACGCCGGCAGCGGAGGGCATCAACGGGCTCGGCGGATTCAACGTCCACTCGATCGCGATCCAGCTGCCGAAGACCATGCTGACGCGCGATGGGTCGAACCCGACCGACGCGTCGAAGGCGTCGTCGGTGATCGGGGTGTGGGCCTCCGCCAGTCGCCGCCGCTCGACGATCCGCGACGCAGGCGGCAAGGTCGAGGGGAGTGGCCCGTGGGTGCAGGTCTCCCGGCTCGGCAACCCGCTCGTCAACGAAGTCCTGATCCCGATGGACGAGAAGGACCTCTGGAACTCGGTTCAGCCGGCTGACGACGCGCAGTTCGCGAAGTACTACGCTCACCCCGAGCTCGCCACACTGCTCCCCATCTTGTATCCGGGGGTGTTCCCGCACCTGAAGGGCTTGTCGGCGGCGCGGGCGGACCTGGAGGCGATCCTGCTCACGGGCATCCCGTCGGGCATCGTCCCCGGGTTCCAGAACTTCACGGGCGCCGCACCCGCCGACATGCTGCGGCTCAACATGGCGATCCCCCCGACGTCGAAGCCGAACCGGCTCGGCGTGGTCGGGGGAGACCTCGCCGGGTTCCCGAACGGCAGGCGCTTGCCGGACGACGTGACCACGATCGAACTCCGTGCGATCGCCGGCCTCACCTATCCATTGGTGGCGCCTTCGTACACGCCGGACGGTGCGGCGTCGGCGATCCAGGACGGGTCGGTCTCGGGTCAGGACGTGGACACGCCGTACCCGGGGACGTTCCCGTACATGGGCACGCCGCACGCCGGGTACTCGACCGATCCACCGCACCGGTCGTGATCGCGATGGAGCACGAGCGAGACCCGGGCCGGGAACTCACCAGCATCATGCTGGAGCCGGAACCGGGCGCGGGCTCGCTCGTGCTGCACGGGGAGGCGGGGGACGTCGGACGACAGGTCGAGGTCGAGGGCAGCGCGGGTCGGCAGCACGCGATCGTGCGCACGCTCCGGTCCGCTTCGGGCGCGAAACACGTGGCGGTATTTCCGTCGCTCGCTTCGGGGTCGTACGACGTCGTGTCGAGCGACGGACGGCTCGAGGGTCGGCCGATCGAGGTCCAGGACGGTCAGGTCACCGAGTCCTCGATGAGTTGATCGCGGCCAGGTCGCTCCGATACACGCGACCCGACTGATCGCCCTAGGGCCGCCCGCTCTCGCCCTCCGCCGGTCGCGTCATCAACGTGGTGCCGAACACAACGAGCCAAAGCAGTACCGGGTAGGCGATCCACCGCTCGGTGCCGCCGATCCCAATCGCTGCTTGGAGTCCCCAGCTCTCGAACGCCTCTTGGCCGAGCACGGTCGCGATCAACGCGACGACCCCGAGCGTCGTCGCGAAGTACTTCGTGGGCGCTTCCAGGACCTTGCGAGACATCACGACCGTGACGGAGCCTGCGACGAAGGCGAGCATGGCGAAGAGCGGGTGCCACATCTCGACGTTCCCCGGGAACACCGCGATGCCAACGAGACCTGCGCCCATCAGGGCGAGGCCGACGACCACGCGGCGGCGAGCGATCATCGGCCACAGCAAGCAGCTGGCCACGAGGACGAGGACGCCGCCGCACGCCATCGTCGCGATGAAGATGGCGCGGTTCGGTTCGACCATGTAGCTGTTCGGCGGCAGCGTTCCGCTGAGATCGCTGATCGAGTTGGCGAACGTGGTGTAGTGCCTCTCCGCGGGGTACAGCGCCTCGTTCGTGATGATCGCCAAGATCATGCCGATACCGGTCAGCGCGAGGAGCGCGCCGGCGACGACCTGTCGATCGAGGCCGCGCTCGCTCCGCTGCATCCTCTCCGTGCGGACATGGTCCAACCGTGGATCAGTCGTCTTCGCCTGCATGACCATCAGCTCCCCCGTCTGTCCACAGGTATCTCAACACCGGATCGGCGGTGTGCGCACCGTCGATGGTCCCGATGAGATCGGGACGTGCGGGCAGCGAGGGGTCAAGGATGACGAGCAGCGACCGATCGCGGCGCTGCGGCCTTCAGATGAGCGAGCGGGTCTAGTCCCCTACTACCTCGCCGAGGAGGTCGTCCGGGTGCGCGTCGATCAGATGCTTCGCCAGCTCTTCTTGCGTCCCGAAGCGCTGATCGCATACATGGCAGACGGCGGTCTCGGTGTCGCCGGCCTGGTTGTCGCGTTCGCTCATCGTTCCCTCCTCAGCCCGCGTCGGCGAGATGACTCGCTGCGGAACCGATACCCACCAACGGCCAGCGCTACTCCACTCTCGGACGGCACCGATCCGACGCCTCGGGGTCGTCGCCCAACGCGCCCGCATGTTTTGCGCGCCGCTCGATGGGAAATCAGGTCCTTTGTCCGCTCCGTAAGACGCAACAGAAGGAGACCGTGATGGCGGGAACGAAGTCGGAAGCGAAGGGCAAGAAGAACAAGGTGGTCGGCGGCGTGAAGAAGGAGACCGGCCGAGTCACGAAGAACCGCAAGCTCGAGGCCAAGGGTGCGGTGCAGAAGGGCAAGGGCTCGGTCCAGGAGAAGGCGGGCAAGGCCGCGCGCAAAGTCAGCAAGTAGCTCGCTGTAGCAACCGGCAGCTCGGACAGAACACCTCGCCGATCAGCTCCCATCACTCGGCGATCGAACCGTCGATGGGCGGGCACGTCAGCGCGACCGGACCGGCCGAGAAGCTCCTTCGGCGTCCGGTCGCGCTTGTTTGTGCACGCGCACAAGGGGAATCGAACCAAAAGCAAATACGAAATCGCCCCTGGCCGGCGTGACCCTTGAGAGCATCGAGACGGTGGAAGCCCGAGACAGTCGTGGCGCCGCACAACCATCCTCAGCGTTACACGCTTGGGATTCATTCATCGCGGCGGTCGGCGGGGGCGTCGCGTCGCTCAGCCGGTCGGTCGGCGCCGGCGGGGGAACCAGTGCGCCGGGGCTCGTGATCGAGCGGCTCGATCCCGGCTTCGTCCGGCGCAGGGCGCAGAGCCTGGCACGGACGACGACGGTCGTGTCGGGAACGAACGGCAAGACGACGACCGCGGCGATGCTCGCGACGATCCTCGATGCACGCGGCACGCGCGTGCTCACGAACGCGAGCGGGGCGAACCTGTTCCGAGGGGTCGCGGCCGCGCTCGCATCCGCCGCCGGCGACGAACAAGCAGCCGTGTTCGAGGTCGACGAGGCCGCGCTCCCGCGCGTCGTCCGCGCGAGCGAGCCCGCGGTCCTCGTGCTCACCAACGTCTTCCGCGATCAACTCGATCGGTTCGCCGAGCCGGAGATCGTGGCGCGGCTCCTGCGGGAGTCCGCCGAGGCGCTTCCGCCGGGATCCATCATCGTCGCGAACGCCGATGATCCACTGCTCTGGCACGCGGTCGAGGATCTCCATCCGATCGGGTTCGGTATCCAGGCCGCGACGCCCACACGTACCCCGACGACAACCCGTCGCGAGGCGGATCCCGAGATATGTCCCAGATGTGGCGCGGCACTCCGCTATCTGCAGCGAACGTTCGCGCATCTCGGGGTGATCCGATGCCCGGCGTGCGGGTGGGCGAGCGCCCGACCCGCGTTCCGTGTCACGGTCGAAGACGATGGCCGCCTCGACCGACTCCGGCTCTCGATCGACGGCGTGTCGCGCGAGCTCATGCTCGGGGGCCAGCACAACGCGTACAACGCAGCTGCGGCGATCGCGGTGGCCTCGTCACTGGGGATCGCACCGTCGGCGTCGATCGATGCGCTCGGATCGTTCGTTCCCAGGTTCGGCCGTTCGGAGCGTCTCTCGTTCGACGAACGGTCGTTCTGGGTGTTCCTCGCGAAGAACCCGGTGAGTTGCGTGACGGCGACAAGGCAGGTCGCCTCTGATCCGCGGATCCGCGCCGCCGTCGTTCTGATCAACGATCGCGCGGCCGACGGCCGTGATGTCTCGTGGATCTGGGACGCGGGTCTGGAGGAGCTGCTCGGCCTCGACATCCCGGTTTTCGCCGGGGGTGAGCGTGCGCACGACATCGCGCTCAGGTTCCGGTACGCAGGCGGAACCGTCGACGCCGTCGATCCCGATCTTGACGCGCTGCTCACGCGGGTGGGGGCCGTCACGCGGCCGGGCGACAACGTCGCCGTCCTCGCGACCTACACGGCGATGCTCGCGTTCCGTCGAGCGGTGCTGGGCTCGCGGAGCGCCGGCGTCTCGGATACCGTCCGAGACCGAACCGAACCGGTGCTCCGATGACCGACCTCGTCATCGCGCATCTGTACCCGGGCCTGCTGCGGACCTATGGGGATCACGACAACGTCGCGGTCTTGTCGCGGCGAGCGGAGTGGCGTGGATTCAGCGTCCGTGTCGAGGGGGTCGGTCCGGGCGAGGCGATCCCGGCGGATGCGAACGTCATCGTCCTCGGGGGAGGAACGGACGGCGTGCAGCGCGTCGTCGGGCGCGACGTCGTGTCGCGCGGCGGCGCCGTTCGCGAGGCGATCGCGCGAGGAGCCGTGGTGGTGGGCATCTGCGGCGGCTATCAACTGCTCGGCCGGAGCTACATCCTGCCGGACGGCCGGGAGATCCCGGGCCTCGGCATCCTCGATGTCGAGACGCGGGCATCCGATGGCAGGATCGTCGGCCGCGTGCGGGGCGACGCCCGGCTCTGGGGTCGCTCGTTCGACCTCGTCGGGTTCGAGAATCACGCGGGGCGGACGACCCTCGGGTCGGACGCGGCGCCGCTTGCCTCCGTGACGCGCGGTCACGGCAACAACGGCCACGATCGCATCGAGGGCGCCGTGCAAGGCTCGGTCGTCGGCACGTACCTGCATGGACCGGTGCTCGCGATCAACCCGGCGCTGACCGACGCGGTGCTCACGCGGGCGCTCGCCCCAGTGACGGGGGGCGAGGAACTCGCGCCCTTGGATGACGTGCTCGAGCATCGCGCGCACGAGGGACTGGCTCGACGTGTGCGCGACGACCGGCGACCCATCCGGCGCCGTCGGATCGTCGTGGCCACGGTCGCCGCGGCCTTGCTGCTGGGTGCGATCGGATCAGTGGAGGTCTTCGAGAAACACGAGCGCAACGAGACCGCCGGACGGTTCGGCTCCGGCTTGGTGAGAGAAGTCGGCCAGGCCGAGCACTCGACGGAAGGCCAGAGCGCTTCGGGCGTCATTGTCTAGTCTCGTGTGATGAGCGAGGCACGGTTCGCGACGGTCGGGGTCCTGTCCTCGCGCGCTCGATATGGCTGACGCGGAACCCGCCCCCGAGCGGAGTCTGGCCGAGGCGGCCGCCGAACGCGTCGAGGATCGGCGCGGGCCGACGTCGCCGTTGTCGATCGCGCTGAGCGAGCTCGGGGCGGTTGATCGGGCGGTGTACGACGCGATCGCGCGAACGCCGACGCCGTCGCTCGACGACCCGTTGCGCCGGCTGTCGAAGGCGGCGAACGGTTCCCGGCTCTGGCTGGCGATCGCGGCGCTCCTGGCCCTGTTCGGCGGGAAGCAAGGACGGCGAGCGGCGCTCGACGGCGTGATCGCGATCGGCGTGGCGTCGGCAAGCGTCAATCTGTTGGCGAAGTCCGTGGCGACGAGGCCGCGGCCGGAACGTGCCGACCCCGCCACGTTCGCCGCCCGCGACATCGCGATGCCCAGCTCGTCCTCGTTCCCGTCCGGGCACGCGGCGTCGGCGTTCGCCTTCGCGTACGCGGTGGGCCGGCACATGCCGGCGCTGGCGCTGCCGATCCGGCTCCTCGCCGGCTGCGTCGCGTACTCACGCGTGCATCTCGGCGTGCATTACCCGGTCGATGTCGCGGTGGGCGCGATCGCCGGGTCGGGCATCGCGGCGATGGTCGAGTCGGCGGGCGACGGCATCGCGGAGCGCCGGCGGTCCGGCGGTTAGTTCCCGCCGACGAGGATCGCCCAGAGCCGCATCACGATCCTGCGATCCAGGCGCGGCCAGCCGACCTTCGGTCCGGGCCGATCCTTGGGAAGACGAACGCGAAGCGACGCAGGCGCGATCGAGATCTCGAGCGGCGACGGGAACTCCACGGCCTCGCCGTCGACGCCGGCCCGAACGACGCCGTCGCGAGCGCTGATGCGGACCTTCGTGCCCGTCCAGCTCCGATAGGCCGTGGACCGGATCGTCCTTCCCGCGAGCGCTTCGGCGACCAGATCGCCGAGCTCCGTCGAGTTCTTGTAGGCGACGACATCGACGCCGAGCTTGCCGGTGTCGAGCCGCGGGCGCGTGGCCGCCGGCGCCGGATCGTTTGGTCCCGCGTACTGGTTGTTCGCGACCTGCACGAGTTGCGGGTCTTCGACCGTGGGCTGCCCGTCCGCTTCGACCGTGAATCCCGACCGCGCCGATGGCTCCGTGACCTGCGGCAGGACCGCCATCACGGTGGTGAACTTCGCGTCGCGGTACTCGGGTCGCGCGATGATCTCGGCGTAGGCGCCGAGCGACACGTTGTTCACGAAGGGGCGATCTCCCGCCCAGCCGAGGTCGATCACGATCTCCTCTCCGTCCTCGCCGATCGCGTCGAGCGCGCGGCTCGGATGCTTCCGATCGAGCCCGAGGTCCAACGCGAAGTGGTTCCTGGTTCCCGCCGGGATGCAGATGATCGGCAGGTCGTGCTCGACGGCGATCCGGGCAACGAGCGCTTGCGTTCCGTCGCCCCCGGCCGCTCCGAGCAGATCGGCTCCGTCGGCGACGGCTTGCCGAAGCGCCGCCTCCGCATCGGTTCCGTCGTCCAGGTAGCGGACCTCTGCGCCCGCAGCCTCGGCCTTCGCGTCGAGCTCGAACTTCTCGACCTTGCCCCCTCCCGAGCGCCGGTTCATCACGATGAACGGCTTGCTCGGGGTCACGGCCTCGCGCGCCGGTGGGCGGTATGGCTGCGGGCGAAGCGCCAGCAGGGCGAGCAGCGTGGAGACGGCGGTTGCGACGCCGATCGCGACGACGAACAGGATCGCGTCGCCGTCGATGAGGATCCAGAGCCACGCGACGGCACCGGCGACGGCGGTCGCGCCGCCGAGGAGCCGCCTGATACCGGGCGTCGTCACGATGAGGATGACCCCCGCCACGACGAGCGCGACCGCGGCGGAGGACCACAGGATCACCAGCGGGTGAAGGATCAGGCCGAGCACCGCGATGGCGACGGTCGCAGCCATCGCGCCAAGGGCGACCAGCGCCATCGCCCGACGCCCGGGGTCGGTTCGTTCCGCGTTCGTCGAGGGTCTGTTCGAGCGCGACGCCATCCGTTCCGTCTCCTGCGAGCCGTTCCGGCCCAAGGCTAGTGTCCTTCCGGAACGTGCACGGCCGCCGGCCGGGCGCCACGCCGCTCGCAGGCCGGCAGACGGCCCGTTCGATTCTGTATCGTGTGGGGTCGAGGGTTCAGCATCACTTCACGACCGTAGGTCCATGTGCAGTTCCCTCTCGGTCTGCGGACCGAACGCCCCCGAGCTGCGGTCAGGCTCGTCCGGGCACAGGAAGGAGGAACGAATCATGGCTACAGGAACCGTGAAGTGGTTCAACGGCGAGAAGGGCTTCGGCTTCATCACCCAGGACGACGGTGGTCCCGACGTGTTCGTGCACTTCAGCGCGATCGCGGGTGACGGCTACCGCAATCTGGAAGAGAACCAGAAGGTGGAGTTCGACGTCTCGCAGGGTCAGAAGGGCCCACAGGCGGGCAACGTCCGCGTCATCGGTTGAACAACACGAACCAGTTCGGTGGCCGCCGCGCTTCGCGCGGCGGCCATCGTGCTACCTGGGTCGGGCCGCGACGCGGGTTGCTGCGACGCGCTAGCGGATCGGGTTGGTGCTGGGCGCGAGCGGATGTCTGGGCGTCGCCGTCGTGTGGACCCAGCACGTCGGTGAGGTGTTGTAGGTCGACAGCACCGTCTCGCACGCCGGGAACGCACATCTCCTGCCGGCCGGCTCTCGGCGGAGCGCCTGCTTCCCGGTCTGTGGCACGCCGTACTGCACGCTGCTGCTGTTCGACCTGTTCATCCCTGATCCTTCCCTGCTCGGACCGCGGCTGCGGATGATCCGTCGAGGCGGAAGGACGTGGGAGGCAGACACGTCGGTCGCTCGTGGCGAACCTTCGGAAGACGCCGAAACACCAGGCTATCACCGCGTCCGGCGCGCGGGCCGTTCCATCGCGTAGACTGAAAGACGTTCCCCCTCGCGAGCCTCGATCTTCGGGGCAACGCGCGACAGCGTCTCGCTGACCCTCACACGTTCGCATCCTCGTTCCTGTGCGGCTCCGCCGGCTCTCTTCGCGCCGCGGATCGACGACAAAGGAAGTCGAGGTAGTTATGCATCAACACCCATCTCGGGGCGGTTCTGTGCTGCCCACACATGCAGCGACCTTCGCGGAGCTCGGCGTTTCCGCCCGCACCGAGGAAGCCCTGCGCCTGCGCGGGCTCGGCCGTCCGTTCGAGATCCAGGCCCGGGTGATCCCCGATGCCATCGCGGGCCGCGATGTGCTCGCACGCTCTCGCACCGGCTCCGGTAAGACGCTCGCGTTCGCGGTGCCACTGGTCGAACGCGTGACGCCGAGCGGCCGCAGCCCGTCCGCGCTGATCCTGGCGCCGACACGGGAGCTCGCGAGCCAGGTGACCGAGGAGTTCCGTGCGATCGCCGATGTCGCGCATCTCCAGGTGGCTGCCGTGTACGGCGGCGTCGGCATCGGACCGCAGGCCAAGCGCGCCCGCCACGCCGACATCCTGGTGGCGACCCCCGGTCGCCTCTTGGACCTCGTGCAACGGAAGCTCCTCCGGCTCGACCGGGTGCGTATCTGCGTGCTGGACGAGGCGGATCGCATGCTCGACATGGGGTTCCTGCCCGATGTGCAGCGGATCTTGGAGATGTTGCGGCCAGACCGGCAGACCATGCTGTTCTCGGCGACGCTCGACGGTGAGGTCGGCCGGCTCGCGAAGCGGTTCACCCGCGACGCGCGGCGTCACGAGGTCGGCGAGGGCGGCGTCACGATCACGGATGCCCATCACCGGTTCATCTGCGTCGAGCGCCCTGACAAGACGCAGGCGCTCGTTCGCGAACTCGCCGCCGACCGAGGGCTTGCGCTCGTGTTCGTCCGGACGAAGCACGGCGCCGACCGGCTCGCACGGAACCTGCGCACGCAGGGCTTCCATGCCGGCGAGCTCCACGGCGGGATGACGCAGCCGCAGCGCGAGCGGTCACTCGGCAGGTTCGCGACCGGGGCGAACGACGTGTTGATCGCGACCGACGTCGCGGCGCGGGGGTTGGATCTGGAGGACATCACCCACGTGATCAATTACGACGCGCCCGCCGACGAGAAGGCGTACGTGCACCGCGTCGGCCGCACCGCCCGAGCCGGCCGGGGTGGAGAAGGCGTCACGTTCGTGACACCGGAGCAGCGGTTCGAGGTTGGTCGCATCGCCAAGACGCTCGACCTCGACGCGGAGTTCGTGCAGGCGGGCTTCCCGCCGCACCGCGAACCGCAGCGAACGGACGGCCGTGCGCGGCAACGTGGGAACCGCCGCCGCCCGGCGACAGCCGTGCGAAGCTGACGAACGCCGCGTCCGGCCGATCCGCGACGCTCGTCAGATCGCGTCCTTCGCGCGGTCGTACACTCGCGCGATCACGGGTAGAGAAGGAGTGTGATGACGACGCCTCCGCCCTCCGAGCGGCTCCGCGCCGCGTCTGACCGGATCTGGCAAGGTCTGCACGCGCATCCGTTCATCACGGAGTTGGCCGGCGGCACGCTCCCGATCGACAAGTTTCGGTTCTTCCTCGAGCAAGACAACCTCTATCTCCAGGACTACGCGCGGTGTCTCGCGATGGGCGCCGCGAAGTCACGGAACGAGGTCGAGCTCCGCTACTTCGTGACGGACCTCAATCAAGTGGTCGACCACGAGCTCCCGAGCAACCGCGACCTGTTGGAGCGGGTGACCGAGATGGGCGCGCTCGATCGGGGCGGCGCCTCGGGGATGGCGCCCGCCAACGTCGCGTACACCAGCTACATGCGCTCGTTGGCCTTGCACGGCGGCCCGCTCGAGATCATGGCGTCGCTTCTCCCGTGTGCGTGGTCCTACATCGAGATCGCGACGGCTCTTGCCGGACAGGTGGATCGTGACCACCCCGTCTATGCGGACTGGGTGGGTTACTTCTCGCTTCCGGCGAACGTCGAGATGGTCGCCGAGATGCGCCGCGACTTCGATCGACTCGTCGCGGAAGAGGCGTCGGGCGAGGCTCGGTGGGAGGAGATCGACCGGATCTTCGCGACGTCGTCGCGGCTGGAGCATCAGTTCTGGGAGATGGCCTACACGTTCGAGCGCTGGCCCGATCTCAGCCAAGACTACGCCACGCCGTAACGCCGTGTCTCGCTGAGGGCCTGCGCCGCAGCCGACTTGACCTCTCTTCTCCCCGTGTCTAGGGTCGCGCCTACGCGATGTGATGCCTGAGATATCAGATATCAAAGGCGGAGGGGATCCGTTGGGGGAGCAGTTGGTCGGCGTGCAAGGCGGCGGCACCGGAGCAACGGCTGGGAGCAACGTCGGTATCGCGTTCGACGGCGTCGGGAAAGCGTTCGGTGACGTGGTCGCGCTCGATGGCGTGACGTTCGAGATCGAGCGCCATTCCCGCATCGGGATCGTCGGACCGAGCGGTGGGGGCAAGTCGACATTGCTCCAGCTGACCGCGGGCCTGCTCGAGCACGACGTGGGGACGATCGAGGTCGAAGGCGAGACGTCGACCCAGGGCCGGCTCAGCCGGTGCGCGATGATGCCGCAACGCGACCTGTTGTTGCCGTGGCGGACCGCGCTCGACAACGCGATGATCGCCGTCGAGAACCGCGGCGTTTCGAAGAAGGACGCCCGCGCGAAGACCAAGCCGTTCTTCGAGCATTTCGGGCTCGCCAAGTTCGAGGACGTCCGTCCTGATGCGCTGTCCGGCGGCATGCGGCAGCGCGTCAGCTTCCTCCGCACGCTCATGGCCGAGAAGGACATCCTGCTGCTCGACGAGCCGTTCGGCGCCCTCGACTCGATCACGCGCGGACAGATGCAGGAGTGGCTGCTTCGCGCGCTCGGCGACGTGCCACGCACCGTGCTGCTCGTGACGCACGACGTGGACGAGGCGCTGCTCCTGTCGCGCACCGTCGTCGTGATGTCGGCGCGGCCCGGGCGCGTGGTGACCGTGTTGGACGTCGGCCTGCAGACCGAGGGCCTGTCCCGTCGCGAGATCGTGACCAGCCCGGAGTTCATCGAGTTGAAGGAGTCGGCGTTGGAGGCGATCGAGTGAGCGCGAAGGCGTCCGAGCAGCCGACGACCGACGCGATATCGGCCGAGGCCCCCTCGCCGCGGAAGCGCCCGTCTCTGTGGGTGCGGTTCTGGCGGAACTACGCGCTCGCGATGCTGTTCGTCATCGCGATGCTCGTGATCTGGCAGCTCTGGATCAAGATCTTCCACGTTCCCAAGTACCTGTTCGCATCGCCGACGGGCGTCGTCACGTCGCTTCGCGCCGACTGGTCGCGGTACCTGGAGCCGAACCTGTGGCCCACGCTCAGCGAGGTCCTGGTCGGATTCGGGATCTCGATCGTCGCCGGCGTCGGGCTGGCGATCGTGCTGCACCTGTTCACGCCGCTGCGTCGCGCCGTCTATCCGCTGTTGATCGGCTCGCAGACGATCCCGATCGTCGTGCTGGCCCCGATCCTCGTGATCCTGCTCGGGTACGGACTGTTGCCGAAGGTCGTCATCGTCGCGCTGATCTGCTTCTTCCCGATCGTGGTCAACGGCCTCGACGGGCTCCGCCTCGTCGACGACGACTTCATCCGCATGATGCGCACGCTCGATGCCAGCCGCTGGGCGATCTTCCGCAAGGTCGAGTTTCCCGGCGCATTGCCGTCGATCTTCTCGGGGATGCGCGTCGCGGCGACGTTCGCGGCGATCGGCGCGGTGTTCGGCGAGTGGGCGGGCGCCAGCCAAGGCCTGGGCTATCTGATCCAGGCCTCGACCCCGAACCTGCAGACGGCGCGGATCTTCGCGGCGATCTTGCTGCTCACGCTGATCGCGATGGCCCTCTTCGGGCTGGTTTCGCTCCTGGAGCGGATCTTCTGCCCGTGGGTGTCGAGAGGGGGGGTGCTGTAGGGATCAGCACGGCCGTGGAGAGAGGCTGCGACGGGACGGTCCGGCGCGCCGCGGGACGAAAGGACGATCGCAGATGATCCGAACGCATAGGAAGGGCCTGGTCGCGGCGGCGATGGTGTCCGTTGTCGCGCTCATCGCTGTGGCGTGCAGCAACAACAGCTCCAGCTCGAGCGCGGGTGCGTCCGGCTCCGGGACCTCGGCGCCCGCGACCCTGAACGTCGAGCTCGACTGGGTACCGAACCCCGACCACGTCGGTCTGTACTACGCCCAGGACAAGGGCTACTACACCGACTCGAACCTCACGGTGAACTTCCGGCAACCGTCGAACGCCGCCGATCCGATCAAGCTCGTCGCGCTCGGCAAGGTCGACCTCGCGATCACGTACGAGCCCGAGATGTTCTACGGCCAGGAGAACGACCTCCCGGCGACCGCGGTCGCGACCGTCGTGCCGGTGCCGCTCAACTCGCTGATCGTCAACCCCGACGAGCCGATCACGTCGCTGTCCGAGATGAACGGCAAGACGGTCGGCGTCACGGGGATCCCGAGCGACGACGCCTTCTACACCACGATGCTGAAGACCGCCGGTCTCACCGACAGCCAGGTGCCGAAGGTCAACGTCGGGTTCAACCTCGTGCCCTCGATCCTGTCGAACAAGGTCGACGCGATCATCGGCGGCTACCAGAACGTCGAGGCGATCCAGATCGAGCAGGAGACCGGCAAGAAGCCGTCGGTGTTCCCCGCCGATCAGCTGGGCGTGCCGTCGTATGCCGAGCTCGTGATCGCCGCGAACAGCGACCGGTTGTCGTCCGACCCGGCGTACGCGGACGCGGTCCGCCGGTTCGTCGCCGCAGTGGTCAAGGGCACCGACGGCGCGATGGCCAACCCGGACGAGGCCACGACGATCATGAAGAACGACACCGACTACAAGCCGACGTTCCTGGACGCGAGCGTGCCCTACACGCTGAAGCTGCTCAAGCCCGCCGCGGGGACGAAGACCGGCTGCATCGACGTCGCCAACTGGCAGAGCTACGGCGAGTGGATGTCATCGAACCAGCTGATCACAAGCACGCCGGACGCGAGCGCGATCGCGACGACGGACTACATGCCGTACAGCTGCTCGTGACCCCCGACCAGACGAACGAGGAGATGCCGTGGATGTAGGGATCGGGCCGACGGTCGCGTCGAGCGTGCTGGATGCGCTCGACCTCGACCGAGCGGTCGAGCTGGTGCGGGAGGTGTGCCGGATCCCGAGCGTGCTCGGCGACGAAGGGCCCCTCGCCGCGTTCCTCGCCGCCACGATGCAGGCATCCGAGTTCGATGACGTCGAGCTCCAGCCCGTGCTCGAGGACCGCCCCAACGCCGTCGGCCACGTCTCCTTCGGGGGAGACGGGCCGACGGTGGTCCTCACCGGGCACATGGACACGAAGCCGGTGTCGCACGGGTGGGAGACGGCCGAGCCGTTCTCGGGCGACCTGATCGACGGCGCCGTCTACGGCCACGGCGTGATGGACATGAAGGCGGCGCTCGCGTGTCAGATCGTCGCGATGGAGGCGGTGCGGGCGAGCGGGGTTCCGCTCGCCGGCCGCCTGTCCATGGCGGCGGTCGCGGATCACATGGGCGACCAGCTCGGGTCGATCGCGTTCTTCGATGCGTTCCCGGCTGACATGGCGGTGCTCGGCGAGCTCACCGACAACCAGGTCTGCCTGGGGCATCGAGGCCGGTACTACTTCGACATCACCGCGATCGGGAAGTCGGCGCACACCTGTCACAAGCCGCAGGCGATCAACGCGAACGTGCTCGCGGCGCAGATGGTGCTGGCGCTCGACGCGTCGAAGTACGAGCCGGCGCTCGAGCCGTGGATCGTCGACCTGTTCGGCGCCGAGACCTACGTGGTGCCGGGCCGGATCTACGGCGGGCTGCCGCCCGGCGGTCCGTCGATGATCCCGGACGAGTGCGTGATCCGGGTCGACTCGCGCCCACAGCCCGGCGTGACGATCGAGCAGGTGCGCGCCGAGATCGACCAGTGCCTCGCGCGGGCGGTGGAGGCGGAGCCGCGGTTGCGGTATTCGATCGAGCTCGCGGACGTGAAGTCGGGCTACCTCGCGACCCCCGAGGACCCGGTGGTCGAGCTGATGCGGGCGGCCGTGCGGGAGGTTCGTGGCGACGAGCCGTCGCTCGTCGTGGAGAACTGGCTCGGCGACACGGCGAGCTTCGGCGAGAAGGTGCCGACCGTGATCTTCGGGCCGGGCGGTCCGCCGGTGTACTGCCCCGACGAGCACCTGACCGTCGAGGACATCCACGAGGCGACCAAGGTCTACGCGCTGTTCGCCGCAGGCGCGCTGTCCGCGGAAGGAGCCTGAGCGCAGGGTGGCCGAGATGCCCGCCGGGTTCGCGAACGTCCTCGACCGGTGCCTCGCGCTCCGCGCCGGCGAGCAGGTCCTGCTCCTCACCGACGCAGGGACCGACGGCTCTGTGGTGGAGGCGTTCGAAGAGGCGGTGGCTCAGCGTGGTGCGGTCTGCGTCGTCTCGCGGATGCCCGTACCCGAGCTGCCCGGGCAGGAGCCCCCGAGAACGGTGGCCGCGGCGATGCGGTCCGCCGGCGCGGTGATCGAGATCACGAGCTTGTTCATCGGGTCGAGCCTCGCGCGCCGCGAGGCGACGGCCGCCGGTGTCCGGTACCTGGCGATGCCGGGTGTGCGGATGGAGACGTTCCGCGACGACGGGCCGCTCGCGGTCGACTTCGACGGGATCCGCGACGACGCCGAGCACGTGGGCGCCGCGTGGGGAGGCGCCGACGCCTACCGGCTCACGACGCCGGCGGGCACCGACCTGCGTGGCTCCGTGTCCGGGCGGCCCGGTCGCGTCCTGCACGGCCTCGCGCGCGAGCCCGGCGACTACATGGCGCCGCCCGACATCGAGGCGGGCACCGCGCCGGTCGAAGGCTCGACCACCGGCGTCGTCGTGGTCGACGCCGACCTGTTGTTCATGGGGGAGGGGCCGCTGCCGTCTCCAGTGGTGCTGCATCTCCGAGACGGCGAGTTGGTCGGCGTGGAAGGCGATGAGGCGGGCCGGCTCCAGGAGATGCTCGATCGTTGCGCGGACCCGCAGATGGCCAACCTCGCCGAGGTCTCGGTCGCGTTCAACCCGAACGGGCAGGTGTGCGGCGTTGCCATGGAGACGGAGTCATCGCGGGGAACCGCGCATGTCGCGCTCGGCAACTCGATCGCGTACGGCGGCACGGTCGACGCGGTCGCGCACCTGGACTGTGTGATGCGCGACGCGACGCTCGAGCTCGACGGCGAGCCGGTGATCGTGGCCGGGGTGCTCGCATGAGCCCGACGCGCGTGGTGCTCGCGAAGCCCGGCCTGGACGGCCACGACCGCGGCATCAAGGTCGTGGCGATGGCCCTTCGCGACGCGGGTGCCGAAGTGGTCTACCTGGGGCTGCGTCGCACGCCCGAAGAGATCTGGCGTGCGGCGGTCGATGAGGACGCGGACGTGGTCGGCGTCTCCGTGCTGTCCGGCGCGCACGTCGCGCTCGCGGAGGAGCTCCTGGCGGAACGCGCCCGGGCCGGCGTCGACATCCCACTCGTCGTCGGCGGGACGGTCCCCGCCGAGGACGCCGAGAAGCTTCGAGCGATGGGCGTCGATGCGGTGCATCCGGTCGGGACGAGCCTGCCGTCGGTGGTGGACAGCGTCCTGGCGCTCGGTGCGAGGGAGCGAACGGCGTGAGCGCGACCGACACGACCGACGCGGGGATCCCGGTCGCCCCGGTGTACGACGAGGCGGATGTCGCCGCGGGGCTCGCCGAGCGGCTCGGCGCGCCGGGCGCGCCACCGTTCACGCGCGGTCCCTACCCGACGATGTATCGCGGCCAGCTGTGGACGATGCGTCAGTTCGCGGGGTTCGGGTCGCCCGAGGATGCGAACGCGCGCTTCAAGTTCCTGCTCGAACGCGGGCAATCGGCGTTGTCGGTCGCGTTCGACCTGCCGACCCAGCTCGGGTACGACTCCGCGCATCCTGCGGCGCGCGCCGATGTCGGGCGGGTCGGCGTCGCGATCGACACGGCGGACGACATGGTCGATCTCTTCGACGGGATCCCGCTCGACGAGATCTCGGTCAACTTCACGATCAACGCGACCGCCCCGATCATCCTCGCGATGTACCTGGTTGCCGCCGAGCGTCAGGGGGCGGCGCGGGCCGACCTCGCCGGCACACTCCAGAACGACATCTTGAAGGAGTTCCTGGCGCGCAAGACGTTCATCTATCCGCCCGAACCGTCGCTGCGGTTGAGCTGTGACGTGATCGAGTACGCGGCGGGCGCGCTGCCGCGGTTCAACCCGATCTCGATCACCGGCTATCACGCGCGCG
>DATAPH010000095.1:0-1787 GCA_036265325.1 Actinomycetota bacterium | reverse complement strand
GCGAAGTCGAACTGGAACGTCGAGCCGACGATGAGCAGGAAGTAGGTGATCAGGCCGGACCAGAAGATCCACTCCCACATGTCGAGATACGGCCGGTGCCGGTGCAGCGCACGCGTCCGGGTGATGTACAGGGCGATCAGGACGACCAACAGGATGCCCGCGCCGATCCACATCGGATCGAACAGGTCCGGGAAGTTGAACTTGTTGAAGCCGATCCAGAAGTAATCCCAGGGATACAGGGTCAACGAAGCACCTTTGGGTCAGGTCGTCCACGGCCGGCGAGGCTGGAGTATGCCATGAGCCCGGCTATACTCGGCCCGAGCCACGGCGTAGCAGCGTGCGCTCGCCCCGAACGGCACCGACGCGGAGGACACCGAGTGCGAGCGCTGCTGTCGGTTGCGACGCGAGACGGGATCAGCGTCTTCGCTCGTGGCCTCCAGTCGCTGGGCGTCGAGCTCTTCGCCACCGAGCAGACCCTCGAGCACCTTGCCCAGGACAGCATCGGTGTGCGGCCCGTCACCGAGCTCACGGGCGTGCCGGCGCAGGTCCACGGTTCCGACAAGACCTTCCACCACGCGATCTACGCGGGCATCCTCGCGCGCCGCGACCGCCCGGAGGAGCTTGCCGAGCTCGAACGGCAGGGCATCGAGCCGATCGACATCGTGGTCGTCAACGTCGAGCCGTTCGGCGCCGAGATCGGGCGTGCGCTTGTCGGGCTCGACAAGGCGATCGAGATGATCGACGTGGGCGGTGCGGCACTCCTGATCGCCGCAGCACGCAACCCGGCGGGCGTCGCCGCCGCCTCCAGCGCCGACCAGTACCCCAAGATCATGAGCGAGCTGAAGGAGCGCGGCGTCGTCAGCCCTGAGCTTCGCGCCCAGCTCGCCGCGGAGGCGTTCGGGACCGTGGCGGCGTACCACGCGGAGATCGCGGCGTACCTCAACCAGCTGACCTCGACCAACTACCCGAAGCGCCTGGCGATGGTCCTCGAGAAGGTGACCGACCTGCGCTACGGCGAGAACCCGCACCAGACCGCCGCGTTCTACCGCGAGACGACCCACCGATCGGCGAGCATCGCCGACGCGACGCAGATCCAGGGCACGACCCCGTCGTTCAACAACCTGCTCGATCTCGATGTCGCGTATCGGATCGCCAGCGACTACACGACCCCGACGGTCGTCATCGCGAAGCACACCGATCCGGTCGGGATCGCGACCGACGACGAGCTCGACGAGGCCTACCGGCGTGCGCTGGAAACTGACCCCGTCGCGTCGTTCGGCGCGATCGTCGGCGTGAACCGCCTGCTCGATGGCGCGACGGCGCGCGAGATCGCCGCGAACTCGTACGAGGCGGTCATCGCGCCGGGCTTCAGCGAGTCGGCGCTCGGGATCCTGCGCCAGAAGGCCGGCCTCGAGCTGCTCCACGTGCCCCCGAACCCGATCGAGGGCATGCGCGACTACGGCATCGCACGGCTCGACTTCAAGCGCGTCGGCGGCGGTCTCCTGCTCGAGAGGGTGGTTGTGCTCGCGCTCGACGGCATCCAGCTCCAGGTTGTGACCAAGCGCCGCCCGACCCTCGAGGAGCTGACCGACCTGCTGTTCGCCTGGCGAGCGGTGCGCCACGTTCGGTCGAACGCGATCGTGCTCGCGAAGAACGCGGCGACCGTGGGCATCGGGTCCGGACAGGCGAGCCGCCAGGTATCGGTCGAGATCGCCCTGCGACGCGCCGGCGACCGGGCGCGCCTGTCGGTGATGGCCAGCGACGCGTACTTCCCGTTCCCGGATGGG
>DATAPH010000094.1:0-57282 GCA_036265325.1 Actinomycetota bacterium | reverse complement strand
GCGCTTGCGGGCAGCGCGACCACGCCCGGGCGTCTTGAGGTCGATGGGAGTACGGGTGACGGTGTGGGGCGGTTCAACGAAGGATGCGACTCAGCCGCCGACGTCGTAGATCCGCCACCGAACGGACGACTCGTCTTGCAGGCGAACGTCGAGCGTGCCGTATCGCTCCATGGTCCAGGCCGTGCCGAGCTCGATCGACCGTTCGAGGGTGGCGTCGGAAACGCGCCACGTCCATGAGGGACTCCGCCGTTGGATCTCGTCGAACGCCGAGGCGACGGTGTCACGGTCGCTGCGGGTCATCTCCTCCAGGCCACGAAGGACGCCGCCGGCCGCGGTGAAGGCTCGGTCGACCACGTCCACCCCATCACGCGAGACATCGAGGCCGACGGGTTCCGCCTCCGGACCGAGTTCCATCGCGTCCCAGAGCTCGAGCCATGCCTCGGATGCGTCACCCCCGACATCAACGAGCACGACGCCCTTGCCGACGATCCGGCAGAGCTCGGCCACCACGGTGCGCCAATCGGCGATCAGGTGTAGAACGTGCCGCGCGTACGCCCCCGCGACGGCCGCGTCACGCACCGGGATGCGCGTGGCGTCGCCGCGTACGAGCGGAAACGGTGCGCGGCCGCCGGCCTTCGTGATGAGCTTGGCCATCATCGCCGCCGAGACGTCCATCCCGACCACATCGACGCCACGTTCGACGAGCGGCAATGCGACCACGCCCGTGCCGACGCCGATCTCGAGGGCCGGGCCACCGCCGGCGAACTCTCGTGCGAGCAGGTCGACCGACCAGGTGACGATCTCGTCTCCGGCGTCGCGCGTCGCATCGTAGAACTCCGCGGCACGATCGAAGTTGACGGACCCAACCTCACTCACCGGCCGAGCGTACCGCTCACCTCGGCGTGCGACGCGCGACACTGGTCGCGTGGATCTTGACCGCGCGTCGCTGGAACGGGCGCTTGCCGCCGCTGGCTGCATCACGCCGAGCGACGAGGCGGATGCGCTGCTCCAGGCCGCCGGCGACGATCCGCGCGCGCTGACGTCGATGCTCGAGCGCCGGATCGACGGCGAGCCGCTCGCCTGGATCACCGGCTCGATCCGGTTCTGCGGACTCGACGTCCGCGTCACGCGCGGCGTCTATGCGCCCCGATGGCAGACCGAACCGCTCGCGCGCCGAGCGGCGTCGTTGTTGCCATCCGACGGCGCGGCGGTTGACCTCTGCACAGGCGCGGGAGCGGTCGCGATGGTGCTCAACGCCGCGGCGCCGAACGCACGTGTGGTCGCGACCGACGTCGATCCCCTGGCCGTCGCGTGCGCACGCACCAACGGCGTCGAAGCGTACGCAGGCATCCTCGACGAGCCGCTCCCGCGCGCGCTTGAGGCCGTCGTCGACGTGCTCACCGCCGTACCGCCGTACGTGCCGACGGGCGAGCTGCGGTACCTGCCCCGCGACGTCCAGGCGCACGAACCGATCGCGGCCCTCGACGGCGGAGCGGACGGCACCGACGTGCTCGCCGAGATCGTCCGACGGGCCCCGCGCTGGCTACGTTCGGGCGGCGCGCTGGTGCTCGAGCTCGGCGGCGACCAGGCCACCATGCTCGAACCGGTGTTGCGCGATGCGGGCTTCGACCCGCCCGAGGTGCTTCGAGACGCCGAGGAGGACCCCCGAGGCATCCTCGCCCGACTCGCCCAACGCTGACGCCCCCTCGTTGAGGAGCTCGCCAGGCCGATACGCGGCTCGTGCAGCCAGCTCAGCCCGCGTAGGCGGCCTGCAGCTCCGCGATGTCGAACTTCTCCATCTGCAGGAACGCCTCGGTCACGCGCTGCACCTTGGCCTGGTCCTCGTCGGTCAGCAGCTCCTCCAGGACGTTCGGCACGATCTGCCACGTGACGCCGAAGCGGTCGGTGATCCATCCACATTGCTGGGGCTCGCCCCCGTCGATAAGGGCGTTCCACAGCCGGTCGATCTCGGCCTGATCCTCGCAATGCACGTAGAACGAGATCGCGGGGTTGAATCGGAAGTCGGGTCCTCCGTTCAGCGCCATGAACTCCTGCCCCGCGAGCTCGAACCCGAGCGACATCACGTTGCCGGGCGTGCCGATAGTGGAGTTCTGCGGGTAGCGGATCGTCGTCGTGATGCGCGAGTCGTCGAACAGCGACATGTAGAACGCGACCGCCTCCTCTGCCTGGTCGTCGAACCATAAGAACGGACTGATCTTCTGCATCGAGCCTCCCTCCGGGGCCGCCCTACCCGATGCGGGACGGCGGCATGCGCGGACCTGCGTCGCGAGCCCAGCCTATGCTCGGTCGGTGGGAACGCTTCCGGAGTCGGCGATCGCGCTGTTCCGCACGCCGCCCGACCGGTTCATCGGCGAACGCGACGCGCTGGTGAAGGAGCTGCGCGCGGCGGGTCGCGATGACGAGGCGGCCGCGGTGAAGGCGCTGCGGAAGCCGACGGCGACCGTGTGGGCGTTGAACCAGCTCACGGAGCGCGAGCCTGAGGCCGTGGCCGTGCTGTTCGAGGCCGGCCGCGCGTTGCGGGCGGCGCAGTCCGAGGCCATCGCCGGCAGCAGCTCCTCGGCGCTCGTCGAGGCGGGCGCCTCGCGCCGAGCCGCAGTCGCGCGGCTGACCAGCGCGACCGTCGCGATCCTGGACGAGGGCGGTCATCGGGGCGGCGCACAGTCGGATGCGATCGCGCAGGCGCTCGAGGCGGCGTCCGTTGACGCGGACATCGGCGCGGAGCTTTCTGCGGGGACGCTTGAGAAACTGCCGACCGCCGCGAGCGACATGGGCTTCGGCGGCTCGCCGGCGATGACCGCGCTCACGGGCGGCCGCGGCGACGCGGCCGGCGAACCGAGCGGGCCGTCGCGGGCGGAAGCCGCGCGGTTGCGACGCGAGCGCGATTCGGCTCGCACGAACGCGAGTCGGCGCCGGGCCACCGCGGACAGGCTCGCCAAACAGATCGCAGAACAGGAGGCGGCCCTCGAGCAGCTTCGGACACAGCACGCCGAGGCCGAGTCCGCCGCGCTCGAGGCGGAGACCGACGCGGAGCGCGCCGCGCGTGCCGCCGACGACGCCGGGGTATAACGCGCCGGTGACCGCCATCACCACCAGCCATCACATCCAGATCGATGCGCCGCCGGAGCGCGTCTGGGAGGCACTGACCACGCCGCAGCAGATCAAACAGTGGTTCTTCGGGGTCGACACCGAGAGCGATTGGCAGGTCGGGAGCTCGCTCGTCCACCGCGGTGAGTACCAAGGCGAGACGTACGAGGACAAGGGCGAGATCATCGAGGTCGATCCCCCGCGTCGCTTCGTGCACACCCATTGGAGCCCGATGTCTGGCCTGCCGGATGCGCCCGAGCACGCGCAACGCGTGACATGGACGCTCGAACCATCCGAAGGCGGCACCGCCTTGACGGTCGGCGAGACGAACCTGCCGTCGGAAGACGCGAAGGCGATCAGCGATCAAAGCTGGCCGCGGGCGCTCGAAGCGCTGCGCGGGCTCGTCGAGAACTAACGCGCGTCGCCGTCGACCGCCTCGCTCAGCCGGTCCAACAGCGGATGTTGCGCGGCCTTCAGCTTCTGGCGGGCGTTCGCGAGGTCGAACCACGCCACGCGATCGATCTCAGGAACCTGGATCGTCCGGCCCGAGCGCGGCGGCCACTCGATCGGGAACGTGTTCGACGACGCCGACGCCGGATCGAGGTTGCCCTCGAGCGCCCACGCGACGACGAGCTTGCCACCCTTCTGCCGGATCTCACCGAGCTCGACCGCCGGACCGTCCGGCGCGTCGTGCCCGCATTCCTCGAAGAACTCGCGCTTCGCGACCTCGAACGGTTCCTCGCTGCTGTCGTACTCGCCCTTGAGGATCGACCACACGTCGGCATCCTTCTTCACGAAGTATGGCCCGCCGGGGTGGCCGAGCAGAACCTCGAGCGAGCCGTCCTCGGCCCGGCGCCACAAGAGGATGCCGGCGCTGCGGCGTGGGCCGCCTTTCACGCCGCCCGCTCCCGGAGCTCCGTCGCCCACGCGACGACCTCGTCGGCCGAGCGGTACGCGATGATCCGGTCGCGCGGGACGCCGGCAAGGATCGCCGTCGCCATCGCGAACGGGAGGTTGTCCAGCTCCTCCGCGTAGTGCGCGTCGCTGCCCATCGAGAACCACTGCACGCCTTCGGCGACGGCGATCCGGGCGAGGTCGACCGGGAGGTCCTGTCTGCGAGGCGTCGCGTCGAGCTCCACCGCCTTGCCGACCCGAGCCGCCTCGGCGAACACACGTGGCCAGTCGGCGACGAGTCCAGGGCGCCGCCCGAACATCCGCGTGGTCGGGTGTGCGAGCACATGCAGGTCGGGGTTGCGCAGCGCGGCGAGGTACCGTTCGGTCGCGTCGTCGCGGCCGCGAAGCTTCGAGTGGAACGCCCCAAGCACGAGATCGAGATCCGCAAGCACGGCTGGGTCCATATCCCCTTCGCCGTTGTCGAACACATCCATCTCGATCGAACGCAACACCCGGAATCCCGTCGGTGCGAGCGCCTCGTTCAGCGCGTCGATACGAACGCGCTGATCTTTCAGCCGGACGGCGTCCTGACCGTGCGCGATGGTCAGGCTCTCCGAGTGGTCGGTGATCGACATGTAGGCGAGACCCGTCGCGCGCGCGGCGTCGACCATGTCGGGCAACGCGAGGTGCCCGTCGCTATCCGTCGTGTGCACCTGGAGGTCGGCGTGCGGCTCGGTCAGCCACGTCGGATCGGTCGCAAGCGCGGCCGTCACCTGCGCGAACGTCAGGAAGTTCCGATGGACCGGATCCGGTTCCGGCACCGCGGGCGGCGCCGCGAGCCATCCCTCGATCTGCTCCGCGACCCAGGGACCGACCGATCGGAGCGTGGTCAACGGGCGGCCCGACGCGGCGACGTCGCCGGCCTCCTCCGGCCAGCGCCACGCCTCTTTCGACGCGCGCTCGAGCGCGAGCTTGCGGTGCCCCTCTTTCTCGGCGGCGGCTTGGAGCAGCAACTCGGCGATCTCGCCGTTGTGCAAGGAGGCGGTCATCCCCCCTCGCCCCACCACGACGGCGGCTCGGCGCCGACCTGCTCGAACGTGCACGAGTGAGGATCGCGGTCGTCGCGCCACCGCACGAACGTCGCCGAGTGGCGGAACCGCCCGCTCTGCACGCGCTCGTACGTGACCTCGCAGACCAGCACCGGATCGAGCGACACCCACGAGCTCTCGCGCCCCGCCGACCACCTGCTCTGGCCACCAGGGGCGCGCGCCTCGCCGCCGAAGCCAACGCCCCCGACGAGCGGCGCGAGGGTCTCCAGTAACTGCCGGCGTTCGGCCGCCTTGAACGACGACGTATGCCCGACGTAGTGCAGGTTGCCGTCGCCGTCGTAGAGGCCGAGCAACAGCGAGCCGACGCCGTCGCCGTCCTTCGAGAGCCGGTAACCGCCGACCACGCAGTCGGTGGTCCGACGGTGCTTGACCTTGATCCACCCGCGAACGCCGGGTTGATAGGTCTGATCCACGCGCTTGGCGAGGATCCCGTCCTCGCCGAGCCATCCTTCGTCTGCGTACCACCGTTGCGCGACCGCGAGATCGTCGGTCCAAGGCGTCAGCCGCGTTTCGGGACCGGGCTTCAACACGCCGGGCTCCTCGGGCACCGGCTCGGCGCCGATCCGCGCGGCGATCTCGGCCAGCCGCTCACGGCGTTCCGACAAAGGCCGTTGCTTGAGGTCGTCGTCTCCGTCCTGGAGGACGTCGAACAGGAACAGCGTCGCCGGGATCTCGGCCGCGAGCTTCTTCACGCGCGACGCCGCCGGATGGAGCCGGAGCTGGAGCTCGTCGAACGACAGCGCGCCGCCGTCGCGGACCAGCACGAGCTCGCCGTCGGCGACGAACGTGCCAGCGTCGAATCCCTCGAGCATCTCCACGACCTCCGGGAAGAAGCGCATCATGGGCCGGTCGTCACGGCTCACGAACGACACCTCGCCGTCGACCGTCACGAGACAGCGGAACCCGTCCCACTTGGGCTCGTACGTCCACCCGTCGCCGACCGGCAACGTCGGCTCGAGCTTCGCGAGCATCGGGCCTTTGCCGCGAACGGTGCGCCTACCCATCGCGGTGCACGCCTTCCCACTTCTCGCGCTGCGCGTCGTCCCACTTCTCGCGCAGCCCCTCCCAGGGGTCGTAGTCCACCTCGAGCGGCTCCTGCGCCGGCCGGTCCGCCGCCGGCACGTTGCGGAGGTTGACCCGGATCCGCGTCCATGTGGTGCTCCGGCCGCGCATCGCGTCGACCATCACGTCGGCAGGCTCGAGGTGTGGCACGACCTCCGGGTGGCGCGCCTTCCAGCGTTCGAGCCCGTCGAGCGCTTCGTGTTGCGTCGCGGCGCGCGCGATCTCGACGAGCGGCGCGGTCGTGCGCCGGCGGCCGGTCGGTCCGCTCGTCTTGCCCGGCGCCGGAGGCGGCACGTCGCCGTCCCGGCCCGCCCGCCGCTTCGACGGCTGGACGCGCGGCGGTTCGTCGTCCGTCTTCTCGTAGTGCGGCGGCCAGGGCGCGTCGCCCAGGCCCGCGTCGTCGTCGCGCTCCGCGAGTCCCAACAGCGAGTCGAGCGAACCTGCCGCGTCGTCCATACCCGCCCAGTGATCGCCAACCGACGCGAAGCGCTCGGGCATCGTCGCGACCGTGAATGCGGCGGGATCACAGCCTGCGACCTCGTCCCAGAGCAGCGGCGCGGACACGCGCGCGTCGGGCGTCGGGCGCACCGAGTACGCAGACGCGACCGTTCGGTCCTTCGCGTTCTGGTTGTAATCGAGGAACACGCCGTGGCGCTCCTCCTTCCACCATCTGCTGGTCGCGATGGCCGGCTCGCGACGCTCGACCTCCCGGGCGACCGCGACGGCTGCACGCCGCACCTCACGGAACGTCCACCGGCGCTCGAGCCGCGCGTAGATATGGAAGCCGCGCGAGCCGGACGTCTTCGGCCACGCCGTCAGCCCGTGGTCCTCGAGCACCTCCCGCGTGGCGGCGGCGACCTCGAGGATCTGCTCCCAGTCGATCCCCGGCATCGGGTCGAGGTCGATCCGCAGCTCGTCCGGATGCTCGAGGTCTACCGCGCGCACCGGGTGCGGGTTGAGGTCGATGCACCCGAGGTTCACGATCCAGGCGAGCTGCGCGGCGTCGGTGATCACGATCTCGTGCGCCGAGCGTCCCGACGGGAACTTCAGCTCGACCGTCTCGACCCACGGCGGCCGCGACGAGGGCGCACGCTTCTGGAAGAAGAACTCGCCGTCCGCGCCGTTGACGTACCGCTTGAGCGCCATCGGTCGGCCGTCGACCCCGGCGAGTGCGCCGTCGGCGACCGCGAGGTAGTAGCGCACGAGGTCGAGCTTGGTCAGGCCGAGCGCCGGGAAGAAGACCTTGTCCGGGTTCGACACGGTGACGTCGCGGTCGGCCACGTCGAGCACCTCTTTGCGCTCCGGCATGACCCCACGATAGGCGAGGCGGCGTCCGCGGGCGGGGTCAGCGCAGCGCCGGCAACAGCCCGGACAGATCCGCGACGTAGTCGTCCAGGATCCGCTTCGCAGTCGGGTAGGAGGCCACGAGCGGATGGACGAGCAGCGCTTCCAACGCCGCCCCGTAGGAACCGGTGATCGCGGCCTCGACCGTCCGCCGCTCGTACAGCTTGACTTGGGTCAACAGGTCGGCCGCGGCGTCTGGAAGCCGTCCCTGCGCGATCGGGTGGGCGCCGTGCTCGTCCACGAGACACGTGACTTCGACCACATCGTCGTCGTCGAGCTCGCCGATCGCGCCACGGTTCGGGACGTCGACGATCAGGGGCGTCTTCCGGCGGCGGGTGGCCGCGGCCATCACCGCGGTGGCGACGCCTTCGTACCCCTCGCCCTCGAACACGTCGCCGAGCTCGAGCTCCTCCGCAACGACCTCGCCGCGCTCGCGCGCGAAGTACGTCGCGTCGCGCTCGCCCATGGCCCGCTCCCACGCGGTCTGTGCGCCGGGCAGGTCGCCCGCGTCGATCCGCGCGCGCAGTACCGGCCACAGCGCATCGTTCAAAGCCTGCAGTTGCCGGCCGCGTGAGCTGCCCGAGCCACGGATGTGCTCCACCGCGGTGTCCCTGTAGTAATAGAAATATAGATATTCCATCGGGAGCATCCCGATCGACCGTACGAGGTCGGCGTCGAACAGCGCCCACTGCTCGTCGGCGGCCTGCAGGTCCTCGAACCGCTCGAGCACCTCGGGAAGGCGATCGACGCCGTCGACCAGCACCCGGTGGATCCAGCCGCAATGGTTCAGGCCCGCGTAGTCGGCATGCACCCGCTCACGCGGCTGACCGAGGAACTCCGCGACGCTTCGCTGCATCGAGATCGGGCCGTCGCAGATCCCGATCGCGCGCACCGACGTGTAGTCGTGCAGCGCCTGCATCACGATCCCGACCGGGTTGGTGAAGTTGACGAGCAACGCGTTCGGCGCGACGCGCTCGATCAGCTGCCCGTAGGCCACCATCGCCGGGATCGTCCTCAGCGCCATCGCGAACCCGCCTGGTCCGGTGGTTTCCTGGCCGAGCACGCCGTGCTTGAGCGGCACCTCCTCGTCCACGGCGCGTGCGGCCTCCTGCCCGGGACGGATCGCGGAGAAGACGAACCGCGCGTCGGCGAGCGCCGACTCGTCGTCTGGTTCACTCCGCACCGTGAACGGCGCGCCCCACGACGCGGCGAGGTAGCCGCCGAGCGCCGTCATCAGCTCGAGGCGCTCGGGGTCTGTGTCGAACAGCACGACCTCGTCCAGATCAAGGTCGGCGGCGCCCGCCGCGAGCCCGCGAAGCACGAACGGTGCGCGCACGCCCGCGCCCAGCAGTGTCATCTTCATGCCGACGCCTCCACCGGTTCCCATGTGCCGGGCAGGTCGATGCCTCGCGCGGAGGCGATCGATCTGAGCTCGTCCTCGTGTGGACAGCCGCGATATCCGCCGAAATCCGTCACCGAGCCGCTCCCGCAGATGACGCCGAGCGCGAGCGAGTGCTCGATCGGGAGGCCGGACAGCCATCCCGCGAGGAACCCCGCGTTGAAGCAGTCCCCCGCGCCGGTCGTATCCACGGCCTCGACAGGATCAGCCGGGACGGCCCGCACGTCGCCGCCCGCCGTTCCGATCGCGCCCTCGGCACCCCGACGGATGACCACGCAGTCGCAGTGCTCCGCGAGACGCTCGAGCGCCGCGTCGGCATCGCGCGTCTTCGCCATCGCGCACGCCTCCGCCTCGTTCGCCAATAGGACGTCAGCGTGTTCCATCACGTCGGCAACCGCACGCGGCGATGCCCAGGACGCGCCGTCGAACGCGTCGAGGGAGACGGTCATCCCCTGCGCGCGTGCCGCAACTTCAAGCTCGGGCATGTCGTCCATCTGCGCGTGGAGGTGGCGCGCGTCGACGGCGGGCAGCAACGCAAGCGCGCGCCGGTTCATCCGGCCGTCGCCCTCCGGCCAATGAGACACGAACCCGCGATCGCCGTCCATGTTGAGCGCGACCGACACCGCCGGAAGCGGCTCGTTCTCCGTCGCGAGGAACTCGGTGGAGAGCCCCTCAGCCTCGAACTCCTCGCGGATCATCCGGCTCCACACGTCGGTGCCGATCTCGGCGACGTAGGCGACGCGCAGCCCGATGCGGTTCGCGGCCGCCGGCGTGTTGAACGACGTCCCTGCGCACACCCCGAGGGCCGCCGCCTGGATGTCGTTGCCCAGCGCGGGCCACTGCTCGAGGTCGGAGAACATCACGTCGACCGACGGGCGGCCGACGATGAACAGGTCGTACGCGCTCACTCGCCCTCCCACGCCGCGTGATCGACCACGACGGTGACCGATCCCCGTGCCTCGCGCACGAACGACGCCGGAACATCCTCCCCCACCGGCCCCTCGAGCGCGCGCCGGACGATCGCGTGCTTCGACGCACCCGCGACCAGCAGCAAGATCCGCCGGGCGTCGAGCAACGTGCGCAGGCCGAGGGTCACCGCCCTGGTCGGCACGTCGCCTTCGCTACCCCAGTAGCGCGCGTTCGCCTCGATCGTGTCCCGCGTGAGGTCGACCGTACGGGTCGCCGACGCCGCGTCGGACGGCGGTTCGTTGAACCCGAGATGTCCGTTCGTGCCGAGGCCGAGGATCGCGAGGTCGATCCCGCCGCGGGCGCCGAGGTCGCGGTCGAACGCGGCGCACGCGGCGTCCAGGTCGCCGTCGGTCGGGAGCCGCGAGACGCGCCCGGCGTCGATCGACAGCGGCCGAAGGACGGTTCGATCCATCCAGCCGTACAACGCGCGACGGTCGCCCGGCTCGAGCCCGAGGTACTCGTCGAGCTGCACGATCGACACGCCGCCGGTGTCCAGGTCGCCGCGCGCGTGCCGTTCGGCGAGGTCGGCGTACATCCCGACGGGCGTGTCTCCGGTCGCCGGTGCGATCGTCACGTGGCCGTCGGCGTGCACGACGTCGGCCACGACGTCGGCACCGGCGCGCGCGAGCCGCGCCGCGTCGTCGACGACCATGAGATGTGGGTCGGCCACCGCCTCAGCCTCCGCGCACCAACGTCGCGCGGAACCGGTATCGGTCGTACCGGTAAACCATCTCGCACAGCTCGATCGACCGGCCGGCCTCGTCCTCGGTCTGCTGTTGGCAGCGAAGCAGCGGCTGGCCCTTCTCGAGGCCGAGCAACTCAGCACGCCGTGGGTCGGCCGGCGTCGCCTCGACCGTGAAGCGCGCGCGAGCCGGCCGCACACCGAACCGATCTTCGAGCGCCCGGTACAACGACGTCTCCTCCAGATCGGTCTCCTCGATGCCCGGCGCCACCGACAACGGGATCCGGGTGCGGTCGATCAAGATCGGCACGTCGTCCATCGTTCGGAGCCGTTCGAGCTCGAACAGCGGCGCGCCGGGCGCGAGGTTGAGCGCCTCGGCCTCGTCGAGCGTCGCGGCGCGGACTTGCCGTTCGAGGATGTGGCCGCCGGCAACGAGCCCGCGCGCCGCCGCCATCTCCGAGAAGCTCATCAGCTCGTTCGGCGGTTCGCTCATCGCGCCGCTCGCGACCTGCCAGCCGTTCCCGGTTCGCGTCACGATGCCACTTCGAGCAAGCTCGTCCAGCGCGCGGCGAAGCGTCACGCGGCTGACGCCGAAGTGCTCGGCGAGCGCGCGCTCCGGTGGCAATCGTGCGCCCGGCGTCCGGCCGCCGCGCTGGATCTCGTCGGCCAGCGCCTGCTGAACACGCTGGTAGCGGAGCTGCAGATCGTCCAGGGGCCGGTCAGGCGTCGCCGACATGCGGGCCACTATAGACCGATGCCACACCACGTGCGACCGGACTCAGACCATGGCTTGACGTGGCCTCGAACGGGGTCCTAGAGTCCGGTCCGTCGCTGTTCCAGTCGCGTTCCCTCGAGCGGAGAGGAGTCGGATCGTGGCGTCGTCCGGCGTGCGGATCAAGATCGCGCTGACGGTCGTCGCCATCGCCGTCGTCGGCGTCGCGTGCACGCCGGGCGGATCCGTCACACAGGCCACCGCCCCGCCGGCCCCCGCCGTCACCGGCGTTCCCGACACGGGCCCGATCACGCTCACCGTCTGGGACCAGGAGTCGGGTCAGGTCAGCAAGGTCTGGGATCAGCTCAACGCGGACTTCGAACAGAAGTACCCGAACGTCACGATCAAGCGGATCAACCGCGACTTCGGCGAGCTGAAGACGTTGCTGGCGCTCGCGATGTCGGGCCCGAACGGGCCCGACGTCGTCGAGGCGAACCAAGGCTGGCCCGATATGGGGCACCTCGTGAAGGCGGGGTTGCTGCTCCCGCTCGACAACTACGCGCAGGCCTACGGGTGGAACACGCGCGTCTCCCCGAACGTCTTGCGTGTCAGCAGCTGGTCACCGGACGGCAAGGAGTTCGGAACCGGCAGTCTCTACGGCTACACGACGATGGGCGAGATCGTCGGCGTGTACTACAACAAGCAGATCCTGTCGGATCTCGGGCTGAGCGTCCCGACGACGTTCACCGACTTCGAGCAGGACCTCGAGACGGCCAAGCAGGCCGGCCAGATCCCGATCCAGTTCGCCAACAACGACGCGTTCCCGGGCATCCACGAGTTCGCGACCATCCAGGATCAGATGGCGCCCACCTCGTATCTGACCGACCTCATCTTCGGAACGCAGCGCGATCAGCTGTCGTTCGACACGCCGGAGAACACGCAGGCGGCAGCGACGCTGCAGGACTGGGCGAACAACGGGTACTTCACGCCCGGCTTCGGCGGCGCCGGCTACGACGACTCGGTGTCGAACTTCGCGAAGGGGCAGGGCCTGTTCATGATCACCGGCAACTGGATCGTCGCGAACCTCGGCGCCGACAACAAGAACTTCGGGTTCTTCCCGATGCCGCCGGCCAACGCAGGCGACCCGCCGGTCGCGACCGGCGGCGCGGGCTTCCCACTCGCGATCGCAGCGGGCTCCGATCACCCCGACGCCGCCGCCGCGTACATCGACTGGATGACGAGCGACCACGCGAGCGACCTGTTGCTGCCGACCGGTGAGATCCCGCTGCACAACGGGAAGACGCCGACGGTCGAGCCGGGCACCGTTCTGGCCGACGTGGTCAACGCCGCCCGAACGGTCGGCGACGCGAACGGCATCGTGCCGTACGAGGACTGGGCCACGCCCACCTTCTACGACACGCTCACGTCGAGCATCCAGGAGCTGATGGTCAACCGGCTCACGCCCGACCAATTCGTCCGGAACGTCGAAGCCGACTACAAGGACTTCCAGACGTCCAGGCCGTAGATGGAGATCCGCCCGGAGGTTGTCGAAGGGTCCGTCGCCTCGGTCGACGCGCGGCGACGGTGGACGCGCGGCGGCCGCAAGCAGGAACGGTTGCCCGGCGAGGCGCGCCGGATCGCGTACGTCTATATCGCGCCCGCGTTCATCCTGTATGCGGCGTTCAACCTCGTGCCGTTGGTGCAGGGCGTCAACATCTCCTTCTACAACTGGGACGGCATCACGCCCGGCACATGGGCGGGAGTGTCCAACTACGGCGACTTCTTCACCGATCCGCTGATCCGCGAGGGCTACGTCCACGTCCTGCAGCTGATGATCTTCTACGCGTTCCTTCCGATCGTGCTCGGTCTGTTCCTCGCGGCGCTGTTGTCGCGGATCCGGATCCGCGGGCTGACGGCGTTCCGGCTCGTGCTGTTCCTGCCGCTGGTCATCACGGACGTCGCGACCGCCGTCGCCTGGACGTGGGTGTACGACGTCAACGGGCCGCTCAGTACGTTTCTGCGGGCGGTCGGCCTCGGGTCACTCGTTCCCGCCCAAGGCTGGCTCGGCAGCTTCAACACCGCCTTGCCGGCGGTCGGCGTCTTCGGCTTGTGGGGCGCGTTCGGGTTCTGCCTGATCCTGTTCCTCGCGGGTGTGATGAAGATCCCAGCGAGCCTGTACGAAGCGGCGCGCGTCGACGGCGCGAACGCGATCCACGAGTTCTTCGCCGTGACCGTGCCGGGACTCCGGTACGAGCTCCAGGTCGTGCTGGTGCTCTCGCTGATCGACACGCTCGGCACCTTCGATGAGATCTACGTGATGACGAGCGGCGGGCCGGGCACCGCGACGTCGGTGCCTGCGTACTTGGTGTGGCGACGGATGTTCCAAACCGCGCAGGTCGGCTCGGCCGCCGCGCTGGGGATCACGTTGATGCTGATCATCTTCGCGGTTACATGGGCCGCCAACAAGCTGATGGATCGCTGGAGCGACGACGAGTGAACACGTCCTCGCGCACCACCGTGATCGTGAACTACGTCCTGCTGACGATCTGCGCGCTCATCGCGATCTACCCGCTCGTCGGCGTGTTCCTCGCGAGCCTGTATCCGACCGGGCCGGGCAGCCAGCCGTCTGGCTTCTCGCTGCCGCCGACCTATGCGTGGCACAACTACGTTACTGCCTGGGAACAGGGGAAGTTCGCCTCGAGCTTTCAGACGAGCTTCATCGTCGCCGCCGTGATGGTGCCTGCGTCGGTGATCTTGTCGGTCGTCGCCGGGTACGCGTTCGCGACGATGCGGTTCCGTGGGTCGCAGGTCATCTTCTGGCTGTTCATCCTCGGGCTCATCATCCCGACCGAGGCGACAATCGTGCCGCTGTACTACGACGTGCGCGCGATGGGCCTGCTGGACACCTATTGGGCGCTGATCATCCTGGAGACGTCGGGCGAGGTCGCGTTCGGGATCTTCTGGATGCGCGCGGCGTTCATGGCGGCGCCGAAGTCGCTGCTGGAGGCCGCGCGCATCGATGGCGCCAACTCGTGGCAGACGCTCTGGCGGGTCATGGTCCCGTTCGCGCGGCCGGCGATCCTCACGCTGACCGTGCTCTGCTTCGCCGACAGTTGGAACGAGTTCTTCCTCGCGCTGGTGTTCACGATCAACAAGATGACAGCGCCTGCCGGCCTCGCGAGCTTCTCGGGCCGCTACACGCAGGACATCGCCCTGGTGTCGGCCGGCGCGGTGATCGTCGCGATCCCGATCCTGGTGGTGTTCATCTTCTTCCAGCGTGAGTTCCTGCGCGGCATGCTGACCGGAGCGGTGAAGGGATAGCGATGGCCGACGTGACGTACGCATCCGTCCGCAAGGAGTTCGGCGATGTCGTGGCGCTGCAGGACTTCTCGCTGCAGATCGCCGACGGCGAGTTCGTCGTGCTGGTGGGTCCGTCGGGGTCGGGCAAAACGACGGCGCTCCGGCTCCTCGCAGGCCTCGAGGCGATCTCGCAGGGCGAGATCCTGGTCGGCGACCGCGTCGTGAACCGCGTCGCGCCGCAGGACCGCGACATCGCGATGGTGTTCCAGGACTACGCGCTGTATCCGCAGATGACTGTGTACGACAACCTCGCGTTCGGCCTGAAGATGCGGAAGATCCCCAAACCCGAGATCAAGCAGCGTGTGGAACACGCTGCGGAGCTGCTCGACATCGGCGAGCTGCTCGAGCGCAAGCCGCGCGCGCTGTCGGGCGGCCAGCGCCAGCGGGTGGCGCTCGGACGAGCATTGGTCCGCGAGCCGGCGGCGTTCCTGATGGACGAGCCGCTGTCGAACCTCGACGCGAAGCTCCGCGTGCAGACGCGAAGCGAGATCAAGCAGCTTCAGCGTCAGGTCGGCACGACCACGGTGTACGTCACGCACGATCAGGTCGAGGCGATGACGATGGGCGACCGCGTCGCCGTGATGAACAACGGCCTGCTCGAACAGATCGGCGACACCCGCACCGTGTACGAGCATCCAGCCAACGTGTTCGTCGCGGGGTTCATCGGGAGCCCCGGGATGGCGTTCACGACGGTCGACGCCTCGCGGAACGGCGGCCCGACGACGTTGTCGGGCGGCGGTGTGTCGCTGGCCATCGACCCCAGCGGTGCGACCGAGCCGCTGCCCCGCGAGGTCACGATCGGGATCCGTCCGGAACATGCGCACGTGTGGCGCGCCGGTGGCGACCTCATGGGCCCGGTCGAGGGCACGGTCACGTTCGTGGAGATGCTCGGTCGCGAGGCACTGGTCGGCGTCCAGCTCGGCGACGGTCAACGCTTCACCGTCTTCGCCGACGCCGACGCGCGGACGGCGATCGGCGACCGCCTGTCGTTCGGCGTCGAGCGGGGACGCCTGTACCTCTTCGACCCGACGGACGAGCACGCCCTCGGCGTGGTCTAGCGGCGGTCAGCCCTCGAACCCGAACTCCTTGTGGCTTCCGTCGCAGAACGGCTTGTTCTGTGAATGCCCACAGCGGCAAAGGGTCTGACGGTTCCGCACCTCGTAGCCCGTGCCGTCTGCACTCACCACCTGGATGCCGCCGCGGACCCAGATCGGCCCGTTCTCGATCACGGCGACGGCCGGTGGATAGTCGATCTCGTCCGGCTCCGCAGCGCCGTCGGGCTGCGTGACCAATCGCCCCGACGGGCAGAGCTTCGACATGACGCGGATCCGCTCGGCGACGGCCGGATCCGCGGCGTCGATGATCATCGCCCAGACGTTGCGGAACCGGTCGCCGCAGTACCCCGCCTTGGTGCAGACGGAGACGTCGTCGTTCATCGTCAGCTCGCCGCCGCGATACGGATATGCGCGCTCGTCGTACGTCGTGCGTGCCGCCACCTCGGTCCCGTCGAAGGGGATGCGCTCGTGCGTCGAATCGCAGAACGGCTTGCGCGACGAGTTCCCGCACCGGCAGAGGTCGTACGCGGTCGTCTGGGTCTCGATCGGGTCGTCGGGCTCCCAATCGACGGGCTCGCCGTACTCCGTCTCCACCTGTGCGGTGCGGACGAGCGCGGCGCCGCCGTGCACGCGGTAGGGACCGTCCTTCGTGATCTCGACGCGCAGCGTCTCCTGACCGTCGGGCATGCGGGCTACCCTACGCCGTTCGTCGGGGTGGCACGGAGACGGAACCCACGGTAGGGTCGCTGGGCGCGGCGGCGCCCCCGAACGCCGGCCGCGCGGGAGGGGAACACCGTGGGAGTGCTGTCGATCATCCTGGGGCTCGCCCTGCTCGGCGTGCTCGCGGACGTGGTCGTCGAGAACGACCTCATGACGGCCGTCCACGAACCGCTGACGATCGTCGGGACCACGCAATCGGTCTCCGGGCCGGTGATCGCGATCATCGCCTTCGCGGCCGGCGCCTTCGCGGTCGTGCTGATCGTCCTCGGGATCCGCCGCCTCCGCCACGCCGGCCGCAAGCAGCTGCAGGAACGGATCCGCACCCTCCAAGACGAGAACGCGCGGCTCCACACGCAACGGAACCTCCAGAACATCGTGCGGATCCCGGACGCGGAGCCCGAGCCCGAGCGCGCGCCCGCGCCGACCGAACCGAACGCGGTGGACGCGCCCGCATCGCAGACGCAACCCCAGCCGGCGACAGAGACCCATCCGGACCAGCCCGCGTCGAAGTGGTGATCGCCGCGCGGCCCCGCGCCGCCGTCACCTGAACCCGAGAACCGTCATAGGGTCGACGTATGGCCCGCGTTCCCAGGCTCGTGCCGGGCATCGCGCTGTTGCTCGTGGTGGCGTGCACCTCGATCCCGTACCGCCCGGCGCCGACAACGGCGTCGCCGACCGTCTCTACTGCCGACCGCCTCATCGTGCTCGGTGACGACGGCAACCTCCGGTCGATGGCGCCAGACGGGACGAACGTCGTGCCACTCACGACGGACGCCGGTCCCGACGTGCAGATCGACCAACCCGTCGCGTCGCCCGACGGCGCGTCGCTCGCATGGGTCGAGATCCGATCCGGACAACCGAGCGTCGTGCTCGCATCGCGCGCGGGGCAGCTCCTGCGAACGGTGCCGATGGGCATCGTGCCGTTCTTCCTGCAGTGGGACCCGACGTCGACGAACATCGCCTACCTCGGCAATACCGAACAAGGTCTCGGGATGGGCGTGATCCAGAACGCGGTGACCGCACCCGACGACGTCGCGATCGGTGGCGGCAGTCCGTTCTATCTCTCGTGGTCCCCCGACGGCAGCGAGCTGCTCGTGCATGTCGGCGCGACGCAACTTGGGGTGACCGACATGAACCAGAAGCTCCAGCCCGTCCACGACCAGCCCGGCCGGTTCCAAGCGCCGATCTGGCTCGCCGATGGTCGCACCGTGTACGACCGCGTGCACGGAACCGAGCAGCAACTGGTCGTCGCCGACGGCAACGCGCGGCGAGTCCTCGACGCCTTCACGGGAAGCATCGCGTTCGACGCGAGTTCCGACGGAACCCGTCTCGCCTATCGGATCGACGGTTCTGGTTCGCACAACGGCCTCTATGTCCAACCGGTCGACGGCGGCAACCCACGCTTGGTCACCCATGTCGGCGCGCCGGCGTTCTTCTGGTCGCCGACGGGGACCGATCTGCTGATGCTGACCGTGACGGGCCGCGGGTCCTCACGGACCGCTCGGTGGCGTGTGTGGTCGGGCGACCAGGTGCTCACGACGGGTCCGTATCAACCGAGCCAGACGTTCGGCTCCGAGTACCTGCCGTTCTTCGATCAATACGCCCAGGCGTTCACGCCGTGGGCGCCCGACGGAAGCGCGTTCGCGTTCGCGGGCGTCATCGACGGCACCGCGGGCATCTACGTGCAGTCCGTCGACGGCGGCGCGCCGGTGCGTATCAGCGACGGCGAGTTCGTGCTGTGGTCACCGCCGGACCACCCGACCTCATCGGACTAGGCCGGCGATCAACGGCGCAAGCCGGGCAAGCTCCTCGACGTGCAGCGGCGCGAGGTGCGCGAGGACCCGCTCGCCCCGCGCTGAGAGCGCCACCCGGATCAAACGGTGATCCGATGGGTCCGGCCGCGTGCGCAGCAGGCCCGACTCCTCCGCGCGGTGGACCAGCTCGCTCGCGCTGTGATGCCGAAGCAGCAACTGCTCGGCGAGCTGGCCGATCGACGGGGCGCCGTCGTCGCTTAGGCCCTTCACCACCACAAGGAGTTGGTATTGGGCGGGCGCGACGCCCTCGGCCTCGGCCGCGTCGTCGCTCCACCGCAGGAACCGGCGAAGGGCGGTCCGGAAGGACAACAACTGCGGATAGTCCACATCCACGGTGCCGGTGTGCATGTCAACGTATCGTATCACGATATATCCTCGTGGCATGCCCTCTATCTCCTACCCGCGGTCGTCCACCGGGCGGATCGCGGCGCTCAGCCTCGTCGCCGCGCCGATCGGCGTCCTCGGGGCGCTGTCGGCGTGGGTGCTGGTCAAGCTGATCGGCTTGCTCACGAGCATCGCGCTGTTCCAACAGGTCTCGACGATCCCTCCGCCGATGAGCGACCTGCACCCCGGGCCGTGGTTGTTCCTGGTGGCGGCGGCGGGCGGCCTCGTCGTGAGCCTGATCGCCCGCTGGGTGCCGACGATCCGCGGCCACGGGATCCCAGAGGCGATGGAAGCCGTCGTCGAGCGCCAAAGCGTCATCACCGTGCCGACCGCCATCGGGAAGCCGGCCTCAGCCTCCATCGCGATCGGCACCGGCGGTCCGTTCGGCGCCGAAGGCCCCATCGTCGTGACGGGAAGCGCAATCGGCTCGCTCCTCGGGCAGATCCTCCCGGTGTCGCCCGCGGAACGGCGGATCCTGCTCGCGTGCGGCGCCGCCGCAGGCACGGCCGGCATCTTTGGCACGCCATTCGCCGCCGTCCTGTTGCCGCTCGAGTTGTTGCTGTTCGAGTTTTCGACGCGGTCGCTCGTGCCACTGTTCGTCGCGGCGGCCGTCGCCACCGCGATCCGCGCCGGCCTGCTGAACGGCGGTCCGTTCGTCCCGCAGGTGACGTTCACACCGCCGCACGGGCTGGACCTGCTCTGGTATGTCGCGCTGGGCATCGTGTGCGGCCTGTTGGCGGTCCTGATCTGCAAAGGCCTGTTCTGGATCGAGGGCGGCTATCGCAAGCTGCCGATCTCCGAGTTCTGGCACCCGATCATCGGCGCGTTGGGGTTCGCGGCGGTGGGGATGTTCGAGCCGCGCGTCTTGGGCGTCGGCTACGCCGTGATCGGCGCCGAGCTGGCCGGAACGATCGTCGGAGGCGCATTGCTCGCGCTCGCTGTCGCGAAGCTCCTCGCCTGGTGGGTCGCGCTCGGTTCCGGTACGTCGGGCGGAACGCTCGCGCCGTTGTTGTTCATCGGCGGCGCGTTCGGCGGATGGCTCGGTTCGATCGCGGTCCACGCCGGCATCCCGGTGGACCCGCGCGCGTTCGCGCTCGTCGCGATGGCGGCGGTGTTCGGCGCTTCGACCCGGGCGGTGCTGACGGCGATCGTCTTCATGATCGAGATCGTTGCCGCGCCCTCGATGGCGGTGCCGTTGATGCTCGCGACGGCCGCTGCCGCGATCGTCGCGACCTCGCTCGCCTCGGACAGCCTGATGACCGAGAAGCTCACCCGCCGCGGCCTGCGGATCCACCACCACGCCGAGGTCGACGTGCTTCGCAGCACGCGCGTCGCCGACGTGATGTCTCGCGACGTCGTGACGATCGACGCCGGTGCCACCATCGCCGCCGCCCGGGCGGTCTTGGCCGACGGCCCGCACAGCGCGTACCCGCTCGTGACTGCCGACGGCACGCTCGAAGGCATCGTCTCGCGCTCCGACCTGTTGGCGGACGGCGTCCCGGACACGACGTCCGTCGAGGAGATCGCGGCGAGCGATGTGGTCGCCGTGTCGCCGGCGGCGTCGGTCCTCGACGCGCTCGAGACCATCGTCCGTGAAGGCGTAGAGCACGTCCCGGTCGTCAAGGATGGGCACCTGGTCGGCATCTGCACGCGGACCGACGTCCTGCGGGCACGAGCGCGCAAGCTCAATGAAGAGCGCCCCGCCCCGTCGCTTCGCCTGCACCGGTCGTAGTCTCGTCCTGCGAAAGGACGGGTGATGAGCACTTCCAAGGATGCATGGAACGAGGTCGGCGACCGCTTCACCGCAGTCGGCAAGCGGCTCGCCGGGCACTACGACAAGCGCAGCGACGGCGGCTCGGCCAATGACACGCAACACAAGGTCGAAGAGGTCGTTCGCGAGATCGGTAACCAGCTGGGCCGTGCGTTCGAGGCCGTCGACGACACCGTGCGCGACGACGCGGCGCGTCAGGACCTGAAGCAGGCGTTCAACGCGCTCGGTTCGGCGATCTCGTCGACGGTCGAGGACGCCGCGACGGCGATCCGCGGACCCAAGGACGAGGAGCCTCCCCGCCCGGACTGAGCGTTACCGCGGGGGATCGGTGAACCCGATCACCCGATGCGTTCCGTCGCACAGGGGCTTCGTTAGGCTGGACCCGCACCGACACACGACCATCCGCGTGTCCTCACGGATCGTCTCACCGTTCGCATCGACGAGCTTCGCGTGGCCGCGTACCTGCATCGGGCCGTCGGTGAGCGCGACGAGCTCTACCTCGTCACCGATCAGGTCTTCTTCCTGTGGTCCGTCGTCGAGCCGGCGAAAGTGCAGCGCGCCGCTCGGGCACCGCATCACGACCTCCGCTAGGAGGTCGGGGTCCGCTGCTTCCGGCCGCACCCACGGTCGTTGCCACGGGTCGAAGACCTCGGGCAACCGCTGGAAGCACTCGCCGACGTGCACGCACAGACGCGGCTCCCAGACGACCTCGATCCGATCGGTCGCGTAGCTCCGCGAGGCTCCCCGCCGCCTCCGCGGCTCCTTGTCCTCGCGCCGCACAGCGTCGCTCATGCCGTTCATCCTTGCATCGGGCGTCGCGACAGGCGAGGCCTATCATCGCCGCGATGAGCGAGCCAACCGGGTCCGAGGCGCCGTTCGACCTGACCACCGAGCGGCTCGAAGCCTTCTCCGACGCGGTGATCGCGGTGATCATCACGATCCTCGCACTGGGTCTCGAGGTCCCCCACGACACGCAGTGGTCGACCATCCGCAACGACATCGGGCCGTTCCTTATCTATGTGCTCGCATTCGTCAACCTCGCGATCTGGTGGAACAACCACCATCACCTTCTGCGCGCCACCGCGCGGATCAACGGCGCCGTGATGTGGGCGAACATGGCGCTCCTGTTCTTCCTGTCGTTGATCCCGGTCGCCACCCAGTGGCTGCGGAACGACTTCGAACCGAAGCCGGCCGCGTTCTTCGGCTTGGTCTCGTTGTGCGCAGGCATCGCATACAGCCTGCTCGTCCGGACGATCGTCGGAGCGAACGGTCCTGATTCGATCGTCGCTCGATCCGTGCACGGCGACGTGAAGGGACTGCGGTCGATCGCGATGTACAGCGCTGGAGTCTTGATCGCGTCGGCGAGCGCAGCCGGCTCGTTCGGCAAGCTCCACATCAGGACGTGGTACATCACGACGAACCCGGGCGTGTGGATCCCGGTCGCGCTCTACATCGCCGTCGCCGTGATGTGGCTCGTTCCCGACCGCCGGTTCACGCACGATCACCCGGTCGACGTCGCTCCCTAACGACCCGCCATCCGCAGCGATGCGGCGCGCGCGGCGTCGATCACATCGTGCCCGAGACGCGGGATGTCGCTCTGTGGCAGCCGGAACGCCGGGCCGGACACACTGATCGCCGCCACTGCCCGGCCGTCGACCATCACCGGCGCGGCGATCGTGATGAGCCCTTCCTCGAGCTCGCCGCTGCTCGTGGCGTACCCCTGCCGTCGGGTCAGCGCCCACACCTGACGCAGCTTGGCGGGCGACACGATCGTGCGCGGCGTGACTGCCTCGAGAGCGCGACGCACCACCGCGTCCTCCAGGGCGGGATCCCCGAACGCGACGAGCACCTTGCCGCTCGAGCTCGCATGCAGGGGGCTCCGCCTCCCGACCCAGCTCGCCATCACGACGGTCTGCGCGGGCGTGACCTGATCGACGTACACGACGTGGAACCCGTCGCGGATCGCGAGGTTCACCGTCTCCGATGTCACCGCCGAGAGGTGTTCGAGTTGCGGCCGCGCCTGGCTCACCACGGGGAGCCGGTCGACCGCCGCCGCGGCCATGCCGACCACGCGCGCGCCGATCCGGAACCGCTGCGTCGTGGCGTCGCGTTCGATCAAGCCACCCGCCGCGACCGTGCCGAGGAGCCGGGATGCGGTGGACGGGTGCACGTCGAGGCGCCGCGCGATCTCGCCGACGGTCAAACCGTCGGGGCTCTCGCCGAGCAGATCGAGGACCATGACGACCCGGTCCGCAGCGTCGGTGGAACGGATGGCGAACCTCCCGAGACATCCCGTCGGCGTTGCCCTCAGGGCAATACTAGCCTTGTCGGACTAGGCCGCCGTCCATACCGTCCGCGCTGTGATGGAGGGGAAAGCCACCCGAGCGGCCGACGCGCCCGGCGACCTGGAACTCGCGATCGCGCTCGCCGATGCTGCAGCCGCCGTGACACTGCCGAGCTTCGGTGACCGCCTGCCCGTCGAGATCAAGGACGACGACACACCCGTCACGGACGTCGACCGCGCGGCCGAGCGCGCGATCCGCGTGCTCTTGGCCGAGCGCGCGCCCGAGGACGGGGTCCTCGGCGAGGAGGAGGGCCACCGCCCCGGCGTCGACGGACGGACGTGGATCGTCGATCCGGTCGACGGGACCAAGCTGTTCGCCGAGGGCATCCCGCTGTGGACCACGCTCATCGCGCTGACGATCGACGGCGTGCCGGTGGTCGGCGTCGCCGACGCGCCGGCGCTCGGGGTCCGCTACCACGCGACCCGTGACGGCGGCGCCTGGTGCGGCACCCGGGCCCTGCTCGTGTCCGGCGTCATGTCTCTCGACGATGCGTTCGTCGCGCATTCCCCCATCGAGGATTGGTATCGCACCGGCGACGGCGAGCACCTCGCCGCCCTTGCATCCGCGGCCCGGGGCACCCGGGGACTGAGCGACGCGTGGGCGCATCTCCTCGTCGCACAGGGATCGCTCGACGCGCTCGCCGAGCACGAGCCGTGCTACGCCTGGGACTGGTCGGCCACCCAGGTCATCGTCGAAGAGGCCGGCGGACGTATCACCACGTTGGACGGCGGATCCCCGACGCCGGGCTCGAACCTGTTGGTCTCAAACGGGTTGGTCCACGACGAGATCGTGGCCGTCCTCACGGAAGGGAGCACCTGATGCGCAGCCGGAGGAGGAACGTTCTCGCGATGACCGCGGGACTGTTGATCACCGTCATGATCGCGAGCGCCGCCTACGCGCAGACGGCCACCCCCACCTCGTCGAGCAGCGGCGATGTGGTTCTGCGCGTCGGGGTCATCGCCGACCTCGACACCGACAACGTCTTCGCGGTGAGCGCGGGCAGCGACTACACCGTCGCGACGTCGGAGTACGACATGCTGCTCAGCTTCTCCTCCAAGGACCTCACCGCCGCGCCGGGGCTCGCGACGGGGTGCGACCACAACGGCGACTACACGACCTGGACATGTCATATCCGCCCGGGCCTCCGATGGAGCGACGGCCAGCCGCTCACGTCCGAGGACATCGCGTTCACGTACCGGTTCGTGATCGACAACAACATCCCGCAGTACAAGAGCTACTTCCCCAGTGACCCGACGTTCGAGACGCCGGACCCGACCACCCTCATCTGGAAGGCGAAGGCCCCTACGTTCGCGCCGGAGATGCCGCCGTGGGTCTACATCGTGCCCGAGCACATCTGGGCACCGTACGACGGCAAGGACCTGAAGACGATCCGCGGCGTGTCCCAGACGCCCGGAGTCGGGAGCGGCCCGTTCATCCTGAGCAGTTGGACACCGGGGCAGAGCTTCGTGATGACGCGGAACCCGTACTACTGGGGCCCGACGCCGTCGTTGGATCGCATCGAGTACCAGGTCTACACGAATCAGGAGGCGATGATCCAAGCGCTGAAGAACGGGGAGATCGACGCCCTGGACGGCCTCCAGCCCTCGCTCATCAACTCGGTGCAGGGCAGCCCGAACATCGCGTTGCAGAAGGTGGTGTCGGACTGGTGGCTAAACCTCGCCTTCAACTTCGGCGGCCAGCCGGGCTCGACCTACACGCCGCTGCCGGCGCTGCACGACCTCGTGGTGCGCAAAGCGATCGAGATGGCGATCGATAAGAACGCCATCGTCCAGAAGGTGTACGAAGGAGCGGCGACGCCGGGCGACACGATCGTCAGACCGGCCTCTGCCTATTGGCATCTCGATATCCCTGCCGACAAGGAGTTCCAATACAACCCGACGGCCGCGAACCAGATGCTGCAACAGGCCGGGTACGTCGACACGAACGGCGACGGGATCCGCGAGGATCCGAAGACGGGCCAACCGCTCGAGATGCACATCCCCGCCTCGACGGACACAACCGGTGCGGAGCAAGCGGGCGAGCTGATCGTCGGCTATCTCAAGCAGATCGGCATCAAGGTCGACCTGCTGCCCGCCACCGACGCGAAGATGAACGACTACTGGGGCTCGGGGAATTTCGACGCGTACATCTGGTACTGGAGCGGTGATCCCGACCCCAACTATCAGCTGTTCGTCTTCACCTCTGCGCAGTGCGGTTCCTGGAGCGACGGCTGCTGGAAGGACCCTCACTTCGACAAGCTGTACGAAGCGCAGCACACGGAGATGAACCAGACCAAGCGACAGGCCATCGTCAAGGAGGCGCAGCAGTACGAGTACGACCAGGTCCCCGGCGTCGTGCTTGCCTACCCCAACTGGCTCGAGGCGTACCGGACCGACCGGTTCACCGGGTGGGTTGGGCAACCCGGCCCGGACGGCTACGTCCTGCCGACATACAACTACGACACCTGGCTCTCCCTGCATCCGCTCGGCGAAACGTCGTCGAGTAGCTCGAGCGGCCTTCCGGGATGGGTCTGGCTGATCGCGGCGGTCGTGATCGCCGGCGTCGTTGTCGTGGTGGTCCGGCGAGGCCGGAAGATCGAGCCCGACGAGGCGTAGCGCGTGGGATCACGGCGATACCTGCTCAGCAAATGCTTGCAGGCGCTGGTGACCCTGTGGTTCGTCCTGACCTTCAACTTCTTTCTGTTCCGCGTGCTCCCGGGTGACCCGATCGGGATGCTCGCGCGCAGCGAGAAGCTCTCGCCCACCGATATCGCCCAGCTGCGGCATGACCAAGGCCTCGACCTGCCGATGGCACAGCAGTACGTCGTATACATGAAGAACGTCCTCACCGGGAATCTCGGTGAGTCGTTGCGGACCGGCCTGCCCGTCCGCGAGCTGATCGGCTCGCGGATGTGGCCGACCGTCCTGCTCGTCGGGCTCGGCACGATCCTCGCGAGCTGGCTGGGCCTCGTCATCGGGATCCGTGGGGGGTGGCGGCGCGGCAGCCGCTTCGATACGACATCGCAGTACTCGTCGCTGGTCCTGTACGCCATGCCCGAGGGCTGGCTCGGCATGCTGCTGTTGCTCGTGTTCTCAGGGTGGCTGCATTGGTTCCCCGCCGGCGGCTATGCGAGCGCCGATAAGACGGGGGTCGCGCACCTGGTCGACCTGCTCGACCACCTGTTCCTGCCGTTGCTCACGCTGACGCTGGGCTACATCGGCGGCTACGCGATCGTGATGCGGTCGTCGATGATCGACACGATCAACGAGGACTTCGTGCACACCGCGCGCGCCAAGGGCGTGCCGGAGCGGCTCGTGCGGAGCAAGCACGTTGTCCCGAACGCCTTCTTGCCGTCCTTCACCTTGATCATCCTGAGCTTCGGGTTCGTGCTCGGCGGCGCGATCGTGATCGAAGCCGTGTACTCCTGGCCCGGGTTGGGGTTGCTCACGTATCAAGCGATCAACACGCTGGACTTCCCCGTCATCCAGGGCGTCTTCCTGATCGCGAGCGCGGCGGTGATCGTTGCGAACCTCGTGGCGGACATCACGTACGGATACCTCGATCCTCGGATCAAGCAGGCCTGACGTGGAGCGGCAGGTGGAGGTCGCGCGATCACGGCGCGTGAGCCCGTGGTCGCGCCGGCGAGCCACGCTCGCCGCACACTGGTCGACGTTCCGATCGAGTCGGCGCGGGATGATCGGCCTTGCGATCATGTCGTTCTTCGTCGCGATCGCGATCGCGTCGCCGCTGCTCGTGAGCCCCGAGGACCTCGACCCCGCCCTCGCGACGCTTCCCCCGCACATGCCGCCGAGCACACAGGCCGTGCTCGGCACCGACAACTTCGGGCGCTCGGTGCTCGACCTGTTGATCGCCGGCGCGCGTGTGTCGCTCGTCGTCGGGATCGTCGCCGCGCTCGGCGCGATGGTGATCGGCGCGGTGGTCGGTATCGCCTCCGGGTACTTCGGGGGCACGAAGATCGACACGTTCCTGAACGCGTTCACCAACTGGTTCCTGGTGATCCCCTGGCTCGCCCTCGCGATCGCGCTCGCCACGATCCTCGGCGCGAGCCTGAAGAACGTGATCATCGTGATCGCGATCACGTCATGGGCGAGCACCGCACGGCTCGTACGCGCCCAAGCTTTGTCGGTGCGCGAGCGGTCCTATATCGAACGGTCGCGCGCCCTCGGCGGGACGCACTGGCACACCATCAGCCGCCATGTCTTGCCGAATGTGTTCCCCGTGCTGTTCGCCAACACGATCTTGACCGTTGGGCTCGCGATCTTGGCCGAGACGACGCTCGCGATCCTCGGCCTGTCATCGGGGATCTCCTGGGGCAGGATCATCGAGGATGCATTCACCGGCGGCGCGAGCACCGCCGGGTGGTGGTGGTGGCTGATCCCGCCGGGCATCTGCATCGTCTTGGTCACGTTGGCGTTCACCATGATCGGGTTCGCACTGGACGAGATCCTGAGTCCCCGCTTGCGCCAGCGCTGACCCGGAGCCAGAAGCCGCGCCATCGGCGGATTCGACAGCTCGGGCCATCCGCGCGACCATCGCACCGAGGTCTGGACCGAGAGGGAGGAAGTTCCATGCGCAGACTCATCGTGGCCGCGATCGCGACCGCATCCGCGATCGTCGCCCCCGCGCCCTCGCAAGCGGCCGGCGGCGTACCCGCGCTCAGTCACGTGTTCGTCATCGTCGGCGAGAACACCAGCCTGTCGCAGCTGACCATGAAGAACGCCACGTACCAGCTGAGCCAGATCAAACCGAACAGCGCCTGGCTCACCGATTACTGGGGCATCTCGCACTACTCGACGTCGAACTACATCGCGATGACGAGCGGCCAGTTCCTGCACTGTCATCAGGAGGACGCGAAGCCGGCGACGTGCAACCAAGACGTCCCCAACCTCTTCGGCCAGCTGAGCAACGCCCACATCAGCTGGAAGGCATGGAACGAATCGATGCCCGACGGGTGCTACCTGGTCAACGCCGGCGAGAACCGGTTCGGGAACGCCTACCGCGTGAAGCACGACCCGGCCGCGTATTACGAGGACGTGGTCGGCTCGAACTTCTCCGGGACGACCGGCAACTCGTCCTGCCAGCGGCACGTCGTGCCGATGGGGACGACCGACCCCAACGACAAGAGCACCTTCGAGGCCGATCTCGCCGCCGGCAACGTGCCGCAGTTCAACTACATCGTGCCGAACATGTGCGAGGACGGGCATGACAACTGCAAGCCGGAGGGCAACACGATCAAGCAGTTCGATGACTTCCTTGCGCGCGAGGTACCGAACATCATGTCGTCGCCGGCATGGGACGCGAACAGCGTGATCTTCGTCGTCTACGACGAGGGGCAGGACGGTGGCCCGGGCAAGGCCGTGAAGTTCGCGGGTGGGCACGTGCCGTTCGCCGTGATCGGCGATCTCGTGCACAACGCCCAGTACGCGGACTTCGAGAACCACTACAACCTGTTGCGGACGATCGAAGACGGGTTCGGACTCGGTCACGTGGGAGCGGCGACAACCTCCTCGCCGATCACGCAGGTCTGGAAGTAGACGTCTGGTGGGGCTCGGACGCGTAAGCGGCCGAGCCCATATAGCGCCGCGTCCAGCGCCTCGGCGACGAGCACGATGTGCTCGTCGCCGAACACCAGCGGTGGCCGAACCTTGAGCACGTTCCCGGCTCGACCCGTCGTGCCCACGAGGACACCGCGCGCCCGCATGCCGTTCGCGACCGCATCGGTGAGCTCGGGGTCGGGGTCCTTCGTCATCGGGTCGCGGACGAGCTCGACGCCGGTCAACATCCCGATGCCGCGGACGTCGCCGATAGCCTCGTGGTTGCGCTGCACCTCGGCGAGCGCTGCTCGAAGCGCGGGCCCGACCCGCGCAGCGCAGGCGATCAGCTGTTCGTCCTCGATCACGTCGAGCACGGCGAGCGCCGCGGCGCACGCGACGGGGTTGCCACCGAACGTCGAGAACCACTCGGTCGTCTCGGCGAAGCGCTCCGTGAGCTCGCGGCGCGCGATCAACGCGGCAACCGGATGCCCGTTGCCCATCGGCTTGCCGAGCGTCACGATGTCGGCCGCGACGCCCTGTCCCGCGAACGACCACAGGTGCGCGCCGCTTCGCGCATGACCCACCTGCACTTCGTCCGCGACGTAGAGCGCGCCGGCGTCGTGCGTCCTGTCGGCGAGCGCGCGCACCGCCTCCACGGACGGCACTGGGATCCCGTCGGAGGTGAAACCGCCGTCCACGAACGTCGCCGCAGGCTCGATCCCGCACGCCCGGAGGCGCTCCGCCGCCGTCGCGAGCGACGCCGGCATGTCGAGGTCCGGATCCCGGTAGGCGTCGACCGGATCGAACGTCTCGACGTGGTCGGGCTTCCCGGTGGCGAGCCACTCTTCAGGTGAGATCGCCGCGATGGCCTCGGTGACGCCGTGGTAGGCGAACCGCGTGACCAGGGCGCCCCGACCACCGGTCCAGGCCGTCGCCAGACGCCACGCGGTGTCGTTCGCCTCGCTGCCTGAGTTCACGAACAGAACCGTGTCCAGGCCGGAGCCCTCCGGCATCGTCGCGACGAGCCGCTCGGCCAGCTCGACGGGCGCGTCGGTCAGATAGCGCATGTTCGTGTTCAACAGGCGCGACTGCCGCGCGATCGCGTCGCTCACGCGCGGGTGCGCATGGCCGACTACCGGCACGTTGTTGTAGCAGTCGAGGAACCGCTCGCCGTTCGCATCCATCAGCCAGACGCCCTCGCCGCGCACGAGGTGCAACGGCCGGTCGTACGTCAGCGGCGACAGCGCCGGCCCGAACGCGCGCGCGCGCCGGTCCAACAACGCGGCGCCGTCCGACGTTCGGCCGCCCGCGAGGAGCCGATCGCGGAAGCGTGCGTTCCCCTCGTCCTCCATATACCGGAGCAGGGGCAGGACCTCGGCCCAGTCTTGGAGATACGCATTGTCGGGATGCAGCGCCGCCCGCCACCCGAAGAGCACGGCATCGGTCATCGCCCGAACCGACACGAGGTCGGGCAGGACGTCGACCTCCTCGGGCTCGAGCGCCGTGATGCTCCGGTATCCGTCCACCACGCGCATCGCGATGGGGACGACGTCCTCGAAGGCACGGTGCACCAGCAGCGACTCGATCGACGAGCTCAGATCGCACACGAGCGCGGTGTGGCTCATATCGCCGAAGTCGACGATGCCCGTGATCCGGCCGCGCTCGTCGACCAGCGCGTTGTCCAGGGTCACGTCGCCGTGGATCACCTGCGACCGGAGCGACGACCACCGCGGCAGCACCGACGTCTCGAAGCGGTCGAGCGCCCGCGTCAGCAGCGCCCGGTCGTCCGGATCGGCGATCGCATCGAGCAACGGTCGCATCGATGCTGCGTGATGCACGTCCCACATCAGGACCCGCGACGCCGACGGGTGGAAGAACGCGCGCATCGCACGGGCGAGCCGGGCGACGACCACCCCGTAGTCGAACGCCGCCTCGGCGTCGATCTTGGGCGGATCGATCGACGCGGTGCCCGGCATGTGCGTGGACGCGCGCACAAGGTGCGAGAACCCGCTCCGCCCTTCGACGGTGCCGACGAACGCGTCTCGCCCCATGTTCGGATCGGCTCCGAGGACCCGCAGCGGCGCGGCGACCGGCAGCGAGGGGTCGACCGCAAGCACGTGCAGGGCGGCGGCCGTCTCCATGTCGACGACCGCTCGATCCTCGCTCGCGTTGGAGATCTTGAGGACGGCGACCGGACCGGTCGGTCCCCCGATCACGAACCCCTGGTCGCGCTCGCTTCCCACGGGCGATGCGTTGCCGCGCAAACCGAAGAGGCGCTCGGCGATATCGGCGGCCTCCGCGAGGTTGAACGAAGGGGGTTCCCCTCGCAGCACGTCTCCGTCGACCGTCGCCTCGGGCATCGGCTGGATGCTATCCGCCCGCCGATGCGGGTCGTCAGCCTTCCGGCCGATGCCCGGGGCGGCACCGGCGCCCGTACACCCCTGCGATCGAGCCGGAACCCCCGGAACCCGGCGCTGGAGGGAATTCGATGCGACGCACCGTCCGTACCGCCGCGTCCATGTGCGCAGCGTTCCTCGTCCTGACGCTCGGCGCGCCGATCGCGAACGCCAGCGTCGTCGGCGGCAACGGCGGCTGCCTGACGCGACCCGGCGCGGTCGGCCGGTCCACGGGTCACATGACGCGCGACGAGGTGCGCACGACAGGCACCGACAAGCTCGCCGGTTGGCTGACTCGCCATCCGTCCGCCCAGAGCGACGCGTTGGCGCAGCTCGCTGCGCCGACCCCGGTGACGATCCCGGTCGTGTTCCACGTGATCCGCAAGAACACGACCGTGTCGGGCGGCAACGTGCCGAGGAGCTGGATCACGAACCAGATGGCCGTGCTCAACTCGTCGTACAGCGGCGGCACCGGCGGCGCCGACGCCGGCTTCCAGTTCAGCCTGCAGTCGATCACCCGGACCACCAACGCCACCTGGTTCAAGCTCACGTCGGGCAAGGAGAAGAAGATGAAGGCGGCGTTGAAGGTGGGCGGTCCCGAAACGCTCAACATCTACTCGGCCGACCTCGGCAACTCGCTGCTCGGCTGGTCGTACTTCGCGCAGGACGCGGCGAAGGACGGCGTGCTCGACGGCGTCGTGATCCACTTCGACACACTGCCCGGCGGTCCGTGGGGCACCAACTACAGCGAAGGCGACACCGCGACCCACGAGATCGGGCACTGGCTGAACCTGTATCACACGTTCCAGGGGGGCTGTACCGGCAGCGGCGACTCCATCGCCGACACGCCGGCCGAGGCTTCGGCGGCCTATCAGTGCCCGACCGGGCGCGACACGTGCTCGGCGCCAGGCACCGACCCCATCACGAACTTCATGGACTACACCTACGACTCCTGCATGTACCAGTTCACCCTCGACCAGGCGGTGCGGATTCAGGAGGCGTGGACCGCGTACCGGGCACCGTAAGCGCCGAGCGTCCCGGGCCGCAGGTCGCCGGCGTCGCCGGTCACTCAAGCCGTCCCCCGAGCGGCCGAAGCCTTCCGCAAGGACTCTCCGGAAAGGCCTCGAGGGGATGGACCCTGCGGAACTGCTTCGCTACGCCGTCGAACGGCGTGCCAGTGACGTGCACGTCAAAGCGGGCAACGTCCCGTTCATCCGCGTGGATGGCGAACTCCTCCCTGCGCCCTTCCCGGAGGTGACCGCCACCGACGCGCGCCAGATCGCCGACGCGTTGATGCCGCCGCACAAGGCCGAGGAGTTCGCGGAAACCCGCGAAGCCGATTTCGCCTACACGATGGAAGGCGTCGGCCGCTTCCGCGTGAACGTGCTCCGCCAGTCCGACACCGTCGGGCTCGCGATCCGGTGGGTCAGCCCAGAAGACCTGACGTTCGAGGAGCTCTCGCTGCCGCCGTCGATCGGCGAGCTCGCCGAGACGAAGCGCGGGCTGATCCTCGTCACCGGACCGACCGGGGCGGGAAAGACGACGACGATCGCGGCGTTGCTGGGGTTCATCAACCGCACGCGTCGCGCACACATCGTCACGATCGAGGACCCGATCGAGGTCGTGTTCAACGACGCGATGTCGGTCATCCGCCAGCGGGAGGTCGGTCGCGACACCGCGTCGTACGGCGCCGCGCTCCGTCAGTCGCTGCGTCAGGACCCCGACGTCATCTTCCTCGGCGAGATCCGCGACCACGAGACGGCGCTTGCGGCGATCCAGGCTGCGCAGACGGGCCACCTCGTGCTGTCGACGATGCACACGATCGATGCGGCCGAGACGATCTCGCGGACCGTCGAGATGTTCCCCCCCGCCCAGCAGGCGCAGGTTCGCACCTCCGTCGCCGGCGCGTTGCGCGGCGTGCTGTCCCAACGGCTGCTCGAGCGTGCCGATGGACTCGGCCGCGTGCCGGCCGTCGAGGTCATGCTCACAACCGGCCGGATCTACGACCGGATCTTGGACCCCGAGCTCGAGCCGTCGATCCATGAGGTCATCGCGGACAGCGGCTACGACGGGATGCAGACGTTCGACCAGTCGCTGCTGACGCTCGTGCGCGAGGGACTCGTCACAGACGAAGACGCGCGCGCCGTCGCGACCAACCCGCACGACTTCAGCCTGGCGCTCGGCGCGGCCGTCGGCGTCGGGAGCCCTGTAGATGGATAACGCGAGCACCGCCGGCGCGACGCCTCCCGGCGCATCTGTCTACCCCGTCTTCGCGGCGGTCGCCGTCGGCATGACCGGACGGACCGTGTATCAGGTGATCGACGCGGTCGGCGGCATCTTCGAAGCGGCCGGTGCTGTGTTCGAAGGATCTCCCGACGCGCCCGGCACGCTGATCGCGTTGCTGCCGCCGTCCGAGGGCGCGGCCGTCCGAGCCGTCGAACTCGGCCTGCAGGCGCAGGCGATCGAGGCAGGGCTGCGCGTCGGCGTCGATGCCGTCGAGGTCCGCGCGAAGAAGGAGCAGGACGCGCGCTGGCAGCAGGTGATCGACAGCGCTGTGAAGCTGCAGAAGGCGGCTCGTACCGGCGAGGCGATCGCCGGCGACGCCATCGGGCAGCTCACCCATGGAGCTGCTGCCACCCGCGCGCTGAACGTCGGCGACGACACCTATCTCTTGCTGACCGGTGTCCACGCGGTGACCGCGGTGCTCGGTCAGGCGCCTCTTAGCACCGAGCCGGCGACGGCGGCGGTGCGATCGCCGGAACCCGGAGAGGCGGCCGGGGAAGCATTCGCTTCGGCGGCGGTCGCCCAGGCCGCGACGCCGGAGCCGCACCAGTCGATCGAGATCCCCAACGAGGAGCGCAGTCGGGTGCCCGCAGTCAACGGCGATGCCGGCCTCGAGCCGATGTCCGTTGCAACGAGCGCCATCACCGCGAGTTCGTCGGCCTCGGGTCCGCCGATGCACCCGACCGCCCGGTGGGACGGCCCGCTCGTCGGTCGCGAATCGCAACTCGCGGATATCCGTTCACGCTTCGATCGCGTCGTCGCCGACACGAGCGGCGCGGCCGTCCTGATCACGGGCGAACCCGGGAGCGGTCGAACCCGCCTGGTCGCCGAGTTCGCGGCGTCGCTCGAAGCCGCGCGCGTCCTGCACGTGCAGTGCGCGCCCGCCGACAGCGGGGGCGCACGGTGGCCGCTCGCCGCGATGGTGGAAGCGCTCGCAGGTCTGGACCCGCTCGCGCCGGCGGAGCCGGCGCGAGCTCGCCTCACCGCCCTGTTCGCCGGCCGGACCGACGCGAACGACGTGGTCACGCATCTGTCCGCGATGCTCGCGCTCGAGGGCGCGAGCGATCCGGATCACATCCGATGGGCGCTTCGCCGGCTGCTCGAGGCCGCAGCCGGCGGGGCGCCCATCGTTCTCCACGTCGACGACGCAGACCGCGCGGGCAGCGGCTTCGTCCGGCTTTTGGCCGACGTCGCGACCGCGGCCCGCGACACCCCTGTCTTCGTAGTGATCACCACGAACCGCGAGACGGAAAACCTCCCGGCCATCCGGCTGTCGCCGCTCGACGAGCCGGCCATCGAGACGTTGATCGGCCATCTCCTCGGCGAGACCGAGGACGGCGTCGTTGCGACCCTCGCGGGACGCATGGCGGGCCTGCCGTTCGCGATCGAGCAATCGCTCGCGATGATCACGGAGACCGGCACGCTCGCACCCGGGAACGGACGGTGGATGCCGCTCGCGGATCTCAGCCGGGTGCCGTGGCCGGACACGACCGTCGGCGCGATCCGGCAACGCCTCCAAACGCTCCCACCGCACGAGTTGGCCGTGCTCGGCATGGCCGCGGTTGCCGGTGAAACCGTCGCGACGGCACCGCTCCTCGATGTGGTTCCTGTCGATGCACGGCCGGGTTTGCCCGCGTATCTCGAGGACCTCGTCGCGCGCGGCTACCTCGTCACCCACGGTGACGGCGGCTTCCGGTTCCGTCATCCCCTTTTGCGCGAAGCGACGATGACCGGCGTGCCCGAATGGGCGCAGGCCGTCACGCACGAGCGCTTCGGCCGGCATCTCGAGGCGAGCGCCGGGCCTCGCGTCTGGCGATGGGCCGACGCGATCGGCGGGCATCTGGAGACGAGCTGCCGTTTGCGGCCGGACGCGCCGGCGACCGATCGCGACGACGCGCTGACGTTCCTCACCTGGGCGGCCGCGGCGGCGACCGACGAGGGCGACCTCGATGGTGGGGCACGACTGGAACGCCGCGCTGCGACCCTCACCGACGACGACCCCGGACGGCGAGCGGAGCTCCTCTATCTCGCCGCCGAGCACATGGCGACCGCGGCGCCCGACCGTCCGGCCGATCGCGAGATCGCGGAGGCGGCGCTCGCCGCGTCGGTTGCGGGCGACGACGTCGACTGGCGGGTCCGACTCCTGCGGGCGAAGCTCCGCACGATCGCCGGACACGACGACGCGCTCGAAGGCGCCCGCTCAACCGCGGACGAGGCCATCGCAGCCTTCGAGCAAAACGAGCTGGGATGGGCGCTCGCGAACGCGTGGGCGCTGCGTGGACTCGTCCACGCCGCCCGTGCGCAACACGGGCTCGTCGCCGACGACCTCCAGCGTGCCGCGGACAACGCCGCGGCCGCCGGCCGCACATCCGACGAAACAACCGCGTTGCGCGGCGCGGCGGCGGCGCTGCTCGACGGTCCGGAATCGGTGGCCGAGGCGGAGGCGCGCTGCCGCTCGTTCCTCGAGCGCGTGGCAGGTCCGATCGCCGAACACGACCTCCGGGGCATCCTTGCGGTGCTCGCGGCGCGCCGTGGCGCGTTCGATGAGGCCCGGGCCTCGATCGGCGCCTCGATCGCCGCGCTCGAGGAACTCGCCGCGGGCGTCGACACCGCGACCGCGCTGCAGCGAGGCGCGCAGGTCGAGGTCCTCGCCGGACAGCACGCCGCGGCGGAGCCGTTGATGCAGCGAGCGCTCGCCGCGGCCACGCACGCTCGAGACGAGCGGCTCCGCGCTTCCCTCGCCGCCTCGTACGCGCACGTCGTGCTCGAGGACGACCGGCTCGACGAAGCGCTCGCGCTCGCCGAGGTCGCCGAGGCGCACGCGGGCGACCTCACGACACAGGTTCGCTGGCGAACCGCTCGCGCGCGGGTGATGGTGCGCCGCGGCCGCGGCGCCTTGGCTGAGCGGCTGATCCGCGAGGGCGTCAGCGTCGCCGAGCAGACCGATTCGACCGACCTGCGTGCGAGCGCATTGGTGTGGGCTGCGGACGTTCGCCGCGAGGCTGGCCGCCCCGCCGAGGCGCAGCCATTCGAGCGCCGAGCGCTGCGGTTGTTCGAACGGCGCGGCGCCACGGCGCAAGCGGGCGCCGTCGCCGCGCGACTCAAGCCGACGCCGGAAGGTGCGGGGCCGAAGGCGACTGCTCCCCCCGTCGAACCGGCCGCCCCAGTCGTCGACGCCGCGGCACCGACCCCCGTCGCAACGTCCGATCCTGTACCGGCCGCTCCAGACGGCGGCGCGACCCGTCTCGCCGACGAGATGATGGCGATGTTCTCGGACGCGCAGCCCGCGCAACCGACCGAGGACGAGCCGCCGACCGCGACCCAGGAGCCCGCGCATCAAGCGTTCTTCAGACCGCAGCAGCCCGAGGCGAGCGAACAAGCGTCCGTGCCCGAAGCCCTCGAGGCGCCGGAGCGACCGTCGGCCGAGATCGACGCCGCCGACGAACTGCTCGACGACCCAACCGTCACCGCCGAGGAAGAATCCAAGCGCCGCTGGTTCAACCGCTAGCGACAAGAGTCGGGCGCGCCCCGGGCGGCCGGTGGTGGCGGCTCCCGGGCCTCGGGCGTGACCGGCGGCGGGTCGGGGATCAGCTCCCAGGTCGCGCGATGCTTCCAGTTCTGCTCCTCGACGTTCGCCATGGATCGCGAACTAGCCCTCAAGAGTGATGCGCCTGTCGGCCGATAGGAACGCCATGCAGGCGTCTGCCCGCCTCCGTTCGATCGTCGCCATCGCCGTGGGTCTCCTGGTCTTGGGAGGTGGAGCGGCGCTCGCAGCGACCGGTGGTCCCACCAGCAGCACGGACGTCACGTGCGCGTCCCCCAGCGTCGACCCGTCCATCGACCCAAGCGCATCGCCGCAGGTCGACCCATCGGAGACGCCTGACCCGTCGGAAACGCCGGACCCATCGGAGACGCCTGACCCATCGGAGACGCCGGACCCATCGGAGACGCCAGATCCCTCGGAAACGCCGGACCCCTGCGTGTCGCCGGAGCCGAGCGAGAGCGCGGAGCCCAGTGATTCCGTCGAGCCGAGCGACACGCCGAGTTCGAGTGACACGCCGGCACCGACGAGCACGCCACCGTCCGACCGGACCGCCGAGTGCAACGCTGCCGCGGGGATCGACCCAAGCACGCCCGCGCCGAGCGACGTCCCGCCGACCGGACTCGCCAACGCGATCCAGCATGTGCTCGCGAACTGCATCAAGAACCCGCAGGCGCCGGGATTGATCAACGCGCTCAAGCACCTGTACGCGAACGAGCAGCGCCAGGCCGCACACGACGCCGCCAAGGCGGCCCACAAAGCCGACCGCCCGGGCCCCGGCACACATGGCAACAGCGGTGAGCACGGCAACAGCGGGTCGCACGGCAGCAGCGGCGAGCACGGCAACAGCGGATCGCACGGCAACAGCGGGTCGCACGGCAACAGCGGCGACTGAGCTGCTCGCCGGCGAACGTCACGCCGCGGAGGCCTCATCCCAGGGCCACGAACGGTGCTAGGGTCGCGCGCCATGACGAGCGCCACGCGGACGATCGGATCGATCGACGTCATCGCGATCATCGATGCAGACCTCGAGCTCGACCCCATCGCGGATGCATTCCCGGACGTTCCGGCCGACGCACTGCTCGCCGACAACGACGGGGCGGCCAGTGTTCGGACCGGCGACGGCAACTGGCGCCTTCGCGTCCGCGCGTGGTTGATCCGCCACCCGGCAGGCCCCGTGTTGGTGGACACCGGGATCGGTGGCCCGGCGTCCCCGACGTCGGCGTGGGTTCCGCGGCCCGGGGCGCTGACCGAGCGGCTCAGCGAGCTCGGAACCGCTCCGAGCGACATCCCGATCGTTGTTGTCACGCATGTGCACGACGATCACATCGGCGGGCTGCTCGACGAGAACGGTGAACCCGTCTTTCCGAACGCCCGTCACGTCGTGCAGCACGCCGACCTTGCGTGGCAGCGGTCGCTCGCGGCTGAGAACGACGAAGAGCGCGCGATATGGGAGTTGCTGGCACCGCTCGAATCAGCAGCCATGCTCGATGTGATCGTCGGCGACCACCGACTCGCCGACGGCGTCGAGCTCCATCACCTCCCCGGACACACGCCCGGTCATCAGATCGTCCGCATCGACGCCGACGACGCGCGCCTCACCATCAGCGCCGATACGTGGAACCATCCGCTCCAGCTCGAGCACCCGGAATGGCCGAGCGGTCCGGACAACGATCACGACGGCGCGGCGGAGGCCCGGCGATCGCTCCAGCGCGAGATCGCGGACCGCCCGGGGACGATCGTCGCACCCACCCACTTCGCCGACCCGTTCGTCAGGCTCGGCGAGCGCGATGGCGCGCCGGTCTGGCTCCCAGGCTGACCCGCCGCGTCGCCACCAGTTGCGGGGGTACGAGCACCATCGCCGGTGTGTAGACGTGGAACCCTGGGATCCCCGTGGTGCGCGACACGACGAACAGGGCCGTGCCGAGGCTCGCCGCAACGACGAGCACGGTCGCGAGCCAGATCGGCATCGATCGCCAGCGGATCATCAGCACGCCGATCGCGATGCCGATCGCGACCGCGGCCAACTTCCATGGGAGTCCCGGTGACGGCGCAGGGTACGACACCTCTTGGTTGACGCAGAAGCGAAACACCGGTGACAACGTTGTGCCGGGTGGACATCGAAATCGCGGGATCATCAGCCCCATCAACACGCCGCAGGTCATCACGACGATCGCTTGGGCGACGCGCCATCCATCGCCACCGTCTTCGTTCACCGGACGACGCATCGCGCGGAACAGCACGATGCCCCCGATGATCAACAAGAAGAACCCGACCACGACCAACGAACCGGCGGCGGTGATCGCGATCCCGCACGGTCCAGACGAGGTGAGCTCCCCCGCAACGCAATCCAACTCGTCCCACGCCGATACGATGAACAACCCGCCGCACGCCAGAAAGCACGCAGCGACCGTCACGTGAGCCACTTTGCCCCGCAAGCTTTCCGGAGGCAGTGGGGGAAAACGTGTGGACATCGACCCCGCCATATCTACGGCATCTTCACACGCGTTCGCTTGGGTTCCGCAGCCATCGCCCGGTAGCCTGCGTCCACGTGCGTTTCCGCACCCCCCCACTTTTCATCGCGGTCATCGCCGTGCTCGCACTCACCCTGAACATGGGTGTCGCGCATGCCGGCGGCTTCCGACCCGCGCGCGCTCGCGAGAAGGTTCTGCATTTCGTGAACCAGTATCGCGTCGAGCACGGATTGCGCCGGCTCCGCGAGAGCCGCGACATCGATCGCACGGCGCAACATCACTCGAACCTCATGAAGGACGCGCGCTCCTTGTTCCACGACTCGAACATGTGGACGAAGCTCCGCGGCCACGATGCGTCGTGCTGGGGCGAGAACATCGGGATGGGTCCGTCCCCCTGGAAGGTCTTCAAGGGCTGGGTCCACAGCACCGAACACCGAACGAACATGCTCGGACGCCGATATCGCCATACCGGGATCGGCGTTGCGTATTCCCACGGGTTCTACTGGATCACGCAGATCTTCTACGGCTGAGCCGGGCTCGACCGTTCCACCCCAAGGGTCGTACGGTGCCCGTATGGGCGAGACCGGGACGACGCGCGAACCGAGCGACCGCACACGCCACGCCGGCGTGTTGTTCTCCGGGCTCGGCCCGGGTTATGAGCGGATGGGCGCGATCCTGTCGTTCGGGCAGGATGCGCGGTGGCGACGGTTCCTCGTTTCGCGGATCGGGCCGCACCGCGCTCTGGTGCTCGACGTCGCGACGGGAACCGGGCTCGTCGCACGCGAGATCGTCGACGCGCGCATCGGACGCGTGATCGGGCTCGACCGATCGGAGCCGATGCTTCGCTCGCAGCACAACCGCGCCGCGTTCGCCAACGTCCTCGGCCGCGCGGAATCGCTGCCGTTCCCCGATGCGAGTTTCGACGCGCTGACGGTGACGTACCTGTTGCGCTACGTCGACGATCCGGGCGCGACGTTGCGCGAGCTTGCGCGCGTCGTTCGGCCCGGCGGCGTGGTCGCGAGCCTCGAGTTCGGCGTGCCGCGATCGCCGGTGTGGCACGCCGCGTGGTGGGGCTACACGCGCTGGGTGATGCCGCTGATCGGAGCGCTCGACTCGCATGAGTGGCAGGAAGTGGGCCGTTTCTTGGGCCCGAGCGTCGACGCGTTCTGGCGCAGGTACCCGATGGCGGAGCAGCAGCGTCTCTGGGCCGCAGCCGGTCTCGCGCCCGTTCGCGTCCGGCGGATGAGCCTCGGCGGCGGCGTCGTGATGTGGGCGGTACGTGCGTGACGCAGCGTCCGGCGTTCTATGCGCTCGACGGCGGCGGTTGGCGCGACTATTGGTCGCTGCTGCACCCGCCGTACACGCTCTGGCACCTGTCGTTCGTTGCGCTCGGCGCGTGCGTCGTGCCGGTGATCCGTCCGGCATACCTCGGGCTCGCGTTGCTCGCGTTCTTCCTCGCCGTCGGGATCGCGGCGCACGCGCTGGACGAGCTTCGCGGGCGGCCGCTGCGCACACGCATCCCCGACGCGATCCTCATCGCCACCGCGGTGTTGGCGCTCATCGGAGCGGCCGCCGTCGGCGTGTACGGCGCGTCGCTCGTGTCGTGGTGGGGGCTCGTGTTCATCGGCGTCGGCGGGTTCCTCGTGCCCGCGTACAACCTCGAGTGGTTCGGCGGCACGTTCCACTCGGACCTGTGGTTCGCGTTGATGTGGGGCGGGTTCCCCGCGCTGGCCGGTGCGTTCGCGCAGATGGGGCGGATCAACGTCGCGACGCTGTTCGTGTGCGCGGGGTGCGCGTTCATCTCTGCGGCGCAGCGCCGGCTCTCCACGCCTGTTCGGCGCATCCGGCGAACGGTGACGTCCGTCTCTGGTCAGCTCGTCGAGGCAGATCTCACCGAACCGATCACCGTCGAAACGCTCACAGACGCGCCCGAAGGCGCGCTCCGGCTGCTGTGGATCGCGATGGTCGCCCTCGCCGTTGGGATGGTGATCGCGCGCTGGCCGTGAGCGTTTAGCCGGCGATCGAGCGGAGCTGGCGCACGGCGACCGTCAGCTGCGAAAGGTCGCTCACACCCTCCATCTTCAACCCTCGCAGGAAACGCATGACGCGCTCGCACGATTGCGCGCGATCTTCGAAGAAGCGTTCGATCGCCTCGTCGATGCCTGCGCCGCCTGCGAGTTCGAGCACGCGTTCGCAGAGCGTTCGCCGAAGCGCGAACAGATCGTCCTCCATCGACTGCTGCGCCCAGCGCTGCCAGCGCGTCGCCGCGGGCAGCTTCTCGAGCTGCTGTTCGAGCCAGTCCAGGTCGAGCCGTTCGCCGAGGACGAAGAACCCGCGCGCGATCTCGAGCGGCGCACGGCCGGTCGCATGTGCCACCGCGATGATGTCGGGCGCGTGCACCAACTCCGGCTGGAAGGCGTGCCGGTGTGCGACTGACGCCGGCACGCCGGCCTCGACCAGCCGCTGCGCTTCCTGCTCGTGCTCCTCGCGCCATCCGTCGGGACCGATCTGGCTGATCGCGGCGGAGACGGCGGCGAACGACTCGCGCGACGGCCCGATCGACGACATCAGCAGCTGGCCCGCGGACTGCACGAGGTACCAGCGCGCCGTGGTCTCGACGAGCCAGTCCACGCCGTTCATCAGGTCCGACTGGACGAGCGGGTCGACGAGCCCGTCGAGGGCCTCGACGTCGCTCCACCGCGCGGTCGCGCCCGTCACGTCGCGCGCGATCCGGAACGCACGCACGACGTCGGACGGCGACGCGCCGGTCTCGGCCCCCATCCGCGAGGCGAACGTGATGCCCTGCGAGTTCACGACATCGTTGGACGCCATCGTCGCGATGATCTGGCGCTTCAGGGGGTGGTCGGCAACCAGATGGCCGAAGCGCTCGATGATCCGCGGCGGGAAGTAGCGCGCGAGGTCGGCCGAGAGGTAGTCGCTGTCGGGCAGATCGCTCTCCAGCAGCTCGCCGTACACCTGACGCTTCGCGTAGGCGAGCAGCACCGCGAGCTCCGGGCGCGTCATGCCTTGCCCCGCCGCGCGCCGCTCGGCCATCTCGTCGCTCGACGGCAAGAACTCGACGGGCCGCTCGAGCTCGTGGTCGGCCTCGAGCTGCCGCATCAGCTCCTCGTACGCCTCGATCCGCTGCGCCGAGACCACTTCTTCCTGAGAAAGGATCTGCGCCTGCAGGTAGTTGTCGTACAGAACGTGCTGGACGACGTCGGGCGCGCAGTCCTGGAGGAGCTCGTTGCGCGCCTCCAGCGTGAGCTCGCCCCGCTGGATCCCGAGGCCGAGCAGGATCTTCCAGTTGACCTCATGGTCGGACGTGTCGACGCCGGCCGAGTTGTCGATGAAATCGGTGTTGATCCGCCCGCCCGCGCGCGCGTACTCGATCCGCCCGCGCTGGGTGAACCCGAGGTTCCCGCCCTCGCCGACCACCTTGGCGCGCACGGCGCCACCGTTGATCCGAAGGAGGTCGTTGGTGCGGTCGCCGACGTCGCCGTGCGTCTCGACGGCCGCCTTGACGTAGGTGCCGATGCCGCCGTTCCACAGCAGGTCGACCGGTGCCTGGAGGATGTGCGAGATGAGTTGGTCCGGCGTCATCTCGTCGGGCGCGTCGTCGGGGAGCCCGAGCGCAACGCGCGCCTCCTTGGACGGCGAGACCGACTTCGCTTTGCGGTCGATCACGTCGCCGCCGGGCGACAGCATCGACCGGTCGTAGTCGTTCCACGACGAGCCAGGCGATAGGAACAGCCGTTTGCGCTCGCCGAACGAGGTCGCCGGATCGGGATCGGGATCGATGAAGATGTTCCGATGGTCGAACGCCGCGAGCAGCTGCACCGTGTCGGTGTAGAGCAGGCCGTTGCCGAAGACGTCGCCCGACATGTCGCCGATCCCCACGCACGTGAACGAATCACGAAGCACGTCGATCCCGATCTCGCGGAAATGCCGCTTGACCGACTCCCACGCGCCGCGCGCGGTGATGCCGAGCGCCTTGTGGTCGTAGCCGGCGCTCCCGCCGGAGGCGAATGCGTCGCCCAGCCAGTAGCCGTACTCCTCGGCGATACCGTTGGCCGTGTCGGAGAACGTCGCGGTGCCCTTGTCGGCCGCGACCACCAGGTAAGGGTCGTCACCGTCGAGCACCCGCACCCCGTCGGGATGATCGACCCGGCCGTGCACGAGGTTGTCGGTGATGTCGAGCAGGCCGCGCATGAAGGTGACGTACTGCGTCACGACCTCGTGCCGGAGCTCGTCGCGGCTCACCGAGCGCTTCAGGATGAAGCCGCCCTTCGACCCGTCGGGCACGATCACGGCGTTCTTCACCCTCTGGGCCTTCATCAACCCGAGGACCTCGGTCCGGTAGTCCTCCTTTCGGTCCGACCAGCGGATGCCGCCGCGTGCGACGAGACCGCCGCGCAGGTGGATCGCCTCCATCTGCGGCGAGTACACAAAGATCTCGAACAGCGGGAAGGGCTTCGGCATCTCCGGCACGTCGGCCGAGCGGAGCTTGAACGACAAGACTGGGCGGTCGGGCAGGTACGCGTTGGTGCGCACCGTCGCCATGACGGTGCCCGCGAGCGAGCGGATGATCGTGTCCTGGTCGAGCGACGACACGCTCTGCAGGTCGTCCTTGATGCGCTGCCTACACGCCTGGATCTCGTCGTCGGACTCGGCGCGCACCGGGTCGAACTTCGCCTCGAACAGCTCGACGAGCAGCCGCGCGAGCTGTGGGTTCTCGGCGAGCGCGTCGTTGCGGTATTCCTCCGTGAAGCGCGAGGACACACGCATCCGGTACTTGCGGTAGGCGCGCAGGATCTGCACCTGCCGCCACGACAGCCCGGCGAAGATGACGAGGCGGTTCAGCGAATCGACCTCGGACTCGCCCCGCCACATCGCCGACAGCGCGTCGCGCACCAGGTCCGACTCGGCCTCGACGTTCAGGACGGCGCCGCGCGCGTCGAGCACCCCGAAGTCGTGGATGAAGACCTTGCCCTCGCCTTGCACCGCGATGGGCACCTCCTCGACCGCGCGGAGGCCCATCGACTCGAGCAACGGCATGAACGCGGACAGGTCGACCTTGCCGCCGGTCTTGTAAAGCTTGACGCGCGTGAGCCGCTCGCCGGTGTTCTCGTTCGTGATGCCGATCACGAAGCCGTCGGTCGCGGTCTTCAACCGGTCGAGCATCGAGACGTCGATCCCGACCTGCTCCCAATCGGTCTCGACCACCTTGTAGTAGTCGGGGAACCGAGGGCCGTACTCCGCCGCGAGCACCGGGCCGCGCTCGGGTCCGAAGGCCTCGGTCAGGTGGTCGAGGAGGTCGTCCTCCCACGTTCGGGACAGCTGCTCGACCTCGGCCTCGAGCTCCTCGTACGGGATCTCGGGGATCTGGGTCCCGGGCTCCACGTGGACCGTGAAGAAGATGCGGGCCGATTCGGTCTCGCCGAGCGACAGGTGGTAGTCCACGGACGTGCCGTGGAACCGACCCATGAACATCTCCTGCAGCCGGCGGCGAAGCGACCCGCTGAACTTCTCGCGCGGCAGCGCGACGACGACCGACACCTGGCGTCCGTAGAGGTCCTTGCGGACGAGGACGCGGATCCCGCCGTGCTTCTCCAACTGCAGGAGGCCGACCACCAGCCGGCGGAGCTCTTCCCCGGTCGCCTGGAAGAGCTCGTCGCGTGGGAACGACTCGAAGAGCTCGACCACCTCCTTGTAGTCGTGCGAGCCCGGGATCAGGTCCTCGTTGGCGATGATCTGTTCGAGCTTGTGGTGCAGCAGCGGCGTCTTCGCCGCCGGCTCCATGTAGGCCTTCGAGGTGAACAGGCCGACCAGCCGTGCTTCACCGATGATCTGGCCTGTCGGGTCCACGATCCGAACGCCGACGTAGTCCATCCGCGCCCGGCGATGCACCGTCGCGTAGGCCTTCGTCTTGGTGATGACCAGGAGCTCGCCCTCCTCGATCCGGCGGCGGATCTCGGGGTCGAGCGTGTCGAGCGGCGTCGCGTCGGCGAACGAGCTCGTCGAGACGTCGGACAGGATCCCGAGCCCCGAACCCGGCGCCGCCTGGATCGTGCGCCCCGTCGGCGAGTCGGCGAGCCGGTACTCGCGGTAGCCGAGGAACACGAAGTTCAGCTGAAGCAGCCAGTCGATGAAGTCCGCGGTCTCGCCGACTTCCTGTGGGCTGTACGCGACCACGGCCTGCCGCGCAAGCTCGCCCATGTGGCGAACGCGTTCTTCCATCGGCTCGAAGTCTCGGATCACGAGCCGGACGTCGTGCAGGATCGCGCGGAGGCGGCCTTCGAGATCGACGCGGTCCTGTTCGCTCAGCCGGCGCTCGAGCTCGATGTGGATCACCGACTCGCGATGCGAGGCGTGGCGGCCGGCGAGCACCCGTTCGACGTGGCCGTCCTCGGCTCGCTGCGTGCCGATCATCGGGTGCAGCAGGAGGCGCGCGTGCAGGTCGCGAGCGTTCAGTTCCTCGGTGACCGAGTCCACAAGGAACGGCGAGTCGTCGGTGCTCGTCTCGACGACGGTTCCGGTCACGAGATAGCCGTCGGCCTCGAGGGTCGGCACGAAGACGCGGACGCTCGCCGGGTGATTGCCGCGGCCATCGACGAAGGCGAATGCGGAGCGCACCCGACCGAGGAGCTGCTGGGGCCCGAGCGCGTCGAGATCGTCGGTGGAGAGCCGACGCAGGAACATCTTCGCGAACACGCGCACCGCGTCCTGGCGATCGGCCGGCACGGTCGCCGAGATCTCCGCGAGGAGCGCGTCGACCACCGAGGGTGGCGTTTCGGGCTGCGGGGTGAGGGGCGGCTGAGGGTCGGGGGTTTCGGCAGCGGGCTCGGACACGTTCGGGCGCCTCGGTCGGTGGCGTGCGGTTCCGTTTGTCGTGGAACCCGTACGGTTCACCATCGTAACGGTTGGACCGGACCGGGGGCCGACCGAACGGTTATCGGGTCCGGATCGCCTCCACCATGTCGGCCGCACGGTCGTATCGGCCGAACTGCGGCATGACGTAGATGCCGGCAGCGCCGTCGGCACGGAGCTCGGCAGCGAGCTCGGTGGCCATCCCCCGGCCGGTCGTCCAGGCCCGCGCTGCGTCGTCGCCCGCGGCGGCCATCCTGTCTCGGACCGGCTCGGGGATGTCGATCCCCGGCACCTCGTTATGGAGGAACGTCGCATGGCGGCCCGAGACGAGCGGCAACACGCCGGCGACCACGGGAAGATCGAGCGGCTCGCCGACCGATCGCTCGTAGGCCTCCCGCAGCTCCCGAAGGGGCGCGACGGTGTACACGGGCTGGGTGAGAAGGAACCGCGCGCCGGCCTCGACCTTCCGGCGGAGGAGCCGGGCCTCGCGCTCGAGGTCCGGCGCCGAGGGCGACGCCGCCGCGCCGGCGAAGAAGGAGGTCGGCTCGCCGATCGGCGACCCGGCGCGATCGACGCCGGTGTTGAAGTGCTCCGTGATGAGCTGCAGCAGCCCGGTGGCGGTGACGTCGACATCGTTGGAGCCATGCGGGTAGTCACCGATCGTCACCGGGTCCCCGACGCAGACGAACAGGTTGCGGATCCCCAACGCGTGCGATCCCAGCAGGTCGCCCTGGAGCCGAACGATGTTCCGGCCGCGCGTCGGGAAATGCAGCACCGTCTCGATGCCGACCTGCTCGTGGACCAGCCGGCAGGCGGCCCAGGCGCTCATCCGCATCTTCGCCATAGGCGAATCCGCGACGTCGATGGCGGTCGCGCCGGCGTCGCGGAGCGTCGCCGCCGCCGCGACGAGCTGCGCGGCGTTGAACGACCGCGGTGGCTCCATCTCGACGGTGACCACGAGGTCGCCGGCCGCGATCGCGGCCTGCAACCTCGTTGGGGGGGCGGCGATGCCGGCCGACGTGTCGGCCGCGACGGATGGGGCCGGGAGCTCCACCCGAGCTCGGGGCCCACGATCGCGGACAGCGTCCGCGATCGCTCGCGTATGCCCGGGGCCGGTACCGCAACACCCGCCGACGATCGAGACGCCCTCGTCGAGCAGCGCCCGCATGACCTCGCCCACATAGTCGGGCGTCGCGGGATACAGGAACCGGCCGCCGACCTCGGTCGGCCCGCCGGCGTTCGGCCGCGCGATGATCGGGGTTCCGGTCGGGGCCACGATCGGCGCGATCGAGCGGATCACGCGAAGCATCTGCGCCGGGCCCTCGCCACAGTTCACGCCGAGGGCGTCGACCTCGAGATCGAGGAGGCGTCGGGCGATCGCCTCGGGCGTGTCGCCGAGCAATGTTCGGTCGTCGCGGGTGAAGGTCGCGCTCGCCAGCAGCGCAAGTCCCGGCGCCGCGTCCCGCACTGCGGCGACCGCCTGCTCCAGCTCTCGGACGTCGGTCTGCGTTTCGATCACGAGGACGTCCGCGCCGGCTTCCGCGAGCGCCATCGCCTGCTCGCGGTACGCGTCGAACGCGTCGGCCGGGTCCACGCGGCCGTACGGCTGGAGCCGCACCCCCAACGGTCCGAGCGACCCACCGACCAGCTCGGGCTTCGCCGCTCGGGCACGTTCGACCCCGGCTGCGCACAGCGCGCGCACGCGATCCGCAAGGCCGTGCCGCTCCAGCCGGTACCGATTCGCCCCGAAGGTGTTCGTCAGCACGAGCTGCGACCCGGCCGCGACGAACGCGGCGTGGATCAACGTCACGCGGTCGGGCTCGGCCGCGTTGAGGGCTTCCATGCACGCGTCGAGCGCGACGCCAGTGTCGATCAGCGAGGTCCCCATCCCGCCGTCTGCGATCAGCGGGGTTCCCGCACGAGCTCGAAGTGCGGTGGCGTCCATCAGGCGGCTCCGGTCATCACGAGCCCGGGTCGATCCGGACGCGGTGCGACAAGGCAACCACCCGACCGATCGTGGCGGCGATGGCGCAGTACTTGCCTTCTGCGATCTCGACCGCACGCTCGGCTTTGTGCTGATCGACGGTGCCGGTGACGACCCACTCGATGTCGATCGCGCGGAACGTCCACGGCGGATCCTCGTCCTGCGTGGACGTGATCACGGCTTCGAGTCCGCGCAGGTCCTGACGCTGTTTCTGCAGGATCACGACGACGTCGTAGGCAGTGCAGGCGGCAAGCGAGATGGGGAGAAGGTCGGACGGCCTCGCACCCGGGCCATCCGTGTCGCCCCCCACAGTGACCAGGTCGCCATACCCCGTCCGGCCGACGAACTGGAGGCGGTCACCCGTCCAGCTGAGCCGTACCTCGCTCATGGGCCGCGGAGTCTAACGTCCTAAGTCTCCGCCATCGGGTCGGCCAGAGCCGAACGGCCGTAGATGGGCGCAGGGCGCCCAGGTACCCTGAGGCCCGTCCAGCCCGGCCGCACGCCGGGCAGCGGGAGTGGGGATGGGCCAGCGCAACGTTCGCGTCGTCGTGGGGCAGGGGGATCTCGAACGCGCGGGATCGCTGCGACGCTTGCTGGAACGCGACGACTTCGACGTCGTTGGCGACGCCGCGAACGCGTCGCAACTCGCGCGCGTCCTGACCGACGAGCAGCCGGACATCGTCGTGCTCGACGACGTGATCGGCATCGCGGCCGTGCAGGTCGCCGCCGAGATCGTTCCCGACGCCCGGCTGATCGTGGTGTGGCCGGCGGCCGTGATGCCGATCGCCGGCGCGGTTCGCGTCGACCCTTCAGAGGTCGCCACCACCCTCACCGCAACCGTCGCGCTTGCCGCGGGGCTGAGCGGGCTCGGCGCGGTCGACCGCCCGGAATGGATCGAACGGGTCAAGAAGGACCCCGCGACGCTTCGCGAGATGCTCGCCGCGCGTGGCGCGCTGCCGGCACGGCCGAGCGTCACGGAGCTCCAGCGACGCGGGCACCGCCTGCACCCGAGTCCGACGGCGGCGAAGCGCGCCGCGCGGAGCGACGATGCCGCCGCGGCCGCCGTCGTGCCGATCGGGCTCGCGGCGTCGCAGCAGGAGCCACCAGCGGAACCATCGGATGACGCCTCTGCTGCGGCCGCAGCGGTCGTTCCCCCCGCGGTGCTGACCTCGGCCTGGAACCGCCGGCTCGGGATCATCGCGCTCGGCGGCGCCGCGGCCGCAGGCGCGCTGATGGTCGCGCTCGCGCTCGGTCCGCACGCGTCCAACATCGTGTCGGCCGAGCGGTTCCCCGTCACGATCCAGCCGGCGGGCGGCCCACCGTTCACGGCGGGCGGCGGTGGGAGTCAGAACCAGAGCGACGGCGACGGCGGGACCACGTCGACAACCGGTGGAGGAGGCGGCGGTTCGACCACAACGGGCAGCTCGACGACAACCGGTGGCACGACCGCCGGAAGCGGCTCGTCGCCCCACGGCAGCCTGGGAGGCCTCGGCGGCGGCACCGGATCCGGCTCAGGTGGCGCCGGGGGATCCGGCTCGGGGAACGGCGGTGGCGGTCCCAACGGCGGACCCCGGGCGAACGCATCGCACCTCCCCGGCTCACACGGGACGGGCAAGCCCGGCGTCCCCGGCTGGCAGGACACGACGCCCGGCGGCAGCGGCCACCACAACCCCCACGGCGGCCCGCCCGGTCACGCTTCGAGCCATGGCCAAGGGTCGGGCAACGCGGGCGGCAACAGCGGCGGCCAGGGTGGCGCTCACGGTGGCGGTGCAGGAGGCGGCTCGTCCCACGGCAACGGCGGCGGCAACGACCAGAGAGCCACCCACGGAAACTCCGCCGGTCACAGCCAGGCCGACGCCGCGCACGGGAACGGGCACGCCAAGGGCCATGCGTCCGCCCCGCACGGCAACGCGGCCGCGCACCGGCACAAGCGCTAGATCGCGCTCACCGGTAGCATCTCCGCGATGAACGCCTACGACCCGGTCCAGCGCATCTACGTCCGACCGCCGCACGCAGACGCCTTCGAGCAGTGGAAGGCGTACGGCTGGCACACCGAACCGGACGCACAGGCAGCCGCGGACGAGCACGCCCGATTCGTCGAGATGCTGACCGCCGAGGTGCCCGATGTGGTCGTGGGCACCGCCCCGGTCCCCGGCGACCCCGACGCCGTGTACGCCTACGACCCGACGTTGGTGACCCGGGCGGGTGTCATCCCGCTGCGACCCGGCAAGGAAGGACGCCGCGACGAGCCACCGCTTGTCGCCGCGGAGCTCGAGGCCGCCGGCCTGACGATCCTTCCGGCGCTCAAGGCGCCGGCCACCGCCGAGGGCGGCGACATGTTTTTCCTCGACGACCGCACGCTGCTGGCGGGACTCAGCTACCGCACCAACGAAGCTTCGATCGACCAGCTCCGGCCGCGCCTCGCAGAGCAGGGCATCGAGATCATCACGTTCGACCTCTCGCACTTCCACGGCCCGGGCGAGTGCCTGCACCTGATGTCGTTCATCTCGCCCCTGGACGTGGACCTCGCCGTCGTCTACCTGCCGATGATGCCGGTGCGCCTCGTCCACCTGCTCGAAGCGCGCGGCATCTCGATGGTCGAAGTGCCTGAAGAGGAGTTCCTGTCGCTCGGACCGAACGTGCTCGCGCTCGGTCCGCGACGCGCGATCACCGTCGACGCGAACCCGATCACCCGCAGCCGCATGGAGGCCGCCGGGGTCGAGGTGCTGACGTACCCGGGCAACCAGATCTGCCTGAACGGCGACGGCGGCCCGACGTGCCTCACGCGGGTCCTCGCGCGCGCATGACGGACCTCTGGGTCTTCCTCCACATCGTCTGCGTCTCGCTCTTCCTCTTGTTCCACGGCGTGCAGATGTGGGCGATGTTCTCGCTCGAACCGGCGCTTCCGGACCGCGAGAAGATCTTCGACCGCGCCGAGCAGTCGCGCATGGCGAGCACGCCGATGTACGTCTCGCTCGGGCTGCTCGTGCTCTTCGGGGTGATCGCTGGCATCGACGGCGACTGGTTCTCGCACGGCTGGTGGCTCTGGGGCGCGATCGTGGTGTTGCTGGTCACGGTCGGCCTGATGAGCTCGATGGCGGGACCGTTCATGAAGAAGGTTCGTGAGGGCACGACCCGGTGGGCCGACGGCTCCTACACGGTGTCCGATGAGGAGCTCGCCACGCTGCTCCGCGGCCCGAGGCCCCGCGTGATCGCGTTCACCGGGGTCGCCGGGTTGGCCATCCTGCTGTGGCTGATGGTGTACAAGCCGGGCGTCTAGCTCGCCGCACGCACTCGGTAGCCTGAGGTCGTGTCCGCAGCCGATCGCGTCGTGAACTTCTCGCCGGGCCCGGGCGTTCTGCCGCTGTCGGTTCTCCAACAGGTGCGCGACGATCTGCCCTCGCTCCCGGGCGTCGGCGCGTCGGCGCTCGAGGTCTCACACCGAGGCGACTGGTTCGAGGGCGTGATCGCGGAGGCGGAGGCGAACCTCCGCTCGCTGCTTCGGATCGGCGACGACCACCGAGTGCTGTTCTGCCAAGGCGGCGCGTCGATGCAGTTCGCGATGGTCCCGATGAACCTGCTCCATGGCGCAGGCGCTGATCACATCGTCACCGGATCGTGGGGCGCACGCGCCGCGGCGGAAGGCACGACCGTGGGGGCCGCGCGGATCGCCTGGACGGGCGAACCCGGCTCGTTCGTTCGCACACCGTCCGACGAGGAGATCCTCGGGGCGCTGGACCCGGCGGCCGACTACGTCCACGTCACGTCGAACGAGACGATCCAGGGCGTCCAGTACGCCGGCACGCCCGCGCTTCCCGACGAGGTGGTGCTTGTGGCCGACGCGTCGAGCGACTTCCTCTCGCGCCCACTCGACGTCGGGCGCTACGGCGTGGTGCTCGCCGGCGCGCAGAAGAACGCCGGCCCCGCCGGCGTGACGATCGTGGTCGTTCGCGGCGACGTCCTCGAGCGGATCCACGACGGCCTCCCCGCGATGCTCGACTACCGCACGTACGCGGAGCACGGGTCGCTCTACAACACGCCTCCCGTGTTCGCGATCTACATCGTCATGCTGGTCACGCGTTGGCTCCGCGACGAGATCGGCGGCCTCGACGCGATGGCAACGATCAACGAGGCGAAGGCACAGCTGCTGTACGACGCGATCGACGGCAATCCGGACGTCTATCAGGGGCACGCCGAACCGTCGTCGCGATCCACGATGAACGTCACGTTCCGGCTGCCGACCGACGAGGACAAAACGGCGTTCCTCGCAGGCGCGGCCGAGCAGGGGATGGTCGAGCTCCGCGGCCACCGGAGCGTCGGCGGGATCCGCGCGTCGATCTACAACGCGATGCCGGTCGAAGGCGTCGAGCGGCTGGCGGACTTCATGCGGCGGTTCGCCGAGCGCTGAGCCGCCGAGCAGCGGTCACCCGACCGTGGTGATGTCGAACTCGTTCCCCTCGAGGTCCTGCACCGTTCGCCACCGGTACTCCTCGAGCGTGTGCTCACCCCCGGGCCACGATCCGCCCAGTTCGATGATCCGGGCAGTCGCGGCCTCGAGGTCATCCACCTCGAAGTCCAGATGCATCCGGTTCTTGGAGGCCTTCGGCTCGCTCACCCGCTGCAGGCAGAACGTCGGCAGGTCGTCGCGATCGCGGATGAACACGTAGCGCCCGTCGTCCATCGGCTCGCCCGTCGAGCCCTCGAGCAGCGCCGCCCAGAAGGCAGCCACCCGGTCGATGTCGACACAATCCAACGTGATGAAGGCGAACCGAAGCTTCGGCATCCCTAGGCTCCGACCAGTTCGTCGACCGCCTGCCCGAACACCTCGGTATGCCGGTCGACATCCCCGGCTGTCGTGGCGGGCGACATGAGCGCCATGTTGTGGAACGGCGTCATCAGCACCCCGCGGTTCAACAGGTAGAGGTGGATCAACGGGTCGAGCTCATCGTCCTGGCCGGCAGCCGCCTCGCTGCCCGTGCGCGCTCGCTCGGGCCGGAACAGGTACTCGACCCGGCACCCGAGGCGCACGACGTGCCACGGCACGCCGCGGCTCTCGATGACGCCTCGCGCGCCGTCCTCGAACCGCTCGCCGAGCGCGATCATCCGCTCGAAGGCTTCGTCGGTCATCACCTCGCCGAGCGTCGCGCGCATCGCGGCCAGCGACAGCGCGTTGCCCGCGAGCGTCCCGCCGACACCGCCGACATCGGCGTTCTTCCAATCGGTGGCCTCGTAGACGCGGCGGCTCAGCGCCTCGGTGAAGCCGTAGGCAGCGCTCGGGATCCCGGCGCCGAGGGTCTTGCCGATCGTCACGATGTCGGGCTCGAGGGCCCAGGCCTTCGTACACCCGCCGGGGCCGGCGCTGATCGTGTGCGTCTCATCGATCAAGAGCAGCGTGCCGTACTTGCTGCAGAGCTCTCGGACCGCCTCGTGGTATCCGGCCTCCGGCAAGACGATCCCGATGTTCGTCAGCGCCGGCTCGAACATGCACACAGCCGCGTCGCCCGTGGCCAACGCGCGCTCGAGGCCCTCGAGGTCGTTGATCTCGACGACAAGCGTGGTCTCCTCCAGGTCGACGGACTTGCCGACGTTCCCCTCGCGCGCGGCCACGTGGCCTGCGTCGTCAAGCGTTGCGAACGACTCGTCGACCGAGCCGTGGTAGCACCAGTTGTGCACGACGACCTTGGACCGGCCGGTCACCTCGCGTGCCCATCGGATCGCGAACCGGTTGGCGTCGGTCGCGGTCAGCGTGAAGTTCCAATACGGGGGCCCGAACCGCCGTGTCATCTCACGCCCGACCCACGCGGCGTCCTCTGTGGGCAACATCAGCGTGATGCCCTTGGCGGCCTGGGTCGCGATCGCGTTGACGCTGACCTTCGGCGCATGCCCGGCCATCCCGCCGGTGTCCCCGAGGCAGAAGTCGACGAACGCATTGCCGTCGACATCCCAGAACCGCGCGCCCTCCGCGTGGTCGACGAACACGGGGTGGTCGCCCGGCCACCGGGTCATCCAATTCATGGGAACCCCGAACAGCAACGAACCCTTCGCGTCGGCGGCCAGCTCCCCCGATCGGCGATGTCGTTCGCGGAACGTCTGCCGTTCGCGGTCCATCAACGTGCGAACACGGGAGCGATCGATGTCGGGCACGGACCCCCTCTAGGTCGACGATCCGGCCGATCCTCGGCCGGGGCGCCGCGAGTGTACGCGGTTGATACTGCGCCCTGGAGCCGACATAGGATGCCTGGGCGACAAGGCACATCGGCGACCCCGTCAATCGGCAGGGAGCCCGACCGATAGAGAAGAGGATGCCCAGGTTGGTCAGGCCTGCGAGGGTTCGGATCGTCGCGCTCGCGGCGGTCGTGTTCGCCCTGAGCGCCTGCGGCGGCAGTCCGACGGTCACCACCGCCTCACCGCCCGCCACCATCCACGTCACCACGACGCCGCCGCCGGTCCCCGGCTCGGGCAGCTGCAGGAACCTGTCGCCGATGCATGACAACAAGCACGGCATCGAGGTGCGAGGCGCGACCAGCGATCACGAGCCGCTCACCGTGCTCTTCGCGGGCACGCACCACACGATCCCGTCGGGCAAGGCGCTCACGACGTACGTTCGTGTCGGCGGCGTCCGCGCGTTGCGGATCAGCATCAGCGATCGGGGCGGCAACGTGCATCGCCGGCTCCTCGGCTTCCGGCCCGGACTCCCACCGTTCGACTGGCCGGGCGCCGGCACACCATGGACCGGCTCCACGACCTTCCCCCAGTCGGGGTGCTGGCAGGTCGACGTGCAACGAGGCGGGCTGACCGGCCGGCTGTGGCTCCACGCGAGCTGACGCGGCGCCGACCGGGTCCGCGCGGTGCTTATCGGAGACCGTTCGGGGTTCCTGCGTCTCCGGATGGCAACACCACGATCGCGCTCTGCTTGGATCGCTCGCCGGTCGAGTCGGAGGGCCGCTGCACGAGACACCCGCTGACCGATGGCGTGGATTCGCAATAGGCGGGGTCACGTTTCTTGACCCACATCGTGGTGGAGCCGCCTCCGTCGAGATTCACGGCGCGGTACGCGCCGTGATGGATCAGCTCGTCGGCGAGATATGGCATGCGCACCCCGAAGGACCAATTGGTCTGGCGTCCGTCGATCGTGATGAAGATCAGATGGCAGGTCGTCGTGGGGTCGCGGTCGGAGCAACCCTCGCTGATGCCGACGGCGGTGCGAGGGTTGTAGTTGAAGACGTAGTTGTCGCCGGGTTGGTAGTGGGGAGCCACGTTGATCCCCTTCTTCACGAGGAGTTCCGAGGCGCCCATCACATCGGTCACGTTCGGCCACCCACCGAAGGTGAAGCTCAGTCGCACCGTGTCGCCGGGCTGCAGACCGACGATCTTGTGCGCGAGCGTCGCGTGCTCCCTCGACGCGACGACGACGGCATCGGCCGCGCTGCCCAATCCGAGCGGGGTCTGCGAGCACGGCTCCGGCTGCGCGTCCACCGTGTACTGGCGCACGATCGAGGTGCGCTTCTTGCCGCTCCATCCGATCGCCGACGTCGGCACCAGCCGCGCGGCGCAGTAGGACGGGTCGGCCGGTTGCGGGTTCGTCCTGCCCGGCGGCCGTATGACGGTGCCACCGCGAGCCGTATACCCCTGGATCGTGTCGCCGGCCGGAACGCCCGCGTTCCATCCCTTGACGAAGAAGCTCGTCGTCAAGGTGAGATCGGTCGCGAGGATCTTCAGTTGCGGGTGACCGACGTAGGCGGTCTTGCCGTTGGAGGACCACGCCACGGCGGTGCCGCCGGAGACCCCGGTGGTCCACAGCTCGCCATCGATCATCAGGGTGTGCTTGGGCCGCTCCCAGTCCGCGCCGTAGTCCCCGTTGATCGCCGCGATCGCGCCAGCGCCGGCCGCCATCGTGCTCGTGTGCGCAGACATCGGATACTGCTGGGTCGCGGGCGCGATGTCTGGGACGTTCGCGCCGGGCGACAACGTCAGCACCCGGATCTGCTGCGGGCCTTTGCTCGCACGGATCCGCTTGAGCGCGAGATCGGGAGTCAGATGGAAGGTGTGCGTCCGTGTGCCTGCGATCGCCGGCGTGACGATCGCAGCGATCGCGACCAGACACGCCACGATGGCGGTCCGTCCGCGACGACGGGTGCCCTTGCTCCCACGCACGCGCGTCTCCTTTACGTCTCTCGCGTTTCGATCCGCCGAACATCGATCGGACCGTTCGGCGCCAGGCGGTCGAGGGTAGCGAAGTCGGACTAGCCCGTGAACCCCCCAACGAAGGAACCCTCCGTCCGACACGGGCCCAGAGGACGGGGACCACGAGGCGGGTATCGTGGGCGGCCATGGTCCGGCGGACGTCCCTGGTCTTAGCTGCCATCGTCGCGCTGGGCTTGGTCGCGGCCGGACGCGCGCAGGCGGAGCCGCGATGGGTGCGCCACATCGGCCGGATCGTCGCCGGCCACCCGATGTCGGTCGTCGTCGGGAACGACGGCACCGTGTGGTACCGGCACCGCGCCGGCGTCGCGAGGCCACCGGCCTCCAACGAGAAGCTGCTGCTGTCGATGGCGCTCCTCGACCGGTTCGGGGCCGCGCAAACATTCGACGTCCGCGCACTCGGGGCCGCGGTCGACGGCACGGGCAACCTTGATGGCAACCTCTACATCAAAGGACAGGGGGACCCTGAGGTGGCCGCCCCGCAGTTGGACCTCCTCGCGTCGCGGTTGTGGGATGCGGGGCTGCGGCACCTCACCGGCCATATCGTCGGGGTCACGGGCCCGTTCCATCGCGACTGGTTCGCGCCCGGGTGGCGGCGCTATTTCCCCGCCGAGGACATCGCCCTCCCGACCGCACTCACCTTTCGAGGGAACGTCGCGCCATCGGGCACACATGTGCGGTATCCCGAGGCGCTGGCGGCGACATACCTCACGCACGCGCTGCGACACCTCGGGGTCACGATCGGGTCGAAGGCGGCCGCCGGACCCGGGGTCAGTGGGCTGACCGAGCTCGCGACCGTGTCCTCCAAGCCCCTCGCTTCGATCTTGGAGCGGATGGATCACCGATCGATCAACTTCGCCGCCGAGGTGCTCGGCAAGACACTCGCCTTCGGTGATGCAGAGGCCGGCACGATCGCCAACGGAGCCGCCGCGATCTGCGCATACGAGGCATCGCACCACGTGGCTGCGACGTGTCATGACGGCTCTGGGCTTTCGTACGCGAACCGCCAGACCGCGATCGGGATCTTCCACATGCTTTGGAACGCTGATCATCAGCCGTGGCTCGACACGTTGCGGACGGCGCTTCCGTCAGCGGGAGACGGGACCCTGCGGCACCGGCTTGGCGGCATCCGGATCCGAGCCAAGACGGGCACGCTCGACAACATCTCGGCGCTATCGGGGTGGGTCTGGAACGGGCCAACCGACGGCTGGATCACGTTCTCGATGCTCACGAGCGGCATGGACGAATACGC
>DATAPH010000093.1:0-9001 GCA_036265325.1 Actinomycetota bacterium | reverse complement strand
CGCCGAATCGGGCGTCCCGCCATGGAAGTGCCACTCTCCCGGCGCCACGTGGATCACGTCTCCGGCCTCGAGGACGTGGCCCGCCTCGCCGCGGCTCCTCACGCGCCCGCGTCCGGCCACGGCGTACAGGAATTGGCCGCCCGAGTGTTGGTGCCAGTGCGTCCGCGCGCCGGCCGAGAAGTGAACGAGCCCGACGTTCGTGCCGTCCCCGGCGGCGATCGTGCCGCGCAACGAGACTTCTCCCGTGAACCTTCCGGTGTCTCCGTGCTCGTACGACGCGTCGGCCGCTCGGGCGATCTCCATGCGACGAAGCGTACCGGCTGCGCGCCCCAGCCCCCAGCTACGATGAGCACATGACCGAGTACCGCACCGAGACCGACTCCCTCGGCTCGATCGAGGTCGACGCGTCCAGATATTGGGGCGCCCAAACCCAGCGCTCCATCCACCATTTCTCGATCGGCTGGCCCGACGTCGACCGGATGCCGCGGGAGGTCGTGCACGCGATCGGCATCCTCAAGAAGGCGGCGGCGCAGGCCAACATGCAACTCGGTCGGCTCGATCCCTCTATCGGCGACCTCATGGTGCGAGCCGCAGACGAAGTGATCGACGGCTCACTGGACGATCACTTCCCGCTGTACGTCTGGCAAACGGGCTCGGGCACGCAGTCCAACATGAACGGCAACGAGGTGATCTCGAACCGTGCGATCGAGCTGGCCGGAGGCACGCTCGGATCGAAGATGCCGGTGCACCCCAACGACCACGTCAACATGTCGCAGTCGTCCAACGACACATTCCCGACCGCGATGCATATCGCCGCCGCGGTCGCGATCCGCGAGCGACTCGTGCCGCAGGTGCTTGCCCTTCGCGACGCCCTGAACGAGAAGTCGACGGCGTACGCCGAGGTCGTGAAGATCGGTCGGACGCACCTGCAGGATGCGGTCCCGCTCACGCTCGGCCAGGAATTCTCGGGGTACGTCGCGCAGCTCGACGCCGACCTCGGGCGGATCGACGCCGCGATGCGCGGCTTGTTCGACCTCGCGATCGGCGGGACGGCGGTGGGCACCGGACTGAACGCGCCCGATGGGTTCGGCGACCTCTGCGCCTCGAAGATCGCCGCGCTGACCGGTTTGCCGTTCGTCGCAGCGCCGAACGCGTTCGCCGCGCTGGCAGCGCACGACGCGATCGTCTTCATGAGCGGCGCGCTTGCGACGTTGGCTGCCTCCCTGATGAAGATCGCGAACGACATCCGGTGGCTCGGGTCGGGCCCTCGGGCCGGCATCGGCGAGCTCGTGTTGCCAGAGAACGAGCCCGGCAGCTCGATCATGCCGGGCAAGGTGAACCCAACCCAGTCCGAGGCGATGACGATGGTCGCGGTCCAGGTCCTCGGCAACGACACGGCGATCAAGATCGCCGGCTCACAGGGCAACTTCGAGCTGAACGTGTTCAAGCCGGTGCTGATCAAGAACCTGCTGCACTCCACCGTGCTGCTTGCCGACGCGAGCCGGAACTTCCGCGAGTTCTGCGTCGATGGTCTGGAGCCTGACCGCGAGCGGATCGACGACCTCGTGCACCGCTCCCTGATGCTCGTGACGGCGCTCACTCCGCACATCGGCTACGACAAGGCTGCCGAGATCGCGAAGAAGGCGCACCACGACGGAACGACGCTCAAGGAAGCGGCGCTCGAGCTCGGCTACCTGACCGAGGCCGAGTACGACTCGATGGTCGTCCCGGAGGATATGGTCTAACGCTCGGCGCCGGTCGCAACCGGCCGGGTCGGGTCGTGCACCCAGTCCGACCACGAGCCCTCGTACAGTCGCGCGTTGCCGAGACCCGCGAGCCGGAGGGCGAAGACGTCGAGGGACGCGGTCACGCCGCTGCCGCAATACGCGATCGGCACCGTCGTGTCGTCCACGCCGACGCCATCGAACAGCGCTCGGAGCTCCTGCGGCGGCCGGAACAGGCCGGACCAGCGGACATCGGCGACCACGACGTCGTCGAGGTGGGGCGCGAGCCACGCCGCGTCAACGAGGAGGTCGTTCATCCCGAGAGGGTGACGATCACCGGCGCATGATCGCTCGGCTTGCCTTCACCGAATGTCGGCTTGCGCTCGTCGCGCTCGACGACGACCTCCTTGAGTCGCGCGGCGATCGGCGCGGTGCCGAGGGCGAGGTCGATCCGGAGTCCCCAGCCCTTGTGGAAGGCGCCCGCCTGGTAGTCCCAGTAGGCGAACGGGCCCTGCACGTCGCCTGCGGAGGCCCGACCGAGGTCGGTCAGACCCCATTCCATGAGCGCGCGAAGGCGTTCGCGTTCGGGCTCGCTCGCGAGGTTCTTCCCGGCCCACAGCTCGGCATCCCAGACATCGCGGTCGTCCGGCGCGATGTTGAAGTCCCCCGCAACGACGAGCGGCTGCTCCTGGTCGCGAGTGCTTTCGAGCCACGATCGAAGCGCCTCGAGCCACACGAGCTTGGTTTCGTACGCCGGGTCGCCAACCTCCTTGCCGTTGACGACGTAGACGCACACGACGTCGATGCCACCGACCTTCGCCGTCACGACGCGCGACTGCTCGGGCACCGGGTCGCCGTCAAAGCCGGTCGCAACGTCGTCGAGCCCGACCCGCGACAAGATCGCGACGCCGTTGTAGGCACGCTGACCGAGCGTCGCGATCTCGTAGCCGGCCGCCGACACCTCCATCGTCGGGAAGTCGGCGTCTTCGACCTTCGTTTCCTGCAGGCACACGACATCGGGCTCGTGGCGCTCGAGCATCGCGAGCAACCGCGCGAGGCGCTGACGGACCGAGTTCACGTTCCAGGTGATGAGCTTCACGCCGGGATCTCCGCGAGGTGCTCGCGCACGACCTCGGCCAGCATGTCGCAGAACGCCGGGTCCGCGTTCGGCATCCGCGTACGCGCGAACGCGAGCCCCGCCTCGTTCGCCTCGGCGGTCGCCTCGATATCGAGGTCGTACAGCGTCTCCAGATGGTCTGCCACGAACCCGACGCAGCACACAACGCACGCCGTCCGGCCCTCGGCGGCGAGCTCGGGGATCACCTCGTCGATGCCTGGCCCCCACCACGGGTCGGCGGTTCGGCCAACCGACTGCCACGCGATCCGGTGGTCGTCGAGGCCGACGTCCTTGGCGACGAGGTCGCCGGTCTCCTGGAGGCTGTCGCGATACCGGCACGACGGCTCGCAATCGCATGTCTTGCACCGCTGGGTCCCATCGGGCAGCGCCCGGACTGGCAACGAGTGCGCCGTGAACAGCACCGTCACCTTCTCGCTGGCAGCGTCGTCAAGCGTTGCGAGCGTGGTTCGCAGCTGGTCGCTGACCCACGCGATGTATCTCGGGTGGTCGTGGAACGACCGCACGAACGTGATCGGCAAGTCAAGGCGGCGTTCGCGGATCGTCGCCTCGGCGCGTTCCACGTACGTCTCGACCGACATACCCGACCAGTGCGGCGCCATCACGATCCCGATCGCGCGCTCGACGCGGTCGGCCGCCATCCGCTCGACCGCGTCCGGGATCGTGGGCGAAGAATGCTTCATGCCGAGGTACGGCCGGAACGTGCCGTCACCGTCGGCGCTGAGCCGCTCCACGATTGCGTCGGCCTGTGCCGCGGTCGTGTCGAGCAGTGGGAACCGGTTGCCGATCGCCGCGTAGCGGCCGCGGAGCTGCTCGAGGTGTTCGGGCGAGGGCGTCCTGCCGCCGCGGATGTCGGTGTAATAGCGCTCGATGTCGTCGGGTCCACTGGCGGTGCCGTACGCCATCACTAGCACGCCGGTCGATCGATCGGTCACGGTGGATCCCTCCCGTTCGAGAAGGAGCCAGGATAGAGGCGGAGCCGGACGCGCTACGTCGAGCGCCAGTCGGACCAGCGTGACGCAGGGGGCGTGATCGCGCCCTCCTGCGGAGCCGGCGCCTCGGGAAGGTCTAGCGCTTCGGCTTCTTCCGGCTCTTCGGGCTGCTCGTCGTCGACCTCCGCTTCCGCGTCGCGGATATCGACCACCGTGTCGTCGTCCCGGTCGGGCCGTATCGAGGTGCTGAGCGCCGCGATCCGCGTGTCCAGCGCGGCGAGGCGCTCCTCGAGCTCCTCCAGCCGGCCTTCTGCCTCCGTCGCGCGGTCGGCATCCGCCATCGCGGCCGCGGACGCTTCCTCCGCGGCGGTGAAGGCAGCTTCGGCCTCCTCCGACCGGATCTGCGCAGCAGCGGCCTCGTTCATCTGGGTCACGACCGTCCGCAAGCTCGATTCGAGGTCGACCACCTTGAGGCGTAGGCGATCGGCGAGCTCCACCGAACGCCGCGCCGACTCCCCGATACGGCCGGCCTGCTCCGTGCTCGCATCTCCAGCCGGTTGCGCGGCCGCGGCTGCGCCGACCTCAGCGAGCGCCCGGCGCAAGCTGGCTTCAAGCTCAACGACGCGCGTCCGAAGCCGGTCGACCTCGCCGCGAGTGGACATCAGTTCGCCCTCCATCAGCTCGGCACGACGGACGGCGTTCTCGGCGCGCCCTTCGGCCTCGAACAAGGACTGCTCGCTCGACTGCGCACGCGCCGCGAGATCGGCAAGGTCCTCTACGGTGCCTTCGAGTTCGGCGATGCGATTGCCGTCGCGCACGGCAAGCTCCGTGAGCGACCGTTCGCGCTCGTGCGCAGCGGTCACCTGCACCTCCAGCGCCTGGATCCGCTCGAGCGCGAACCGCTCGCTCGGTCCGACGGCCCCGCCCTCGAGCGCACGCGGTCGCAGGCGCGTGCGCAGATCCTCGGTTCGATCGGATGGTTCGGAGGGCGTCGTCATGGTCGTACGGAGGGTACCCCCCGTACCTCGCGCCGTGTAGCTCCCAAGGGCGATGCGGGCCACGTCCGAAGGCTTAGGTCCGTCGGGTCACCGCGCAGGTCAGTGACACGCGGTCGTGCCGGAGTCCGTGAACGACGAGCCGCTCACCGGGATGAACTGCCAGTCGTAGCTCGTCGACCGCAACGTGAGCTTCAAGATCCCGTACGTCGTGTTGTTGTGGACCTGGCTGTTCGGGTCGATCGCCCCCATCCCGGTGAAGAACGCGCCGCCGGTGCCGACGACGAACTGCCGGACGCCTCGCGTGTTGTCGAGTCCGCCGCTCGCGTTCTGCGGCGCGTAGCGCTCGAAGTCGTGGCTGTGTCCCGACAACAGGAGCTCCGCGTTCGCGTTGTAGAGGTCCTGCCACATCGGCTGCATGAAGGCGTTGTCGCCGTCATGACCCGAGCTGTAGGCGGCGTGATGGCTGAAGGCCAGCGTGCACAAGGAAGGATGCGCCGCGAGATCGTTGCGAAGCCACGTCTCCTGTGGGGAACCCGACGCGCATCCACCGGCGACCTTCGTACAGTTCGAGTTGAGGGCGATCAGGTGCCACGACCCGATGTCGAACGAGTAGTAGCCCTTGCTCGGGTCACCGGCCGACGCACCGTAGTAGTTGAAATAGCCCGACGCGCCCGACGTCCCGTACTCGTGGTTGCCGACGACCGGGCGCGAGATCGACTTCACGCGACCCCAGGACAGGTCGTACGAGGCCATGAAGGACGATAGGGACCCGCTGTTGTACTGCTCATCACCGAGCGGCAGCACCGCGGCGAACCCCTTGCTGACGAGCAGATTCGAGGTCGCGAGCATCCTGCAGGCGGATGTGGTGCCCACGCCGCCGTCGAAGTTCGGATCGTCGGTCGCGCATGCGATGTCCCCCGCCACGCCGATCACCGGAGCGGACGACACGGTCGTGGTGGTGATCGAGACCACGTTGCTCGCGGGCGACGTGTTCCCGGCCAGGTCGCCCGCCTTCACGGTGTAGCTGTACGTGGTGTTCGCCGAGACCGTCGTGTCGGAGTAGGCGGTCGAGCTGCCGCCGATCGTCGCGATCTGCGTCGAACCACGGAAGATCTGGTAGTTCGCGACCGCGACGTCGTCGGTAGACGCGGTCCAGGTGAGATCCACCTGGTTCGGGCTCCCAGCGGTGCCGCGGAGGTTGGTCGGGGCGGTCGGCGGCTGCGTGTCCGGGCCGCCCATCGTGACGACGATCTGCGGGTCGTTCGCACCCTCGCGCGAATGGAAGTCGACGCCATCGGTCGATTCGCCCGACAGGCGGAACGCATACGTGCCGTTACCGACGACGATGTTCGTGACGTCGACCTCGACCCACGTGCCGGTCGAGACGCCGCCGATGTCGGCGATGGTCCGGCCGGTCGAAACCGGCTTGTTGCTCCAGGTGATGCCGTTCTCCGTCCAGCCCGTCGACGTCGGTGTCACGATCGGGCCATCGCCCGTGCCGGAGGACGCCCAGAGGCGGAGCGTCGCCTGACGCACCGTGCCGCTCAGGCCGGACAACGTGAACGACAGATAGGACTCGACGTGGGTCCCCGTGCCACCGTCGACGCGGAGCGCCGTCGAGGTCCCGAAGTTCGTCGTCGGCGTCGCCTCGTCGACGTGCGCGTCGGCGATCGGCACGAACATCTGCGATTGCGCCGGCGTCGACGCAGTGACGGCGGCGCTCGGGTCGGACGCGTTCCCGCTGAGGTCGCGCGCCGCGACGCGATAGGTGTAGGTCGTTCCGGGCGCGACCGTCATGTCGGAGTACCAGGTCTGGCCGCCGGTCGTCGTGAGCACCGTCCCGTTGCGGTAGATGTCGTAGCCGGTGACCGCGACGTTGTCGGTCGACGCCTTCCAGCTCAGGTCGATCCGCGAAGCCGACATCACTGTTGCCGTGAGCGCCGTGGGCACGGTCGGCGGTTGCTGATCGCCGGAGCTTCCCCCGCCCGAGGTGGTGTCGACTACTAGCTGCGGCGCGTTCGAGCCCTCGCGTGAGCTGAAGTCGACGCCGTCCGAGGACAGCCCGGCGAGGGCGATGTCGTACGTCCCGGATCCCGGGATCAGCTGCGTGATGTCGAAGGTCGCCCATGTCCCGGTGGCAAGCGCGCCCGTATCGGCTACGCCACTGCCCGCGCGGGCCGGCCGGTTGTTCCAGGTGATGCCGGTCTCGGTCCAGCCGCTTCCGGTCGCGTAGACCGCAGGGCCGTTCGTCGTCGGGCTCGTCACCCATAGGCGAAGGGTCGCGCGCTGGAGCGAGCCGGACAGCGAAGGCACCGTGAACCGCAGATACGTCTCGACGGCGGGGTCGGTGCCGCCGTCGACCCGCAGTCCGGTTGAGGTCCCCGAATTCGTCGACGGGCTCGCCTGCTGCACGATCGAATCGGCCGTTGGCGTGAGCGTCAGGCTCGTCGGTGGTGCTGCGGTCGTCGCCGTCGCGGGATCCGAGGGGTCGGATCGATTCCCGGCGCCGTCGAGCGCCCGGACGGTGTAGGTGTAGGACGTCGACGCTGCGACGGAGGTGTCCGAGTAGGTCGTCTGTCCGCCGACCGTCGTCAGGACCGCGCCGGCGCGGGAGATCTCGTAGCCGGTGACGCCCACGTCATCGCTCGAAGCGCTCCAGGAAAGGTCGACCCGGCTGCTGCTGGCGGCCGTCGCCGTGAGGTTCGCCGGCTTGCTCGGCGGCGCGGTGTCGTTCGTCGCCGAAGTCGTCACTACCAGCTGAGGCTTGTTGGTCGCCTCGCGAGAGCTGAAGTCGACGCCGTCGGTCGACGTGCCGGCAAGGACCAGGTCGTAGGTGCCGTTACCGGTGACGATGGGCGTGACATCGAACGACGCCCAGGTCGACGTTACGATCGAGGAGGCCTTCCCGACCCCCGCCCCGGAGACGGCCGGCTTGTTCGACCACGTGATCGACGGCTCCGACCAGGTGTCGGTTGTGGTGAAGACGGACGGGCCGTTGGCGGTCGGACTCGTTGCCCACAATCGCAGCGTCGCGCTTTGCACCGGCCCCGACGTCCCGGAGACGGTGAAGCGGAGGTACGTCTGGACGTCAGGGTCCGAGCCGCCGTCCACCCGCAGCGCTGTCGTTGTGCCGAACGCCGTCGAGGGGCTGGCCTCGGTGACGAGGGCATCGGCACTGGGAGTGAACGTCTGCGTGGCGGCGCGCGCCGGAACGGCGATCCCGACGACGACCGCGATCGCCGCCAGCGCGACCAGGTTCGCCATCAGCCGAGCGAGACGACCCTCTCGCCGACGGCCACCGGCGGACGCGTGCAACCCAAAATCCACCCGACGCTTCCCCTCCCAAGTTTGCGTCGGCGCCGCCACCCGCCGGAACGTTCCAAGAGCCTACCGTCTGGGTGCGCCGTCGTGAAGACCGGGATGGTCGCGTCCGGACCCGCGCGGGAATACGGAGTCGTTGGACGTTGACGGAGGTGCAGGCGTCGGCCGATCCGACCGATCGCCGCCCTGAGCGGAAGGAGCCCGTGACATGGGGGACGAAGAGCAGAACCAGAAGGCGGTCGTCGGGTTCTACGAACTCGCGTTCAACGGTAAGGAGCCGGAGCGAGCAGTCGAGCGATATGTCGGCTCGGAGTACATCCAGCACAACCCGCAGGCCCCCGACGGGCCCGAGGCTTTCATCGCGTTCGTCCGTGCGTTCCCCGAGGCGCACGTCGATATCCGTCGGGTCTTCTCCGACGGAGATATCGTCGTGACGCACAGCCTCCTCACGTTCTCACCCGGCGATCAAGGCACCGTCGCGGCAGACTTCTTCCGGCTGGACGTGGACGGGAAGATCGTGGAGCACTGGGACGTGCTGCAGCCGTTTCCGCAGGAGTCCGCGAACGAGCACCCGATGTTTTGAAGGTCCCTGACTGTCACGACCCTGGGACCTCGAACCACACGTGTCCGGGCGTGCCCTCGGTCACACCCCACCGTTCGGAGAACGCATCGACGATCATGAGACCGAGCCCTCCATCGCGGTCGGCATCGGGCGCCTGGACGCTTGCGGCCTCAGCTGACGTTGGCTGCTCAACGTCTACGCGTACAACCCCGTTACCGAGGTCGACCACGAGCAAGATCTCATCTTGCTGCGACAGGTCGCCGTGTCGAACAGCGTTACTCACCAATTCGGTCGTCGCGAGTCTGATCGTCTCGGCGGCCTGATCGCCT
>DATAPH010000092.1:0-1574 GCA_036265325.1 Actinomycetota bacterium | reverse complement strand
GTAACCGATGAACGCAGCGATCTCGCCGGCCAGGTAGAGCCAGGCCCACTTCGAGTCGCCCTCCAACAGCCCGCCGTGGCGCGGAACGAGAGGCGAATCGTGCGGCCAGGCTGAAGCGATACAAAGGCCGACGCCGGCAAGCGTCAGCAGCCCCGCGCCGAGGACCGGAGCGTTAAGGCGTCGGGCCAGGCGAAGGCCCGGAGTAGGTCGGCGGTGGGCTGTAGTTGTAGGTGCCGACCGAGTACTGCCCGCGCGTGAACGAGTGCCACGTGGGCATGACCGAGGGCTCCTTGAAGTCGACAGGGTTCTGGTGCCCCACTGCCGTGACCATGAACGACTTCCAGATCGTCGCCGGGAACGTGGGGCCGGAGACAGCAATCCCGTGAACGTTCAGCATCGGCACCTCGCCGCGCGGGTAGCCGATCCAGACGGTCGCTTCCAACTGCGGGGTGAAGCCGCAGAACCAGGCGTCGGCATAGTTGTCGGTCGTCCCGGTCTTGCCAGCAGCCGGGCGCCCGAAGTAGGCGTCCGTCCCCGTGCCGTACTGCATGTTCTGCTCGAGAATCTGCGTAACGGTGTAGGCGACGCCGGGGGTGATCACGCGTTTGCGCGAGGGATCGCCCCAACCGGCGTCGGTGTCCACCTTTCCGTTGCCGAGCACGACCTCCAGGATCGCCATCGGCTTCGAGTAGATCCCGCCTGCGGCAAGCGTCGCGTAGCTCGAGGCCAGATCGAGCGGCGAGACCGGGATCGCCCCGAGCCCGAGCGACGGCACGTACGCGCCCTCCTTCGTCGTCAGCGGCGAGCGCACGCCGAGCCGGTACGCCATCTCGGCGACCTTCTTCGGCCCGACATCGAGCGTCAGCTGCGCGTAGACGGTGTTGTCGGAATGGAGGGTCGCATTCGCGATCGAGGTCGAGCCCAGGTACATGTTGTCGTACGTGGTCACGTTCCAGGCCGGCGAATAGGGATCCGGCTGGTAGTGGAACGGCGCCGACTCGTAGTACGTGGTCGCCGGATTGATCCCCTGGTCGACCGCGGCCGCGAGCACGAACATCTTGAACGTCGACCCCGCCTGGCGCTTCGCCTGTGCAACGAGGTTGAACTCGTTGCCCGACCTGCCCGGCGTTACGGCCGCCATCGCCTTGATCGCGCCGGTGCCGGGATCGATCGAGACGAGCGCCGACGCCGGATCGGTGGGCGCCGAGAGTGTGTCGACGATCGCGCGGCGCGCCGCGGCCTGAAGACGCGGGTCGATCGTCGTGTAGACCTTGAGACCGCCGGTTCGAACGGTGTTCGCCCCGTACTCGGCGATCAGCTGGTCTCGAACGTAACTGAAGAAGTACGGCTCGCGAATCCGCGTGTAGAGCTTGCCGGGAACCAGGTGCAAATCGCGGTCGGCGATCGCCGAGGCGAACTGGCGATGAGTCAGGGACCCGTTCTCGAGCATCGCGCGTAACACCTCGTCACGCCGTTCCAGCGCATCGAGCGGGCGGTGAATCGGATCGAAGACCGACGGCGCCTGCGGCAGGCCCGCAAGCAGAGCCGACTGGTCGAGCGTCAGCGTTCGTGCA
>DATAPH010000091.1:0-84796 GCA_036265325.1 Actinomycetota bacterium | reverse complement strand
GGCCATCGCAGAGGCCCGCGTTAGCATCGCGGGCGTGACCGTCCCCCGACCGCAAGCCTCGTCGATCCCCGACGCGCCTGGGGCGTACCTGTTCCGTGACGGCGACGGCCGGGTGATCTACGCCGGCAAGGCGTCCTCCCTCCGGAAGCGCCTGGCTTCGTATTGGAGCAAGCCGCTGCACGCGCGGACCGAGGCGATGGTCCAGGCCGCCGAGAGCGTCGAGTGGATCGTCGCCTCCACCGAGGTGGACGCCCTGATGCTCGAGTACAACCTGATCCAGCGGCACAAGCCGCGGTTCAACATCCGGTACCGCGATGACAAGTCGTACCCGTACCTGGCCCTCACCGTGGGGGAGCGGTGGCCGCGTGCGCAGGTGCTGCGGGGAACGAAGCGCAAGGGCGTCCGGTACTTCGGTCCGTACGGTCACGCGTGGGCCATTCGCGACACGCTTGACGCGCTGACCCGGGTCTTCCCGGTTCGGACGTGCTCGAACGCGTTCTTCGACCAACGAGCACGCGCGAAGCGGCCATGTCTCTACTACGACATCGGCAGGTGCTCCGGGCCCTGCGTACCCGAGACGACCGGCGTGACGGAGGAGTCCTACAGGGCTCAGGTCGACGCCATGGGGGAGTTCCTCGCCGGGAACGCGCGCCCGGTCATGCGCCGGCTCGAGACCGAGATGCGTGCGGCGTCGGAGCGGCAGGAGTTCGAACAGGCCGCGCGGTTCCGCGACCAGCTGTTCGCCGCGCGCCGCGCCCTCGAATCCCAGGAGATGGTTCTGACGCCGCCGGAGGATCTCGACGTGGTTGCGCTCGTCGAGGACGATCTGGAGGCGGCCGTCCAGGTGTTCTACGTCCGGCACGGCCGGGTGCTCGGCCGCCGCGGATGGGTGGTTGATCGCGTCGAGGACCTGGACCGTCCCGGGCTGATCGCGTCGTTCATCGAGCAGCTGTACATGGAACGGCAGGACGTCCCGCCGCGCGTGCTCGTGCAGGCCCAGCCCGCCGGAGCCGATCTCCTCGAAGCGTGGCTCACGGAGCGTCGCGGCAAGCCGGCGCGGATCGCCGTGCCGTCCCGGGGTTCGAAGCGCCGGCTGATGGAGGTCGTCGAGCGCAACGCCGCCGACGCGTTCCAGCGGCACAAGCTGCGTCGTGCGTCCGACTTCGGCGCGCGGTCGCGCGCGCTCGCGGAGCTGGCTGACCAGCTCGGGCTTGACCAGGCGCCGCTCCGCATCGAGTGCTACGACATCTCGAACCTCGGCGCGACGGACAAGGTTGGCTCGATGGTGGTGTTCGAGGACGGCCTCCCGAAGCGTCAGGACTATCGGAAGTTCCGGATCGCCGGCGTGCAAGGTCAGGACGACTTCGCATCGATGCACGAGATGCTCCGTCGGCGGTTCACCCGGCTGCTCGAAGAACAGGACCGTCCTCGCGACGAGCGCTCGCGGCGGTTCTCCTATCCGCCCGCGTTGATCGTGGTCGACGGCGGCCGCGGACAGCTCACGCAGGCGAGCGAAGTCTTGGCCGAGCTCGGTCTCTCGATCCCGCACATCGGGCTCGCCAAGCGCCTCGAGGAGGTCTACTTCCCCGACCGGCCCGACCCGCTGCTGATCCCGCGCGGCTCCGAGGCGCTGTTCGTCCTACAGCACATCCGCGACGAAGCGCACCGAACCGCCGTCGCGTACCACCGCTCGCTCCGCGAGAAACGGGCGCTTCGGTCTCCGCTCGACGACATCCCCGGCGTCGGTCCGACGCGCAAGAAGGCGCTGCTCAAACGGTTCGGGTCGCTCACCAAGCTGCGCGCCGCATCCGTCGATGAGATCGCTGCGACGCCAGGGGTCGGCCCTGCGATGGCCGCGAACGTGCATGACCACCTCCATACGCCGGAGGACGGGCGGGTCACCGCGTGAGCGACCCGCCGGCGCCGCCGCATGGCTTCACGCTGATCACCGGCCTCTCGGGCGCCGGCCGCTCCGAGGTCGCGCGATCGCTCGAGGATCTCGGCTACTTCGTCGTCGACAACCTGCCGCCGGCGCTCCTGCCGAAGATGGCCGAACTCACGGCGCGTCCCGGATCGCCCACGCGCGTCGCGATCGTGGTCGACGCCCGCGGCGGCGTGTTCTTCAGCGAGCTCTCCGCAGCCCTCGCCGAGCTGCGGGCGCTCGACCGGGACGCCAAGATCGTGTTCCTCGAGGCGTCGGATGAGGATCTCGTGCGGCGATACGAGGCGACGCGGCGGCGGCATCCGCTCGCGCCCGCCGATCGGGTGGTCGAGGGTATCCGCAAGGAGCGCCAGATCCTCGCGCAGCTCCGCGGCGACGCCGACCTGGTGATCGATACCTCGGGACTGACGCCACAAGAGCTCCGCGACCGGGTTCGCGGCGCGTTCGCGGCCGGGCCGCCCGAGGCGGGACTGCAGGTCTCGATCGTCTCGTTCGGTTTCAAGTACGGGAGTCCGCGCGACGCCGACCTCGTGTTCGACGTTCGGTTCCTGCCCAACCCGCACTGGGTGCCCGAGCTGCGCCCGTTCCCCGGGACGGAGCCGGCGGTCCGTGACTACGTGCGCGGGAGCGAGCTCTACGCGCCGTTCATCGAGCGGGTCGAAGCGCTGCTCGACGTGACGCTGCCCGGCTACGTCGCGGAAGGCAAGAGCTACCTGACGATCGCGATCGGCTGCACCGGCGGGCACCACCGGTCGGTCGTCGTCGCCGAGGAACTGGGCGCCTGGATCGGCGCGCGCGGCCTGCCCACGTCGGTCGTGCATCGAGACGTCGGCCGGGGGTAAGCGTCGACCGTGCCCGGGCCGCCCTCCAGGCCGCCCGATAGCATGGGGTTCGCTACCCCGATATCGGATCGCTACCAGGGAGGTTCCGACCCATGACCGTGAAGATTGGCGTCAACGGGTTCGGCAGGATCGGCCGCAACTTCTTCCGAGCAGCGAAGCAGCGCGGCGCCGACCTCGACTTCGTGGCCGTCAACGACATCACCGACGCCGCCACGCTCGCGCACCTTCTCAAGTACGACTCCGTCCTCGGCACCTACGACGGCGAGGTCGGCACCTCGGCCCACGGCATCACGGTCGACGGCGACGAGCTCAAGGTGCTCGCGGAGCGTGACCCGGCCAACCTGCCGTGGAAGGAGCTCGGGGCCGAGATCGTCGTCGAGTCGACGGGCTTGTTCACCGACCGCGAGAAGGCGGCGAAGCATCTCGAGGCCGGCGCGCAGAAGGTCGTCATCAGCGCCCCGGCGAAGGGGGAGGACCTGACGGTGGTCCTCGGCGTGAACGACGACCAGTACGATCCCGCCACGCACAACGTGATCTCGAACGCGAGTTGCACCACCAACTGCGTCGCCCCGATGGCCAAGGTGCTCGACGACGCGTTCGGCATCGAGCACGGCTTCATGACGACGATCCATGCGTACACGAACGACCAGAACATCCTCGACCTGCCGCACAAGGACCTCCGTCGGGCCCGCGCGGCCGCGGTCAACATCATCCCGACGACGACCGGGGCGGCGAAGGCGGCGGGGCTCGTCTTGCCCCACCTGAAGGGCAAGCTCGACGGCCTCTCGATGCGCGTGCCGGTGCCCGATGGCTCCGTGACCGATCTCGTGGCGACGGTCCGGACCACCGTCACCAAGGAACAAGTGAACGAGGCGTTCAAGGCCGCCGCCACCGAGGGAAGCCTCGCCGGAAAGCTCTTCTACACAGAGGATCCGATCGTTTCGTCCGACATCGTCGGTTCGCCGGCGTCCTGCACGTTCGACGCGCTCTCCACCATGGTGATGGACGACACGGTCAAGATTGTCGGCTGGTACGACAACGAGTGGGGCTACTCGAGCCGGCTGGTCGACCTCGTCGAGATGGTCGCGAGCTCACTGTAGCCCGTGACCATCCGAACCCTCGATGCGCTGGGCGATGTCGCGGGCGCGCGCGTGTTCCTCCGCGCGGACCTGAACGTTCCCCTTCATGACGGCGTGGTCGGCGACGACACGAGGATCGCCGCCGTCGTCCCGACCGCGCGGGAGCTGCTCGACCGCGGGGCCCGGCTCGTCGTCGCGTCGCATCTCGGCCGTCCCAAGGGGAAGGTCAAGGACGAACTCCGACTGGCGCCGGTCGGCATGGTGCTCGCCGAACGGCTCGGCATGGCCGTCACCGCCCTCGACGAGGTGGCGCCCGACACGCTGCCCGACGCGGATATGGTGCTGCTCGAGAACCTGCGGTTCGATCCGGGCGAGGAAGCGAACGACGTCGCCTTCGCCGGTGCGCTCGCCGAGTACGCCGACGCGTACGTCGACGATGCGTTCGGGGCGGTGCACCGCGCGCACGCGTCGGTCGCCGCGCTGCCGGAGCTGCTGCTCGCCTCGGGGCGCCCGGCCGTCGCGGGTCGGCTCGTCCAGCGGGAGGTCGACGTGCTCGGCCGGCTGCTCGACGATCCGGCGCGGCCGTTCGTTGCGATCCTCGGCGGCGCAAAGGTGAGCGACAAGCTCGGCGTGATCGGGTCGTTGACCGAGCGCGTCGACGCGCTCGTGATCGGCGGCGCGATGGCGTTCACATTGATCGCCGCCGAGGGCGGCAAGGTCGGCGCCTCCCTTGTGGAGGAGGATCGGATCGACGATGTGACCCGGGCCCTTGCGACGGCGCGTGCCAACGGCGTTCCGGTGCATCTGCCGTCCGACGTCGTGGCGGCGCCCACGATCGACGACAGGGCGCCGACGGAGGTCGTCCCCGCCGACGCCGTGCCGCAGGGACTGATGGGGCTCGATATCGGTCCCGCCACGATCGCGGCCTTCACCGAGGCGCTCGCGGGCGCCGGCTCGATCTTGTGGAACGGCCCGATGGGGGTGTTCGAACTCGAGCCGTTCGCGGGGGGCACGCGGGCCGTCGCGCGAGCGTGCGCCGCGAGCGACGCGTTCACCGTGGTCGGCGGGGGCGACTCCCTTGCCGCCATCAAGCGCGAGGGCCTCGGCGACGCGTTCGACCACCTCTCGACGGGCGGCGGCGCGTCGCTCGAGCTCTTGGAAGGGCGCCGCCTGCCCGGGCTCGCGATCTTGGAGGACGGCGCATGACCGATCGCAAGCGGATCATCGCCGCCAACTGGAAGATGCATAAGACGCACCTCGAGGCGATCCAAGCCGTGCAGAAGCTCGGCTACCTGGTCGACGGCGATGACACCGAGAAGACGGACGTCGTCATCGTGCCGCCGTTCACGGCGCTCCGGTCGGTCCAGACGCTGATCGACTCGGACAAGCTCCCGTTCGGGCTCGGCGCGCAAGACGTCTACCCCGAGGACAAGGGCGCGTTCACCGGGGAGATCTCGCCGCCGATGCTCGTCGCGCTCAAGGTCGACTACGTGATCGTCGGGCACTCGGAGCGACGCCAGCTCTTCGGCGAGGACGACCTCGCGGTCAATAAGAAGGTACGCGCGGTGCTCGGGCATGACATGACGCCGATCCTTTGTGTCGGCGAAACCCTCGAGGAGCGCGACGCCGACGGCACCGAGTCCAAAGTGACCCAGCAGGTGCGTCGCGCGTTCGACAGCGTCGACGCCGAACAGGCGGCGACGACCGTGATCGCGTACGAGCCCATCTGGGCGATCGGCACCGGCCGCACCGCCGAGCCGGGCGACGCCGGCCGCGTCGTCGAGGTCATCCGTCAGACGCTCGCCGACAAGTTCGACGCCACGGTCGCGCAGGCGGTCCGCGTCCAGTACGGCGGGAGCGTCAAACCGGGCAACATCCGGGGGTTCCTCGCGCACCCCGAGATCGACGGGGCGCTCGTCGGCGGCGCGAGCCTCGATCCCGAAGACTTCGCGCTGATCGTGAAGGTATGAGCATCTCGCTGCTGTACGTGTGCCTGGACGGGCTGGGCGACGATCCCAACCCGGTGCTCGACGGCCGGACGCCGTTGGAAGCCGCGGCGACGCCATACCTCGACGGGCTGGCGGTCCAGGGCCGCACCGGCACCGTCGTCACCGTCGGGCCCGGGATCGCACCGGAGTCCGACATCGGCGTATTCGGCATCCTCGGGTACGACCCGAACGAAGAACATCCGGGCCGCGGCGTGCTCGAAGCGCTCGGGATCGGCATGGACCTTCACGACGGCGACCTGGCCTACCGGATCAACTTCGCGAGTGGCGCGTGGCCCGAGATCGCCGACCGCCGCGTCGGCAGGAACCTCACCTCGGAAGAGGCGCACGCGCTCGCCGATGAGGTGAACGCGACGCTCACGCTGCCCGGCGCGACCTTCGACCTCCGGGCGACCGTCGAGCACCGAGGCGCGCTCGTGATCCACAGCGACGCCGGTGTGCTTTCCGCGAACGTCACCAACACGGACCCCGCCTATCGTCGCGAGGGGCACCTCGGGGTCGCGCTCGAAACCTTCGAGCCGGTCGTCTCCGCGGCCGCACCGCTCGACGACTCGGACGACGCGGCGAGGGCGGCCGACCTCACCAACGCCTTCGTCGAGGGCGCGGCGTCGATCCTCGCGAAGAGCCCCATCAACGCGACTCGCCGCGCCGAGGGGAAGCTCCCCGCCGACCTCATCCTCACGCGCGACGGCGGCGATCACCTGCCGGCCCTGCAACCCATCCGCGACCGGTTCGGCTGGGGATGGGGGTGCTTCGTCGAGATGCCGGTCGAGCGCGGGATCGCGATGGCGCTCGGGATGGACTCCGTCGCCGCGCCGCGGCTCGACCCGCTTGGGTTCGGCGCCGCTGCCGAGGACGCGTACGCCGCGTGGGCCGAGCTCGCCGCCGAGGCTCTCGGCAGCTATCAGGCGCTCTACGTCCACATCAAGGGCCCAGACGTGCCGGCGCACGACGGCCGGGCCGAGGACAAGCGAGACGTGATCGCGGCGATCGACCGGGCGTTCTTCGGCGAAGTCCTGCCGCGGCTGGACGTACGGCGGACAGTCGTCGGCGTCTTGGCCGACCACGCCACCTCCTGCGTCCGGAAGGCCCACACCGCGGATCCCGTCCCGTTGGTGGTGACCGGCGGGGGGGTGACTCCGGACACCACGACGTCGTACGGCGAACACGCGTGCGCCGGCGGATCGCTCGGGGAGCTCCGCGGCATAGACGTTTTGCCCACCGTGGCCCGGGTAGCCCGGTGACGGAATCCACAGGGCTAAGATCTTCCGTACACCGATTTGTCCAGTGGAAACGCTTGCCCTACACTCGCCGCGTTCATGAGGGGGAGAGACTGACTTCGTGAGCCAGGTTCAGCAGCAGAGCGAGCCTGCGGTCGAACCGATTGCGCCCCTCAGTGGCGACGAGCAGAAGCGCGTCGAGGGGCGCACACCTTGGCAACTCTTCTGGGGGCGCTTCCGGAAGGACTGGGTCGCGCTCCTCGCCCTCGCCTGGGTCTTCATCCTCATCTTCTCGGCGATCCTCGCGCCGTTGTTCGTGCGGTTCATCTCACACAACGGCCCGAACGACATCAAGCCGCAGCTGTCCAACGAGTTCAACATCCCGGTGATCGGGCCGAGCGCCCAGTTCTGGGGCGGCGTCGACGCGCTCGGTCGCGACGTCTTCGTTCGGACGCTCTACGGCGCTCGGACGTCGATCGAGGTCGCGCTACTCGCCACCGCGATCTCCGTCGTGATCGGTCTCGGCCTCGGCTTGCTCGGTGGCTACTTCGGGGGCAAGACCGACACCTTCACCTCGCGCCTGACCGACATCTTCTTGTCGCTGCCGGTGTTCCTGTTGGCGATCGGGATCTCGGCGAGCTGCGGCGTGAGCATCAACGGGTGCGCGGGAGGGTTGCTCAAGCCCGGTGTCCCGCTCGTCACGCTCATCATCGCGTTGTTCGGATGGACCTACATCGCGCGCATCGTTCGCGGGCAGACGCTGTCGCTGCGAGAACGGGAGTTCGTCGAAGCGGCGCGCGCGACCGGATTCGGCCGGATCCACATCATGTTCCGGGAGATCTTGCCCAACCTCGTCGCGCCGCTGATCGTCTATACGACGCTGCTGATCCCGGTGAACATCATCTTCGAAGCGTCGCTGTCCTATCTCGGCGTCGGCATCCCGCCCGCGACGGCCTCGTGGGGCCGGATGATCGCCGACGCCACCGATGGGCAGCTGTACCGCTATGCGTGGTGGATGTTGTTCTTCCCCGGCATCATGCTCGTGCTGACTACCCTCGCCTTCAATCTCGTGGGGGACGCGCTTCGCGATGCCCTGGACCCCAGGTCGAACCGCTAAGGAGGAAACCTGAGCGACCCCGGAACACGTAGACCTCGATGGAGACACGCAACCCCAGGAGGAGGAGGGAGCATGCGGAAGAGATGGGTAACCGGCATCGCGATGTTCGCCACAGCGGCGATCCTCGCGGCGGCCTGCTCGAGCAACAACAGCAGCAGTAGCGGCGCCGCGCCGTCGGGCTCGCCGCAGAAGGGCGGGACGTACCGGACCGCCACGCAGACGCTCAGCAACACGTCGAACTTCGACCCGACGGGTGAGTACTACGGCTACGCGTGGGACATCTTCCAGAACATGTTGATCCGTGGTCTGTACAACTACAACCACGTCCCGGGCGACGCGGGCAACACGCCGCAGCCAGACCTCGTGACGGACTCGAAGGTCTCGAGCGACGGCCTCACGTACTCCTTCACGATCCGCAACGACGTGAAGTGGGGTCCGCCGGTCAACCGCACGCTCACCACGGCCGACATCGAGTACGCGTTCGAGCGGATCAACGACACGAACCTGGCCGCGTACTACGGCAACTACTACTGCGGCGTGATCAAGGGCATGACGTGCTCGGAGACGACGCTGCACCCGGTCTCGGGTATCGACGTGCCCGACGCCACGCACATCACGTTCCACCTGGTGAGCCCGACCGGTGACTTCCTGTACCGGCTGGCGATGCCGGCGACCTACCCGCAGCCGAAGGAAGTGGCGGGCTGCTTCGACTCGGCCGGCGGCTACGGCGCCGATCTCATCTCGAGCGGCGCGTACATGTACTACGGGGCGGACAAGCTGGACCTCTCGGGCGGCTGCAAGACCCTGAAGCCAGTCGCGGGGATCAACCCCGACAAGGGCATCACGATCGTGCGCAACCCGAACTTCGATCCCTCGACCGAAGACCCGGCGATGTTCTCCAACTACCTCGACGGGTTGCAGATCGAGATCAACTCCAACGTGGACGACATCTTCCAGAAGATCCAGGCCGGCGAGCTCGACGGCTCGTTCGGTGACACGCCGCCGCCCACGGTGGAGCAGCAGTACGCGACCGACCCGAGCCAGCAGCAGTACATCCACTCGGATCCGGGCGACCGCACCTGGTACATCACCATGAACCTGCTGGCGCCGCCGTTCGACGACCCGCACGTCCGCAAGGCGGTGCAGTGGGTGGTCGACAAAGCTGCGCTCGTGAAGGGCTACGGGGGGAGCCTGCACGCCGTGCCGGCGACGACGAACGATCCACCGTCCGTGTTGCCTGCGACGGCCAACTACAACCCGTACCCGTCCGATGGGTTCGCTGGTGATCTGACACAGGCGCAGAACGAGATGAAGCAGTCCGTCTACGACACGAACCAGGACGGCATGTGTGACGCGCCGCAATGCAAGTTCCTGCTGCTGGCGAACAACACGACGCCGTGGACGAACATGAACCCGATCCTCGTGCAGGACCTGCAAAAGATCGGCCTGCAGGCGCAGCTGCAAGAGGTCAAGCCCGACGTGGTCAACTCGCAGACGGTCACCGTAGACAAGTTGGTTCCGATGTCCTTCGGACAGGGCTGGGGTAAGGACTTCGGCTCGCCGTACGGGTTCGACTTCTTCGTCATGAACGGCACGACGATCAGCTGCACCGGGTCGTACGACCAAGGGTTGCTCGGCATGACCGCCGCGCAGGCCAAGGAGTGTGGGGTGACCGACGCCTACAACAAGGCGATCCAGTACTACCCCAACCACCAGCTGCCATCGATCGACGATCAGATGGCTAAGTGCGTGGCGCTCACGGGCGACGCCCAGTCGTCGTGCTACGCGGATATGCAGAAGACGGAGATGGAGGAGGGCATGACCTGGGTCCCGTGGTCCTGGGGCAACAACCTCGTCATCACCAGTCCGACCGTGTCGCAGTACGTGTACGACCAGAACGCCGGTGACCCGGCCTGGGCGCACATCGCTGTGACCAACACCGAACAACCGCAGAACGTGGCCTAACGGCCACCCGGCATCACGGACGAGGAGGGAGCCGCTCGACGGCTCCCTCCTCAGCCCGTACGTGAGGCACCCAGATGCTTAGGTACATCATCCGGCGGGTCCTGTGGGCGATCCTCGTCCTGCTGATCGTGGTGTTCATCACGTACATGATCTTCTTCCTGCTGCCGTCCGGAGATCCGGCCGTGCGGCTCGCAGGGAAGAACCAGACGCCGCAGCTCCTCGAGCAGATCCGCCAGCAGTTCGGTCTGAATCACCCCTGGTACATCCAGTACCTGCTGTTCCTGAAGCACGCGGTGATCGGCGACCAGTACGGATGGCCCGGCCTCGGGCTGTCGTTCATCTCGAAGGTCCCGTTGAAGGGCATCATCTTCAGCCGCATCGCCGTGACCGCACAGTTGGCGGTCGGCGCGGCGATCGTGTGGCTGATCGTCGGCATCTCGGTCGGCATCCTGTCGGCGCTGCGCCCCCATACCGTCGGGGACCGAACGGCGATGGGCTTAGCGGTCCTCGCGATCTCCATGCCCGTGTTCTTCCTCGGCCCGCTCGCGCTGTACATCTTCTGGTTCAAGTTAGGTTGGCTGCCCGGGACCGGCTATTACTCGCTCGGGCAGTACGGTTTCGGGACATGGTTCAGCCACTGGATCTTGCCCTGGGTCGTGCTGGCCGTTCTGTATGCCGCGTTCTACGCGCGCCTGTCGCGCTCCAACCTGATGGAGACCATGTCGGAGGATTACATCCGGACCGCGCGCGCCAAGGGGCTGACCGAGAAGCGGGTCGTGCTGAAGCACGGCTTGCGGGCGGGGCTGACCCCGATCGTCACGGTCTTCGGACTGGACCTCGCGGCGCTGCTCGGGGGCGCGATCATCACCGAGTCGATCTTCAACCTCCCCGGCATCGGTCAGCTCACCGTCCAGGCGGTCGGTGGTCAGGACCTGAACACGATCGCCGTCATCACGTTGGTGGCGGCGGTCTTCGTCGTGGTCGCCAACCTCGTCGTCGACGTCCTTTACGCGTTCCTCGACCCGCGGGTCCGGTTCGAGTGACGGGAGCCTTGGATGCCTGAGCCGCTGCTCGAGGTAAAAGACCTTCGCGTCCATTTCCCGACCGACGACGGCATCGTGAAAGCCGTCGACGGGCTGTCGTTCACGATGGCCGCCGGCGAGACCCTTGGCATCGTGGGGGAGTCCGGCTCAGGCAAGAGCGTCTCGTTCCTGACGGTGATGGGTCTGATCAACAAGAAGTCCGCCATCGTCGAAGGGCAAGTGCTGTTCCAGGGGCAGGATCTCGTTCAGATGAGCAACGACGAGCTGCGCGAGATCCGCGGCCCCAAGATCGCGATGATCTTCCAGGACCCGATGACGTCGCTGCATCCGTTCTACAAGGTCGGTGACCAGATCGCGGAGATGATCCTGGCGCACGAGGACATCTCCAAGAAGGAAGCGTTCGTCCGCTCGGTCGAGATGCTTCGGCGGGTGAACATCCCACAGCCCGATGAGCGGGCGAGGCAGTATCCGCACGAGTTCTCGGGCGGGATGCGGCAGCGCGCGATGATCGCGATGGCGCTGTCGCTCAACCCCGACCTGCTCATCGCCGACGAGCCGACCACCGCGCTCGACGTCACAGTGCAGGCGCAGATCCTCGACTTGATCGACCGGCTGCAGTCAGAGTTCAACACGGCCGTCGCGCTGATCACTCACGACCTTGGCGTCGTCGCCGAGCACTGTCACCACATCCAGGTGATGTACGCCGGCAAGATCGTCGAGGAGGGGACGGCCGAGGACATCTACTACCGGCCGATGATGCCGTACACGTGGGGCCTGCTTCGGTCGCTGCCGCGCCTCGGGCACGACACCGACCGGCTCACGCCGATCTCAGGGGCGCCCCCGTCGTTGATCTTCCTGCCCGACGGGTGCTCGTTCTCGCCTCGGTGCCCGTATGTGTTCGACGAATGCCACGCGGTCGAGCCGGAGCTGCTCCCGATCGACGGGCACCACGCGGCGCGCTGCCACCTGAGCCTCGAGGACCGCGAGCGCATCGTGGCCCAGGAGATCTTGGCCACCTCATGAGCGTCGCCGAGGCCACGCCGATGCGCGAGAAGCCTCGCTCGGGCGAGCCGTTGCTGCGGCTGCAGGGGATCGTGAAGCACTTCCCGATCACGCGCGGCATCATCTTCCAGAAGAAGGTCGGCGCGGTGCATGCGGTCGACGGCGTTGATCTCGACATCTATCCCGGCGAGACCGTCGGGCTGGTCGGCGAGACCGGCTGTGGCAAGAGCACGCTGGCGCGCGTCGCGATGCGGCTGCATGACGCGACTGACGGCACGATCTGGTTCGACGGCCGCGACATCACCCGGATGAAGGGCGAGGACCTGCGCGTGATCCGCCGCGACATACAGATGATCTTTCAGGACCCCTACGCGTCGTTGAACCCGCGGAAGACGGTCGGCACGATCGTGGGTGCGCCGCTCCGGCTGCACAAAACGGTTCCGAAGAACCAGGTGAAGACCGAGGTCCAGAACCTGATGGAACTCGTCGGGTTGAACCCCGAGCACTACAACCGGTACCCCCACGAGTTCTCGGGCGGGCAGCGCCAACGGATCGGCGTCGCGCGGGCGCTCGCGCTCCGGCCAAAGATGATCGTGTGCGACGAGCCCGTATCGGCGCTCGACGTGTCGATCCAAGCGCAGATCCTGAACCTGCTCAACGACCTGCAGGACGAGTTCAACCTGACCTACCTGTTCATCGCCCACGACCTGTCGGTGGTCAAGCACATCTCCGACCGCGTGGCGGTGATGTACCTGGGCAAGATCGCTGAGGCCGCAGACGGCAACGAGCTCTACACGCAGCCGAAGCATCCGTACACCGGCGCGTTGCTGTCCGCCGTCCCGATCGCGGACCCGAACCTGTCCAAGAGGAAGAAGCGGATCATCCTGGAGGGCGACGTGCCCTCGCCGATCAACCCTCCATCGGGGTGCCGGTTCCATCCGCGCTGCTACCAGATGAGATCGCTGGGCGATCCGGACAAGCAGGAGCGTTGCCGAACGGATGAGCCGCAGCTCGTTCCGCACGGGCCGGGGCACGTCGCCGCCTGTCACTTCCCGTTGGACGCCCGTATCATCGAGGACCTCACCGAGACCGACACTGGGAGCTCCGGATGATCAACGCCGTCGCCGTCGTGTTGCTGGTTCTGTCCTCGGTCTTCTTGATCGTCACGATCTTGATGCACTCGGGCAAGGGGAGCGGCCTGTCAGACATGTTCGGCGGCGGGAATAACCTCGCCGGCGGCACGTCGCTGGAGCGAACGCTCGACCGCATCACCGTCGTGACGGCGATCATCTGGGGCGTGGCCGTCTTCTGGCTGTCCTGGAAGTGGTACTAGACCGCTTCGTCCAGGCCGCTCCGTGCCCGTTGGTAGGATGCTCCGCGCTACGTCGGAGTGGCGGAACTTGGTAGACGCGCTAGGTTGAGGGCCTAGTGCCCCTTGCGGGGCGTGGGGGTTCAAATCCCCCCTCCGACACTTCCAGCCTAACGACTTTCGCCCGACAGAGGTATGTCTGCGAGCGTGGCCGGCCCGTTTTGCGGTTGGCGGTCCGGGTACAAGCAATAGTCTGGGCGGGGGGAACCCTGGAGAGGATCATGAAGCGGATCACACCGATACTTGGCGCCGTCGCGCTCATCCTGGCGTTGCCGATGATGGCGTTCGCCGCGTCGAGCTCGTGGACGGGCGGGTCGGGCGCTGGATCGGATCTGCTGCCGTGTGCCGGCGGCGGCCATTGGGTCCTGTCCCCGGCACAGTCTGTGACGAGCGCCACCCTCGTCGTCGTGGGCGTCACGTACGACATGCAATCCGACGGCAACGATGCATTCAGCGCCGACAGCTCCGGTCCGATCGCCGTCGGCGACCTCGCCGTGGCGACCTACGACGGCGGCGGCCAACCCTCACTATCGCTCACCAGTTGCGACGCATCGTCGTCTCCGACGCCCACGCCAACTCCGACGCCGACGCCGACCCCTTCGCCGAGCGGCTCCCCGCCGCCGTCCGGCAGCCCTGGCCCGTCCGGGCACGGCGGCGGCGGTGCCTCAGGTCAGACGGGCACGTCAGGCACGTTGCACGGTGGACCGGGCACGGCGACGAATCCATCGTCGACCGCTGGAAACGTTCCGCGACACGGTCCGCACGCCGCCCGCAGGTTGATCGTCGGACCGGGAGGACCGCTCGATCCAACATCGTCACATGCCTCCGACCCGTCCAGCGCGGTCGTCGGGGCGGCCGACGGTGCCGTCCAGCAGGCGTGGAACGACGGTGGGTCCGACCCCTTCCAAGAGGCGCGGCGTGCGCCACGCGCGTTGGTGTTCGCCGTGATCGCGGTTGTTGCGATCGGCGTGGGTGGCGCGTTCGCTGCCCGCCACCATCTGATCCACAACGCCCCGTAGGCGCCCCTGCATCGTCTCGTCTCACGAGCCGACGGCGTCGAGCAGCATGTCGATCTGCTCGATCGTGTGGGGCGCGTCGACGAATTCGGCGAACCAGGACGCGGCGAACGACCTCGCACCGTCCGTATCCGCGCCGAGCCAGTCGGCGCATGCGCGGGCGCCGATGTGTCCGAGCTGCGCGATGAGCATCGAGAAGTCGCTCCGCCCGTGCACGCGACCGGGCCCGCCGACCTCCACATAGGCGTCGTGCAGCGCTCGTGCCCGAGCCGGATCCGACCTGCCGAACTCCCACACCACAAGCGCGAGCTCCATCGACGGATCCGCGGGACCGCAGTCCTCCCAATCGATGAGGCACAGGTCGCCGTGGGGGGTCGCGCGGAGGTTGTCCGACCAGAGATCGCGATGGCACGTGCGGGTCGAACCCGGCCGAACGACGAGCGCATCGAGCGCGACCAGAGCATCGCGTCGCGCGGCGAACCGCTTCGCGAACGGCGCGCCCGCGACCTGCGCCGCCGCGATCAACGCATCCCATCGATCCATCCCGATCGGCTCGGTGTACCACTCGTGCTGGGGCTCGGTCCCCTCGAACGGAACCTGATGCAGCGTCCCCACCAGGCGACCGACGCCGACCGGATCGATCGTCGGGTCCGCTTCCAGCATGTCGACCCAGCCTTGGGCGCGCACGGGCGTGCCGGCGAGTTCGACCGCCCACGCGCCGCGTCCGGTGCGCATGACGGCCGGGGCCGGTACCCCAGCGGCCATCGCCGCTTCCTGGAATGCAACCCCCACGCTGAGCTCGTCCATGTCCGGCCGGTCGAACCACTCCTTGACGGCCCAGATGCCCCGGTCGGTTTCCAATCGCCAGATCTGCCCGATGACGCCCCGAGCGACCGGCCCCGCCATCGCGACGACCTCCCCGAGGTCGAACGCCGCGGCGATGTGCGAGGCATCGGCGACCGAAAGCATCGCGCGAGTCTAGGTCGAGGTTCTGGCCTCGGCGGTGATGCCCGTCGTACCATGGGCGGCAGATGAGCTAGCGGTCCTCCTCGCCGACCCGTCGCGTCCGCGTCCGTGGTCACCCCATCACGAGGAGTTCCTCATGTCCGAAGCTCGTTCTCACCGCATCGCCAAGTCCGGAGTCACCCGATGATCGGGCTGGAAGCGCGCGACCTCGTGATCGAGGTGGGCGGCAAGATCGTGGTCAGCGATCTGTCGTTCGATCTGCGCGACGGCGACAAGATCGGTCTGGTCGGGCGCAACGGCGCCGGCAAGACAAGCACGATGAAAGTGCTCGCCGGCGAGCAGGAACCGGGCGGCGGCACGCTCGTTCGTCGTGGCGCCGTCGGCTATCTGCGGCAGGATCCGCGTCAACATCGGGCGGAAGACGACGACCTCGCACTCGAACACATCCTCGAGGCTCGTGGGCTCGTGGAGCTTTCCCGTCGCGTCGAGAAGGCGCGCATCGCGCTCGCCGAGTCCCATGACGAACGCGCGATCCGCAGGTTCTCCCGCCTGGAGGAGGAGTACGCGATACTCGGTGGGTATCACGCCGAGGCGACCGCGAAGACGATCGTCGCGGGCCTCGGCTTGGCCGAAGATCGGCTGCGTCTCCCGGTGAAGACGCTGTCGGGCGGCGAGCGCCGCCGGCTGGAACTCGCGAAGATCCTCTTCGGCGGCTCCGACGTGCTGCTCCTGGACGAGCCGACCAACCACCTCGACGTCGACGCCAAGACCTGGCTGATGAAGTTCCTCGCCGGATATCAGGGCGCGTTGATGATGATCAGCCACGACATCGCGCTGCTGGATGCATCGATCACGCGGATCATGCACCTCGATCTCGACGGCGTCGTCGAGTACAAGGGCACGTACACGCAGTACCGGACCGCCCGGACGCTCGATGAGCAGCGGCTCACCAAGCTCGCGACGCAGCAGACCGCCGAGATCAAGCGGTTGAAGACCCTCGCGGACCAGATGCGAGGCCAGACCGTCAAACGCGCCCGCATCGCCAAGTCGCTCGACACCCGCGTTTCGAGGCTCGAGGCCAAGAAGGTGGAGGGCCCCGTCCGAGAGAAGAAGGTGCGGTTCCGCTTCCCGGAGCCGCCCCACTGCGGACGGACGGTCCTCACGGTCGAGGATCTCGCGAAGTCTTACGGTGGCCCGCCGGTGTTCACCGACGTGTCGTTCTCGATCGGACGCGGCGAGCGACTGCTGATCCTCGGGTTGAACGGCGCCGGCAAGACGAGCCTGCTCCGGATCTTGACCGGGCAGACGATCGCCGATGCCGGCACGTTCACGTACGGCTACGGCGTCGAGGCCGGCTACTACGCCCAGGAGCACGAGCAGATCCGCGACGGCGTCTCGGTGCTGCAGCACATGAAGGACTTCTCGATGGCGGAGGACCTCACCCTCCGCACGTTGCTCGGCATGTTCGGGCTGCATGGCGAGATCGCGTTCCAGGACGCCGGCACGTTGTCGGGCGGGGAGAAAACCAAGCTCGCGCTCGCGCAACTGGTCGCCGGGCGCAAGAATCTGCTGCTGCTTGACGAGCCGACCAACAACCTCGACCCGCCGTCGCGCACTGCGATCGCGACGGCGTTGCAGGAATGGCCCGGCTCGATGGTGATCGTCAGCCACGATCCGGAGTTCGTCGAAGCGCTTGCCCCGGAGCGTGTCCTGTTGATGCCTGACGGAACCCTCGACTACTTCGGCGAGGACCACCTCGACCTCGTCGAGCTGGCGTGACTCTGTGGCGTCGCGGCTATCCTTGCGCGACGATCGAGGCCAAGAGATGGAGAGGACACACGTGAGCACGAACGGCTCGGCCGATCTGATCTTCGTCGGTGGCGACGTCTACACCGTCGACGCCGCGCGATCGTGGGCGAGGGCGGTAGCCGTCCGCGACGGCGAGATCACCGCGGTTAGGACCGACGACGAGATTCGCGCGCTCGCCGGCAAGGCGACCGAGGTGATCGATCTCACGGGGAAGATGCTCGTGCCCGGCTTCCAAGACGCGCACGTCCACCCGGTCGGCGGGGGCCTCGACATGCTCCAGTGCGACCTCAACGAGACCGACGCGCTCGAGGATTACCAACGGATCATCGCCGAGTACGCGGCGTCGCATCCCGACGAGCCGTGGATCCTCGGCGGCGGGTGGTCGCAGGACGCGTTCCCGCGCGGGTGCCCGCCGAAGGAAGCGCTCGACACGGTCATCTCCGATCGTCCCGTGTACCTCCCCAACCGCGATGGCCACAGCGCCTGGGTCAACTCGAAGGCGCTCGAGATCGCCGGCATCACGGTCGGCACGCCCGATCCCACCGACGGCCGGATCGAGCGGAACCCAGACGGGTCACCGCAGGGCACGCTGCACGAAGGCGCCGGCTCGCTCGTGCTCCGTCACGCGCCCGACCCCGACGAGGACCTGATCTACCAAGGACTCCTCAAAGGGCAGGCGTACCTGCATTCGTTCGGGATCACCGGATGGCAAGACGCGATCGTCGACGCGACGTCGCACTATCGCAACTACGACGCGTATGTGACCGCCGCGGGCCGCGGCGACCTCACCGGTCGAGTCGTTGGCGCGCTGTGGTGGGATCGGATGAAAGGCCTCGAGCAGATCGACGACCTCGTCGCGCTGCGCGAGGCCGGTCACGCCGGCCGGTTCGTCGCGACGAGCGTGAAGATCATGCAGGACGGTGTCTGCGAGAACTTCACCGGTGCCGTGCTCGACCCGTACCTCGACGCCGAGGGGCATCCGACCGACAACCGCGGGCTCTCGATGGTCGAGCCCGAGCTCTTGAAGGAAGCGGTGACGCGGCTCGACGGGCTCGGCTTCCAGGTGCACTTCCATGCGCTCGCGGAGCGGGCGGTGCGTGAGGCGCTCGACGCGATCGAGGCGGCGCGGACGACCAACGGCTACAACGACCTGCGTCATCACCTCGCACACATCCAGATCGTCCATCCCGACGACCTTCCAAGGTTCCGAACGCTGGGCGCGCTCGCGAACGCGCAGCCGCTGTGGGCGGCGCACGAGGCCCAGATGGACGACCTCACGATCCCGTTCCTCGGCGAACCTCGATGGACGTGGCAGTACCCGTTCGGATCGCTCGTTCGGCACGGCGCAACGCTCGTGATGGGCTCGGACTGGTCCGTGTCGTCGCCGAACCCGCTCGAAGAGATGCACGTCGCGGTGAACCGGCAGATGCCGCGGTCCTACCCGTTCAGGGTCGACAACACCGAGGTGTTCCTCCCCGACGAGCGGATCGACCTCGCGACGGCTCTCGCGGCGTTCACGATGGGGTCCGCGTACGCCAACCATCGCGAGCACGACACCGGCTCGATCGAGGTGGGGAAGCGGGCCGACCTTGCGGTGCTCGACCGGAACGTGTTCGCCCATCCTGCGGACGAGATAGCCGAGGCGCGGTGCCTCGAGACCTACGTCGACGGCGACCGCGTCTTCGCTGCGGCGAACGCCTGATCCGACCACCCTGAGAGCTTCCTGAGAGCGCCGGGCTCCGGTGAGCCGTTCGCACCGGTGGGGACGCATAGTGGCTGGAGCGTGGAGACGGTCCCCGCGGCGCTGCCGCGGCCCAGCCACACACGAGGAGGCGTCCCGAACCATGAAGATCCGCTCGAGCGCAACGCTGGCATTGGTCGTCCTTGGACTGGTCGCGAGCGCATGCACCATCCAGGCCGGCCAGCAGACGGCAACGTCATCGCCGGCCACGGGCGTCCCGTTGAGCGGCGGATCCACGATCCCGGCGACCGGCGAGCCGGTCGCGCAGGTCGTCTCGCAAACGATCCCCGCAGTCGTGAACGTGACCACCGACATCCTCACCCCGCAGGGTCAGACCGGCGTCGGCGTTGGGACCGGGTTCATCGTGCGGTCCGACGGCGTCGTCGTGACGAACTGCCACGTCGTCGAGGGCGGCACGAAGATCACCGTGTCCACGTCGGCGAACACCCCCCAGAAGTACGACGCCCGCGTGATCGGGGGAGACTGCCAGCACGACCTGGCGGTCCTGAAGATCGACGGCAATAATATGCCGACCGTGCCCCTCGGCAACTCGTCGGATCTGGTCCTCGGTCAGCGCGTCGTTGCGATCGGGTACGCCCTCGCGCTGCAGGGTGGCCCGACGGTGACGACCGGCATCGTCTCGGCACTGAACCGCACGGTGCAGGTGCAGGACCCGAACTGCACCGTCTGCAAGAACTCCTCGCGGACGTACACGGACGTGATCCAGACCGACGCCGCGATCAACCACGGCAACTCCGGCGGGCCGCTGCTGAACATGCAAGGCCAGGTCGTCGGCATCAACTCGGCCGGCGACGACAACGCGCAGAACATCGGGTTCGCGATCTCGATCGACTCGGCCAAGGACACGATCGACAACGCGATCGCCTCGCCGCTCGCGCCAACCGGGTACCTGGGCATCACGACGACCGACCTCACGCCCGCGGTGGCGCAGCAGCTGGGGACCACGAGCCAGAACGGCGCGTATGTGATCAGCACGAACAAGGGCGAGCCAGCGGACAAGGCGGGTATGAAGTCCGGCGACGTGATCATCTCGGTGGACGGGAAGAACGTCTCGAATGAGAACGATCTGGCAAACATCCTCAACGGTCTTCAGCCCGGCACCACCGTGCCGGTCGTCGTAGACCGTGGGGGACAACAGGTCACGCTCAACGTGACCTTGGCGGCGCGGCCGCTCCCAAGCCAGCTTCCGTAGCCCTCCCACGGGAGCTGCCCGGAGCGGCTGCGCTAGCCTGTTCCGCGTGAAGGTCGTCCTGCGCAACCCCGACCGCGAGCTCGACGTCGCCGGCGGCAGGCTCCTTCGAGAGGTCCTGACGGAGCTGGCGATCGACCCCGACACCGTGCTCGTGATCCGGTCCGGCGAGCTGCTGACCCGGCACGACCTCGTGGATGACACGGACAAGCTCGAGATCCGGCCGGTGATATCTGGGGGCGCGCTATGAAGTGCACCCGATGCCGGACGCACGCCGTTGTCGAGCTCCGCCGCCACAACGCGGCGTTCTGCGCCGACTGCTTCCAAGGCGTATTCCGCAATCAGGTCGCGCGCGCGATCGACGAGTACGACATGTTCGGGCCTGAAGATCGGATCCTCGTCGCAGTGTCGGGCGGCAAAGACTCGCTGGCGCTGTGGGATGTGCTGCTGGAGAGCGGCTACCACGCCGACGGCCTCTATCTCGGACTCGGGATCGGCGAGTACTCGGACCGCTCGCACGACCGGACGGTCGCGTTCGCCGAACACCGCGGAGCCTCGCTTCGGACGATCGACCTCGCAGCGGAGCAGGGGTTCGACATCCCGCTCGCCGGCCGTAAGGGCGCTCGGTCCTCGTGCGCGGTCTGCGGACTCTCGAAGCGGTACCTGTTCAATCGGGCGGCGCTCGAAGGCGGGTACGACGTCGTCGCCACCGGGCACAACCTTGACGACGAGGCCGCGACGCTCCTCGGCAACACGCTTCGCTGGAACGTCGAGTACATCGCTCGGCAGGCGCCTGTGCTCCCTGCGGCCGACGGGCTCGTGCGCAAGGTCAAACCGCTCCACCGGGTGACTGAGCTCGAGACCGCCGCCTATGCCTTCCTGCGCAGCATCGACTACGTGGTCGAGGAGTGCCCGCTTGTGGCGGGCAACACGCAACTTCGATACAAGGAGTCGATGAACGCGATCGAGTCCCGCTCGCCGGGCGCCAAGACGCAGTTCTTCCTCGGGTATCTCGACCGCGGGATGCCGGTGTTCCGGACGGCGCGCGAGGAGATACCCCTCACGGCGTGCGCCCGGTGTGACCAGCCGACGACGGGCACCTACTGCGCATTCTGCAGGGCCCGCGCGCAGATCCTCGGAGAGCGGCTTACCCCCGTGGCTCCACCCGAGGATCCACAACAACTCGCGACCGAATTGTCTGAGGAGGTGCTGCCGGCCGAGATCTTCGGCGAACCGGTGGACGCGCGGTGAGCGCCCCCTTCGAGCCGGGGGAGCACGTCCTGCTCCTCGATCAGCGCGGCCGGACTTATCTGTTCAGGCTCCAGGCGTCCGGCACGTACCACACGCACTCGGGCACGCTGCGCCACGACGAGCTGATCGGGCAGCCCGAGGGAACGCGCACGGAGACGTCCGGCGGCATGGTCCTCACGGCGTTCCGCCCGCGCTTCGCCGACTTCGCACTGAAGATGAAGCGCGGCGCGCAGGTCGTCTATCCGAAGGATCTCGGGCCGATCGTCACGTACGCCGACGTCTTCCCGGGGGCTCGGGTGCTCGAGGCGGGAACCGGATCGGCGGCCTTGACCATCGCCCTGTGCCGCGCCGTCGGCGGCGACGGCCGTGTCGTGTCCTACGAGCTCCGCGACGAGCATCACGCGCAGGCAGTGCAGAACCTCGAGGCTTTCTTCGGGAAGATCCCTGAGATCCTCGAGCTCCGGGTCGCGGACGTGCAGGATGTCGGCCGAACGGGGGAGCGGTTCGACCGGTGCGTTCTGGACCTCGCGGCCCCGTGGGAGCCCTTGGAGGCCATCGCCGGCGTCCTGGAGCCCGGTGGTGTCCTGTGCGCCTACCTGCCGACCACGATCCAGGTGCAGCAATTGGTGCTCGCCCTTCCGGCGCAAGGGTTCCTGCATCTCGAAAGCTTCGAGGTGCTTCGCCGCGGCTGGCATGTCACGGAGCGGAGCGTCCGCCCCGATCACCGGATGATCGGCCACACCGGCTTCCTCACGGTCGCACGCCGAACCGTCTGACAACTTGGGGTGATTCCTTGCCGGTGGTCCTAAGCCTTCTGTCCGTCCATGCCGTAGATACCTTCAGGAAGCGTTCTGACGCGATCTCCGGGTAGCGTCAGAGAGTGGGTATACACTCCGGCGCTGCACAGGAGGCGACCGCGATGGCAGGGCACGATCAGGTCGAGCGGTACGAAGAGCAGGCGAACGAGCTCCGCTCCCAGGTGAAATTCCTGGAGGAGGAAGTCGGACTGCTTCGTCGACGCCTCTCCGGCTCGCCGCGCCAGGTCGCGGTGCTCGAGGAGAAGCTCGTCGAGGCCCGCAACCAGCTCGCCCGAGCAACCCAGCAGAACCAGAAGCTCGCCGACGCCCTCCGGGGCGAGCGCGAGCGCATCGGTGCCCTCGCCGAGGAGGTCGAGAAGCTCAGCCAGCCGCCCGCGACGTTCGGCGTGTTCATGCGCGCGAACGATGACGGGTCGATGGACATCGTCACCGCCGGCCGCAAGATGCGGGTGCTGCCTGCACCGGACATCGACCCCACGAAGGTGCGGCCCGGGTCGCAGCTCTTGCTGAACGAGTCGCTGAACGTGGTCGAGGTCCTCGACCCAGACGGCGCGGGCGAGGTCGTGAAGGTCAAGGACCGGCTCGGCTCGGACCGGGCGATCGTCCTGGGCCGAGGCGACGACGAGCACGTCGCATACGTGGCCGGCGAGCTGTTGGAGACCGGCCTGCGGGCCGGCGACGCCGCGCTCTTCGACCCGCGTTCCGTCGTGGTCACCGAGTTGCTCCCGCGCGAAGAGGTCGAGGAGCTCGTCCTCGAGGAGATCCCCGACGTGAGCTACGACGACATCGGAGGTCTCGAGGGTCAGATCGACCTCATCCGCGACGCGGTCGAGCTGCCGTTCCTGTACGCCGAGCTGTTCAACGAGCACCAGCTCGAGCCGCCCAAGGGCGTCCTGCTCTACGGCCCTCCCGGCTGCGGCAAGACGTTGATCGCCAAGGCGGTCGCGAAGTCGCTTGCCGAAAAGGTCGCCGAGCGCAGCGGCCGCGACGACGCGCGCAGCTACTTCCTCAACGTCAAGGGCCCCGAGCTCCTCAACAAGTACGTCGGCGAGACCGAGCGCCAGATCCGCGAGATCTTCATCCGCGCCAAGGAGCGGAGCGAAGAGGGCTTGCCGGTCATCGTGTTCTTCGACGAGATGGACTCGATCTTCCGCACGCGCGGGTCGGGCATCTCCTCTGACGTCGAATCGACGATCGTGCCGCAGCTGCTGTCCGAGCTCGACGGCGTCGAGACCTTGAAGAACGTCATCGTGATCGGCGCCTCCAACCGCGAGGACCTGATCGACCCCGCGATCCTTCGCCCCGGCCGCCTCGACGTCAAGATCAAGATCGAGCGCCCGAACGCCCCACAGGCGATGGACGTGATGGCCAAGTATCTCCACCCGTCGGTGCCGATCCACCCCGACGAGGTCGAGCGTTACGGGAGCGACGTCCAGACCGCGTGCCACCGCATGATCGAGAAGACGATCGACCGGATGTACGCGGACTCCGACGAGAACCGCTTCCTGGAGGTCACCTACGCTTCGGGCGACAAGGAGATCCTGTACTTCAAGGACTTCAACTCGGGCGCGATGATCGAGAACATCGTGCGCCGCGCAAAGAAGGACGCGATCAAGCGGTTCTTGTCGACCGGAGAGAAGGGCATCAAGGGCGAGGACCTGTTCCACGCGATCCGCGACGAGTTCAAGGAGAACGAGGACCTGCCCAACACGACCAACCCCGACGACTGGGCGCGGATCTCCGGCAAGAAGGGCGAGCGCATCGTGTATGTGCGCACCCTGCTGGGCCTCGACGGTGACGGCCGGCAGGTCGAGCGCATCAGCGCCGGGCAGTACCTCTAACCCGGGGGTACAGTGCCGTCATGGCCATCCCGAAGGTCATGGGTACCGAGACCGAGTACGGCATCGCCGCGTCCGGACAGCCCGACTTCAATCCCGTGCTCTCGTCGTCGATGCTGATCTCGGCGTACGCAGGCAGCCTGCGCAAGATCCGCTGGGACTACGAGGACGAGTCGCCGATGCGCGATGCGCGCGGGTTCGAGCCGCAGCCCGGTCGAGAGATGTCCGACGAGGACCTCGGCCTCGCGAACGTGATCTTGCCCAACGGTGCGCGGTATTACGTCGACCACGCGCATCCCGAGTACTCGACGCCGGAATGCCTCACCGCGCGCGACCTCGTGATCCACGACAAGGCGGGGGAGCGGATCTTGGAGCGGTCGCTCGAGGTGCTCGCCGCCGAGATGCCGCAGTCGCCGGCGCTGTCTATCTACAAGAACAACTCCGACGGCAAGGGGAACTCCTACGGCACGCACGAGAACTATCTCGTCGATCGGGCGACGCCGTTCGCCGACATCGTCCGCGACCTCACACCGTTCTTCGTCACCCGCCAGGTGTTCACCGGCGCGGGGAAGGTCGGGTTCGAGGGCTCCTGGGACGACCGGACGACACCGGGCTACCAGCTGACGGCGCGGGCCGACTTCTTCGAGACCGAGGTCGGCCTCGAGACGACGCTCAAGCGTCCGATCATCAACACACGTGACGAGCCGCATGCCGACCCGGAGAAGTACCGGCGGCTCCACGTGATCGTCGGGGATGCGAACCGGTGTGAGGTCGCGCAGTTCCTGAAGATGGGGACGACCGCGATCGTGTTGAAGATGATCGAGGACGGGTTCTTGCCGGACTTCTCGCTCGTCGAGCCGGTATCGGCGATCCATGCCGTCTCGCGCGACCTGGACCTTGCGGTCGAGATCGAGCTTACCGACGGTCGGCGCATGACTGCCGTCCAGCTGCAGAGCGAATACCTGGAGCTCGCGCGGAAGTACGTGGACCGCGAGGACGACACGCCCGCCAACCGCGAGGTGATCCAGCGGTGGGAGTCGGTGATCGACGGATTGGTGTCCGACCCGATGTCGCTTGCAGGACAGCTCGACTGGGCGGCCAAGCTCCGCGTGCTGGAGGGCTATCGCGAGCGCGACGGGCTCGGATGGGGAGACCCCAAGCTCCGCGCGATCGACCTGCAGTATCACGACGTCCGTCGCAGCAAAGGCTTGTACGACCGGCTCGTCTCCGGCGGCAAGGTGGAGCGGCTCGTCACCGACCAAGAGATCGAGCACGCGATCATGGAACCGCCCGAGGACACCCGCGCGTTCTTCCGCGGTCGCTGCATCTCTCGCTACCCGGACGCGATCGCAGCCGCGTCGTGGGACTCGGTGATCCTCGACGCCGGCCGAGAGACGCTGCAGCGCGTGCCGATGCGAGAGCCGCTGAAGGGGACGCGCGCGCACGTCGAGGAGCTACTGGACGCCGCTCCCACGGCCTCCGACCTGGTCGATCGCCTCCAGGCCTGACCATCATCCTCCTGCCGGTCTCGCGCACGACCGGCGGTAGGATGTCGCCCGGAAAGGAGCCCGCCGTGCCCGAGCAAGAACAGAAGCGCATCCAGAAGAAGGGCGGCTCGGACGACGCGACCGCCGACGACGCCGGTCAAGTGAGCGCCTCGTCCAAGGCCGCCGAGCTCAAGGACGAGATGGACGACATCTTGGACGAGATCGACTCGGTGCTCGAAGAGAACGCCGAGGAGTTCGTGAAGTCCTACGTCCAGAAGGGCGGGGAGTGAGCGACCCGCTGCAGCTTCACCTCGGGGGCGCGCCGTTCGGTGCGAGTCCGAGTTTCGTGGGGCTCCTGCGTAGCGAGCATCCCGACGTCCTGCCCGACGCCTCGGACGGGCCGCCGTTCCCGCTGACCCACGCCACAACGGTCCTCGGATTGAAGTACGTCGACGGCATCGTGATGGCGGGCGACCGGCGCGCGACCGCCGGCAACATCATCGCCGATCCGAAGATGCGTAAGGTCTTCGCCGCCGACCGGTTGAGCGCGATCGCGATCGCCGGTGTGGCCGGTCAGGCGATCGAGATGGTCAAGCTCTTCCAGCTCGAGCTGGAGCACTACGAGAAGATCACCGGTGACCGCCTATCGCTCGACGGCAAGGCAAACCGGCTCGCCCAGATGATCCGCGGCAACTTCCCGCTCGCGATGCAGGGTCTGGTGGTCGTGCCGCTGTTCGGCGGGTACGACGAGCGCCGCAACGAGGGCCGGATCTTCTACTACGACGCCACCGGCGGTCGCTGGGAGGAGAACGACTACCAGACGACCGGCTCCGGCGGGCAGCCCGCCAAGAACTCCCTCAAGAAGCGGTGGAAGGCGGGCCTCGACCGTGACTCGGCGCTCCGCGTGGCCGCCGAGGCGTTGATCGACGCCGCCGACGACGACTCGGCGACCGGTGGTCCGGACGCGACGCGTGGCCTCTGGCCGATCATGGTCATCGTGACCGCCGACGGTGCGCGGGACGTGCCCGAAGACGACGTGATCGCAGCGGTCGACGCCGTGCTGGCCGAGCGGAGGGACGCCTCGTGAGTTTCATGCCGTACGTGGCCCCCGAGCAGTTGATGAAGGACCGCTCGGACTACGCGCACAAGGGCATCGCGCGCGGTCGCTCCGTGATCGGCCTGGAGTACGCCGGCGGCCTGTTGTTCCTCGCCGAGAACGCGAGCGCGACGCTGCACAAGATCAGCGAGGTGTACGACAAGATCGCGTTCGCAGGCGTCGGCAAGTACTCCGAGTTCGAAGAGCTCCGGATCGCGGGGATCCGGCACGCCGACCTCCGTGGCTACCAGTACGGCCGCGAGGACGTGAAGGCGCGCGACCTGGCCAACGCGTACTCGCAGGCGCTGTCGACGATCTTCACCCAACAGATGAAGCCCTACGAGATCGAGCTGCTCGTCGGCGAGGTCGACGGTGAGACCGACGGCACGTCGATCTATCACATCCTGTTCGACGGCTCGGTGTCCGACGAGGATCAGTACGTCGCGATGGGGGGCCATGCAGAGGAGCTCACCGACGCGCTGCGGGATCGCTATCAGACGGGCTGGGATCTCTCGACGGCGGTCCGCACGTCGGTTCAGCTGCTCGCCACGGTCCCCGAGACGCGTGACGTGCCCGCCGAACAGCTCGAGGCGGGCATCCTGGACCGCACGAGCACCGATCGCCGCACGTTCCGGCGTCTGACCAAGGACGAGATCAGCTCCTACCTCGGCTGAACCGCTCCGGCGTGCCTCCCGGCGTTCCCCGCCACGGCCCGTACGCTTGAACGCGATGGAGCGGCGCATCTTCGGCATCGAGAACGAGTACGGCGTGACCTGCACGTTCCGCGGCCAGCGCCGGCTCTCGCCCGACGAGGTCGCCCGCTACCTGTTCCGCCGGGTGGTCCACTGGGGCCGCTCGTCCAACGTCTTCCTCGAGAACGGGGCGCGGCTCTACCTCGACGTCGGCTCGCACCCCGAGTACGCGACGCCGGAGTGCGACCTGATCCGCGAGGTCGTCGCCCATGACAAGGCGGGGGAGCGGATCTTGGAGCACCTCCTTGCGGCGGCCGAGCTTCGCTTGCATGAAGAGGGCATCGCCGGCGACGTCTACCTGTTCAAGAACAACACCGACAGCGCCGGGAACTCCTACGGATGCCATGAGAACTACCTGGTGGCGCGGCATGGCGAGTTCGCGCGGATGGCCGACGTGTTGATCCCGTTCTTCGTCACGCGGCAGATCTGGTGCGGTGCGGGGAAGGTCCTGCACGGGCCGCGAGGAGCGCAGTACTGCATCGCGCAGCGGGCCGAGCACATCTGGGAGGGCGTTTCGAGCGCCACCACGCGGAGCCGGCCGATCATCAACACCCGCGACGAGCCGCACGCCGACGCCGAGCGCTACCGGCGCCTGCATGTCATCGTCGGCGATTCGAACATGAGCGAGTGGACCACGTTCATGAAGGTGGGGATCACCGACCTGGTGCTCCGGATGGTCGAGGCCAACACGGTGATGCGCGATCTGTCGCTCGAGAATCCGATCCGGGCGATCCGTGAGATCAGCCACGACACGACCTGCACGCGGACCGTCAAGCTCGCCAACGGGCGGGAGCTATCGGCGCTCGAGCTGCAAACCGAGTACTACGAGAAGACAGCCCGGTTCATCGAGCGCAGAGGCGCCGACGACACGTCCGCGCTCCTCCTCCAGGAATGGGCGGAGGCGCTGGACGCGTTCCGGGACGACAAGCCGGAGCGGCTCGTCCGCAAGGTCGACTGGGTGACGAAGCGCGTGATGATCGAGAAGTACATGGCCAAGCATGACCTGCCGCTCGGCTCGCCGCGCATCGCCCTGCTCGACCTCGCGTACCACGACGTCAACCGCGACCGGGGGCTGTTCTATCTGCTGGAGCGTTCGGGCGCCGTCGACCGCGTCGTGTCGGACGAGGCGATCGAGACCGCGATGCGCCAGCCACCCCAGACGACGCGCGCGAAGCTCCGCGGGGACTTCATCCGTCAAGCGAAGGCGAAGCGGCGCGACTACACGGTCGACTGGGTGCACCTGAAGCTGAACGACCAGGCGCAGCGGACGGTTCTGTGTAAGGACCCGTTCCGCTCGGCGGACGAGCGCGTCGAGCAGCTGATCACGCACATGTGAGTCACGGCGCCGTGTCGGCGCGCCATCGCCGGTTGCCGGCCGCGATCCGTCCCGCGAGCACGCCCGCCGCCGCCGCGGTCGAGACAGCGAAGTCGTCGCTCGGTTCGGCGCCGGCCGCGTCGAACGCAGGCGTCGGGTCGACCTGCACGAGCAGGTGTCTCGCCTCAAGCCCCAACGACGCGAGCGGGGTTGCGGCGTCTCGGTCTGTCGTCGGGATAGGGATGTCGGCGCCGAGCTCGGCGCCCTCCACCCACGCGGCGACGGTCCGGGCGTCATACGACGGAAGTGCGACCACGGCGCGGCCACCCACGGTCCGAACGAGGTCGATGTGCCGTCCCTCCGCCTCGGTGATGACGATCACCTCGGCGCCCGCCGCCGTCGCCGCGAGAAGGGCGAGCCCCAACGCAGGCGTTGCGCCCTCGAGGCGGCCGATGCTGGGTGCGCGGCCCGCCCGCACGGCGCCCGCCAGTGCGACGTCGGCGGTCGTTGCAACGGGCAGCAGAACGACGGGCGTCGATGCCAGCCCGAGCGCGCCGGCGGGATCGGGCCGGCCGTGCGCCCACGGCCCGAGGAGCGCCGTCAGGACGTGGTCCTCGATGCCGACAGCGATCGTCGCCGATGCGGCGATGACCTCGTCGCCTTTGGCGAGGCCGGCGGCCGGCGCGTACGTTCGCGCGACGATCGGGCCGCCGTCCGTATCGATCCGAACCTCGCCCGCGTGCGCCACCGCGTCGAGCCGGCCTCGTACATACGCGATCATCGGCGCTGCAGGGCCCTCGGCATGCGGCGGCTATCATCGCGCACGATGCCGGTCCAGGACACGATGGAGCCGCTCGAGCGCCTGCTGAACCTGGTGGGATTGCTGCTCGAGGCGCCCACACCGCTCACGTTCGACCAGATCCGCGAGACGCTCGAGGCCTACCAGGGGGACAACCTCGACTCGGTCAAGCGTAAGTTCGAGCGCGACAAGGACATGCTTCGCGCCTACGGCGTCCCACTCGAGATGACGGGCACCGACGTGTGGAACGTGGAGCAGGGCTACACGATCCGAAAGGACCGCTACTACCTCCCGGACATCGCCTTCACGCCGGAGGAGATCACGGCCCTGTATCTCGCCGCGCAGAGTGGCTCCGCGACGACCGACGCAGTGTCGGGGGTCCGCAAGCTGATCTACGGGGCGCACGGGGGTGTCCTGACCGGCTCGGCCGGCGGGCCCCTCGCCATGGAGTCCGACACCGACCAGGATCGGCTGATGGCCGCCGCGAGCGCCGCGAGTGACCGACACGCCGTTCGCTTCGGATATCGGACGTCGCAGGGCGTGACGTCCGAACGACGTGTCGACGCGTTCGGCGTCGTCTTCCGGTCGGGCCGGTGGTACCTCGTGGGGCACGACCGCGAGCGCGATGCGATCCGGGCGTTCCGTCTCTCCCGCGTCACGACCGACCTCTCCGACGAAGGCGCGGGTATCGAGCCGCCGGAGGGCTTCGTCGCGATCGAGCACGTGGAATCCGCCCCGTGGGATGCCGCCGGGCTGCCCGTGGCCCACGTCGCGTTCAGTCCCGAGGCCGCCGTCCTGGCCGAGGGGAACATCTCGGGAGCGACGCGCGCGAGCGTCCGCGACGACGGCTGGGTTGTGCTGACCCTCCCGGCAGCCGACCCGGAGACGCTCGGACCGCTCGTCCTCGGGTACGGCCCCGAAGCGGAGGTCCTCGATCCACCCGCGCTCCGCGACGACGTGATCGCGCGCTTGCAGGCGGTGGGCGGTGCCTGAGCGCCCGCGCGCAAGTGTCAAGGTCGAAGAGCGCCTGGCGCGGATGCTCGTCGTGGTGCCATATCTGATCCAGCATCCCGGCACGACCTTGGATGAGGCGTCCGGTGTGTTCGCGATCCCGGTGCCGCAGCTTCGGCGTGACCTGGAGCAGCTCTTCCTCGCCGGACTGCCGCCCTACGGGCCCGGCGACCTGATCGACGTCGACATCGACGAGGACGGTGGGATCTGGATCTCGATGGCCGATCACTTCGCCCGGCCGCTGCGTCTGACGCGCCAGGAGGCGCTCGCGGTCTACGTGCGAGCGACGGAGCTCGCCGCGACGCCCGGGATCCCGGTGGCGCCGGCGCTCACCGCGGCCCTTGCGAAACTCCGGGACGCGCTCGGCCCCGAAGGGCTCGGCGAGGCGGCGGGGATCGCCGGTGCAGATCCGGGCACGCCGCCTGAGTTCCTCGACGTGGTCCGCGCCGCCCGCGAGTCGCACGAACGCCTGCGGATCGCCTATGTCGCGCAGAGCACGGGTGAGCGGACCGAGCGCGTGGTCGAACCGGAGGAGGTCTTCGCGAGCGGGGGGCACTGGTACGCCGCGGTCTGGGACGTCGACGTCGACGACGAGCGGCTGCTCCGGATCGACCGGATCGCCTCGGTCGATCCGACGGGCGAGCGGTTCTCGCCGCACGGCCTCGAGGGCGCCGGCCGCGCGCTCTACACGCCGAGCGACCGAGACGTCGACGTTCGCGTCCGCTTGCATCCGGCCGCCCGGTGGGTCGCCGAGTACTACCTCGCACGCGACGTGACGGAGGGACCGGATGGGTCACTCGAGGTGACCCTGCCGACCGCGACGACGCAGTGGCTTGCCCGCTTGTTCCTGCGGCTCGGACCCGACGCGGAGGTTCTGGAACCCGCCGGACTCCGCGACGAGGTTGTGGCCCAGGCGCGCGAAACGCTCGCCCGATATAGCTCCTGACCTGCCTAGTTCTGGGTACGCCTCGACGCCGGAACAGCTCTCAAGCCGCTTCGAGTCGTCGCCGATGTGTTGGGGGAGATGACCACCATCCGAACAACCTGCCCGCGGTGCGGCGAAGTGGACATGGGTCCCGAGTCGATCCTGCTGTCGGTCCGTTCCAACGGGCGCGAGGGCAGCTACCGCTTCACGTGCCCCGAGTGCGAGGACGCCGTGGAGAAGCGGGCCGACCGGAAGATCGTCGCGCTCCTCGTGTCGGCCGGCGTGGACATCGATCGTGACGACGAGGCGGCGCAGATGCACCCCGAGCTGTTCGACATCGAGACCGCGACGCCGCGCGGACCGAGCCCGGACGTGCCGACGTTCACCCCCGACGACGTCATCGAGTTCCACTACATGCTCGAGGACGACGCGTACATCCGCGAGTTCTTCGCCAGGCGCAGCTGAGCCTGCCGCCTGCCACCGCGGTAGCATCCCGGCATGAGCACGTGGCTCCTCGTATGGATCATCGCGTCTGGCGTGTCGATCGCGGCCCTCGGGATCTTCCTCGCGTCGATGGGTTCCCAACTCCTTCAACTCATCCGCGCCGCGCGCCGGTTCCAGGACGAGGTCGGGGGGCTCGCCGCGGAGATCTCTCGGGGCTCCAACCGTGCGAGCCAGCGGGTCTCGAACCTCGCCACACCTGGAAAGGACCGCTCAGCCTGAGCCCGGGGGTACCATGGGGTCGATCCCCATGCTGAACATCGGGCCCCAAGAATTGCTTCTCGTCCTGATCATCGGGCTGATCGTGGTCGGGCCCAAACGCCTGCCCGAGCTCTCCCGGCAGATCGGCCGAGGCCTCCGCGAGTTCCGCAAGCTGCAGGACGACGTCAAGGGGCTCGTCAACCTCGATGAGGTGACGAACGAGTTCAAGGGCATGATCCGGTTCGACGGTGACGGCGCCGACTCGACGAACGGGTCGAACGGGTCGAACGGTTCCACCAAGCGTCCGCCGAGCACGGCGACCGCCCCGGCGGTCCATCGGTCGGCACGGACGAACGGCTCGACCGCGGACCCGACGCCCGCGTCCCCGATGGACGACACGTCGCCGGACGCCGACTGAGCCGCCAGGGGCCGGCATGAAACTCATCCCTTCCCGCAAGACGCCCGAGCAGCGGACGGGCGAGATGACGGTGGTGGAGCATCTCCAGGAACTCCGCCGCCGGATCATCATCTGCGTCTGGGCGGTCGCGATCTCGGGCATCGCGGCGTGGTTCCTCTACGGCCCCTTCAAGAACGCGCTGCGCAAGCCGTACTGCGAATTCGTCGCGCAGAACCCGCAGAACGCGTCGACCAACGGGTGCGACCTCGTCGTCACGGGCCCGATCGACCCGATGATGGTCAAGCTCAAGATCGTCTTGTTCATCGCCGTCGCGATCGCGCTGCCGGTGCTGCTTTATCAACTCTGGGCGTTCATCGTCCCCGGCCTGACCGCGCGCGAGAAGAAGTGGTCCATCCCGTTCGTCCTCACGTCGTTCTTCCTGTTCATGATGGGCGCGGCGTTCGCGTACTACACGCTGCCCCGCGCCCTCGGCTTCCTCCTCGGGTTCGCCGGTCCGGGGGTGGTCTCGCTCCTCACCTTCGACCGGTACGTGTCGTTCGTGATGCTCGTGGCGCTCGCGTTCGGCCTGTCGTTCCTGCTCCCGATCCTGCTGGTGTTCTTGGAACTCGTCGGCGTGGTGTCGCCACAGTGGCTATCCAAGAACCGGCGGTACTCGATCTTCCTGATCTTCCTGTTCGCGGCGATCATCACCCCGAGCTCCGACCCGTACACCATGACCGCCATGGCGGTGCCGATGTATCTCCTGTACGAGGCGGCTATCATCGTCGGCCGCCTGGCAAAACGAGGCCAGAAGACGGACCAGGCGACCGACTAGGGCGGCCGAGAAGGCGGGCACATGGCGATCAAGGGCAAGGGCAAGACCAAGAGCCGACAGGTGTCGCGCGCGCCGCGGCACGAGCCGGTCGCGGTGAAGAAGCCGTTCGCGCAACGCAACTGGGTGCGCGGGCTCGTCCTGTTCATGTGCGGGGTCCTGGTGCTGTCCGTCACGTGGTGGGCCTACGAGGGCATCGACAAGCAGCGGAACGCGTCGAAGGCCACGGCCGCCCAGGGCCAGCAACGTGAGGCCATCTCGGTGTGGAAGGTGAACCTCGAGGGCACGCTCTCGTCGGTCGGCCAGGTGCAGGGCGGCGCGACGCCGCAGATCGGGACCGATGTCGGCACGGCGATCACGAACCTCGGCGGCGGGAAGCCGGCCGGCGTGACGGCCAAGCAGCTGAAGGCCGAGGCGGCCAACCTCGAGAAGGCGGCCACAACGCTCTCGAAGTTCGACCTCACCGGCACGATCCAGAACCACGGGTTCGACGAGACCCAGACCGACCTGATCACCACCGTCCAGCCGGAGATCGCGCAGGGGTTGAGATCGCTGGCGGTCGCTGCGTCGCTCACCGCCATGGCGATCGACGACCCGGCGAACGCCGACTCGCTGCTCGCCCAGGCCAAGACCGCGAGCGACGCGGGACAGGCTTTGATCGAGCGCGGGTGGTCGAGCTACACCAACATCGCGACCTTCGCCGGCATGCCGCCGCCGCTCCCGCAGCCGATCGGCGGCAGCTCTGGCGGTCTGCCGCAAGGCCTCGGCGGGTAGGGAAGCGCCCACAGATGGAAGCGGGCCCGCTGGTCGTCGTTGCCAACCCGACGGCGGGCAACGGCAAGGCCGGCAAGGTCATCGGAAAGCTCGAGCACCTGCTCTCTGAAGCAGGTATCCCGCACGAGATCTCGCTGTCGACCTCCGGACCCGATCTCGACGACCGCGTCCGTGGGGCCGTGGCCGACGGTGCGACCCGGGTGGGATGCCTCGGTGGCGACGGCACCGTGGGGCTCGCGGCCAACGGCCTCGCGGGCACCGACGCGACGCTGGCCGTGTTCCCGTCGGGAACCGCGGACGACTTCGCGCACGCGATCGGTCTGAAGACCCTCGAGGCGGCGGTGCACGCCTGCGCTGAGGGGCCGACCGTTCGCATCGATACGGCCAAGGTGACGACACCCGAGGCGACGCGACGGTTCGTCGCGATCGGAAGCTGCGGGTTCGACTCCGAGGTCAACGAGGCGGCCAACGCGATGTCGGTGCGGCTGGGGAGCACCGGCACGTACGTGGCGGCGCTGGTCAAGACCCTCTCGCGGTTCACGCCGGCGCTGTTCACGATCGATATCGACGGGGTCGTGCACTCGGGGGCGCACATGCTGGTCGCCGTTGGCAACTCGACGAGTTACGGTGGCGGGATGAAGGTCACCCCGGACGCCTCCGTCGTGGACGGCCAGCTCGACGCCTGCATGCTCGGCGCGCTCGGCAAGGGGGCGTTCCTCCGGGCGTTCCCGCGCGTGTTCCGCGGCACGCACGTGACGCACCCCGCGGTCACGATGGCCCGCGGCAAGCGCATCCAGATCGAGACCGACCGCCGCGTGATGGTGTACGCCGACGGGGAGCGCGTCGGGCCGACGCCGGTCACGTTCGAGGTCGAGCCGTCGTCGTTGTCCGTCTTCGTCGGTCCGAACGCGCGGGCGGTGCGATGAGCGACGGACTGCTGCTCGTACACGCGTTCCCGCTCGACGCGCGCATGTGGGAGCGTCAGCGGTTCGGTGCCACCACCGTCGCGCCCGACCTGCCGGGCTTCGGCATGACGCCGTCGGCCGGGCCGGCGATGACGATGGCGCTCGCCGCCGACCACTGTCTCCACGCCGCCGATGCGGCCGGCCTCGACCGGTTCGTCGTGTGCGGCCTGTCGATGGGCGGGTACGTCACGTTCGAGCTCTGGCGCCGGGCGAAGGACCGGATCGCGGGGCTCGTGCTCGCGAACACGAGGGCCGGCGCCGACACGCCAGAGGCGGCCGCGGGCCGGCGGGACCTGGCCACGCGCCTCCGGAGCGAGGGCAACGTGCTCGCCCAGAACCCGCCGCCGTTGCTCGCAAAGGACGCACCCGAGGAACTGCAGCAGCGGGTGAAGGGGTGGGTCGCCGACCAGTCGGCCGAGGCGATCGCCGCGGCAGCGCTCGGGATGGCGGATCGCCCCGACTCGACCGGCGACCTCGCCGGCATCGACGTGCCCACGCTCGTGATCACATCCGACGGCGACCGGTTGATCCCCGCCGACCTGACGACCCCGATGGCCGACCAGATCCCCGGCGCGCGCCTAGAAGTGCTTCCTGGCGTCGGGCACCTGTCGAACGTCGAGGCGGCGGACCGGTTCACCGCGCTGCTGCGCGAGCACGTCGCGAGCTGCGGCATCCGCGTGTAGGGCGGTCCCTAGACTGGAGGCGTGACCTCCCCAGCGACGTTCGCCGAGCGGTATGCGTTCCCGCTCGATGACTTCCAGCTCCGTGCGATCGACGCGCTCGACGCCGGGCGCTCTGTGCTCGTCGCCGCCCCGACGGGTGCCGGCAAGACCGTCGTCGCCGAATTCGCCGTCGCGCGTGCGCTGGACGGCGGCCGCAAGTGCTTCTACACGACGCCGCTGAAGGCGCTCTCGAACCAGAAGTTCGGCGATCTCGTGGCCGCCCACGGCCGCGATCGAGTGGGCCTGCTAACCGGCGACAACACGATCAACGGCGAGGCGCCGATCGTGGTCATGACCACCGAGGTGCTTCGCAACATGCTGTACGAGCGGAGCGACACGCTGACCGGGCTGCAGACCGTCGTGATGGACGAGGTCCACTACCTGCAGGACCCGTACCGCGGCGCGGTGTGGGAAGAGGTGTTGATCCATCTGCCATCGTCGGTGTCGGTCGTCTGCCTATCGGCGACGATCAGCAACGCCGAGGAGTTCGGGGAATGGATCGGCACGCTCCGCGGCGATACGGACGTCGTGATCGAAGAGCAGCGGCCGGTGCCGCTCGAGCACCACTACCTCGTCGGGCACCGGCTGCACCCGATGCACGTGCAGGAGCACGGCCAGCTCGTGCCCAACCCGTACGTCGTCGCGCTCGACCGAGAGGAGGTGCGGTACCGCTCGACGGGCCGACGACAAGGGCGCCGACCGGGGAGCCGTGCGTTCGTCCCACGCCGGGAGGACGTCGTCGAGGTCCTCGACCAGGCGGGGATGCTGCCGGCGATCTATTTCGTCTTCAGCCGGGCGGGGTGCGACAAGAGCGTGCGGTGGCTCCTCGAGTCCGGGATCCGGCTGACGACACGCGACGAGGCGAACCGGATCCGAAACCGGATAGAGGAGCGCGCCGCGTGGATCGCCGACGCCGACCTAGCTGCCCTCGGCTTCCCGACGTTCCTGGAGGCCGCGGCGACCGGGGTCGCGGCCCACCACGCAGGGATGTTGCCCGTGTTCAAGGAGGCGGTCGAGGAGCTGTTCGAGGCCGGGCTCATCAAGGTCGTGTTCGCGACGGAGACGCTCTCGTTGGGCATCAACATGCCGGCGAAGACGGTCGTGATCGAAGACCTCTGGAAGTTCCAAGGGGAGCGGCACGAGCTCGTCACGCCGGGGGAGTACACGCAGCTGACGGGGCGAGCGGGCCGGCGAGGGATCGACGCGCTCGGGCATGCCGTGGTCGTCTACCAGCGGCAGGTGCCGTTCGAACGTGTGGCCGGACTCGCGGCGACGCGCACGTACGACCTCACGTCCTCGTTCCGGCCGTCCTACAACATGGCGGTCAACCTCGTCCGCAATTACACGCCGGAGCAGGCGCACGAGATGCTCAACAGCTCGTTCGCGCAGTTCCTTGCCGACCGAGGCGTCGTCGCACTCGAGCGGGCGCGCCAGCGCGACCGAGAGGCGCTCGCCGGCTACCGCGAGAACGTGGTCTGCGATCGAGGCGACTTCGAGGAGTACTGGGATCTGCGCCGGGAGGCGAACCGACTGCGGAGCGACGATCGTCGGGGGCGAACGTCCCGATCGGACGGCGTTCGTCGCGCGCTCGGCGCGCTCACGCCGGGCGATGTGATCGCCGTGCCGAAGAGCCGGGACGGCGGATCGCTCGCCGTCGTGCTCGCGGTCCGGGAGGGACGGCCGACGGTGCTCACCGACGACCGGTCGTTCTTCCGGTTGGCGGCGCACGACTTCATGGAACCGCCAGCGGCGCTCACCCGGATCGCCTTGCCGCGATCTGGGTCGAGCCGAAGCGCTCGCTATCGCCGCGACGTGGCGGCCGCGCTGACGTCGCTGCACGTGCGGCCGGCCCGCGGACGATCGACGCCGGCCGTTGATCCGGAGATCGAGCGGCAGGCCGCGGCGTTGGACGCGCAGGCGCGAGCGCACCCATGTCACGGGTGCCCCGACCGGAAGGCGCACGAGCGGTGGGCGGAGCGTGCCGACAGCCTGTCGAAGCAGATCGCAGGCGTCGACCGCCGGATCCGCGTCCGCACGGAGACCCTCGCGCGGCGCTTCGACCGGGTCCTCGGCGTGCTGACCGAGCTCGGCTACGTCCAGGGGTGGCGGCTCAGCGACAAAGGCCGCCGACTGACGCGCATCTACGGCGAGGGCGACCTCCTTGTCGGGGAAGCCCTGGCGGCCGGCGTGCTCGAAGGCCTCGAGCCGAGCGAGGTCGCGGCGCTCGTCTCGACCGTGGTGTACGAAGCACGCGAACGCACCCCGCTTCCCGGGACGCTTCCGAACGTGCGGCTGGAAGAGGGATACGAGCGGCTGCAGCGACTGTGGCGCCAGATCCGTCGGGCCGAGGACGCGCACGAGGTGCAGCTGTGCCGCGAGCTCGAGCCCGGGTTCGCCGCGACGGCGCACGCCTGGGCCGAAGGAGCCGCGCTCGAGGCGGTCCTCGAAGAGACCGAGATGGCCCCCGGCGATTTCGTCCGCAACTGCAAGCAGTTGATCGACCTGCTCCGCCAGATCGAGGATGTCTCGGAGCCGGCGATCGCGGACACGGTTCGGGCGGCGCGCGAGTCGGTTGCTCGTGGCGTCGTCGGGTACACGGGCGTGTCGCTACGATGAGCGCCCCATGAGCCCCACGACCAGCCCGTTCGGCCCGCTCGCCGTCTTGCTGGATCCGCATGCCGGCCACGGCACCGTCGCGAAGGAGGTCGGCGCCGTCGAGCACGCCCTCGAGGCTCGAGGGCTCGAGTACCGGCTGCACGTCGGGGATTCCTCGGAGGAACTGCGGCGGCTGAGCGCCGCGGCGCTGGACGAGGGGTACCGGTTCCTCGCCGCCGTCGGTGACGACGCGACCGTCCAGGCGGTGGTGAACGGGATGTTCCGCGAAGGGCGGCCGATCGTCGAGGCGCCGGTGCTCGGCGTCGTCGCGGCCGGGTCGGGTTCCGACCTGCCGCTCAGTTTCGGCCTCCCCGGCGACACCGAACGTGCGATCGGACACCTCGCCGGCGCCGACACCTATCCGTTCGATCTCATGAAGATCGCCGTGACGGGGCAAGACGGCGAACGCACCATCCGGTACGCGCACAACGTCGCCGAGATCGGCTTCCATGCGGCGGCGACGATCGCAGCGACGAGCGGCGGCGCGCGGTTGCCGAATCTGAAGCGGTTCACCGCGTTCTGGCGCGCGTACGCGCGGACGCGGCTCACGCCGGTCGCGATCGGCACGGACCGCCGGACGATCGAGCTCGAGGCGTGGAGCGTCGTGATCGGCAACGGGCAGTTCTCCGATGGTGGCATCCGTCTGTCGCCGCGATCGTTCCCGGGCGACGGGGTTCTGGACGGACTGGTGTTCACCGGGCCGAAGTCGAACGCGTACCGGTTGCTTCCTCGGATCTTCCGGCACGGCGACCACGTACCGGACCCATCGATCACGGAGGTACACGCGAAGCTGAAGATCGACGTTACGTCTGCGGCGCGACCGCTGCCGGTGGTCGCCGACGGCCAACGCTTGGGGACGACGCCCGTCAGCTTCCAGGTCGTGCCCCAGCAGATCCTCCTGAAGGTCTGAGGGTGCAGGCCGACCACGCGGCGCGGTTGGAAGGAGCGGCGTCGCGCCTCGCGGATGCCGGCGGGAGCGCGCTGCTCATCGCGCCGTCACCCGACCTGCGGTACCTGATCGGGTACGAACCCATGCCCTGGGAACGGCCGACCGTGCTCGTGATCGACACGACTGGCGACGCCGCGCTGATCGTTCCGGAGCTCGAGCGCCCGCTTGCGGCAGAGGCGCTCGCTGCGTATGCGTTGGAGCTCGTGCCGTGGCGAGACGTCGATGACCCGTACGCGTTCATCGCGTCTCGTGTGCCCGGCGGCGGCACGGTGTTCGTCGGCGATCGGATCTGGGGCTCGCACGTCCTGGCGCTCCAGCACGCGCTCCCCGGAGTGGCGTGGGCGTCGGCCGCCCCGATCGTGGGTGCGATGCGCGCCCGGAAGGACGCGGCAGAGCTCGACGCCCTCCGGCGTGCCGCCTCTGCGGCCGACGCCGCACTCGGGGATCTGTTGTCGGAGCCGCTTCATGGGAGAAGCGAACGAACGGTGGCCGCCACGCTCGGCGACCTGTTGATCGTGCACGGGCACGAAACGGCCGCGTTCACGATCGTCGCGTCGGGGCCGAACGCCGCCTCGCCACACCACGAGCCGACCGAGCGCCCGATCGACCCGGGCGATGCCGTCGTCCTTGACTTCGGCGGGACGGTCGACGGCTACTACAGCGACACGAGCCGCACGGTGGTCGTCGGCGACCCAGGGGAGCGGCTCCGGACCGTGCATGCAGTGGTCGCCGAGGCGCAGCGGGCGGCCACCCAGACGGTCCGCCCGGGCATCGAGATCCAGGAGGTGGACCGCGCCGCCCGTGCGGTGATCGACGACGCCGGGTTCGGCGATCGTTTCATCCATCGAACCGGACACGGGATCGGGCTCGAGGTCCACGAGCCGCCGTATGCAACAGCGGGAGACCGCACGGTGCTCGAGCCGGGGATGACGTTCAGCGTGGAGCCGGGGATCTATCTGGATGGCGAGCTGGGCGTGCGGATCGAGGACATCGTCGCGGTCACCGACGACGGGGTCGAGCCACTCAACACGACGTCTCACGAGCTTGTCGTCGTGGAGTGATCTATCGCGGCCGAACGGCCGTGCCCTGCGGCGTGTCCATCACTTCGAGGCCCACCGCGGCCAGTTCGTCACGGAGCGCGTCCGACTTCGCGTAGTCCTTCGCCGCGCGCGCCTCGTCACGCGCGCGCATCAACGCATACATCTCCGGCGTGGGCTGCCAATCACTCTTGGCCTCGCGCTCGAGGTCGAGTCCGAGCACCTGGTCCCACTCGACGAGCAGCGCGTACTTCTCACCATCGGGGACGTTGGCGTCCCGATCGAATTCGTTGACGATCGCGACGACGCCCGGGAGGTGAAGGTCGTTCGCGAGCGCGTCGCGAACCCGCGCGTCGTACGCGTTCGCGGCGTCGCCGCGCTCGGTCGCCGCCGGCGCCCAGTTCGCCATGTGGCGGCGGAGCTGTTTGACCCGCTGATCGGCGGCCGCCATGGCATCCCACGTGAAGTCCATCTCGGACCGATATTGCGTCTGGAAGCACAGCCACCGGAACGACAGCGGGTCGAGGTCCCGGTCGCGCAGGTCCTGCACCAAGATCACGTTGCCGGTCGACTTGGCGATCTTCTGCCCGGACTGACGCAGGTGGCCCGCGTGGACCCAGATCGAGACGACCTGATGATCCACCGCACCCTCTGACTGCGCGATCTCGTCCTCGTGATGGGGGAACCGAAGATCGGTGCCTCCGGTGTGGATGTCGAACCGGTCGCCGAGGTACTTCATCGACATCGCAGAGCACTCGATGTGCCAGCCGGGAAACCCCTCGCCCCACGGGCTCGCCCATCGCATCAGCCGGCCCGGACCAGCAGCCTTCCACAGCGCGAAGTCGGCGGGATGGCGCTTGCGCGGATCGGTCTCGAGGTCACGGTGGCCTTCTCGCAGGTTCTGCAGAGTGTTGCCCGAGAGCTTGCCGTATCCCTCGAAGCTGGTGACGTCGTAATAGACCGACCCATTGTCGACGACGTACGCGTGGCCCTTGTCGACCAGCGTCTGGGTGAGGTCGACCATCTCCTGGATGTGCTCGGTCGCCTTTGGGTAGCGGTCGGCGGGACGGATCCCCAACGCCTTCGCGTCTGCGAACACGGCGTCGGTGTACTTCTGGGCGATCTGCTGCGGCGTCAGGCCCTCGTCCTCGGTCGCGAGCTGCATCTTGTCGACCGCCTCGGCGGACGATTCGTCCGTCATGTGCCCGACGTCGGTGATGTTCATCACTTCCGTGACCTCGAAGCCCTCGAGCTCGAGCGCGCGACGGATCAAGTCGTAGAGCATGAAGCTGCGGAGGTTTCCGAGATGGGCATAGCGATACACGGTCGGCCCGCAGGCGTACATCTTCACGTGGCCCGGCTCGATCGGGTCCACCTCTTGAAGGGTGCGCGTCAGCGAGTCGTAGAGCCGCATCGGGCAAGGATATGGCATCGGACCCGTTGGCCCGTCACAGGTTGACGGGGCGGCCCTCGAACGGGATCGACAGCGCGATCGTTGTACGGGTACTGACGCCGGCCTTCTCGCGCAGCCGCCGGATGAGCTCCTCGAGGTGGTTCGTGCTCCGAGTGCGTACCTTCAAGATGTAGTTGGCCTCGCCGGCGACGCTCAGGCAATCCTCCACCTCGGGGAGATCGGCGAGACGCTCCGGCAGGTCATCGGGCTGTTGCGGGTCGAGCGGCGTGACCGCGATCAACGCCGTCACGTACAGACCGATCGCTTCCGGATCGACCACCGCTCGGTACGCGGTGATGACGCCGGCAGCCTCGAGCTTGCGCACACGCTCGTGCACCGACGAAGCCGACAGGCCAACACGGGAAGCGACGTCGGCGTACGTGGCGCGCGCGTCTTCGCGCAGTGCGGTGACGATCTCGAGGTCGCGCTCGTCGAGCACCGGCCCATCCTAGCGGGGGAGCTGTGGTTCCCCCGGTCCGGGGATGGTCCGCGGCCACGCGATGTGGTCTGCTGCTGCCTCGCTCGCACCTCCCTCGCGGCGCGTCCAGGGAGCGATGCGATGCAGCTCGAACGGTGGACCTCGCCGGCCGGCAAGCCACGCGTGCTGACGCGACTCGATCCGTTCGAAGGGCGGCGCTACGCGGTTGCCGCTGCGATCGCGTTCCCCGATCTCCGGCCTGGCCCGTCGGTGTTCGGCTCGCCTGCTCCGGGCAGACCGGTCCGATTGGCGCTCGAGCGGAGACGCTGGCGCGCTGCGATCCGGACCACAGCTGTGGGCGCCGTCAGCGTCGTGGCCTCCGATGTCGCCGATTGCTTCCCGTCGATCGGGGAATGCGCGATACGCTCGGCCGCTGCACATGCCGGTGGCGACCCCCTGCCGCTCCTGCGAACGCTCGAGCGATACCGCGAGGCCGGCGGGTTCGGCATCCCCATCGGTCCACCGGTGTCCGGCGTCATCGCCGACGCGGTGCTGTCGCTTGCCGACGAGCGCGCCCGGCTGGCCGGGTGTCTGCCGATCCGGTGGGTCGACGATGTCCTGTTCGCCGGCGAACGCGACGCGGTCGCACGGGCGTCGCGGGCGTGGCGGGACGCACTCGCCGAGCTCGGGATGCGCGAGCACGACGGGAAGCGCACGACGGACGCCCTCGATGTGCGTGGATCACCCGTGGCCTGCGATCGCCATGGCATCATGCGCGGGTCGTGAGATCCCTGTATCGCGCGCGCCGCGTGCACACCTTCGGCCATCCGCCGACGGGCGACTGGCTGCTCGTGGACGGCCGCCACGTCGAACGCGTCGGCGCCGGCGAGCCGCCGGGTGCCGACCGTGTGGTCGACCTTCCCGGCGCGACGATCCTGCCCGGCTTCATCGACGCGCACGTCCATCTGACCAGCCTCGGCTTGTCTGCTGAGAACGAGGACGTCGCCGCCGCGAGGTCGGCCGCCGAACTCCTCACGATCGCCCGCGATCGGGCTCGCGCGACGACCGACGCCGTCGTCGCGCTGCAGGGATACGACGAGACGCGGTGGACCGATCCCACCTTGCCGACCCTCCGGGAGCTCGACGAGGTCACCGCCTCGCCGTTGGTCATCCGCCGGACCGACGGGCACGTCGCGCTGCTCAATACGGCGGCGCTCGGTCTCGCCGACGCGCTCGACACCCCTGGGGTCGAGCACGGCAACGACGGAGGTCCGACCGGCGTCGTCACCGGGACGGCGAACCAGCTGATCGGCCGCTGGACCGCGACGGCTCGGAGCGAGCACGCGATCGAAGCGCTGCAGCTGTCCGGCGCCGCCCGCGCCGCGAGCCACGGGGTGACGACGGTCCACGAGATGGCCCTCCCGCTCGAGTCCGGCCCGTTGGACCTCGAGACGCTGCTGGCGCACCGGCGCGACCTGCCGGCGTCCGTCGAGGTCGTGCTCGGGCAGATGGATGTCCCCAAGGCCGTCGAGCTCGATCTGCGCGCGATCGGCGGCGACCTCGCGACGGACGGCTCGCTCGGCGCGCGCACCGCAGCGATCAGTGACCCGTACGTGGACGGACCCGGTCGAGGAGCGCTCGCCTTCGACGACGAGATCTTGGAGGGGTTCTTCCGCGACGGGCACGACGCCGGCCTGCAGGTCGGCATGCACGCGATCGGTGGCCGCGCGATCGAACAGGTCATCGGCGCGTGGGAGCGGATCTATCGTCGCCTGGACTCGCGTGAGCGGCGGCACTTCCGTGCCCGGCGCCACCGCATCGAGCACTTCGAGATGCCGACCCTCGCGCAGATCGAACGCGCCGCGATGCTCGGGCTCGGCATCTCGATGCAGCCGGCGTTCGACGCGGCGTGGGGATTCCCCGGGGCCTTGTATGAGCGCCGGGTCGGACCCGACCGCGCGTGGGGGATGAACCCGATCCGTACCATCCTCGAGCGAGGACTCGAGGTCGGGGTCGGCTCCGACGCGCCGGTGATCCCGGTCGACCCATGGGCGACGATCCGGGCGATGGAGACCCACCACGATCCGACACAACGTCTGGAGCGCGCCGCTGCGATCCGGATCCACACGACGGGGAGCGCGCGGCTTGCCCACCACGAGGAGAAGAAAGGCGTCCTCGAGCCGGGGATGCACGCGGACTTCGCCGCCTACGACGTGGACCCCCTCGAGATCGACGACGTCGGTGGGCTCCGCCCGAGCCTCACCGTCTCGCTGGGCCGGGAAGTGTGGCTCTCGTGAGGCCTTTGTCACACTTTCCGGATCGTCGCGCTTGACCGGCGGACGGCCGGTTGCGTAGCGTCCGTGGTGCGTCGCCGCCCCGGCGGTGATGCCAGACCCAAGAGGCGAGCACACGACCGCAGCGCCCCGGCGCCGTGGACGGGAGCCGTCTCTTGGGTCTTTTCCGCACCTGGACGGGTATGCCCAACGTTCGCACGGACCCGTTGTAGGATGCGCAGTCGCCAGGGAGGCAACCCCCAACCCCTCCCACGGATAGAAGGCACGATCCGCCTATGCCAGACGACATCGAAGAACTCGCTGAAGAGGAAGAAGAGCTCGCCAGCGACGACGAGGAAGACGCCGAGCCCACGCCGGAGGACCTCGAGGACGCGACCGTCCCACCCGAGCCCGGGCTCGAGAACGTTGAGTCGATCCAGGACCTGCTGGCCAAGCAGGAGGCCTCAGAGACCGTCAAGGAGGCCGTCGAGGACGACGAGGAGGTCGTCCCGCTCGACCTCGCCCGCGACGACCGCGCCGAGGCGATCGACACCAAGGTCGTCCCGATGCAGGAGACCGAGTTCATGTGCCGGAACTGCTTCCTGGTGAAGCACCGGAGCCAGCTCGCGGACAAGAAGAAGATGCTCTGCCGCGACTGCGCCTGATGTGACCCCGCACCCGCGCCCGTCGCTGGGCCTCGGGTGCCTCGCGGCGTTCGCCGCCGGTCTGGCCACCTCCCTCGCGTTCCCACCGGTCGGCGCGTGGCCGATCGCCTTCGTGAGCGTCGCGCCGTTGCTCCTGATCCTCCGTGAGCGCACGGTTCCACGCGGAGCGCTCCTCGGATTCTGCTTCGGCGTCGGGATGTTCGGCGCCACGCTCTACTGGATCTTCTTGTTCGGCGCGCTCGCATGGACCGCGCTCGTCGCCTTGTCTGCGGCGTCGATCGCCGTGTTCGGAGCGCTCGCGACCGTGATCGTGCGCCGCGACCGACCGGTTTGGGGAGCCATCGGGATCGCCGCGGCGTGGACCGTGGTCGACTGGCTGCGCGGGATGTGGCCGCTCGGCGGGTTCACGTGGGCGAACCTTGGCACGTCGCAGGTCGACGACCGGGCGCTTCTGCGCCTGGCGTCGGTCACCGGCGTGTGGGGCGTCACGTTCGTCGTCGTGTTCGCGAATGCCGCCGTCGCCGCCTGGTTCATGCGGCGGGGGAGGGGAGTGGCGAGGGTCGGGCTGGTGATCGCGTCGCTCGTTGCGATCCTCGCGCCGGCGCTGATCCCGCTGCCCGCGGCCACCGGCGAGGAGGTCTCGATCGCGGTCGTGCAGGTCGACGTTCGCAGCCCGGCCGGGACGTCGCCGGTTCAAGAGGACCTCGATGTTGCGCGGCACAACATCCAGGAGTACGAGACGCTCGCAGGACAGAAGCCGCCGCCCGATCTTGCGGTGTGGGGGGAGGGGGCCCTCGATCCGGGAGCCCTCGCGGACGCCGCGACCGTGGCCGAGGTGCACAGTGCGATCGCACACGTCGGCGTCCCGACGACGGTGGGGGCCGTCGTGAACGATCAGGACGGGACGCAGAAGACCAGCGTGCTCGCGTTCGATGCGTCGGGCACCCTCGTCGACCGGTACGACAAGGTGCATCTCGTTCCCTTCGGGGAATACGTGCCGTGGCGGCGACGCCTCTCCTGGATCAGCGCTATCAAACAGATCCCGATCGACCGGACGCCGGGTAGCAGCGTCCACACGATCATCCAGCCCGGGTTGCCGACCTACGGGACGCCGATCTGCTTCGAGAATGCGTTCCCGGATATCGAGCGAACGATGGCGCGGGAGGGCGCGCAGTTCTTCGTCGTGCCGGTCAACAATGCGTCGTACGGATTCACCGCCGCCGCGGACCAGCACCTCGAGATGAGCAGGATGCGAGCGGTCGAGACAGGACGGTGGGTGGTCGATGCGGCGGTCTCCGGGATCAGTGCCTTCATCGACACGGATGGACAGGTCCTCAGCAACACCCAGCTCTTCGTCCCCGGTATCCTGCGTGGCCAGGTCCGCGCGTCCACCGCGTGGACCGTCTACGTCCGCTACGGGGATTGGTTCCCCATCGTCTGTTTGGTGATCGTCGCGATGAGTCTGCTGTTCGCGCCCCGCCGCCGTTCCACCCGGCCCTCGCCTGGACCGTTGCCCGAACCGATCCGCGGTCTCGCGGTGCTTCCTACCTATGAGGAGCGCGGGACGATCGAGCAGGCGATCCGCGGCGTGCTTGCGACCGATGGGATCGACGTGCTGGTCGTCGACGACTCGTCGCCGGACGGCACGGGGGAGCTCGTCGCAGGCATCGCAGCGAACGAGCCTCGCGTGCGATTGCTCGAGCGGCCGGCCAAGTCCGGGCTCGCGAGCGCCTACCTCGAGGGGTTCCACACCGCGATCGCGGAGGGCTACGACGTGGCGATCGAGATGGACTCCGACTTGTCGCACGACCCGTCGGAGCTCCCCGGGCTCCTTACTGCCGCCCAGAGCCACGACCTCGTGGTCGGGAGCCGCTATATCCCCGGGGGCTCGGTCACGGACTGGAGCCGGTCGCGCGTCGCGCTGTCGCGGGGCGGGAACGCCTACGCGGGGTTCATGCTCGGGCTGCCGATCCACGACGCAACGAGTGGATACCGCGTCTACCGACGTCAACTCATGGAAGAGCTCCTTCGCGACCCGTTCGCAGCCGACGGCTACGGGTTCCAGATAGAGCTCGTTTCACGCGCGCATCGGTTGGGCTACGACGTCGGCGAGGCGCCGATCACGTTCCGTGAGCGGGTCTACGGCGAGTCGAAGATCTCGAAAGCGATCGTTGCCGAGGCGCTCTGGAAGGTCACCCAATGGGGCTGGGATCTCCGGTTCCACACGCAACAGACGGTCTGACCCGCCCCTCCACGTAGAACGCCCATAATGCACGTTATGTAACGTTGTCTGGCGATCAGATGCGGGCGCATCTGTCCCCGCCTCGGATCCCGCGGGCGCCTCGACCGGGAGGGACGTTGAATCGCCCCGCCGCGGCTGCCATGGTTGCCGCCTGAGGAGCTCGAAGCGGCCGAACGCCGAACGGCGTGATCGTTCGACCGATGGCGTAGGCCGCTGCCGGCTCGTAGGGTCGCTCGTCACGAGACTTCGGCGGATCGCGTCGGGACGGGATGGAAGAACGTGAAGATGCGCACCGACGTCGGTCGGCGAACCGTCCGGATCTCGGTAGTACTGTCGATCGCCGCAGCATTGTCTTGGGCCGCGGTCGGTCCCGTCTCTGCGACAAGCGGCCCGGATGTCACGATCACCAAGGTCTCCGACGCCTCGGGCCCGTTGACCGTCGGCGATACGTTCTCCTACACCTTGACGGTGAACAACGTGGGGACCGCCACGGCGAACGGTGTCGAGGTCCAGGACGATCTCCCACTCGGCGTCCACGTCACGACGCTGGTCCCGACCTTCTCCGGTGGACAGTGCACGGTCGCGGCATCGGCGGGCACCGGTCATCCGGAGCACTGGTCCGTGACGTGCACGCGTTCGTCGCTGGCGGCCGGAGCCAGCGTCAGCACGACCTTCGGCGTGAAACTGACCGGCGACGTTCGTTGCGGTTCCGTGACCAACACCGCATCCGTTGCGGCGTCCAACGAGCCCGCCGCTGCGCGGGGCAACAACGAGGCGTCGGCCACGAACACCGTGGCCTGTCCCCCGTCGATCGAGATCATCAAGACGGCGCCGCGGTTCGCGCACACGGGATCGACCGTTCCGCTGACGATGCACGTCACCAACTCGGGGAAGGTTGACCTGCATCACGTGACGGTGACCGACCCAGCGTGCAACGCGGCCCCGCACACGAACGGCGATGGCACCCTCTCCCCCGGTGAGAGCTCGACCTACCGCTGTAGCCACACGCTCCGAGCGAGCGGCCCGGACTGGCTGGTGACGACGGCGACCGTTCGTGCCGCGTCCGCCGGCGGGTTCGCTAAGGCACGAGCACGCGCGGCCACTCGAGTTCTCAAGCCCGAGCTCTCCATCTCGGTGACGCCGAACCCCGTGAGCGGCGGTTCCGGCGACACCATCACCTATCGTTACGTCGTCCGGAATACCGGGAACGCCACTCTGAAGCACGTGACCGTGACCGATGACCACCTCGGGTCGGTCGGATCCGTGCCCCGGCTCGCCCCAGGACACGCGGTGACCCTCACGATGCCGCGCACCCTGACCACGACGCAGGTCTGGGTGACGAACACCGCGACCGTCACCGCGAAGGATGCGAGCGGGCACCGCGTGAACGCGAGCGGGCACGCAGCGGTCACCCTCGTCGCGGGCACGGCGCACAACGGTGGATCGAGCGGGAACGGGGACGGCACCGCCTTCACCGGTGGCGACGCGACGCTGCCCGGCGCCGCGGCGTTGCTGCTCGCGGTGGTGGGTGCGACATCGCTCCTCATCGCTGCACGCCGCCGCAGCTGACGCCACGATCGACCCTCGCAACGCCGCGTGAGCGGTTCTCTGCATGACCAGCACGTTTGTCTGATACGCACTGCGCCGCCACACTCATCGCCAACCAAGTCCGAACGGTCTACGACCCAGGGAGGGGCGCTGGGTCACACCCTTCGCCCGATGCTGTCCCCCAGGTGCCGGCGTAGCTTCTGACGTGGGGAGACAGAGGTGGGGCGTATGGCGTCCCTCCCACGTCTCGAAGAACACGGCTTCGGAGGATGAGGACCTTGGACCTGGAGGCTAACCAGATGAGATCGCACCGCACAACGCGCGGCCGCAGTGGGCGACGCGCGGTCGTCACGGCGTTCTGTTCGCTCTTGGTCTTCGCGGTCGGCTTCGGCCAGGCGGCGTTGCCTGCGAACGCCGGCGGGCCGAGCCTGACGATGGGTCAGGTCAACACCGGCGACGGCGGCACCGCGCGCAGCGCGAGCTCCACCGTCTTGGCGGGCAGCCTCGCGTCGCTCAACGTCAACCTGGATCAGTGGGCGAACCTGTCCGGTCAGGGCTGGCAGAACGGCGACCTGAACAAGAACAACTCCGCCTACCACGAGAGCGACGTTGTGCCGTTCCGCCTGGCGGTCGAAGGCCTGCAGGCCGGTCAGCACACGATCCACCTGAACTACGACTTCACCGCAGGCGGCCACCTCGCCTACGACTTCCTCGCGACGTGGAACGACACCGAAAGCCCGAACCTGTGTGGATCGGGCGGCGGCGCTGTTTCGTCGCTGTGCCCCAGCCTCCCTGCGGCGCACACCGCCACGTTCAAGAGCGACCCGTTCGGGCCGGGCTCCCCCACCAAGCCGGGGAAGACGGTCGCAGGCGCTGAGGCGTTCGCCGGCGTCAGCCGCGACCTCACCCTGTACGGCGGCACGATCGACAGCCTGACCGTGCCGAGCCACTCGGGCCCGACGAGCAACAACAGCAGCGCCGACATCACGGTGACGTTCACCACCACCGGGTCGGCCGCCCTGTTCGCCTGGGGCGCGCACATCGCCCAGTCCGACTACTGGGTCACCGCTGCGAACACGCCGAACGGCGCCGCGACCGTGTCGGGCGCGCCCTGGCACATGCGGACGCAGAACCTCGACGGCAGCGGCAACAAGAACCAGGACCGCAGCATCCAGCCGAGCGCGATCGTCAAGAAGCCGAACGTGTCGGTGACGAAGGTTGCGGACGACGCGACGGTCAGCGCCGGGCAGGACGCCGGCTACACGATCACGGCGACGAACGACGGTCCCGGGACGGCCACCAACGTCACGGTGCACGACGTGTTGCCGACCGGCGTCGCGTGGCACGAGTCTCCGGACAAGCCCGACTGCACCATCGCATCGGGCGTGCTGAACTGCTCCTTCGGGGACATGGCCGAGGGCACCTCGAACTCGGTGCATATCGTCGGGACGACCGACCAGGCCGACTGCGGCACCCTCACCAACACCGCCACCGTCGCCGCGGACAACGAGGACCCGAACTTCGGCTCGGACAACTCCGCGACCGCGACGATCACGGTCCAGTGCCCCCACCTCAAGATCACGAAGGTCGCGGACAAGGGCTCCGTGTCGGCCGACGACCAGGTCGGCTACACGCTGAGCGTGACCAACAACGGTTCCGGCAAGGCGTTCGACGTGGTCCTCAACGACACGTTGCCCGCGAACCCGGGCCTGAGCTGGAGCGTCGAGTCGACGACCGGCGGGTGGTCCTGTGGCATCACCGCCGGTGAGCTCACCTGCGGCGGCGGCGGGTTCAACCTTGCGGCCGGCGCGAGCGCGACGGTGCACATCACCTCGCCGACCACCTCGGCGACGTGCGGCACGATCAGCAACACCGGCACCACCGATGCCTCGAACGACGGTCAGGTTTCGACCGGGATCGTTCAGATCACCGTGAACTGCGCGGCGCTGAACATCTCGAAGGTTGCCGACGACGCGGTGGTCAACGCAGGCGACGCGATCGGCTACACGGTCACCGTCACCAACAGCGGCGCCGGCACGGCCTCGAACGTGGTCGTGACCGACACGCTTCCCACGAACGACGGCCTGAGCTGGACGATCGACGGGGGGACCGGAGCGGCGGACTGCTCCATCACAGCGGGCGTTCTCACCTGCAACTTCGGGACGATGGCACCCGGCGCCACCAAGACGGTGCACATCAGCTCGCCCACCATCGCGGCGACCTGCGGCAAGGTCGTGAACAGCGCGAGCGTCACCACGAGCAACGCCGGCAGCCCGTCAACCGGGAACGTCACGATCACGGTCAACTGCCCCGCCATCTCGGTCACGAAGACGGCCGACGACAACACCGTGGATGCCGCCGAGCAGGTCGGCTTCCTGATCACGGTCGCGAACGCCGGTCCGGGTACGGCCAAGGACGTCCACCTCGACGACCCGCTGCCGACCAACCCCGGTCTCGACTGGTCGATCGACGGCGGCACCGGCCAGCAGTTGTGCAAGATCGCACAGGGCGACCTGACGTGCGACTTCGGAAACATGGCCGGCGGCACCAGCTACACGGTGCACATCACATCCGACACGGACGCCAGCACCTGCGGCGAGATCGACAATACCGCCACGGTGACGATCTCCAACGGTGACGGCGGTCAGGCCGGCGACAAGATCACGGTCAACTGCCCCGACCTCGGCATCCAGATCGACAAGACGGGACCGGACTTCGCGCACGTGGGCGACACGGTCACGTACCACTTCGCGGTGCAGCTCACGACACCGGAGACGCTGTTCAACGTCACCGTGAGCGACCCGAACTGCAACGAGGGCGCGCCGGTGTACGTCTCCGGTGACGACGGCGACAACGCGCTCGAGCAGGGCGAGGTGTGGCGGTACGAGTGCACCCACGTCGTCCTCGACACCGACCCCGACCCGCTGCCGAACACCGCGACGGTGCAGGGCACGGCCGACGACGGCCGGACGACGACCGATGAGTCTTCCTGGTCGGTCGACCTGATCCACCCGGCCATCCAGATCGTGAAGACGGTTAACCCGATCTCGGGCAACCCGGGCGACACGGTTACCTACACCTACGTCGTCACCAACACCGGCGACACGACGCTCTACACCATCAGCGTCGACGACGACGTCATCGGCCACATCGGCGACATCGACCAACTCGCGCCGGGCGAGTCGGCGACGCTCAACAAGGACTACGTGCTGCCGGCCGGGAAGCCCTTCGTGACCAACGTCGGCACGGCGACCGGAACCGACGTCCTCGGCAAGACCGTCAAGGACAACGACGACGCGAACGTCACGATCGTCAAGGCGATCCACAGCAACCCGAAGCCTCCGCAGCCGACCGCCTTCACGGGGTCGGACGCAGCCCGGCTCGGACTGATCACCCTGATGCTCCTGGGCCTCGGCGCCCTGGCCCTGATGATCGGGCGGCGTCGCCGCGACGCGTAACACCGATCCGTAACGAAGCATGAGGCCCGGGCCAAAGGCCCGGGCCTCATGCGTGCCAGACCGAGCTCCGCGCTCAGCCGTAGAAGATGAGCGTGGACCACAAGACCCCGCGCCGTTCAACGAACGAGATGCCCACGCGGCGGAAGCCCGTGCTCAGCATGTTCGCCCGGTGCTCCGGGCTCGCCATGTAGGCCTTGAACAAGCCGTACGGCGTGACGCCGGCCCCGACGTTCTCGCCCCAGGAATGCCAGTCGACGTACCGGAGCCTGTAGCCCAGGTCCGACGTGTGGAACAGCCGGTCCTTCTTCGCCATCGCCAGGTTGTGGTCGTGGGCGAGCCCGACGACCGACCGGACCATGCGCAGTCGGTGGACGTGGTGCTCGGCTCGCGAGTGATTCACCCAGGCGAGCATCTTCGTCCGCCGCAGCTGGGCGCTCGCAGGCGTCGCCACGCCGACCGCGGTCGCGGCGAGCCCGATCGTCAGGGCGCCCACTGCCACGATCCGCACGAGACCACGTCGCATCTCTCCAACCCCCGGTGCCCGGGCGGCCCATCTGCCGCCCACTCCCCCGGTTCATCGGTCGGGCCGTGGAGGGCTTGAGAGAACGCTGGTCAAAGATGACTAGATAGTCGGTCGTGCGTCGGGCGAACCCTGCAGCGCAGCGTCTACCAGTGCAGGACCAGATGTCGCGCGGCGCGGGCCTCGTCCAACCTGCCGACGGGTGTGCTGACCGGAGCGTCGTGCAACAGGTCGGGATCGCTCGCAGCTTCCTTCGCGGCTTGGAGCAGCGCGGCGGCGAACGCGTCCAGCGTCGCCTTCGATTCGGTCTCGGTCGGCTCCACCATCATCGCCTCGTCGACGACGAGCGGGAAGTACACGGTCGACGGGTGGAACCCGAGATCGATCACCCGCTTCGCGACATCCATCGCGCGGATCCCTGTCTCACGTTCGAGCGGTGCGGCCGTGGCGACGAACTCGTGCATCGGCGGGGAGTCCGGGAACGCGAGCGGGAACGCCTCGCGGACGACCGCGGCCAAGTAGTTCGCGTTCAACACCGCGCGGTCGCTCACGTCTCGCAGCCCGTCGCGACCGTGGAGCAACAGATACACGTACGCGCGCACCAAGATCCCGACGTTTCCGTGGAAGCCGTGCACCCGCCCGATCGAGGTGGCCACGTCGTCGACGACCACGAAGCGGTCGCCGTCGCGCTCGATCCTCGGCACCGGCAGGAAGGGCACGAGCTCCTCGACGACCCCGACCGGGCCTGCGCCGGGACCCCCGCCACCGTGCGGGGTCGCGAACGTCTTGTGCGTGTTGATGTGCACGATGTCGAACCCCATGTCGCCGGGTCGCGTACGGCCCATGATCGCGTTCAGGTTCGCGCCGTCGTAGTACACGTAGCCGCCGACGCCGTGCACCGCGGCGGCGATGCGCGCGATGTCGCGTTCGAACAGGCCGAGCGTGTTGGGGTTCGTTAGCATCAACCCCGCGACGTTGTCGTCCACCATCGCCTCGAGCGCGGCGACGTCGACCAGGCCGTCCGCGCCTGATGGCACCGCGACCGCGTCGTATCCACCGAGGTGCACGCTGGCGGGGTTGGTGCCATGCGCGGAGTCCGGGATCAGAACCGTCCGCCGTTCACGGCCGGCGGCCGCGTGCGCCGCCCGCATGATCAGGAGCCCCGTCATCTCGCCGCAGGCGCCCGCGGGTGGCTGCACTGTTGCGCGAGCCATGCCGGTGATCGCGCACAGCGCCTGCTCCAGCCGCCACAACAGCTCGAGCGTGCCCTGTGCGGTCCGGTCGGGCTGCAACGGATGCAGGCGCGCGAACCCCGGCGCGGTGGCGACGGTCTCGGCGACCTTGGGGTTGTACTTCATCGAGCACGACCCCAGCGGATAGAAGCCCGTGTCGAGGCCGTAGTTCTCCTGCGATAGCCGCGTGTAATGCCGAACCACGTCGACCTCGCCGACCTCGGGTAGCGCGGGCGGCGTCGCGCGCGCGAACGCGTCGGGGATCGGAGCGTCAGGAACGTCGGGTGCCGCGAGCGACGACGCGCGGCGGCCGGCCTGCGAGGCCGCCATGATCGTGCCGGGTGCGGGCGGGCCTTGCCGCCGGACCGGAGCGCCGACGTCGCTCATGCGAGCACGTCCGTCAGCGCGGCGGCGAACGCGTCTATCTGTTGGCGCGTTCGCCGTTCGGTGACGGCCACGATCAACGCGTCGTCGCCGAGCCACGGGGCCGGCACACCGGCGAGGATGCCGCGTGCCACGAGCGCGTCCACGACCTCGGACGCCGGGCGCGGCATCCGAACCGTGAACTCCTTGAAGATCGGCGCGCCCGGGAACGCCGCCTCGACGCCCGACACGGCGGTCAGGACCCCGAGCGCGTAGGCAGCCTTCGCCGCACACCGCTCCCCCAGCTCGCGCAGCCCTGCTGGACCGAGCCACGCCAGGTGGATCGTCGCGGCGATCGCCATCAGCGTCTGGTTGGTACAGATGTTGGACGTCGCCTTCTCGCGGCGGATGTGCTGCTCGCGCGCCTGCAGCGTCAACACGTAGCCGGGCCGGCCGGCGACGTCGACTGTCTCACCGACGATGCGGCCGGGCATACGTCGAACGTCGCGCATCCGCGCCGCTAAGATCCCGAGGTAGGGACCACCGAAGGCGAGATGGTTGCCGAGCGACTGGCCCTCCGCGACGGCGATGTCGACGCCGAGGTCGCCGGGTGGTGCGACGATGCCGAGCGACGTTGGGTCGAACACCTCGATAACCCGCGCGCCCGCAGCGTGCGCCACCTCGGCCCAGGCAGCAACGTCCTCGAGGATCCCGTGGACGTTCGGGTGTTGGATCACCACGGCGGCGACGTCGGCGTCGAACGACGACGGGAGGCCGCCGGCGCCGTCGACCTCGCCAAGCTGGTCGATCTCGAGATGCGGTCCCTTCGCGTACGTCCGCACGGTCTCGACGAGTCGCGGGTCGACGCCGCCGGCGAGAACCACCCGCCGCCGCCCGGGGCCGACGCTCATCCGGACCGCTTCGACGAGCGCGGTCGCGCCGTCGTAGAGCGACGCGTTCGACACCTCCATCGCGGTCAGGGCGCAGATCATCGACTGGTACTCGAACAGCGCCTGCAGCACGCCCTGCGAGAGCTCCGGCTGGTACGGCGTGTACGCGGTCGAGAACTCCGAGCGGCCGGCGATCGCCCACACCACCGACGGGATGTAGTGGTCGTAGGCACCCCTGCCGGCGAAGCACACGAGCTCGTCGAGCGAACGGTTCCGCTCGGCGAGCCGGCCGAGCTCGTCGACGACTTCCTGTTCCGAAAGCCCCTGCGCGAGATCCAACGGATGGTCCAGGCGCAGCGCGGGCGGGATCGCCTCGAACAGGTCGTCGATAGATCCCGCGCCGATCGTCGCGAGCATCTCGCGCACCTCGTCGTCGGTGTGCGGCGTGAAGGTCGTCACGCGCCGAGTTTACGAACGGGCGTCACGATCGACGTGGTCAGCCCGACGCATCCTCAAGGCCGTACTTCGTGACCAGGGACAGATAGTCACGTTGGTAGAAGACCTTGCAGCGGATCTCGGGGTATCGCTCGCGGAGGCGCCGGACCTTGCGGTTCTTCTTCGTGACCAGCTTCTGGTTCAGCGTTGTGATCTCGATGTAGAGATCGAACTCCGGCAGATAGAAGTCCGGCGTGAAGCGCTGGACCGGCTGTCCCTCTTTGTCCCACGCGATCGGGAACGAGGTGGGCTCGTAAGCCCAGGTGATCTGGTAGAAGTCGAGCAACCGGGCGAACTGCCGCTCCGAGGCGTGCGCGAACCGAACCTCGTCGCTCGGCAATGGATCCATCGCCGGTTGGGCGCTCATGCGCCCCCAGCTGCTCGGCGGCGGCCGGTCGCGGCCTTGGCGGTCGTCTTCGACTTCGGAACCGCCTTCTCCACGTCGCTCCAGACCCGGTCGATCGCGATCGCGAAGACGCCCTGGCCGCTCTGCAGGAGGTCGACCACCGCCTCGGGGGAATGCGCCTCATAGACCCCGCGCCCGTCGGACATCAGCGTCACCCCGGTGAGCGGACGGTCCATGTCGCGCAGGTGTTCCACGGCGTTGCGCACCCGTTGGAGCGAGACGCCGGTGTCGAGCAGGTTCTTGATCACCTTGAGCGTGACCAGATCCTGGAACGAGTAGAGGCGCTGGGTGCCGCTGCCGGAGGCGTCGCGGATCGAGGGCGTCACCAGCTCCGTGCGGGCCCAGTAGTCCAGCTGGCGGTAGGTGATCTGCACGATCTTGCAGACCTCTGGTGCGGCGAACCCTTGCTCGGCCATCACGACACGCTCCGTTCGGGGAAGGGAATCACGAGGATGTGATTCAGCAGCGTACGGGGGGCGCCGACCCCCCGTCAAGGCGCCTCGGCGCCGATGGAGAACCGGCCGGAACCCCCTCCCAGAAGGGCCCTCAAGGCTGCCCCCCGACCGGCCGATGCCTGCACTAGTCACACGGCACTACATCACGGACCTACGGCACCGGAGGGCAAGGGCAGATGCGGACGATCGGACGCCTGATCGCGACCACGGCGGTCGCCGTCGCGATGACGACGGCCCTCGTCGCCGCCCCGGCACACGCCGGCGCCGGCCGGTGGACCGACCGGCACTCGATGTTCAGGGCGACGAACGTCAGCCGCGGCCGGTTCTCACGACTCGACGTCGGGATCAACCGCGTGATGTCGAAGGTCGCGCTCGAACACTCTCGATGGATGGCCAACACCGGCAAGCTCGAGCACACGAGCAACCCGGCGGCCGCCTACCTGAAGGGGATGCCCTGGCACTGCTGGGGCGAGAACATCGCGGTGAGCGGGGGAACCGTCGCTGACGTGGAGAAGGCGTTCATGGCGAGCCCCGAGCACCGCGCCAACATCCTCAACAGCTGCTTCAAGCACGTCGCGATCGGCGCCACGCGCGTGAACGGCGCGCTGTGGGTGACGGTCTTCTTCTACGGCTGAGCCTGCGGGCGCGTCAGGACGCGAAGTCGTCCGGACTGATGTTGTCGAGGAACTCCCGGAACTTCTCGACCTCTTCGTCCTCTTCGCCGGGGATCAGGATCGCGGCCTCGTCCAGCACTTCCTCGGCGGCGTAGATCGGTACCGCCATCCGCACCGCGAGCGCCATCGCGTCCGAGGGCCGTGCCGAGATCTCCAGACGGTCACCGTTGCGTTCCATCGTGATCACGGCGTAGAAGGTGCTCTCGCGGAGCTCGGTGACGACGATCTGGACGATCCGGACCGTGAGGTCGTCCAGCATCGTCTTCATCAGATCGTGGGTCATCGGGCGGGGCGTAGCGACGCCTTGCAAGGCCATCGCGATCGAGGCGGCTTCGGCAGGTCCGATCCAGATCGGGAGGTACCGCTCCCCCTCGCGCTCGCGAAGCAGGGCGATGGGCTGGTTCGTGGGCAGTTCCACCCGGACGCCGGTCAGTTCCATCTCGATCATCGCGCTGCGAGCCAGCGTAACCACGGCCCTGTGGTCGGGCAACCTTTGGGGGTCGGCGGCTCAGGCCGCGGGTGGTGCGTACGACGTCAGCGCGTCGGGGTCGGCGCGGAGCGCCGCCAGGTCATCGACCTGCAGGATGTCCGGCAGGTTGCGGTACCGCTCCTGGAAGTCCAAGCCGTAGCCCACCACGAAGCTATCCGGACACTCGAACCCCGCGTACCGCGGGTGGATGGGCACGATCCGACGGGCGGTCTTGTCCAACAGGGTGCATAGCTCGACGGTCGACGCGCCGCGCGATCGGAGCACAGACAAGAGGTATCGAGAGGTCAGCCCGGTGTCGACGATGTCCTCGACGAGGAGCACGTCGCGGCCGGCGAGGTCAAGCTCCACATCGAGCAGGATCTGGACGCGTCCGAGCGACTCCTCGGCGTCGCCGTAGCGGCTGATCGCCATGAACGAGATCTCGACGGGCAGGTCGACGGTGCGCATCAGATCCGCGAGGAACACCGCGCCGCCCTTCAGCACCGTGACGAACACGGGCTCCCGCCCCACATAGTCCCCGGTGATCGTGCGGCCGAGCTCTGCCACCCGGCGGCGAACGTCCTCGCGCCCGTACAGGACGCGTCCGACCTCCGCCATCGGCAGGAGGCTACCAGGGGTCCTCGCGCGAGCGGTCACGCGGCGAGGGGTCAGGCCGCGATCGCGCGGACGCCGTCAGCGACCGCGCCGGCGACGGCGTCGGCCGTGCGTGCCCACCATGGGCCGGTCGCCGCTGGCGGCGGCGGTACGTCCGACACGACCAGCGGCACGGAGCCGATCACGGTAGGACCTGCGGCGAAGACGAGCGTCGCGACTCGCTCGTGCGCCCTCGGCGGATACGCCGCCCCCGGATCGACGACGACGTGTTGCGCGCGCCCGTCGTCGACGACGGGGACGAGTGCGCTGAGACCGGTGGCTGCGATCACCGGGACGACGCCGCCGCGGATGGTTGCGTCGCCCGCTGCGTCGCCGGCGTGCACCAGCGTGTCAGGACGCCACCCGTCGAAGCCGTAGTTGAGCAACGCCGCCGCATCTGAGAACGGTTCGTCGGCCGCGTGGAGCACGATCGCGACGAGCTCGCGTCCGTCGCGCCGGGCCGTGGCCACCACGCATTGACCCGCGCCGGCCGTGGAGCCGGTCTTCGTTCCGATCGCGCCCGCATAGAGCCACAACAAGACGTTGCGGTTCTGGATCACGCGGTCGGGTCCCTTCGGCGCGGGGATCGAGCGGAACTTCGTCGCGGTGATCGTCCGAAGCACGGGGTCGGCGTTGATGGCGCGGGTGAGCAGCAGCAGGTCGCGCGGCGTCGAGTACCCGTCGTCGTCGAGCCCGCTGGCCGACGCGAAGTGTGTGGTGCGCATATCGAGCCGCTCGGCTTCGGCGTTCATATGCCGAACGAACGCCGCCTCTGATCCATCGGCCGCCATCGCGAGGGCGACGGCGGCGTCGTTCGCGCTGCCGAGCAGCAGCCCGTACAACAGGTTCTCAACCGAGATCCGCTCCCCCGGCCTCAGGCCGAGCACCGACGTCGCGCCGTACGCCTTCTTATCGAACGTGGCGGCCGGATCGACGGTGACCGTCGCGTGCAGCGGGAGATCCTTCCGCGCGAGCACCGCCGTCATCAGCTTGGTGATCGACGCGATCGGCCGTCGGGTGCGCGGACCCTTGGCGAACAAGATCTGCCCCGTGTCCGGGTCGGCGAGCAACGCTGCCCCCGCGTCGACGTCCGGCGCCACGGTGGCGTCTTCAGGCGTCGCGAGCTTCGTGGGGAACGGCGACGGACTGCCGTGCGGCGGGACGGGGGTCGGCGGTGGCGCGGCCACCTGGCGCCCGGCCGCGCCGGCGTTGATGGCGACGGCCACGACGAGGATCGCCGACGCGATCGCGGCAGCTCGGAGGCGCGGAGGCGTCACCCGGCCCCGAGGTTGTCGCGAAGCGCATTGCGCAACAGCGCTTGCTTGAACTTCCGCGACGTGGTGGTGAGCTCGCCGAGCGTCTGGGTCGCCGCGCGGCGCGCGTCAGGGTTCTTCTGCCGAAGGGTGGGCGCGACCAGCGCCTCGAAGAACGCGGACTCACGGTCGGCGAAGTGTTTGTACATCGTCAGGTGCCGCGGCTCGATCCCGAACCGGAGGAAGTCCTTCACGATCGACAAGGTCACGTAGTCATCGCCGTCGTAGTAGCGGCCGCCCTCGGGGCCATGCGTGCAGACGATGCCGAACTGTTCCAGCTCCTTGATCCGCTCGCGGTCGACGCCGGTGGCGGCCGCCATCTCCTCGAGCGACATCTGCAATCCCGTCGGCGCCTCGGCGAGGTCTTCCCCGCCGCCGTCGGTGTCCATCCCCGACGTGGCTTGCTCAAGGGTCGGCTGATCCTCGTCCTCGCCCGAGTCGGCCTTCAGCAGGCGCTCTTTGATGACCTTCAACGGGAGGTACTCGTCGCGCTGCAGCCGCAGGATGGACTTCAACCGCTCGACGTCCTCGGGATAGAACTTCCGGTAGCCCGATGGCGTGCGCTCCGGCGTGATCAACCCTTCGGACTCGAGGAACCGGATCTTCGAGATCGTGATGTCGGGGAACTCCGTCTTGACGTTGACGAGGACCTCACCGATCGACTGGTAGTTGCGCGTGCCGGCCATGCCTCTCCTGCTCCTATCGGTCCGCCGCGAAGAACGTGAGCTTGAACCTGCCGATCTGCACCTCGTCGCCGGTGGCGAGCTTCGTACGGTCGACCTGCTCGCCGTTGACGTAGGTGCCGTTCAGGCTCCCCCGGTCGACGACGAACCACTCGTCGCCGTGACGCTCGACCACTGCGTGCTTGCGGGACACGGTCACGTCGTCGAGGAACACCGCGCTGTCCGTGTCTCGACCAACCGTCGTCTCGTCACCCTCGAGCAAGAACGTCGACCCGGCGTTCGGGCCACGCTTCACCAACAGGAGAGCTTGCCCGGGGTTGAGGGTGTCGTTCGGGAACGGGAACTCCTCGGACGCTTCCTCTTCGGGTTCGATCGCCGCCAGGCTCACGGTGACATCCTCGTGAAGTGGATGGCCACACTCCACGCAGAAGCGCGCATCATCGCGGTTTGGATGTCCACAACGGCTGCAGAACAACCTGCACGGCTCCTATGTCCACGGGTCCCCTGACGGTCGAGGCTTCGGCAAAACCCTCGACCCTGAGCCTCGGCGCGACGCTATCGTACGGCACCAGGAGGGTCAACGGGCGGTCGGGACGACCCTCAACCTCTTGACGGACGGACGCTCAACCGTGCATCGACGGCGGAGTGAAGCGTTGAGGGTTGCCGCGCGGGGACCGATCATCAGGCCTCGTCCACGAGCGCGCGGTATGCGGCGGCGTCCAGGAGCGCATCGACCGCACCAGCATCGCTCGGCTCGATCACCACGAGCCATCCATCGCCGTACGGCTGTTCGTTCACGAGTTCCGGGCGATCGTCTACCGCAGCGTTCCGCTCAACGATCGTGCCGGTGAGCGGGCTGTAGACATCGGAGACGGACTTCGTCGACTCGACCTCGCCGAGCGGCTGGCTCGCCGCGACGGCGGCGCCGACCGACGGAAGGTCGACATAGACGACGTCGCCGAGCGCGTCCTGCGCGTAGTCGGTGATCCCGACCCGAGCCAGCGAACCCTCAACCCGAACCCACTCGTGTTCCTTCGTGTACTTCAGATCGTCCGGGATGTTCACCCGTACCTCCTCGATGGCTGAGCGTCCGACTGCCAGTGCGGCGTGGTGGCCGCGCGGCACGATAGCGGTCGAGCGCGATCATGGCGAGGCAAGCGCACGCTTCGCGTCCCGCCAGTACACCCCCGCGGCGATGTAGTACTCGACGATCCCGACGGCGAAACACACCCAGCCGACGGCCGTGGCGGCCGCCGTGAGCGGCAGGTCGAGCGCTCCCCACGAGATCGCGGGCACCGCCACCATCAAGGAGAAGGTCGCGACCTTGCCGATCCATCGGACCTCGATCCGGACGTGCCGGCGTGCGAGCAGGAACACACCGACGCCGAGGACGGCAAGGTCCCGCGCGATGATCGCAACGGCCGCCCACACCGGGAACACGCCGCGGATCGCGAGCGCGATGATCCCGGCCGCGATCGCGAGACGGTCCGCCACGGGGTCGAGCACCTTCCCGAGCTCCGAGACCTGCCCGGTCCGCCGGGCGATCGTCCCGTCGACCCAGTCGGTCGCGACGACGCAGCCGAACATGATCAACCCGGCGGTCGTCGTGTCCTCGTGCACGATCAAGGTGAAGAAGACCGGGATCAGGGCGATCCGGAGCGCCGAGATCGCGTTGGGAACGGTCAGCACCCGACGGCCGGAGCCCGCGGCCGGGGTCCCCTCGCTCGTGTCCATCCGTCGGGCCGGCCGGATTCGAACCGGCGACCTTCTGACCCCCAGTCAGACGCGCTAACCAAGCTGCGCCACGGCCCGTCGCGGCCCAGGAAGGCAGGCCGACGCCGACAGGATAGCCAACAGGTGCCCTGCGTCAGCGGCGGTCGCGCGTGCGCGGGCGGAACCGAAGGCGGATGGGCACGCCGTTCAGATGAAGATCGCGGCGGAGCCGGTTCTCGATGTAGCGCTGATACGTCGGCTCGGGCGGCCGAGCGCCGCCGAAGATCACGAAGGACGGCGGCGCGGTTGCAACCTGCGTGGCGTAATGGAGCGTGCCGGTTCCCTTCGGTGTCGGGCGCTCTCGCTGTGCGGTCTGCACGATGTCGTTGACGCTCGACGTCGACGCTCTCGAGCTCCACCGCGCATGGAGGTCGAGCAGCAACGGACCCAGACGGTGGACGCCTTGTCCGCGCGTCGCGGACGTTCGTAACACCGTCGCCCTCGCGTACAGCTGCACCTCATCCTCGAGGCGTTTGAACCACCGATCCTTGTCCTCGACGAGATCCCATTTGTTCGCGGCAAGGATGAGCGCGCGCCCGGCGTCCATCACGAGGTTCGCGATCTTCTTGTCCTCCCCCGAGAACCCGTCGGATGCGTCGAGCACGACCACCGCGACGTGGGCGGCCTCGATCGCATGCCTGGCGCGCAGCACGCTGTAGTACTCGACCCCGCGCACCTTCGTTCCCTTGCGCATCCCCGCCGTGTCGATGAACCGGACGGTGCCATGTTCGGGCCAGGCGACGAGGGAGTCGACGCTATCCCGCGTCGTGCCCGAGACCTCCGAGACGACGCTTCGGTTCTCGCCCACGAGCCGGTTGAACATGGTGGACTTGCCGACGTTGGGCCGTCCGACGATCGCGAACCGAGGCTCGTCGGGCGTCTCAGCCGCCTCGGGCGCATCGGGCAGCAGGTCGAGCATGCGGTCCATCAGGTCGCCGATCCCCTGACCGTGCAGCGCCGAGACGGGGAACGGCTCCCCCAGCCCGAGGCGATACAGGTCTGCGATGTCGGCGTCGTCGCCCGGCGAATCGGCCTTGTTCGCCACCAGCAGCACGGACGTCGGACTCGTCCGGAGTCTACGCGCGAGTTCGCCGTCCTCTTGGGTGATGCCTGCATGCACGTCGACCACCAGGACGATCAGATCTGCAGCCTTCATCGAGCGTTCGGCTTGCTCCGCAGCGAGCGCCTCGAGTCCGGTGGCTCGGTGGAGGTACCCAGCGGTATCGACGAGTCCGAACCGCCGACCTCTCCAGGTCGCCTCGAGCTCGATGCGGTCGCGCGTCACGCCCGGCGCGTCGTGTGCGATCGCCGCGCGTTTGCCGAACAGTCGGTTCACCAGTGTCGACTTGCCGACGTTCTGGCGTCCGACGACCGCGATCTGCGGGACGCCGCTCACGCGCGCTCCGCCGGCCAGACGCGGCGGGCCGCCTCGAGCGCGGCGTCGAGGGTCTGCTCGATCGAACGGTTCGTCGTGTCGATCACGATGGCGCCGGGTGCAGGCGCGAGCGGATTGGTCCGCGCGTCGCGTTCATCCCGCTGCTGAAGAGCCTTCCCGACCGCGTCGGCGTCATCGGCTCCGCGTTCGTCCGCGCGTCGGTCGACGCGACGATCCGGGTCCGCCCGCAGGAAGAGCTTGAGCGGCGCATCGGGGAAGACGACGGTTGCGATGTCTCGACCTTCCATAACGGCGCCGTCGGCGCCGAGCGCGCGCTGCTCGTCCCGCATGACGGTTCGCACCACCGGATGGCGAGAAACGAGAGAGACCCTCGACTCAACGTCCTGGCTCATCAAGTCGGCGGCAACGTAACCCTCGACCTGGAGCTCGGGCGGATCGTCACCGCGGAGCGTGAACCGCAACCGCTGCGCGAGGTCGAAGAGGCGTTGCGCGTCCTCCGGGTCGACGTTCGATCCGATCGACGCTGCGGCCAGCGCGCGATACATCAACCCCGTGTTGACGTACGCGACGCCGAGACAGCGAGCGAGCCCGCGCGCTAGGGTCGACTTCCCGCTCCCGGCGGCGCCATCGACGGCGACGATCACCCGTGGAGTCACGGCGCCTCGATCCGCGCGCCGAGCCGGTTGAGGGTCTCGACGAAGCCGGGGAAGCTCACGTCGGCGGCGTCCATGCCGTCGATCCTCGACGGTCCTTGGGCGCCGAGCGCGGCGACGGCCATCGCCATCGCGATCCGGTGGTCGCCGCCCGATGTGGTTCGCCCGCCCTCGAGCCCGCCGCCGGCGATCACGAGATCATCTCCCTCGTCGCCGGCTGCGCCACCGAGGTCGCGCAGGCTCTTCGTGATCGCTCCGAGCCGGTCGCTTTCCTTGACCCGGAGCTCCGCGGCGTCGAGGAACCACGATTCAGAAGCTGCGTGGATCGCCAGGGCGGCGAGAACGGGCACCTCGTCGACCACCAACGGCAGCTCGTCGGCGTCGACCCGCACGGCGCGCACACCGTCGCAAGGTTCAACCTCGATCGTCCCCACGGGCTCCCCCACTTCCCAACCCTCAACCGACCTGTGGGTGACGATCCCCATCCGCTCCATCACGTCGAGGAAACGCAGTCGACTTGGATTGAGCGCGACGCCGGCGATCGTCAGCGCCGACCCTGCCAGCGCCGCGGCCGCGATCAGGAACGCGGCCGACGACGGATCACCTGGCACGCGCCCGACGAAGCCGGCGTGCTGGAAGCGACGGATGCGCACCTCACCATCTACGCGCTCGATCGGTGCGCCGAGCGCCTCGAGGGCGCGTTCGGTGTGATCGCGGGTGGCCGCGCGCTCGCGCAACGCGGTGGTTCCGTCGGCGGCGAGACCGGCGAACAGGATCGCGCTCTTCACTTGCGCGCTCGGAACCTCCGGCTCGAAACGCTCACCATGAAGGGCGCCGCCTTCGATGCGGATAGGCGGGTGGCCATCGAGCGTCTCGAGCGATGCGCCCATCGCGCGGAGTGGCGCGGCGACCCGCTCCATCGGGCGCGCCGACAAGCTCGGATCCCCGGTCAAGACCGAGGTGAACGGCGCGGCCGCCAGCACTCCGGCAAGCAGTCGCATCGAGGTTCCGGAGTTCCCACAATCGAGGTCTTCACCGGGTTCGAGAAGCTCATCTCGACCGTCACCCTCAACTTCAAGCGACCCCGATGGCGTCCCCCAAGCAGGAACCTCAACCCCTGCGTTCCACGTGGAACCGCCACCCTCCACGGGGGCACGAGCGTCTCCTGCGAAGACGTCGAGCGGAGGTCGAGCCTTCTCGGCAACCTTCGACAAGCACGCGGCGGTCGAGCGAACGTCGAGCGACGATGGAAGCCCGACCAGACGGCTCGGACCCTTCGCCGTCACGGAAAGGATGAGCCACCGGTGGGCGATCGACTTGTCTCCGGGAACAGCTGCGACCCCTTCGAGCCGGCCGCCGGGACGGATGACGACATCCATGCCCAGTCACGCAAGCCTGGTTGGGTCGTACCCGCCGGTCGAGAGCACATCTGCGGCCGACCCGGCGGACTCGGCCGCCACGGTGAGATGGACGGTGCCGCGGCCGCCCTCGGGAGAGTGCACGATCTGGAGGTCCTCGATGTTCACGCCGCCCGCTCCGAGGACCGCGGTGATGCGGGCAAGGGCGCCCGGTTCGTCGGGGATCTCGGCCTGCCAGACGGCGACCCCCGCGCGAACCGTCGGTTTCGCCGCGAGGCCCAGGCGTGCTTGCTTCGCCGCGGCGAACGTTGACTCGACCCCGGCGGCGTCCGCATCGGCGATGCGATCGCGGAGCGCCTCGAGCCGGCGGACGAAGACGTCGATCGCGGCCGCGACCTCCTCCCGGTTCGCGATGAGGATCTCGCTCCACAGTGCCGGGTGGGAGGCGGCGAGCCGCGTAAGGTCACGGAAACCTCCGGCCGCGAGCAGGAGGGCATCCTGCTCCCCCGCTTCTTCACCGCCGGCCGTCCCCATCAGCGTCGTGGACGCAACCTGCGGGAGATGGCTCACCACAGCCACCAGCCGGTCATGGCGCTCAGGATCCATCACGACGGCGCGTGCGCCCACACCCTCGACCCAAACTCGAAGTGTGTCGGTGGCCGTCGCAACGGTTTCTCGAGCCGGTGCGAGGACCCACACGATCCCGTCGACCACAGACGCCGACGCGTGCTCGGGTCCGGACCGCTCGCTGCCGCCCATCGGGTGGCCCGGAACGAAGCGCGCCAGCGCCTCGGCCGGCGCCTTGGCTCGCACGTCCTCGATCACCCGAGTCTTCACGCTCGCGACGTCCGTCACGATCGCCCGGGGCGCGGCGTCCAGCGCTGCGACAACCGCGGCCGGAACCGCGCGGATCGGCGTCGCGACGACAACGAGCTCGGCGTCCGCCGTGGCCGCTTGCAGGGATGGCGCGCGCGTCAGCGCGCCACTCCCGGCCGCCTTCTCCAGCACGCGGCCATCAACGTCCCACCCGACGACGTCGGAGCCGGCCCGACGGGCCGCAAGCGCGATCGACGTCCCGATCAACCCGGTGCCGATCACGGCCACGCGGTGGAGGCGCGAGGGGCTTGCCTCAGGAGGCTGCATCCAGGTCGTCCCGCAAGCGTTCGGCGCCGTCGAGGTAGACGTGCGTGACCTCGCGCAGGCCGAGCTCGGTGTGGAAGTGGAGCAGGATACGGACGACCGACGGCATCGACCCAACGACGGGGATCTCTCGAGCGCAGAGCAACGGGATGTCGCCCATGCCCATGCGACGGGCCGCTTCGGCGGGGAACGCGCTCGACAGATCTTCGGTGGCGGTGAACAGGATGCTGATCAGGTCGTCATGCGCGATCGCGTTCCGTTCGAGGATGGCTTCGAGGAGTTTCGCCGTGGCGGCGTGCAGTATCGCGGGCGTGTCCACGGCCACGACGATCGCCCCTCGGGCCGCGCGCACGTTCACCGGTTCCTCCTGATCGCCTCGACGGTGCGGCCCGCGACGGGCCGCGCCGCAAGGCTACAGGGCGTCGCTTGCCTCGCGGCGCAGCCGGCGCTCGGCGCGGGCGACGAGCTTGCCGAGGTCCAGCAGCTCCTCGGGCGTGAGCTCGCGATGCTCGCCGGGTGGCAGGCCGCCGAGCCGGACTGGCCCGATGCGGACCCGCAGCAACCTCGTCACCGGGAGGTCAAGGGCCTGGAGCATCCGGCGGACCTCGCGCTTGCGTCCCTCGATCATCACGATCGAGAGGTGTGCCCGGCCCGGCCGCGTATCGACGACCCGGACGGACCGCGCCTTCGCCAGACCGTCGTCCAACTCCACCCCGGCGCGCAGGCCGCCGAGGTGCCGCCCGGCCGGCGTGCCGGAAACCTCGGCGAGGTATTCCTTCTCGATCTCGTAACGCGGGTGCGTGAGCGCGTTGGCGAGGTCACCGTCGTTCATCGCGAGCAGCAGTCCCTCGCTGTCGAGGTCGAGCCTGCCGACCGGGAACACGTGCGGGCCCTCCGGCGGCAACAGCGAGCGGACGTCGGGCCGGCCTTGAGGGTCGTGCATCGTCGTCACGACGCCGCGAGGCTTATGCAACGCGAGATACCGAACCCTCGGGTCAAGGTTGACCGTTGCGCCGCGAACGGCGACCACGTCGGTGGCGACGTCGACCTTGTCGCCGACCGTCGCCACCTTCCCGTTGACGGTTACGCGACCTGATGCGATGAGCTCTTCCGCCGAGCGCCGCGACCCGAACCCCGCGCGGGCGAGCGCTCGTTGGAGGCGCTCCGCGGGCACGCCTCAGATCTCCTGAGCGTCCGGCTCGCTCTCGTCGGGCGCTTCTGGCCCCTCGTCGGCGGGCGCGTGGTCGGCGGGCTCGTCCTCGGGATCCGCGGCGAGGTCGGCCGCGTCGGCTCGCTCGGCGGACGCGTCCAGCAGGGGCGCGAGCGACGGGAGCGCCGCCAGCGAGGCGAGCCCGAGCCGCTCCAGGAACATCGGCGTCGTTGCGTACAGGAGCGGGCGTCCCGGTCCCTCGTCGCGGCCGGCCTCCTCGATCAGCCCACGGTCGACGAGCGCCCGAAGCACGCCGTCGGCGTTCACTCCTCGGATCGCGCTCACCTGATGGCGCGTCACGGGCTGCTTGTACGCGACGATCGCGAGCGTCTCCAGCGCCGCCTTCGTCATCCGCGCCTGGCGCGACGACAGGACGAACCGTTCGACGACCGGTTGGGTCTCCGGGTCGGTGAACAGTCGCCAGCCGCCCGCCACGTTACGGAGCACCAAGCCGGATCCACGCTGCTCGAGCTCCGTCTGGAGCTGTGCGCAGAGGTCGTCGACCATCCGGCGGTCAACCTCGAGCGCTTGGGACAGGACGGCCGGCGTCAACGGCTCGTCGGAGACGAAGAGCACCGCTTCGAGCGCTCGGGTGTCGATCGCCGCGCCGGTTCCGCTCATCGTTTCCATGCCACCTCGATCTCTCCGAAGGTCGCGGCCTGCTGCAGCTCGACCTTGCCGTCACGGTACAGCTCGAGCAACGCCAGGAAGCGCACGACCACATGCATGCGGTCCTCACAGTCTGCCGTCAGCTCGCGGAACGTCGCCTGGCCCTCCTGGATCCGTGCGAGATGCGCCTCGACGGCTTGGATCGCGTCGTTGACGGTGAAGCGGATCGGGGTTACGTGCGACAGATCGACGGTGGGCGGCGGTCGAAGGAGCTGCGCGGCCATCGAGGCGAGCGCATCCGCCGTCACCGACGTCATCGGGTCGGGATACAGGTGCGCGAACTCCGGACCGGGGCCGATGTCGCGTGCGAAGTACCCCGCCTCGTCCTCCAGCCGCCGGGCGAGCTCGAGGGCGACCTTCCGGAACGCCCGCAGCTCGATCGACCGGGCGTAGGCGAGATCCGGCGACCCGCCGAGGAGGTCCTCCTCGTCGAGCTCGGTCACCTTCGGCGTCAGCCGCGACACCTTGAGCTCGAGCAGCACGGCACAGATCGCGAGGAACCACGTCGCCTCCTCGAGGTTCCACGTCGCCGTCTCCTTGGCATAGCGCAAGAACCCGTCGGTCACGGTGGCGATCGGCACGTCGCACACGTCGATCTTCTGATCCAAGATGAGGTCGGCGAGCAGGCGGAACGGCCCGTCGAAGCCCGGGATCTCGACCGCGAACCCCGTGGGCGCCATCCCCTCCGCCGCCGTGTCCATCGTCACCTCAGATGCATCGCGTCGCGCACCATCGCCGTCGTTTCCTGCGCGATCGGACGGACACGCTCCGCGCCCGCGGCCAACACATCCCGAACCAACCCGGCCGTCGCCGCAAGTTCGGCCCGGCGGGCGCGGAACGGCGCGAACGTCTCCACCAGGTGATCCGCGAGGATCGTCTTGCAGTCCACGCAGCCGAGCTCGCCGGTCCGGCATGTCACCTCGATGCGGTCGACGTCGTCGGGCGAGAACTTCCGATGCAGCGCGAAGATCGGGCAGATCTCCGGCCGGCCCGGATCGCCGCGCCGGAGCTTCTGTGGGTCGGTGATGAACGACCGCACGGTCGCGCGGACGGCGTCCTCGTCGTCGCGGATACCGATCGTGTTGTCGAGCGACTTCGACATCTTCCGTCCGTCGGAGCCCGGGATCAGTGGCGTGTCGGACAGCAGCGGCTGTGGTTCGACCAGCACATCGCCGTAGAGCCGGTTGAAGCGCCGGACGATCTCGCGCGACAGCTCGAGATGCGCGACCTGGTCCTCCCCGACCGGAACGAGCTCGCCGCGGACGATCGTGATGTCGACGACCTGCAACACGGGATAGCCGAGCAAGCCGAAGTTCGCCACGTCGCGCTCGCTCATGTCGCGGAGACGATCCTTGTACGACGGCACGCGTTCGAGCCAGCCGAGCGGCGTGATCATCCCGAACAGCAAGGCGAGCTCGGCGACCTCCGCGATGTCCGACTGCCGATAGATCACGGCACGGTCGGGATCGAGGCCCGCGGCGAGCCAGTCGAGCACCAGCTCTTCGACGAACGACGGCAATTCGTCGGTGCGGTCGTAGTGCGTCGTCAGCATGTGCCAATCGGCGACGAAGAAGAAGCAGTCGTAGCTCGTATCGCGTTGCAGCGCAAGCATATTCTCGACGTTGCCGGCCCAGTGCCCGACATGCAGCGCGCCCGTCGGCCGGTAGCCGGTCAGCACGCGCTTCGTGCGCGTCGCGAGGGCGGGTTCGGTGACGATGGCCGCGATGATAACGCGGGGTCTCCGCGGCCCCCGGATGCGAGCCGGGCTATCGCGGCGAGCACGTCACGCCGGAGGCCGCCTGGCACAGGAGGTCCACCAACGCGTAGACGATGCCGTTGATCACGCCGGCGAGCACGAACATCGCCAGGAGCACGAACAGGGGGAGGTACTTGTCCGCGTCCCGGTACACGCGCGCAGCGTCGGGCGGCAGCGCGAGGCCGACCAGCCGGGCACCGTCCAGGCCCGGGATCGGAAGCAGATGGAAGATCGCCAGGCAGAACTGCGTGAACTCGAAGAAGACGAGGAAGGTGATGACCGTCAACGCGGCCGGCGTCGAGATGAGCCGCAGCACCAGCCCTGCGATCACCCCAAGGGCCATGTTCGTGACCGGGCCGGCGAGACCGATCAAGACCTGGTCTCGCGTCGGCCGGCGGAGATACGCGGAATCGACCGGCGCGGGCTTCCCGTACGCGACCGGTGGTGGATACAGGCCGCTCGCCGCCACCCACAACACCAGGATCAAGCCGGGCACGAGCGCAGACCCGAAGGGGTCGAACCACGACCGTGGGTTCCAGGTGAGCCGGCCCCACAATCGGGGCGTGGGGTCGTTGAGGCGCGTCGCGACGAACGCGCGGACGTACTCGCGCGCGATCATCCCGATCAGCAGGGAGCCGGCGATGTAGACCGTGACCCGGATCGACAAGGAGCTGACCGCCGCTATCACGCGTTTCCGACCTCCCGTCCAGCGCCCGGCCCGCCTTGGGCTGGGGGCACGATACCGGCCGGCACGGGCCGGCGCTCGCAGGCCGCCGGCGTCAGCCGAGCCCGATCGCGGCCGCGAAGCTATCGCCGATCGCGAGCGGCGCAGATACCCCGAGCGCCTCGAGCACCGTCGCTCCCAGGTCCGCGAACGTTGACCGCGTGCCGATCTCGTACGGGCCGCCCGTGCAGCCGGCCACCAGCAACGGCGTGCGTTCGCGCGAGTGATCGGTCGGCGTCGTCGTCGGATCGCATCCGTGGTCGCCGGTGAGCACGAGGAGGCCGTCCCCGAGCGCCTCGCGCAGCTCGGGCAGGCGTCGGTCGAACGCCTCGATCGCCTTCGCGTAGCCCTTCGGATCGTTGCGATGTCCGTACTTGGAGTCGAAATCGACGAGGTTGGTGAAGACGAGGTCGTGTTCGGCATGGCGGAGCGCGGCGATCGTCTGCTCCACCCCGTCTTCGTTCGATGCGGAGTACTCCGCACCCGTGAGGCCACGATGATCGAAGATGTCCTGGATCTTGCCGATCCCGAGGACCGACCGCCCCGCGTCGACGAGGTGATCGAGGACGGTTGGGCCCGGCGGCGCGACGCTGTAGTCGCGCCGCTCCGGACGGCGAACGAACGCGCCGGGGTTCCCGTCGAAGGGGCGCGCGATCACCCTGCCCACCTGGTTCAGCCCGACGAGCAGGCCGCGCGCGGTCTCACACCACGCGTAGAGCTGCTCGAGCGGGACGACGTCGACGTGCGTCGCGACTTGGAACACGGAGTCGCCGCTCGTGTACACGATCGGGTCGCCCGTCGCCAGGTGCTTCTCGCCGAGCTCGGCGATGATCTCCGTCCCCGAGGCCGGCACGTTGCCAAGCACGCCGTGTCCGATCTCCGCGGAGAAAGGGCCGATGATCTCCGGCGGGAACCCGTCCGGATACAACGGGAACGGCGTGTCCAGGAGGATCCCCATCATCTCCCAGTGGCCGGTGGTGGTGTCCTTGCCCGCCGACACCTCAGTCGCGCGCCCGTGCGCCGTCCCGGGCTCGGCGCGCGGGACGATGCCCTGGATGGACGTCAACAGCCCAAGGCCGAGTCCTTCGAGTGCGGGCGCGTCGAGGCCGCCGACCGCGGCCGCCACGTGCGCGAGGGTGTCGGAGCCCGCATCGCCGTACCCCTCGGCGTCGGGCGCGTCGCCGACGCCCCACGAATCGCAGACGAGAACACAGACCTGTGGAACCAAGCGCGGCGGCACGTCAGCCGACCAGCTTCTTGCAGTCGATGCACAGGGGGGCCCACGGGATGGCGTCGAGGCGCTCGTCGCCGATCGGGTTGCCGCAGCGCTCGCACCGGCCGTAGGACCCGTCGTCGAGCTTCGTGATCGCGCGTTCGACCTCGCGCAAGTTGGTACGGAGCGAGCGCGCCATCGTCATCACCCGTTCGCGTTCCTCGGTGCTGTGGGACCGATCGGCGAAGCCGGCATCGGCGTCGAAGGCCACCTCGTCGGCGTCGGGATCGGCGCCGAGATCGCCGAGCTCACGGCGGAGGGAGCGCTCTTGGTCCTGGAGCGCCGTGCGCCGTCGCTCCCTCGTCGGGTCGCTCACGACGATCGGCCTCCACTCGCGGCCGCACGGCGTGCGCGCGGATGCGCGGTGTAGTACGTGGCACGCAGGTGCTCGTTCGTGACCAAGGTGTACACCTGGGTGGTCGCGACGCTCGCGTGGCCCAGAAGTTCCTGCACGACTCGCACGTCGGCGCCGCCCTCCAACAGGTGCGTGGCGAACGAGTGCCGGAGATCGTGCGGCGTGACGACGCGCATGATCCCCGCGCGCGCGCGATGCGCGTCCAACAAGCGCGAGCAGGACTGCCGCGTCAGCCGGCCGCCGCGCGCGTTGAGGAACAGCGCCCCACGCGACCGCCCGGTCGCCAGGGCGGGACGGCCGCGCGTGAGGTACGCCGCCACCGCGTCGCGCGCCATCCGTCCGATCGGGACGAGCCGTTCCTTGCTGCCCTTCCCGAGCACGCGGACCGCGGCGTCCTCCAAGTCGAGGTCGTCGACGTCGAGTCCGACGAGCTCCGAGATGCGGAGCCCCGCCCCGTAGAGGAGCTCGAGGATCGCGCGGTCGCGCGCGGCCACGGGCGTCGCGTCGCCCGGCGCCTCGACGATCGCCGTCACCTCCTCGACGGTCAGCGGGTGCGGGAGCGCACGCGGCAGTCGCGGACGCACGACACCTGCCGTCGGGTCGTCGGTGACGAGTCCTTCGCGCAGAGCGAACCGGTGAAACGTGCGAACCGTCGACAGCATCCGCGACACCGTCGTCGCGTGATACGGCTCGGCGTCGGGGCCGTGCGTCGAGGCCGAGACGGACGCGATGAACGCTCGGATCGTCTTCGGGTCGACATCGTCCAGGTCGCGAACGCCGCGTGTGCCGAGGAACGCGACATACCGCTCGAGGTCACGACGGTAGGCGGCGAGCGTGTTGTCCGCGAGACCGCGTTCGACCGTAAGGTGCTCGAGGTAGCGGCGCGCCACCGCCTCCGGGTCCGGCATGGCGCCAGCCTACGGCGGGGATGCGGCTGCGTCCCGCAACGTCGGAACCCCCGCGACCAGCAACAATGCGAGCGCCGTCGTGGCGTTGCGCACCTTGCCTTCGCGGGCCGAGGCGATGGCCCGGTGCAACGGCAGCCGCACGACCTCGATCCCCTCCTCGGGCTCGCCCTCGGGTTCGCCGTCCGTCCACGTCCAGAACAGGTGCATGTATTCGTCGGTGAACCCGGGCGACACGTAGGTCCCCCCGAGGAAGGCAGCGTCGCGGCTGCGGTGGCCCGTCTCCTCGAACAGCTCGCGCTCGGCGCATGTGAGCGCGTCCTCGCCCTCGATGTCGAGAAGGCCTGCCGGTACCTCGAGGAGCTCGTCTCGGACCGGCGGGCGGAACTGTCGAACGAGGACGACATCGCCGTCGGGCGTGACCGGCACGATCGCGACCGCGTCGTGCTTGTGGATCACTTCGTAGTCGCCGACGCCGGGCCACGTCTCGACCTCGACTCGGAGGTATTCGCCGGTCCAGGCGATCCGCGAGGCCGTCGGCTCGGCCACCCGCGTCAGCTCGGGACGGCGGCGGTGCGTTCGGCGGTGTGGCGCGCGCGCTGCTCGGCCGACGCGCCGACGAATTCACGGAACAAGGGATGCGGGCGCGTCGGCCGCGACCGCAGCTCCGGGTGGAACTGCCCGGCGACGAAGAACGGGTGGTCCGGCAGCTCGATGATCTCAGCGAGCCGGCCTTTCTGTGACGACCCGCTGATCACCATGCCGCCCGCCTGCAGCGCCTCGTGGTAGGTCGGGTTGACCTCCCAGCGGTGCCGGTGACGTTCCTCGACCACATCGACGGCGTACGCAGCAGCAGCCCGCGTGCCTGGCTCCAGGTAACAGGGCTGCGCGCCGAGCCGCATGCTCGCTCCGAGGTCGGTCACGTCCTTCTGCTCAGGGAGGAGATCGATCACCGGGTGCCCGGTCGCGGGATCGAATTCCGACGAGTTGGCGCCCTCGAGGCCACACACGTTCCGGGCGAATTCGACGACCGCGCATTGCAGCCCGAGACAGATCCCGAGGAACGGGACGTTCTGTTCGCGCGCGTATCGGACCGCGTCGATCTTGCCTTCGACACCGCGCACGCCGAACCCACCGGGGATCAAGATGCCATCGACATCGTCGAGGACCTCGGCGGTCGCGTCGCCGCCGAGGTCGTCGGATGCCACCCAGCGGATGCGGACGTCGACGCCGTGATGGAACCCACCGTGATACAGGGCCTCCATCACCGACAGATACGCGTCGCGAAGGTAGACGTACTTGCCGACGACCGCGATGTCGACGGGCTCGACCGCCGCGTGCACACGCTCGACGAGCCCGTTCCATTCGCTGAGGTCGGGCTCGGCGTCGATCCGCAGGTGTTCGCTCAACAGGGCGTCGAGACCCTCGCGGTGCAGCACCAGCGGCACCTCGTAGATCGACGGCGCGTCCGGCGCGCTCACCACCCCGGCGATCGGGACGTCGCACAGTAAGGAGATCTTTTCCTTGAGGTTGCGGCCGATCGGGCGGTCGGACCGGCACACGATCGCGTCGGGCTGCAGACCGAGCGACCGGAGCTCCTTGACGGAGTGCTGGGTGGGCTTGGTCTTGAGCTCGCCCGACGGCCCGATGAACGGCATCAGCGACACGTGGACGAACGCGCACCGGTCGCGGCCGACCTCGTTGCGGAGCTGGCGGATCGCCTCGAGGAAGGGCAGCGACTCGATGTCGCCGACCGTACCGCCGATCTCAACGATCTGCACGTCGGCCTGTTCCGTTTCGGCGAGGGCGAGCACCCGCGCCTTGATCTCATCGGTGATGTGCGGGATCACCTGCACGGTCTTGCCGAGGTAGTCGCCGCGGCGCTCCTTCGCGAGGACCGCGGAGTACACCGCGCCCGTGGTGAAATTCGACCCGCGATGTAGGTCGGCGTCGAGGAACCGTTCGTAGTGCCCGAGGTCGAGGTCGGTCTCAGCGCCGTCGTCGAGCACGAACACCTCGCCGTGCTCGAACGGGTTCATCGTGCCCGGGTCGACGTTGACGTAGGGGTCGAGCTTCTGGAGAACGACCTTCAGTCCTCGGGAAGCGAAGAGGCGTCCGAGGGAGGCTGTGGTGATGCCCTTGCCGAGGCCGGAGGCGACACCACCCGTGACGAACACGTACCTGGTGTGCTCTTTCACCACGGGACCCGACTGTAGCAGACGTCCTCGCGTGCGCTGCGACCATCGCCGCCGGTCCGTCCCGTTGACGTCACCGCGCCTCGGCTCGCAGGCGCCGGGCTTCCACCAGGAGCTCCTCGGCGTGCGAGAGGGCGTGCTCGGACGCCTCCATCCCGGCGAGCATCCGTGACAGCTCCGCCACACGGTCGGCGCCGTCCAGGACCCTCGCGGTGGCCGCGCCGTCTCGCTTCCGGACCCCGACATGGAGGTCGGCGAAGCATGCGATCTGCGGCAGGTGCGTCACGACCAGCACCTGGTGCGTGGTCGCCAGCCGCGCGAGCCGTCGCCCGACCGCGAGGCCGGCCTCCCCCCCGATGCCGGCGTCGATCTCGTCGAAGACCAGCGTCGGCACGTCGTCCAGCGCGGCGAGCACGCTCCGGCACGCGAGCATGACGCGGGAGAGCTCGCCGCCGCTCGCGACCTTGGCCAGCGGGGCGGCGGGTTGACCCGTGCCACCGCGGAAGCGCATCTCGACGCGGTCCGTGCCGGCCGGACCCGGCTCTGCGTTCTCGCTGACGCCGATCTCGATCGAAGCGCCCGGCATCCCGAGGTCGGCGAGGTGGCCGCACAGCGACTGCGCGATGTCGGGCGCGGTCGCCAGCCGTACGCGGTGCAGTTCGTCTGCGAGCGAGGTGACAACCCCGGTCGCCTCGTCGACCTCGGCGCCGATCGAGGCGAGTCGCTCGTCGGCGGTCTGGAGCGAGGCCAGCTCTGTGCGCGCCTGATCGAGGAAGATCAGGACATCGTTGTCGGTCGCGCCGTACTTGCGGTGCAAGCCTTTCAACGCTGCCGTCCGGTCGCGGACCTCCGAGAGCCGCTCGGGGTCGAGCGCCACGCGCTCGCGGTATGCGCGAAGCTCACTCGCGAGGTCCGACACCTCGGCCGCCAACGCGGCCGCCCGTTCGCCGAGGGCGCCCGCCTGCGGATCGACCGCGGCGATGGCGCTCACGTCGCGGGCGGACGACGCGAAGAGGTCCGCGGCCCCGCCGTCGTCGGCGATCGCCGAGACCGCGGACTCGGCGAGGTCGCGTAACCGCTCCGCATGCCCGAGCCGTGCTTCCTCCGCCTCGAGGGTGAGCGTCTCCCCCGCAACAGGACCGACCGACTCGATCTCGCGAACCTGATACGCGAGCAGGTCGATCTGGCGTTCGCGGTCGCGGGCCGCCTCGGTCAACGCCGCGAGCGTCCGGCGCCGTTCGAGGAGTCGCTCGTACGCCTCGCGATATCTCACAGCTCTGCCGATCTGATCCGGTCCGGCGGCTCGATCGAGGAACTGCGTCTGGGTGGCGCCGTCCAGAAGCCGGAGCGACCCGTGCTGTCCGTGGATCTCGACGAGGCGTGCACCCATCTCGTCGAGCGCGGCCGCTGTCGTGAGCTGCCCACCGATCCTGGCCGACCCGCGTCCGTCGGCCGCGATCGAGCGCGCCAGGATCACCTCACCGTCCTCGGCCCACTCTTCGGCGCCGTCGGGCGCATCGAACCGCGCTTGTATCTTGGCCGCCCCGTCGCCCGCACGCACCAGATGTGCGCCGCCGCGAGCTCCGATCGCGAGCGAGATGCCAGTCGCGATCATCGTCTTGCCCGCGCCGGTCTCACCGGTGAGGACCGTCAACCCGGGCGCGGGCTCGATGTCGAGCTCATGGATCACGCCCAGACCGGTGATATGGAGCTGTCGGAGCACGCGCGGATATTAGCCCGAGCGTCCGACACGCCGTCGCATCACACGCCGTCTTCAGGATCGCCCGGCAGGTCGAACTTGTCGCGCACGCGCGCGACGAACGGAGCCGCGTCCGGCCGCCGAACGAACCGCGCCGGTTGATCGGCACGACGGATCCGGACCGCCGCGCCCACGGGCAGCTCGACGGCGTCGCGACCGTCCGCGGACAAGAGCCCGGGTTCGTCACCGACCACCTCAAGCGTCACGATCTGCTCGGCCCCGAGCACGAACGATCGGTCGAACACCATGTGGGGCGCGACCGCCGTCACGACCAGGACGGCGACCGACGGCGACACGATCGGACCCCGCGCGGAGAATGAGTATGCCGTCGACCCGGTGGGCGTCGCGACGATCACGCCATCGGCGGAGAACGTGGTCAGGTACTCCCCGTCGAGCTCGACCCGCAGGCGCACGAGTCGGTGGCGCGCCCGCTTCTCGATCATGATCTCGTTCATCCCCCACTGCCGCTCGAACGAAGCGCCGTTGATCGACTCGGCCACGACCGCGAGCCGATCCTCGACGGGCGCGTTGCCCGCGAGCGCCTGCGCGATCAGCGACGCCGCGTCGCCCGGCTCGACCTCGGTGAGGAACCCGAGCCGGCCCACCTTCACGCCGAGCACGGGCACGCGCAGTGTCGCCGCGGCGTGCGCGCCGCGTAGGAACGTGCCGTCACCGCCGACCGCGACAACCATGTCGACGCCCTCGGGCGCCCCGTCGCGGCACGCGATCCCGTCGGCCTCCAGCCGTTCTCGAAGCGCCCCCGCCGCGTTCACCGCGGCAGAGCGACCTTCGTGGACGACGAACCCGACCGACGTCACGCCGACCGCTCCATGCCTTCACGAACAGCGGCCTCGACGTCGGCGCCGGCCGCCGGACCAGGTCCGAGCTGGAGCACGAACTCGATGTTCCCCGCGGGGCCCGGCACCGGCGACGCCATCACCGCTCGGGCGCCCAGCCGCAGCGACCCCGCTGCATCGATCACGTCGTGCACTGCCAGCGACCACACAGCGGGATCGCGCACGACGCCGCCATGTCCTACATCGCTGCGTCCCGCTTCGAACTGCGGCTTCACCAACACGAGGAACGTCGCGTCGGACGCCGCGAGGTCGGCCAGCACCGGCAGGACGAGCGCCAATGAGATGAACGAGAGGTCGGCGACCACGAGCTCGGGCGGATATGGAAGCGCATCAGGCGTGAGGTCGCGCACGTTCGTCCGTTCGAGCACCGTCACACGGTCGTTGGTCCGGATCGACCACGCCAGCTGGCCGTAGCCCACATCGACCGCGATCACGTGACTCGCCCCTCGTTGCAACAACGCGTCGGTGAACCCGCCGGTCGAGGCCCCCGCATCCAGGCATAGCCGACCCGTTGGGTCGATCCCGAACCGGTCAAGCGCGGCGGCGAGCTTGCCACCGGCACGCGAGACGAACGGACGAACGTCTTCGCCGATCACGTCGATCGCGACGTCGGGCGTCACCATCGTCGCCGGGCGGGCGGCAAGCGCGCCCCCGACTCGCACGCTGCCCGCCTCCACCGCTTCCTTGGCCGCCGCGCGACTCACCGCGAGCCCTCGCCGCACGAGCTCCGCGTCGAGCCGCCTGCGCGTCACGTCCCGGCAGTGCCCGTCGGCTTGGCGGCCGGGGACTTCTTCGCGGTCGTCTTCTTCTTCGCCGCCGTGGTGCGCGTGCCGGGACGCTTCGCGGCGCGCTCGAGCTCACGCACGCGCTTGCGGAGCGCGTTGAGCTCCTCCTCGGTCGCGACCCCCGCTTGCTTCAGCTGCGACCGCACCTCGTTCCGGATCATCGCCGTGAGCCGGTTCTTGTTCCGCTGCGACCAGTCCATCACGTCCGCCGCCGTCTTGGTGACCTGCTCCTTGGCGGCGTCGCGATCGAGCATGCCTTTCGCGATCTCCTGCGCTCGGGTGGGGGTCAGGTTCCCGAGCGATCCCTCGATCGTCTTGCGGACGTCCTGCATCTTGGCCATGGCTCGCTCCTCGACTTCCGGGTGGTTCAGCATAGCCTCGGTCGGCGGGCGGCCGGATCCGCGTCTCAGGTCAAGAGGCCCGAAAGGTCATCGAGCACGTAGGTCGGCCTGTGCGACGCGGCCTCCGCCTCGGCGCGTGTTGAGATCCCGGTGAGAACGAGGGCGGCGTCCCAGCCGGCATTGGCGGCGCCGTCGACGTCGGTCTCGAGCCGGTCTCCCACGACGAGCGGCCGGCCGCCGCCCGCACGCTCGAGCGCCGCGTGCAGGATGGGCGGGTTGGGCTTCCCGAACACCTCGGCCTGGATGCCGGTCGCCGTCTCGAGCGCTGCGAGGATCGCGCCGGCTCCGGGCCAGGTGTAGCCGTCCGGCGCCGGATAGGACACGTCGTCGTTTGATGCGAACAACGTTGCGCCCCGCTGCACGGCCAGCGAAGCGTCGCGAAGGTCGTCGTACGTCACCGTCCGGTCCCAGCCGAGCACCATGGCTTCGGGACGCGCGTCGGACGGTACGATCTCGATCCCGGCGGACGTGAGGGCCGTTCGCAGCCCCTCCTCTCCGATCACCGCCGCACGCCGGACCCCTCGGTCGCGGAGTGAGGCCGCGGTGGTCAGCGCGGATGTCTCGACTTCGGCGAGGTCTGCGTGGACGCCGACAGAGGCAAGGTGCGCGACGACCGCGTCAGGGCTACGCGATGAGTTGTTCGTGACGAACGCCAGGCGCTTCCCGAGCGATCGGAGCGCCTCGACGGACGCAGGGGCCTCCGAGATCGGACTGTCCCCGCGGTACAGGACGCCGTCCAGGTCGAGGAGGAAGGCGTCGTAGCCTTCGGCGATCACGTGGCGGCCACGGGCACTCGCACGCTGCTATACAAGCTGGATGCCACGGGTCGCCCCCTTCGTCGGACTGCGGTACGACCCGACGGTCGCCGGACCGATCGCGCAGCTCACCGCGCCGCCGTACGACGTTATCAGCGAACCCCACCGCGACGGGTTCCACGCGGCGAGCCCGTACAACGTCGCGCACCTCGACCTCGCGGCCGGCTCGCTCGACCCGGAGCACGAGGAGAGCAGGTACGCGCGCGCGGCCGAGCTGCTCGCGGACTGGGAAGGCTCGGGCGCGCTCAAGACCGATCGCGAGCCGGGGTACGACGTCTACGAGATCTCGTGGACCGGCGGCGCCGCCGGGTTCCCCGGCCGGATCCGAGGGATCTTCGCAGCGCTCGCTCTCGAACAGTGGGGTGGCGCGATCATCCCCCACGAGGAGACGATGCCCGGGCCGATCGAGGATCGGCTGGCGCTGTTGCGCGCGACACGGACACACCTGTCTCCCATCTACGGCACCGTCGCAGGCCCCAGCGCTCAGCTCGGCGATCTGCTCGATCGCACCTGCAAGACCGACGCGCTCGTCGACCTCGTCGACGAGGAAGACGTTCGTCACCGGCTGTGGCGGATCGCGGCTGACGAACCCGTCGACGAGTGGCTCGAGCCGTACGACCTGCTGATCGCCGACGGCCACCACCGCTACACCACCGCGCTGGCGTACCGCGACGAACGACATGACGTCGACGGCCCCGGGCCATGGGATTCGATCTTGTCGCTCATCGTCGACGCCGGCACCCAGCACGTGCCGGTGCTTCCCTATCACCGGGTTCAGATCGCAGGCACGACACCGCCGCTGGACGGCTCCTCCGTTGACCTGGCCGACGTCCTGGACAGCGTCGACGACGCCGCGGGTCGCGTCGGAGTGATCGAACGAGGCGCCGACAACACCGTGTTGTTCGGCGTGCTGAACCTACCCGGCGCGCCGCCGGTGGTGCGCACGTTGCACCAACGCGTACTCGACCGAGCCGCGCCGGGCAACGCCCTGCGCTTCACCCATAGCGCGGCCGACGCCGAGCACGCCGTTCGGTCGGGCGAGGCGGTCGCGGCCTACGTGCTCCCACCGACCACGCCGGAGGACGTGCTCGCCGCGATCGAGCGCGGCGATCGCCTGCCCCGCAAGTCGACGTTCTTCTGGCCGAAGCCCCGCACGGGCTTGGTGTTCATGCCCGTGCGGGGACCTCGGAACCCTCCTGCTTGTCCTCTTCCAATCGTCGAAGACCCGTGGCGACGACCTCCGTGAGGCTCCGCGCGCCCGCTCCGGACCGGTAGAACCGTCGGACGAGTTGCCCGTGCACGAGGACCGCGTCGCCTTTCGCGATCGCGTCCACGGCCGCACGGCCGACCGTGGCGTGCCACGCCGCGACCGGGAGGGGGAGGAGACGTCGTCCCGTCTCCGGAACGGAGATGCGCAGCTCGGTGACCTCGTCGCCCGACGGCATGCGCCGGGTGACCGGATCGGCCGCCACGGTCCCCGCCAATACCACGACGTTGACCGTCAGCATGTGCGCCCCCTTCCACCGCGAACCCTAACCGGAGGGTCCGACACCGCGATCGCGATGGCACACTCACCAGATGGATGTGGACGATCGGATCTCGCCGCTCGGCGACGGCATCACGGCGATCGACACGGTGATGGCGAGCGAACGCGAACTCAATGCCGTCTACCTCGTCGAGGCTTCGGAGCCGGCGTTGATCGAAGCAGGACCGGGCGCCGATCACGACCGCATCACGACCGCATTGGACCGGCTGGGCGTAGGTCGAGACTCGCTGGCGCACATCGTCGTCACCCACATCCACATGGACCACGCCGGCGGTGTCGGCGCGCTGCTCCAGCGCTATCCGCACGCCACCGTGTGGGTGCATGAGATCGGTGCCCGCCATCTCGTCGAGCCGGACCGCCTCGTGGCAAGCACCGCGCGAACATACGGAGAGAACAGGATGCATGCGCTGTACGGGACGATGGTCCCGAGCCCGCCCGACCGAGTGCGAAACGTGACGGCTGGCGAGCGGATCGTCCTCGGCGACCGCTCGGTAACGGTCGTGCACACGCCTGGCCACGCGTCGCACCACGTCGCCCTGCACGACGACCGGTCCGGCTCGATGTGGACCGGCGAAGCGATCGGGTCGTACCTCCCATGGGCCGACTGCTACCGGCCGGCGCTGCCGCCGCCGGAGGTCAACGTGGAGCGGGCGCTCGCGTCGATCGCGGCGATGAAGGCACGACGCCCCACGGCGCTGCTGACCTCGCACTTCGGCCCGGTCCCCGACGCGAACGACGCGTTCGACCGAGCCGCGGACAGGATCCGGGCATGGAGCTCGGCCGTCAGAGCGGCGCTCGTCCAACGGCACGATGAGTCGGACGAGGAACTCCGCGCGCTCCTGGAGGACCTCGCCCGACGAGAGTTCGAGGCCGACGCCCACAGACAGATCGATCTCGGACGCTACGACGCGCTCGGCTCGATCAAGATGAACGCCCAGGGCCTCGCTCGATACTGGCGAAAGCGCTGGGAGCGTGAAGCGACGAACGCTCAGCCGAGTGCGGCCAACCGCTCCGCGGCGTCGAACGCCGACGGATCGTGACGCATCACCTTGCGGAACTCCGCAGCTGCCTCATCCAGCCGCCCGGCGCGCGCGAGCACGTCGCCCCGGACGTACCACAGGCGCAACGTGTAGTCCTGTGCCACGTCGTCGCGTGTCTTCGCCCTCGCCAGCAAGGCCAGCGCCTCGGCGAACCGCCCCGCGTCGGCCAACGCCGACGCCGCCACGATCACCGCTTCGGCCTTCGCCTCGGGCGGCGCGCCGCGATCGCGAAGCATCTCGTCGGCGAGCGGCACCGCCTCCATGGGCCGCCCGAGGCCGCGCAGGCTGTCGGCGATCAGGTGGTTCTGATCGGGACGCCCGGAGATCCGCTTGTATGCCTTGAGCTCGGTGATCGCGTCTTGCCACCGGCCGACGCCGTAGTACGCCATCCCGAGCACCTCTCGAGCCGACGCCGACCGCGGCGCCATCGCCTTGGCCTTCTCCGCCTCCGGCACCGCACCACGAGGATCGTCGCGCTCGAGCCGTTCGATCGCGCGAGCCAACCGCGACTCGACCTCGCGCTGCAGCTGCGGCCGAGCCGTCCTGCGGATGTCGTCCTCGACCTCGCGCGGCAGCTCGGCGCGCTTAGGCGGCGTTCCCTTCGGACGTGCGCCGGCGCGCGGCTTCAATGACTTCGGCATGCCTTGCCCTCGAGGCTAGTGGAAACGGAACGGGCCGCCCTTCGGGCGGCCCGTTCCAACGATGTTCCGGCAGCGACCTACTCTCCCACCCAGTCACCCGGGCAGTACCATCGGCGCTGGAGGGCTTCACTTCCGGGTTCGGGATGGGACCGGGTGTTTCCCCTCCGCCATGGCCACCGAAACCTAGTGTCCGACCATCCGTCGATCAGACGTTGGTGAGGGTGCGGCCCTCGAGCGATCTCGAGAACCACGATAGCGAGCGCGAGCAAAGGAAAAGAGTCAAGTCCTCGGGCTATTAGTACGGGTCAGCTCCACACGTTGCCGTGCTTCCACTTCCCGCCTATCGACCTGGTGGTCTTCCAGGGCCCTTACCTGGTTTCCCAGTGGGAGACCTCATCTCTGGGCGAGCTTCGCACTTAGATGCTTTCAGCGCTTATCCCTTCCGAACGTGGCCAACCAGCCGTGCCGCTGGCGCGACAACTGGCACACCAGAGGTTCGTCCGCCCCGGTCCTCTCGTACTAGGGGCAGCTCCCATCAAGTCTCCTACGCCCACGGAGGATAGGGACCGAACTGTCTCACGACGTTCTAAACCCAGCTCGCGTGCCTCTTTAACGGGCGAACAGCCCGACCCTTGGGACCTGCTCCAGCCCCAGGATGAGACGAGCCGACATCGAGGTGCCA
>DATAPH010000090.1:0-72637 GCA_036265325.1 Actinomycetota bacterium | reverse complement strand
CCCCGCCCCCCCCCCCCCCCGCCACGACCCCGGAGCATCGGACGAACGTTCCGGCGTTTGGTATCCGAGGTGGTACTGGCCCTCGTTCATCGCGCCGGGCACCATCGCGCTGATCTTCCTGTTCGTGCTGCCCTTCTACGTGGTGTTCTCGGTCGCGTTCGGCACGGTCGACTTCAACAACTTCGGGACCGCGGTTCCGTACTACGCGCCGTGGTGGTGGTCGTTCCACACGTTCAACGGCACGTTGCAGCAGTTCTACGCGGGGTCGCACATCTATCAGGGGCCGTTGTTCCGCACGTTCGAGTACGTGATCGCGGCCAGCATCATCTGTTTGGTACTGGGCTACGCGGTCGCGTACTACACGGCGCGGTTCGCTACCAAGTACAAGGGCCTTATCTTGATCCTGCTCGTCTCGCCCTTCTGGATCAGCTACCTGATGCGGATCTACGCCTGGCAGGGACTCCTCGACGCCAACGGCCCCATCAACAAGATCCTCACGCCCTTCGGATTCGCGCATACCAACTTCCTCGAGGGGAAACCCGTCACGGTCATCCTCGGGCTGGTCTACGGCTACATCCCGTTCATGATCTTGCCGATCTACGCGTCGCTCGACCGGATCCAAGAGAGCCTGCTCGAGGCCGGACGTGACCTCGGCGGGAGCGGTGCGCAGACGTTCTGGCGCGTCACGCTGCCGTTGTCGCGCCCCGCGATCTTGGCAGGCATCGTGATCGTGACCCTGCCGATGTTCGGCGACTACTACACGAACGACCTTCTCGGCTCGACGAAAACGTCGATGTTCGGCAACCTGATCAGTCAGCAGACCGAGGCAACCGCAGGTTCGACGCGTGCTGCGTCGCTCGTGTTGATCTTGTCGGTGATCGTGCTGATCCCGATGATGTACTACCTCCGCGAGACGCGGAAGCAGGTGGAGCAGGCATGAGCGCGGTAGCGGCTCCTGCTCCCGAGGCGCCGGTCGGCGGCATCCGCGGCTACTTCCGCAACCCGTGGCGCAAGCCGCGGTTCTTGCAGGCGACGACGCTCGGCTACCTGCTGTGGTCGTTGCTGCCCGTCATCATCGCGGTGATCTTCTCGTTCAACTCGGGTCGCTCTCGGTCATCGTGGCAGGGCTTCGGCATGACGTGGTGGACCACCTCGCCGACCGACTCGATCCTGCACGACGCCGAGATCCGCGCGGCGATGGTCCAGACCTTCAAGCTGTCCTTCCTCACGGTGATCATCGCGGTGCCGCTCGGCACGCTGTTCGCGATCGGGATCGACCGGTGGCACGGGCGGCCGGCGCGCGCGGCGAACTTCACGATGCTGCTGTCGTTCGTCGTGCCGGAGATCATCCTCGGCGTCTCGCTGTACATCTTGTTCACCAGCTTGTTCAAGGACATCATCCCGCTCGGGAGCAACGCACAGCTGCTCGGGTTGGTCGCGTACCAGGTCAGCTATCCGGTGATCATCGTCCGCGCCCGATTACTGTCGATCGGGCCCGAGTACGAGGAAGCGGCGATGGACCTCGGCAGCACGCCGAACCAGGCGATCCGCCGCGTGCTGCTGCCGCTGCTGACGCCGGCGATCTTCGCGAGCGTCGCGCTCGTGTTCGCCGACACGGTCGACGACTTCGTGACCGTGCAAGCGCTGTCGGCCGGATCGACGAGCCAGACGCTCGCGATGAAGATCTATTCCGCGGCGCGTGCCTCTCCCACTCCCGAAGTGAACGCGGCGGCCACGGTGATGCTGATCTCAACCTTGCTCGTGATCGCCGGTGGCGTGCTGTTCTACAAGCGGTTCAGCAAGGGTCAGGAGCTGGGCGGCGCAACCGACTTCGCGCAGCTGTAAACGCGCGTTGACGCGAGAGCCGCGGCCTTCGCGCGGAAACTTCGTCAAGACGTTGACGGCACAACGGCCGCAACGTGTTGACGTGTGTGAACGCGTTGCGCGGGATGTTGTGACAACCCTTCGACAGGTTTCTGCGAGGAGGGAGCCGCCCAGCGCGTCAACGCGTTGACGACGCGGCGCCGAGATCAGGATGCGTCGGTTGCGACGTCGAGCTCGGCTTCCTCGAGGACGGCGGTGCCGCCCTCCGGGAGGACACGCAGCGAGTCGCTCGGGAACTCCACCGTGACCGCGTCGCCCGAGTGATACCGCTCGTCGGAGCCGGTGTTCGGCACCCAGGCCTGGATCGTCTGGCCGGTGGCGAGATGCAGAATCACCTGGAGCGTCGAGCCCACGTAGATGGTCCGCTCGACCATCGCAGGCAGTCGGTTCTGACCGGTCGCACCTTGTTCCTCGATGACGACCCGCTCCGGGCGGATCGTGACCTTGGCGTCGCCCGCCGTGTCGGCGTCGCCCTGGCCGGCGACGAGCGTGAAGTCGCCGATCGAGACCCTGCACCCGCCGACGGTCACGCCGCCGGCCTTGGCGTCCATCAGGTTGGACACGCCCAGGAAGTCCGCCACGTAGGCGGTCGAGGGCGCCTCGTAGATCTCCTTCGGCGGACCGACCTGCTCGACGCGACCCTGCGACATCACCGCGATGCGGTCGGACATCGTGAGGGCCTCTTCCTGGTCGTGCGTCACATAGATGAACGTGATGCCGACCTCTTCTTGCAGCGCCTTCAGCTCCAGCTGCAGGCGCTTGCGGAGCTTGGCGTCGAGGGCGCCCAGGGGCTCGTCGAGCAGGAGGACCTTGGGGTTCAAGATCAGGGCGCGGGCAAGCGCGACGCGCTGCTGCTGGCCACCGGACAGCTGGTTGGGCCGGCGCTTGGCGAACTGCGACATCTGGACGAGCTCGAGCGCGTCGCCGACCCGCTTGGCCGACTCCTCTTTGGTGGCCTTCTGGTACTTGAGCCCGAACGCAACATTCTCCTCGACGGTGAGGTGCGGGAAGAGCGCGTAGTTCTGGAACACGGTGTTGACGTTGCGCTTGTGCGGAGGCGTCTGCGCCATGTCGACCTCGTCCAGCAGGATCTGGCCCTCGGTCGGGCGCTCGAACCCGGCGATCATGCGCAGGGTGGTCGTCTTGCCACAGCCCGACGGCCCGAGGAGCGAGAAGAACTCGCCCGGCGGCATCTCCAGATTGATCCCGGCGACCGCCGTGAATTCACCGAAGCGTTTCACCAGGTCGACGAGCTGGACCTCTCCCCCTGCCATCGCGCGCGGAGCATACCTTTGGGTGCCCCCCGCGAGTCAACCGGGCGGACCGGGAACCGCACGACCGACATCGTCGTGATAGTCGGAACATGCGGATCGCCATGGCGCTGTCGATCTCGGTCGCTCTTTTGGCCATCCGCTGCCGGAGACACGACCCCGGAGACGCGCAGGGATACCAGGACGACCGGTGCAGAATCTTCCGGTGTCAGGTGAAGCGGCGACGGCGAACGTGTACTGCGACATCAAGGAGGGGAAGGACCACGCCCACGGCCGCTGACGGCCCGGCTGCCCGGGAGCGAGAAGCACGGAGGCAAGACGGAGCCTCCGGCCCGATGGGCCGGAGGCTCCGCTCGAAACAGAGTCGGTGCGACGCCTGCGTTCTTAGGCGACGCGCCGCTCGCTGACGTTGCTCGAGCGATCGATGTCGGTGGTCGCCCGGTCGGAGCGGCTCCCGAGGAGCGCCACGATGGCTCCGATGAACGCGATCACGCCACCGGCGAGCGCAACGTAGATGCCGTAGTCAGCCGAGAGCGCCTCGTTGTTGATGTCCATCAGCCACATACCGATCTGCGCGATGGCGAAGGCCGACAGCGCGACGCCAAGCAGGTCAGCGTCGAACCACGAGTCCAACCGCCGGTTCGCCCACATCAGCAGCCCGGCGATCAGTAGCCCAACGCCGAGCGCACCCACGATGCGCCCGTCGACGAGGCTGTACCCGCTGATGCCGGATGTGGTCGTCTGGACGCCCAAGACCGTGGTTCCGCCGGTGCCGGTCGCCCAGTCAAGGAACGCCCCCACAATCATCACGATCGATCCGATCACGATCGCGGGCGCGGCCATGCTCGAACGTCCGCGGACATCGCGGCGCCGCCCCTGTGCAAAGCGGTCATCATGTTCGGCTTGCATACCTACCTCCCTCTAGTCGTCGGAACAGCTCCGACGCCTTGGGGTTGTTGTACCCGGCCCTTCGAGCAGGCAATCGTCTTCGTTGTGCGCGGCGGTGTGCACCGCGCGTGCACGTCTCTATCGGCCGCGATCCGAGCGTTCGCGCCGGACTGAACCGCGGATCCCCCGCCGCTCGACATAGACCGCGCAGCGCGGAGCAAGCGGCCGACCGCCTGTATCGGCCATCTAGGCGACATGCCATGCTGACCCGCTATGCACGACGCCCCGGCCCCCGACACTGACGCAGAACGGCGCCGGATCCCCGCGTTGCTCGGGGGCTACTGGTCGTTCGGCCAGTACTGGGGCATCTGGGTCATCCTGGTGATCGAACTCCAGAGCGCTCACCACCTCAGCTACGGCCGGATGGGCGCGATGCTCGCCCTGCTGTCGATCGTCGCGATGCTTGTCATGGCGTTCGTCGCGCCGCGCCTCGCGCGGGTCCCCCTCGGCGCGCTCTGCGCGATCGGCCTGATCGTCCTCGGCTTGGGGTCGCTCGGGATGGCCTTCCTCCCGACGGCCGCGCTGTGGCTCGCGTTCGCGACCGCCGGCGTCGGCAACGGGCTGATCGACGTGTTCCTCAACGTCGAGGGACAGAGGGTCGAGTCGATCACCCGGCGGCCCGTCCTGCAGTGGCTGCACGCCACCTACGCGGTCGGCGGGATCTCCGGCGCGGCGGTCGGTGGCCTCGTCGCCGCGACCAACACCGACTACCGGGCCGGGTTCGTGTTCGGCGCGATCTGTCTGTTCCTGACCGCGTTCTGGAACGCGCAGGCCGGCACGCTCGAACGCGGCGCGACCGAGGTCGACACGAGCTTCTCGTTGACGGCGTTCAAGCGACATCCCGAGCTGTGGCTACCCGCGCTGGTCGTGCTGTCGGCGTTCCTCGTCGAGGGCTCGATGGACACGTGGTCGGGCTTGTACCTCAGCCGCCAGCTCGGCGCGACCGCGTGGCAGACCGCCGCCGCCTTCGTCGCGTTCTCCGCGTCGGTCGCGATCGGGCGGTTCTTCGCGGGACGCGTGCTGTTCGGGCTCGGCCGCCGGACGACGATCCTCGCTGCCGGGATCGGGGGCGCCGTCGGCGGCGGCGTCGCCACGCTCGCCAACGAACCCGTCGTGGTCGCGGCCGGCTTCCTCATCATGGGCGCGTCGATCGCCGCGGCCGCGCCGGCGGGGTTCGGACTGGTCGAGACGCTTGCGCCCGACGACCAGACCCACGCGATCGCGGCCGTCACCACGGTGGGCTACTCGGGGTTCGTATGGAGCCCGCCGATCTTCGCGTGGCTCGCGACCGCGTTCGACCTCCGCGCCGCGATGGCGGTGATCGTGTGCGCGACGTTCGGCATCGTGCTTGCCGGCGCGCTCACGCCTCGTGACCGGCCCGTTCGCGAGGGCGCGCGGTAAGGTCGAGCCATGCGACCGCGCGTGCTGCTCGTCGCGCCGCTCGTGGTGGTGGCGGTCGGTTGTTCGTCATCGCCGCCCGATCCCTACGCCGCGTATCGTCAGACCACGACCGAGGACGTCCCGGGCACCCTCGACTGGCAGATCGGGCCCGTCCCTTCCGACTACCGAGCCGCGATCGGACCGGCGCAGGCGTACGACGAGCTCTTCGACGCCGGAACCCAGACGCAGGCGTACGCGATCCTCGGGCAGGTCACGAACACGACCGACCACGTCGTCGGGCCGCCCGCGTGGGTCTTCGTGACGCCGAACACGTGCTACGCGACGGCCAAAGGCGACCTCGTGTCACCGGGCCGCACGGGCAACGGCTGCACGAAGCAGAACCTGTACGTCCAGGGCGTGAACGCGACCACCGGCGAGCGGCTGGGCGGATTCACCGCGTTCGACACGCCGACGCCGTGGGTGCCCGCGCGCGAGGGAACGCCGGCGCCCGTCGCGGCCAAGGCTCAGGCCGGAACGACCCTGCTCCACTGAGCGAGCCACGCCGCGTCCTGCGACGGGCCGAACCCGACCAGCATCTGTCCCTGCGCGAAGTCCGCCTCCGAGACGATCGCGTCGCGAAGGTTCGCGGGAACCGCGTTGTGCCATCGGAACGAGGGGTCCGCGAAGGCCTCCCGCGTCGCGCCCTCCATCGGCACCTGATAGCCGTTCCAGGCGAAGTTGTCGAGCGCGACGTCGAACCGCAGCAGGTGATCGAGGAACGCGTGCGCGGCGACGGGGTTCCGACCCTTCGCACAGATCGCGGTCAGATCGAGGCCGACCACGCGCGCCGGTTCGCTCGGCGACCAATAGCGGAGCGACGACGCGACCTCGTTCGGGTTGACGCCGTCGGCGGCGGCGTAGCGGGGCGCGGTGAGGATGTCGCCCGACCACGCCTGGTGCACGGCGAACGTCTTCTCCGGGAGCCCTTCTTCCGCGCCGTCATCGGTGAACCGCGCGTCGGTCTGCGCGACGGCGTCTGCAAGAAAGTTCCCGGCGGCAGTCAGCTGATCGTTCGTCGCCGCGGTCAAGTCGTGCACGCCCGCCTGCTGGAGCCCGAGGGCGATCGCGTCGCGGTACGCGTCGTAGATCCCGACGAGGTTTCGGTAGCGCCCGTCGGTGAAGATCGCGTAGGGATCGCTTCGCGCATCAGGGGCGTCCGCGCCGCGAACCATGTCGGCGCGCCACCCGATCCCACCGGTGTAGATCGTGTACGGCGTCGTGTAGCGCTGGCCAGGGTCGTAGAAGGGACCGTCACCATCGCGGAACCATCCCCACAGATTCGACAGGTGCGGCAGGTAGTCGTGGTTCAACGGCCGGAGCTGGTTCTGCGCGACCATCCCCTGCAGCACGTCGATCACGGGGAACACGACGTCGAAGTCGGCCGCGGGCTCCTGCAGCCGCTGGATCGCTTCGTCGATGCGCGTGAAGCTTTCGACGTGGACGTGCACGTCCTGGTCCGCATACGCGTGCTCGAAGCTCGAGAGCACCCGCGCCGACAGGTAGTCCTTCCATTCGTAGACCTTGAGCGTGGCGCCGCGCTCGATCGGCGAGCCGCTCGCCAGCACGAGGCCCTGGTCGACCGGCAAGGGCCCGAAGGCAGCGCCCTCGGGCACGGTGCCGGTCGCCATCGGACCGCGGCGATCACATGCAGCCGCGGCCCCCAGAAGCGGAAGGGCAGCGGCGAGGAGCGCCCCCCGACGCAAGAACGCGCGCCGCCCGATCCGCTCGGTCATACAGCCCTTCTCAACCCTCCATGACCATGCCGTCGTGCCACTCGGGGTCCGCCTCGAGGAGCGCCCGCATCGCCGTGTACCGCTCGTGCTGCGCCGGGTCGTTGGCGTTCTTGTCGTAGCTGGCCCGATCTTCGAAGATCACGAACAGCCAGAAGTCCTCGCTGTCGTTCTCCGTGAGGATGTAGGACCGCACGTAGCCCGGGATCGGGTCGCCGCTCATCTGATCGGCCATGACCTTCTGCAGGGCCTCGACGTTCTCCGCCTTGACGCGCATCTTGGCGCAGGTCCCGTACATGGCTCCCTCCCTTTGCGGCCGTCGATCGGCCGCCCAACGCAAAGAGTAGGACCGCGGGGTGCGAGTGGGTAGGCCGGGCTCAGGTTTCCAATGGCGGCGGCTCGTGGCCCAGACCCCAGGCGTCCGCCCCGCCGTCGACCACCACGGTGGTGCCGGTGATGTAGCCGCCGCCCGCGCTCGCCAGGAACGCGATCGTGGCCGCCACCTCCTCGGGCGTGCCCGGCCGGCGCATCGGGATCTGCTCCGCGAAGCCGTCGACGACCGATTGGCCCCCGTACTGGAGGATGCCCTCCGTCTGGATCACGCCCGCTGAGACGCAGACGGCGCGGATGCCGTAGCGCGACCACTCGAGGGCGATGCCTGCGGCGAAGGTTTCGAGCGCGCTGCGGGCCATCGATGAGGGAACGACCTGCGGGATCCCTCTCCGTGGGCTGAATCCGAGGAAGGCGACGAAGCCGGCGCGACGCGGGATCATCCAGCGCTCCGCAACACGCGTGGTGACGTCCCAGGTCGCGTCGACGTTGAGCCGATGGACCGCCCGGAGGCCCTTGAGTGAGGTCTGGTCGAGCCCGGCGGCGAACTGGCCCCCGGCGTTGTTGACGAGGATGTCGACCCGGTCGGTACGTTCGGCGATCGCATCAAGGAAGGCCGCGACCTGCTCGCCCTCGCGAACGTCGCACGCGTGGTCGAAGCAGCGGTCGCCGAGCTGCTCGGAGACGGCCGCGATCGGTCCCGGACGACGACCGCAGATCGCGACGCTGCCGCCCGCATCCACGATCGCGCGAGCGGTCGCGGCGCCGATCCCCGTTCCGCCCCCCGTCACGATCGCGAACCGGCCCTCGAGCGCGTCGGCGGCCAGTGGCGAGCGGAACCCCTCTACCATGGCGCGAGTATGCAGGAGGGACGCGTGATCGGGGCAGACGACGTTCGGCTCGCGACCCGAACCGTTTCGGGACCGTCCGACGGTCCGGCGTACGTGCTCCATCACGGGCTCGCCTCGAGCCGGCACATCTGGGACCTGATGGTTCCAGCGCTCGCACGCGACGCCACCGTCGTCACGTTCGATGCGCGCGGGCACGGCGAGAGCAGCAAGCCGTCGAGCGGCTACGGCTTCGACCATACGGTCGCCGATGCCGTCGCCGTGCTGAAGTCGGCACGACGCACGCGGCCGGTCTTGGTCGGCCACTCGTGGGGCGCGATGGTCGCCCTCGAGGTGGCCGCCAGGAAGCCAACGGCGGTTTCGGGCGTCGTCCTCGTCGACGGCGCCGTGGGCACGATGCGCGACGGCTTCACGTCGTGGACCGAGGCGCGCGAGGCGCTCTCGCCGCCACATCTCGCCGGCACGCCGGCCGACGAGTTCCGCGCGATGATCCCGGAGTTCTTCGGCGACACCGTCGACGTCACGCCGCAGGTCGTCGACATCGTGATGTCGGTGATGCGGGTCGACGCCGCCGGCAGGATCCGGCCTCGGCTCACCCGCGCGAACCACATGCGCATCCTTCGCGCGATCTGGGAGCAGGATCCAGTCGCGATGCACACCGGACTGCGCGTGCCGGCACTCGCGATCCTCGCGGCGAGCGGCGATGCCGACTGGGACGCTCGGAAGCGCGACGGCGTCGACGCGCTTCGCAAGGCCGGCGCGAAGACCAAGGTCTCGTGGATCGAGGGGATCCATGACCTTCCGCTGCAACATCCTCGGGAGCTGGCGAAGCGCATCCGCGCCTTCTCGCGGGCGGCCGTACGATAGGGGAACGATGGTTGTCTTCCTGCTGATCCTGGTCCTGCTGCTGGCGGCGCTCGGCGTGCTCGGGCTCGCGCTCAAGATCGCGCTCGCCGCGTTCGTCGGGCTCACGATCGCCGTCGTTGCGTTCGCAGCGGTCGGGTACTACATGGTGCGACATCAGGTCCGCAAGGCGCAGCAGTCGTTCAACGCCGCGGTCAACCCGCAACGTCCCGCGATGGGTGGAACGAGCGTCGAGGTGGGACGCCCGACGCGCGACGATCCGCCGGTCGACGACCGCTACTGAGCCGGCGCTCCCCGCCGAACCACGCGCTCGCGATGGCGTGACGGCGCTTCGCCGACCATCCGGTACAGCAGCCCGCGCGACCGGCCCGCGTCTTCGCGCATATCGCCGCGCTCAAGCGCGAACGCGGCCGCGCGCACGAGCGGATACCGGAACGGCTCGGGCGGCGCGAGCGACGACTCCGGCCGGTTGACCGCGAGCGTCGTCCACTCATCGGTCCGGTCGAGCACCGTCGAGGCGACGATGTGTCCGCCGACGAACGTCTGGATCACGCCGTGGCCGCTGAACCCGAGCCCCGCGTGGATGTTTCCCGGCGGGAGCGTCCGGTAGAACGGCACGAACGTCGGCGTCTGGTCGATCGGGCCGCCCCACGCATGCGTGAAACGGATGCCTTCGAGCTGCGGGAACATCCACAGCAGCCCACGCGCCGGCGCCTCGGCGAGATGTATCCGTCCGTTCGCCGCTTTGCTGTCCCCTCGGCCGCCGTACACGGCGCTGCCGGCGCCGCCGCCTATCACGATCCGATGGTCGTCGGTGGGCCGCAGGTAGTAGAGCCAGTCGCGACCGTCGGCGATGCCCATCTGGGTCGTCCAGTTGATCTCTTTCAACAGGTCGGGGATCGGCTCGGTCGCGACGACGTAGTCGGCGATCACGCCGAAGCTTCGGCGGAACGGGGACATCTCGGCCGCCCACGCGCCGGTGGTGAGGACCACGCGGTCGGCACGCACCGCGCCGCGATCGGAGCGAACCACCGCCGGCCGAGACCGCTCCAGATCGCGCATCGGGGTGCGCTCGAAGATGTGGACGCCGCGCTCGAGCAGCAGGCGCCGCAGGCCGCGCGCGAGCCGCGCCGGCTGGATCACCGCGTTGTCCGGATCGATCGAACCCTGCACGAATCGAGGGGAGTCCGCGTATGCCCTCGTCTCCTCCGCCGTCAGGATCTTGTGGCGGTCGCCGCTCTCGCCGTAGCGTTCCCGCGCAGACCCCCGACCACCGGCGCCGAACATCTCCTGCCATGCGCCGGTCCGCACGCCGAGGACGCCGTCCTTGTGGAACCAGCACTCGATCCGGTTCGCCTCGGCGAACTCGCCGAGCTGGTCGACCGCGTCGCTCAGCACGCGGAGGTACCGCAGGCCTTCGTCTTCACCGAACAGCGCGATGATCGCGTCGGCGTCGAACCAGGACGAAGACGCGAAGCCGCCGTTGCGGCCGCTTGCGCCGCCGCCCACGATGTCTTGCTCGAGAAGGACGATGCGCATCCCGGGCGAGCGCTCTGTGAGGCGCACGGCGGTCCACAGCCCGGCGAACCCGCCGCCGACGATGCAGACGTCGGCGGCCACGTTCGCCTCGAGCGGCGGCGTGGGCTCCCCCGGATCGTCGGTGAGCGCCTCTTGCAGCCAGAAGCTCCGCGCGGCGCCCGGCCGTGGCATGTCGATCACGACGTCTCCTCCTCCCAGCGCATCATCCGGAACAGCCCGATCACGGCGACGCGGGCGATCCCGACGAAGATCGACGCGAACACCAGCGCCACCACGGCGAAGGTCAGGATCTGACCTGCGGTGAGCGAGCCCACCACGGCCACGCGAAGCAGGACGCCGATCGGGATGGCGATTGCGAGGTTGGCGGCCAGCCGCGCGTTCGACAGGGGCCGGTACGTCCCGATGGCCCAGGCGGTTCCGATCCACGCGACCTCGAAGATCACCGCCAACGTCATGAACCGGGTGACGGCGTCCTCGTGATGGCTGGACACGCCGAACAGCAGGAAGACAAGGATCGCCACGGTGTCGCCGATCAGGCACGCGCGGGCGAGCTTGGTGCCATCGAGCAGGGGGCGCATGCGGGACATCTTCGCAGGGCAGCCCCCGACGTAGCCTTTCGGTATGGCCATCGTGACCGTCGCCTACGACGAGGACTGCGGCGCCTGCCGCTGGTTCGCGGACAACCTGCGGAAGCTCGACCGGTCGCACAACCTCAACTTCGTGCCCATCCAGCAGGCGGACCGACAGCTTCTCCCCGTTCCCAAGGAAGAACGTCTCGACGCGATGCACGCGATCACCTCGGATGGCCGCGTCTATACCGGCGGCGCTGCGGTGCCGGTGATCGCGAGAGAGCTCCCGGCCGGACGCCTGCTGAGCGTGGTAGCCGGCGCGTCACCAACGGTCACGGACCGGGTGTATCGAGCGGCGGCCGGCCACCGAACACAGATCGGCCGCCTGCTCGGGGCGGACGCATGTGCCGTAGACCCAAGCAGGCACACCGACCGTTCGTGAACGCCGACGAGGTTCTGGAGGCACTCAGGGCCGAAGCCGATCCTTCTCGCCTGCCGGGCATGGCGCGGGTTGGCATCGAAACGTCCCGCGCGCTCGGCGTCTCGGTGCCCGGCATCAGGCGCATCGCCAAGCGCGCCGGCGCCGACCAAGAACTTGCACGCGAACTGTGGGGCACCGAGATCCACGAAGCGCGGATGGTCGCCGCGCTCGTCGCCGATCCGACGGCGCTCTCGTTCCGCGCGATGAGCGCCTGGGCGCAAGACCTCGACTCGTGGGACCTCACCGACATGCTCGCGGATACCTACGCTCGAACCGCGCACGTCGACCGCGCGATCACCACATGGAGCCACGCACGGCGCGGCTTCACCAAGCGGTGTGCCTTCGCGATGCTCGCCCGCCTCGCCGTCGACCGGCCCGGTGAACCGAACCAGACCTACCTCGGCTACCTTCCACTGATCCGTAGCGCGTCGACCGACGATCGCAACGAGGTCAGGAAGGCGGTCAACTGGGCGCTCCGCCAGATCGGCAAACGCAACCGGTCGCTGCAGGGAGCCGCGATCGCCGAAGCCGTAGCGCTCCTCGAGCTCCACGACCGGACGGCGACCTGGATCGCGCGCGATGCGCTTCGAGAACTGCGGAGCCCGGCGACCGTCGCGCGCATCCCGCGCTGACGGTCGCCGGCTCGCGCCTACTTCCAGATGTTGTCGATCGGCTTCGACACCGCGGCGTTGCCGACGTAGGAGCCGAGCCGGAACCCGTCTTCCATGGTCCGCAGGAAGCTGTAGTGGTCGAACACGCCGGTGTAGGTGCCGGGCTTCACGAGCTGGCTCTCGACCGAGAACACCACGCGGCCGCCCTGACCGAACTTGTCCTGCTTGTTCTTGATGTTGTCGCCCGCTCCCTCGTCGAACACGACGATGATCACGCCGTTGGTCCCGTACGCGGGCGAGGATTCGATCCGGGGGACCTCACGCGCGAGGAAGTTGTCGAACTGCATCAGCGGATTGGCGGTCGGCGGGCTGCAGTTGTCGTGTGCGTCCTCACACTGGTTGGGCACGACGAGGTTGAACCGGCCGACGTTCCCGGACTGCAGCGCCGAGTTGAAGTAGCTCATGTCGTTGGACGCGGTCGTGCCGGCCGGGATGACGTCCTGCAGGCACTCCGCCGACTTGTTGGTCGCCGACCACACGCCGCCGGCTCCTTCGACGTTGTCGTAGTAGACGGCCGGGTTATGCTTGACCCGGTAGGTGTTGGAGTCCTGCAACGTGCCGGCTTCCTTCTCGACGTCGCATGCGACCGGCATCGATTCCATCCAGCTCTGCCAGCTCACGCCGGCGACATCGAGCTGGTGGAACAGGTTCGGCACGTTCTGGTGACACGTGTCCGGCGGATCGTCGTTCTGGTCGCACAGGATGAACTGGCCCGACGTCATCCCGATGTAGTTGGCCAGGGAGTTGTGCGCGAGCGCGTAGTAGTTCGTGAGCCACGCAGACTTCGGCTCGAGCGTGTTGATCAGGTATGGCGAGTTGGACTTGTTGACGTTCCCGAGCTCGGCGTTCTCGCCGATGATCACGAACACGTGGCCGAATGCGGGCACCCCCTCGCCGGCGGGCTTGGGCGGTGCGGCCGAGCCCATGGTGCTCGGGAGCCACGCGATGGACAGAACTGCGACCAGACCGATGATGACGCGGCGCATCGGACCCCTCCCTCAGCGTTCCAGCGGTTGCACGACGGTGGCACGGCGCCGGTCGTCTGTCAACAGTCGACCATACCGCCGCGTCGATCGCGCTCAGAGCGCTCAGGATCCGAGCACGAACGGCGCGAGTTCCGCGAGCGACGTGAGATCGTCGTCCGGACCGGCGTCGTTGAGCACCTGGACGCACACATGGTCTGCGCCCGCATCGAGATGCTCGTGCACGCGATCCGCGATCGCCGATGGATCACCCCAAGCGAGCGCCGCCTCGAGCAGTCGGTCGTCGCCGTCAGGGTCGGCGTCGAAGCCGAGCCGTCGCCAGTTGTTCGCGTAGTTCGGCAGCTCGAGGTAGTGGCGCGCCCACTCGCGCGCGGCCGCCCGAGCACTGTCGTCATCGAGGCCAGGAAGCACACCGACCTCGACCGCTAACACGGGATCCGGACCAAGAAGATCCCGCGCATGGGCGGTGTGGGCGACCGGCACGAAGTAGGTGTGCGCACCCTCGGTCAGCTCTCCGGCGAGCCGCAACATCCCGTCCCCGAGCGCCGCCAGAACCCTCGGTGGCAACGCCACGTCTTCGGCGGTCATCGCCTCCACGTAGGCGCGCGTTCGCTCGAGAGGACGCGACCAATCGAACGAACGCCGTTCGGTCGTGTATTCGTGACCGACGCCGATGCCGAGCACGAGCCGATCTGGATAGGCCTCCGCCAGGAACGCCGCTCCGCGGGCAAGCACCTCGGGCTGACGCGCGGTGATGTTCGCGATGCCACTCGCCATCGTCAGTCGTTCGCTCGAGGCGAGGCCCCAACCGAGATTCGTGAGGACGTCGTTCGAGCCGCCCCCTTCGGGGATCCAGAGCACCGGGAAACGCATCGCCTCGATCGTCCGGATGTCGCCCGCGAGCGCGTCGGGCGCTCTGCCATCGAAGCCGAACGTCCACGCCCCGACTCGTCCGAGCATCCGCCGGAGCGCGATCTGCCTCTCGGTCATGGCTGGACCTTATCGACGTCCCCGTCGCACGAGCCAACCCGGCCGATGCGAGATCTGCCGACGAAACGTGAGCGGCCAGAAGACGCCGCCGGGCTCGATCCGCAGCATCCGCGCGCCGAGTCGTTCGCCGCCCATCCCTTGGAGCCCATCGCTCGGCTCTGCACCCGACGACGGGTTGCGTCGCGGCGCCGACCGTGACTACCGTGAACTCCCCGAAGAGAGGAGCACCCGATGAAGCGGCTCGTCTCAACGATCATCGCCTCTGCGCTCCTGCCGCTGGCTCTCATGATGCCGGCGCACGCCGCAGGTACGCGCGGAGCAGTGTCGTGGGTGTGCGACGTTCCCGGCGAGGGCCCGGTGACGTTCGTGGCGGCGCCCTTCGCTGCAGCGCACGGCATCAACACGGCCAACCGCACCGCAGGCCAAACGTTCCATGACCGGTTCGGCGAGGTGTGCACCGTCGTCGTCGCCTCGTAGCCGTCGCCCGGAGCATCTACGGATGGCGGCGTTTCTATCTCGCTCTGTGTACTCCCCCCTAGAACGCCGAAAGGGGGGCGGCGCGGGCAGCCGCCCCCCTTTCGGGCTTTCGCGCGATCCGAGCCCTACTCGGTCACGCCGGCCGGTTGGCTGATCTCGGGGACCTCGACCACGGTTGAGTGGCCTTCAACGTCCACCTTGGGCAGCCACTGCAGCCACCTCGGGAGGTACCAGTTGCGATCGCCGAGCAGCTTCATCGCCGACGGCACCAGGACCGACCGGACGATGGTCGCGTCAAGGAAGACCGCGATCGCGAGACCGAAGCCCATCTCCTGCAGCGCTGCGATCCGGCCGCTCGCGAACGCCGCGAACACCGCGACCATGATCACGGCGGCGCCGGTGATGATTCCGCCAGTGGTCCGCAGGCCGTAGGCGACCGCCTCGGCGTTGTCGTTCGTCTTGTCGTATTCCTCACGGATCCGGCTAAGCAGGAACACCTGATAGTCCATCGAGAGGCCGAACAGGATCGAGAAGAGGAACAACGGCAACCACGACTCGATCGCTTGCACCTGCGTGAAGTTCAGGGCGTCGGCGATCGAGTGGGCCCAAGACGGACCACCCTGCTGGAAGATCAGTGTGATCATCCCGTACGCCGCGCCGACGGACAGCAGGTTCATCACGATGGCTTTTGCCGGCACGACGATCGATCGGAAGACGACCGTCAGCAGGATGAACGACAAACCCAGGACCAACAGGATGATGATCGGCGTGTACTGGTCAGAGACGTCGAAGAAGTCCTTCGTCGACGCGGTGTCGCCGCCGACGAGCACCCCGGAGTTCTGGCCGAACGCCTGCGGCACGTACTGATCCCGCAGACGTGTAACCGCGTCGACGGCCGCCTGGCTCTGCGAGTCCGTCGCCTCGCCAGCGAACGGGATCGCGACGAGCGCCGTCGTCCCGTCCTGACTGGTCTGGGGCGGCTGCGGCTTCGCGAACGCCGAGTCGTTCGCCATCGCGGCGTCGAGCGCCTGGATCTGTTGTGTGAGCTGCGTATCGGTGTTCGCGTTGGGGATCACGACCTGCGCGGTCGATTGCGCGCCGCTCTGTGTCGGGAACTTGGCGACGAGCACGTTGAAGGCGTCCTTCGTCGGGATCCCGTTCGGGATCGCGTCGATCCCGGAGAAACCCTTCTTCATCCCGTGGCCGATCCCGTCGGCGCGCGATTGCACCCAGTACGGCACCGACAGCAGGATCAAGAAGACGGAGGTGACGATCAGATACGTCCACGGATGATTCATCACGGAGCGGGACTCGCGGTCCCAGAAGCCGCCTTTGCGACCGTGCTCGAGCGTGCGGCCCCGACCGAAGACGGCGCCCGGCTTTACCAGACGGTCGGAGAACAGGGCCATCAACGCCGGCAGCAAGGTCATCGACAGTGCCACCGAGACCAGCACAACGATGATCGCGCCGCCCGCGAGCCCGCGGAAGATCGTCGTCGGCACGAGCAACATGCCGGCGAGTGCGATCACCACGGTGAACCCGCTGAAGAACACGGCCCGGTTGGCCGTTGCCCCGGACATCCCGATCGCCTCGAGGTTGTCCCGGCCACGCCCTCGCTCCTCGCGGTAGCGCGACACGATGAACAACGAATAGTCGATCCCGACCGCGAGGCCCATCATCGAGATGAGGTTCGGGACGAAGAAGCTCCACCGCCACACTTCTCCGACGAGCCCGACGATCCCGAATGCGACGCCGATCGCGAAGATGCCCATGATGATCGGGGTCACCCCGGCGATGAGCGACCCGAAGACGACCAGCAAGACGATGATCGCGACGATGACGCCGATCGTCTCGCCCTTCTTGAGGTCGTCCTCAGAGATCTTCTTGAAGTCGGCGGTCGAGGTCGGCTCTCCCAACATGTAGAAGTTGGTGCCGCCGGTCGAATACTTGGCCTGGATGGCGTTGAGCGGATCGACGAGGGTCGCGGTCTGGTCGCTGTCCTTGTTGAGGATCACGTTGAACAGGACCGCGCTGCCGTCCTCGGACGGGATGGGGCCGAGCGCGGCAAGCTGTGGGTTCGCTTGATCCTTCTGTGACAGCGGGTACTGGGACGGAACCTGCAGGACCACGTTGGGGTCGAGCGCGCGGATGTCGTTCAGGGCCCCGTTCACCTGCGCGATGAACGCCGGGTCCGTCGCGGCCCCCGGCGCGCCGGTCATCACGAACGTCTCCGGCGTCACGTTCTGCTCCAGGCCCTTCTGCTGCAGCAGCGTCTGGGCTCGGACCGCCTCGGGGTTGTTCGTGAAGTCGAAGTCGGTCGTGAGCGCGCTGCTCAGCAACGCCCCAGAGGCCGCGAAGCCCAGGACGAGGATCACCGCCCAGATCGCGACGGTCCGCCAGGCGTGACGGCTGCTCGCTCGCGCGAGTGTTTCCGGGTTGATCTTCATGGTTCCCCCCTTGGATCCGGCGGAGTGTCCTTGACGTACGGTGTATGCTTACGGTGTACGCAGGATAGGCGTACGGCGTAAGTGTGTCAACCCGCACCTCCGCCGCGCGTCACTCCGCATCGGAGCAGTTCCTTACGAGAAAGCCTCACCCCAGATGGGACGAACGACAACCCGCCGTTCCGCCGACACCAAAGCTGCCCGCGTGCCCCTCACGCGCGAGCGGATCACTGACGCCGCACTTCGCTTGATGGACGCCGAAGGGCTCGACGCCGTCTCGATGCGCCGGATCGCGCGCGAGGTGGGCGTCGAGGCGATGTCGCTGTACAACCACGTGCGCGACAAGGACGACCTGCTCAACGCGGTGATCGAGCGAGTCATGCAGGAGTTCCCCTTCCCAGACGCGGTCGACGACGATCCGATCGTCTACGGCAGGCGCCTCGCGCATTGCTGGCGTGATCTGCTCCGGGCGCACCCGAGCGTGATCCAGCTCTTCGGTGAGCGGAAGCACTCGGGCGCGTCGGTTGACTCGCTTCGTCCGATGGACGCCGCGTTGTCGGCGCTGCGACGCGCGGGCTTGTCGGAGTCCGACGCCGCGCAGGCGTTCCACACGATCGGCAGCTTCATCTTCGGGACGGTGATGATGGAGACGGGCCAGCCGTTCGGCAGCGGGGAGCAGGCGGGCGCCTTCCCCACCGGGATCGCATCCGAACTCCCGAACGTCGCTGCGTGCGCGCCCTACCTGGCCGAGTGCGACCTCGACGCGCAGTTCGAGTTCGGGCTCGACCTGATGCTCGAAGGACTGCGCGCGAAGATCGGAGTGTCGTGATGGAGATCGACGCGTTCCTCTCAGATTCGGTGCAAGCGACCGGTGGGAAGCTGCACGCCCTCGGCATCGGATGGCAGGTGATCCAGGCGAGCGCCTTCCCGGTGCGGCACGACCGGATCGGTCTCGGGATCATCGTCCGCACGACACCCGATGAGGCCGGCGCACACACGTTGATCCTGTCGTTGCTCGATCCATCCGGCCAGCCGCGGCTGTTCGGCGATCGGCCCGCCTTCGAGGCCAACTTCGCGTCCCCCGAAGGCGAGGGCACAGCGACGCTCGCGCTGAACCTCGACGGCCTCGTCTTCGAGGCGGAGGGTGCGCACACGATCGTGGTCGGGATCGATGGCAACGAGGCGGTGCGCCTGCCGTTCCGCGTGCAGACACGTCCGGAGCAGCCGCCGTCGGAGTTTCGCACCGGCGTCTATCTCTAGCGTTCGCACGCGCTTGTCCGCAAAACGCATCCCCTCGTACGCTGAGTTAGCAGTCCATCGAGAGCGAGGGGAACCCAATGGATCGGTTGTTCACGCGTATCGCGGTCGCCGCGGTTGCGCTCGCACTGCTCGGTGCAGTGGCGTGCAGTAGTTCGTCTTCGAGCAGCAGTTCGGCCGGTGGCTCCAGTCCGGGCACGGTCTCGGCGACCGAGCAGGACTTTTCGATCACGCTCGCATCAGGCAGCGCTCCGGCCGGCTCGGTCACCTTCAACATCGCCAATCAGGGTCCGAGCACCCACGAGTTCGTGATCGTCCAGACCGACGACGCACCCGACGCGTTGCCGACCAAGGACGGCGAGGTCGACGAGGACAAACTGACGGTCGTCGACGAGCAGGAGGACATCGCGCCGAGCACGACGGCGACGCTGACCTCGAACCTCGACGCCGGGTCGTACGTCATCATCTGCAACATCCCTGGGCATTACGAGGCCGGGATGCGCGCAGGCCTGACGGTCAGTTAGGGGACCGCTGCCCCAACGTTCGGCCGAGGCCGGTGCGGAGCCATCCGCACCGGCCTCATCGCGTTGGGCGCAAACGCTTCTGCACTGCTCAAGCGGGCTCGGACCAGGACCGATGGTCAGGCATCCGTCCCCGCAGTGCCGACCGTGCCCCAAGGAGCCTGGTGACCGACGAGCCGACCACGCGCCCCGATCCGCATGCGATCGAGGGCGGCTTCTTCGCGTCGAACGATCGCGCGGTGGACGTGTCTGCACAACTGGCCGACCTCGAGTCGCGCTATCGCGGGCTGATCGACGCACTGCCCGCGGTCATCTACATCGACGGCGCCGGGAACGACGACCCGATGGTCGACGTGAGCCCCGGCATCGAGGACCTCCTCGGCATCACCCGCGAGGACTACATCCGTGAGGGATCGGGCTGGATGGCGTTCATCCATCCGGAGGACTACGAGCGCGTCGTCGCGGCGAGCGAGTACTCGGTCGAGCACCAGACGGAGTTCCACGAGGAATTCCGCGCTGTGCACGCCGACGGTCGCGTCGTGTGGGTGCGCGAGGACGCGGTGCTCATCCGCGACGCCGAAGGGACACCCGTCTACTGGCTCGGCATCATGTTCGACATCACCCAGATGGTCGAGGCGAAGCGTGACCTCCATCACGCGCAAAGCACGTACGGCGCGCTGGTCGAGCAGATCCCTGCGATCGTGTACCAGGACGCGACCGACGAATCGTGGACGACCGTGTACGTGTCTCCGCAGATCGAGACGTTGCTTGGTGTCACGCCCCAAGAATGGACCGGCCCCGACAGCAAGCTGTGGTCCGAGATGCTGCATCCCGACGATCGTGAACGTGCGATCGAAGAGGTGGACCGCGGGATCGAATCGGGGGAGCCGTACTCCGTCGAGTATCGGATGGTCGCGCGCGACGGACGCGTGAAGTGGTTCCAGGACACGGCGGTGATGATCCGCGACCCCGAGGGGAACCCGGCGTACACGCACGGCGTGATGCTCGACATCACAGAGCGGCGCGAGGCTGAGGAGCGGCTGACCTATCTCGCGTACCACGACAGCCTGACGGGCATGCCGAACCGCGCGATGTTCGACGAGCTGCTCGAGCTGTCGCTCGCGCGCGCGCGTCGCGCGGACCGCGGCGTCGCCGTGCTCGCGCTCGACGTCGACAACTTCAAGCTGGTCAACGACTCGCTTGGCCACGAGGTCGGCGACCGCCTGATCGCACAGATGGCCGCGCGTCTGCAGGAGGCGACCCGCGACACCGACCTCGTGGCGCGGCCGGGTGGCGACGAGTTCCTGATGCTGCTGGCCGACCTCGACCAGACCTCGCCAGTGGTCGACGAGAACGGCGCCGCGATCTCGGCGCAGGCGGTGGCCCATCGCGTGCTCGAGTCATTCGAAGCGCCCTTCGAGGTCGACGGGACGGAGCTCTACGTGACGGCATCGATCGGGATCAGCGTGTTCCCACTCGACGCGGCGGACGCGACGAGCTTGCTGAGGAACGCCGACAGCGCGGTATACCTCGCGAAGGAGAACGGACCCGGCGGCTACGTCTTGAACCACCTCGAGAACGACGGGGCTCTCAGCAAGCTCTCATTGTCGACGCGCCTGCGCAAGGCCGTCGAGCACCAGGACTGGGCGCTGCATTACCAGCCACTGATCAACCTGTTCACCGGCGAGATGTTCGGCGTCGAGGCGTTGATCCGCTGGCCGGACCCGGCCGGCGGACTCGTGCCGCCGGGGGACTTCATCCCCCTCGCCGAGGAGATGGGGCTGATCGAGGCGATCGGCGCGTGGGTCGTCGAAGAGATTTGCCGGCAGGACGCCCGCTGGCGCGACGAGGGGCTCGAGATCGAGATCGGGTTCAACCTGTCGCCGCGGCAGCTGTGGCAGCCCGACCCCGTCCGCCGGATCGCCGACCAGATCGAGGACTCCGGCATCGACCCGCAGCGGATCACCGTCGAGATCACCGAGTCGACCGCGATGAACGACCCCGACCGCACCCTCGAGGTGCTGCACGGGTTCAAGGACCACGGGCTGAAGCTTGCGATCGACGACTTCGGCACGGGCTACTCGTCGCTGTCGCGCCTGCGCTACATGCCGGTGGACGTGTTGAAGATCGACCGGACGTTCGTCCGCGATGTGAACGCCGACAAGCAGAGCGCGAGCATGGTCTCGGCGATCATCGCCCTCGCGTCCAACCTCCAGATGGAGCCGCTCGCCGAAGGCATCGAGACCGAAGAGGAATGGCGGTTCCTCGCCGCACGCGGCTGCTCCTCGGGCCAGGGCTTCTTGTTCTCGAAGCCGGTGCCGGCCGACGAGATCTCCGCCATGCACCGTCGCGCCGGCATGACGGTGATCGACGGCGGCCTGGCCGTCTGAACGACGTCGTTGGACGGGGCCGCCCCGCTCAGCGGCGCTTCCGCGGTTTGAACCCTCCGCGGCGGCCCTTCGGGCCGCCGCTGAACACGACACGGGGTGGCGCGACCTTCATCCCCTCCAGCTCGAACTCTTCGTGCAGATCGAGGCGCGCAGCCATCCGCGAGATGTCGCCCTGCTGGTCGGGGGTGACGAACGTGATGCTCGTGCCGGTCTTGCCGGCTCGAGCCGTGCGTCCGACACGGTGGACATAGGCCTTGTCGTCCAGCGGCGCGTCGTAGTTGACCACCAAGGTGATGTCCTCGAGGTCGAGACCTCGCGCCGCGACGTCGGTCGCGACGAGCACGCCGACGTGGCCGTCGGCGAACCGCTTGAGCGCGCGGTCGCGCGCCTCCTGGCGCATGTCGCCGTGGAGCGCGAGCGCGTGGACGCCCTGCGCCTTGAGCTGGCGCGCGAGCGCGTCGACCGCGCGCTTCGTGTTCACGAACACGAGCGTCAGGCCGGCCTCGGCGTTGGCGAGCTCGATCAGTTTGGTGAGCTTGTCGTGGACCGGCACGGGGACGAACCGATGGTCGGCCTCCTCTACCACCTGGCGGTCGTAGCCCGCGACCTCGTGCAGGATCGCGTCGCGGGTGTAGACCTCGGCGATCCGCCCGACGGCGCCGTCGAGCGTCGCTGAGAAGAACATCGTCTGGCGGTCCCTCGGGAGCCTGCGCACGATCCGGTCGACCTGCGGCTGGAACCCCATGTCGAGCATCCGGTCGGCTTCGTCCAGCACCAGCACGCGCACGCCGGACAGGTCGATCAGGCCGCGGATCGCGAGGTCGTCGAGCCGACCGGGGGTCGCGATCAGCACGTGGGCCTTGTCGACGCCTCGCGCCTGCTCCTTCACGTTGGTCCCGCCATACACCGCCTTCACCACGAGGCCGGTCGCGCTCGCGACGATCTGGAACTCGGTGGTCACCTGCTGGGCAAGCTCGCGTGTCGGCACGAGGACGAGCGCCGCAGGCAGCGGCGACGCCTCTGGATCTAGGCGGTCGGCGATCGGCAGCGCGAAAGCCAGGGTCTTGCCGGAGCCGGTCTTCGAACGCGCCAGGGTGTCGCGTCCGGAACGGACGTCCTCCCATACCATGGTCTGGATCGGGAAGGGCTCGGTGAAGCCGCGAGCCTCGAGGGCCGCGACAACCGGCTCGGAGACCCCGAGCGCTCGGAAGCTCTCGGGTACCTCAGTCACCCCCTCAGGGTACCGCGCGGCCTACAGCTCGAACGCGCCGTCAAAGGCGCCGACCAGGTGCGACACGATCAGCAGCTGTGCGAGGGCGAGGGACTCGCTCCGCTCCGCGTCCTGACCCGGACGCTTCACGATGCCGATCCGGTCGCGCTGCAGGCGCTCGTCAGGATGCAGCGAGGACCACAGCGCCTCTTCGAGCTCCGCGCCGAGGTCCGCGGGGCAGTCGCCGTCGATCTCGAGCACGCTCATCGGACCCCGCCGGTCGGTGCGGACCGACCAGCGGACCGGCGTCTCACCGCGCGCGCGGAACTCACCGAGCAGCTCGCGGAGCGCAGGGAACGGCAGGGTGGGCCGAACGATCACGCGCGCCGACAGGTGGGCCTGATCGGCGTCCGCGGGGTCCCCGAGGAAGCGCACGATCACGTCGGCGTACTCGCGCTGCGGGCGGATGTACTGCGCCGCGTCGGGCTCGCGCCGCTTGAGCTCGGCCACGACTTCCTTCGGCGAGTAGCCACGCTCGAAGACGTCGCGCTCGAGCTTCCACCGGTGGCGAAGCTCCTCCTCCGGCTCGAGGAAGACCGCCACGTCGATCTGGTCGCGGACGGCGCGATCGGCGAGCGGCAGCAGACCCTCGACGATCACGATCTCGCCCGCCTCCACGTGCTCATCCGGCCCGAAGGAGCCGGTGTGGTGGTCGTAGGTGGGCTTCTCGACGGCGGTCCCCGACGCGAGCTGGCGCAGGTGCTCGGCCATCAGGTCCATCCGGTTCGCCTCCGGGGCGAGCGGCGTCACGCCGAGCTCGGCCCGCGTCGGACGGTCGTACCGGTGGTAATCGTCGGTGCACACGCGGCCGACGCGACCCACCCCCAGGATGAACTCGATCCCGCGCGACAACGTCGATTTCCCCGAGGCCGAGTCGCCGGCGAGCGCGAGCAGCACCGGACGCGATGCGGCATCGCGGGCCGCCACCTTGGGCGCGATCAAGGGAACGGAGCCGTCGGACATGGGGCGCGAGCGTACCGCGAGCGTCCTGGCCCGCGATACCGCCGCTCCCGACTGAAAGTCGTATCGGGCGGGTAGATTGACGACGAGCGAACGGCGGAGGAACCGGTGGGAGACAACACCCAGCGCTGGAACGAACTCGCAGCACAGATCTCGGTCGACAGCATCCATGCCACCACCGCCGCGGGGTCTGGACACCCAACCTCATCGATGTCGATGGCGCACCTCGTCGCGGTGTTGTTCGCCGACCACCTCCGGTTCGACGTGAAAGACCCGCATTACCGGGGGAACGACCGCTTCGTGCTCTCGAAGGGCCACGCGGCGCCGGGCTTGTACGCCGTGTTGAAGGCGGTCGGCGCCTTCGACGATGACGTCCTCATGTCGTTGCGACGAGAGGGATCGCCGCTGCAAGGCCACCCCGTGCCGATCAAGGAGATGCCGTGGGTTGACGTCGCGACCGGCTCCCTGGGCCAGGGGCTGGCGGCCGGACTCGGGATGGCGCTCGCGATGCGGCTGGACAAGGTCGAAGCTCGCGTCTGGGTGATGCTCGGCGACTCCGAGATGGCCGAGGGCTCCGTGTGGGAGGCGATGGAGGCGACGGCGTTCCACGGCGCCAACAACGTGACGGCGATCCTCGACCTGAACCGTCTCGGCCAGCGCGGGCCCACGATGCACGGCTGGCATGCCGACGTCTTCCGCGATCGCGCGATGGCGTTCGGATGGAACGCCATCGAGATCGACGGGCACGACGTGGATGCCATCGACCGCGCGTACACCAGCGCCGCCGGCGACGAGCGCCCGACGTTCATCGTCGCACGCACCCGGAAGGGCAACGGCGTCTCGTTCCTCCAGGACAAGGAGGGATGGCACGGCAAGGCGGTACCCGCCGACAAGCTCGACGCCGCGATCGGAGAACTAGGCGGCGACCGGCACATCCGGTGCACACCGCCGGCGCCGATCGACATCAAGGATCCGGCGCCGTTCACGCCGTCTTCCGTGCCGCGGCCGGCGTACGACAAGCCCATCGCGACGCGGAAGGCGTTCGGGGACGCGCTGGCATGGCTCGCCGGGACCGACCGTGACGTCGTCGTCCTCGATGGCGAGGTCGGCAACTCCACGTATACGGAAGAGACCGAAGCCGTCGCGCCCGATCGGTTCGTCGAGATGTACATCGCGGAGCAGTGCATGGTCGGCGTCCAGACCGGGCTGCAGGCGATGGGCAAGAAGGCGTTCGCGGCGACGTTCGGGGCGTTCCTCACGCGTGCGGCCGACCAGATCCGGATGGGGACGGTGAGCCGCGCCGACCTTCGCCTGAGCGGCTCGCACGCCGGCGTCTCGATCGGTGAAGACGGGCCATCGCAGATGGCGATCGAGGACATCGCGATGTTCCGCGCGCTCGCCGGCTCGACGGTGCTGTACCCCGCCGACGGTCCGAGCGCGGTCGCGCTGACCGAGCGGATGGCGACGCTCGAGGGTATCTCGTACCTGCGCTCGACCCGCGAGGCGACCAACATCCTGTACGCCGACGACGACGACTTCCCCGTCGGCGGTTCGAAGACGCTCTCCTCGAGCGATCACGACGACGTCACGTTGATCGGCGCTGGAGTCACGGTGCACGAGTGCCTCGCCGCGCGCGACGCGCTCGCTCCCGATGGCATCACCGCCCGCGTGATCGACTCCTACAGCGTGAAGCCGATCGACGCCGCGACCCTGCGCGCGGCGCTCGACGACACCGGGGTCCTGATCGTGGTCGAGGATCACCGCGTCGAAGGTGGCCTCGGCGACGCGGTGCTCGACGCGCTCGCCTCCACCGGAGCGTTGACCGGCCGTGTGCACAAGCTCGGCGTGACCGGCGTGCCCGGCTCGGCGACGCCGACCGAGCTGCGGGCTTGGGCGGGGATCGACGCCGCAGCGATCGCGGCCGCCGCCCGCGACGCGCTCGGCCGCTAGGCTAGGCCGTCCGAAGCGACGCAGCCGATGGGATCCCGCCGAACGCGTACGCGATGATCTCTTCCGGCGGAACCGGCTTCGAGAAGAAGAATCCCTGCCCGAGCCGGCAGCCCCTCTCGCGCAGGAACGCGAGCTCCTCCTCGGTCTCGATGCCCTCGGCGAGCGTGATGAGGTCGAGCCCATTCGCGAGCTCGAGGAAGGCGGACACGATCGAGGCGGCCTGGCGATCGGTGTGCACGTTGGAGACGAACGACCGGTCGATCTTCAGGACCCGCACCGGCATGTGGCGTAGACGCGACAGCGACGAGTATCCCGTTCCGAAGTCGTCGATCGCGATCGCGAACCCGGCGTCGGTGAGCTCATGCAAGATCCCCTGCGCGCGATCGGGGTCCATCATGGCCGACGTCTCGGTCACCTCGACCAACACGCGGGCCGGGTCCACGCCGCCCGACCGGAACTCCTGTTGGATGCGGCTCGCGAGATCCGGCTGCCAGAACTGCCGGGGCGACAAGTTGAATCCGACCTCGATGTCGATGTCGAGCTCGCGCCACGCCCCGACCTGGAACGTCAGCTCGCGGACCACCCAGTCGCCGATGCGTTCGATCAGGCCGAGCTCCTCGGCGAGCGGGATGAAGTCGTTCGGTGGGATCACCGTGCCGTCGGGTTCGATCCACCGGATCAGCGCCTCGACACCGACCATCCCCCCGTCCTGCAGGTCGATCACCGGCTGGTAGTGCAGCGTCCAGCGCTGGGCGTCCACCGCCTTTCGCAGGCGCGTCACGAAGTGCAGCCGCGCGCCCGAGTCGGCCTCGAGACCCGCCGAGAGCACATACCCCGCGCCGCCGGTCCGCTTCGCGTCGAACATCGCCGACTCCGCATTGTGGATCAGCGTGGGCACGCCGTCGGCGTCGCGCGGGAACAGGCTGATCCCGACCCCGGCGCTGATGTACACCTCGGTCTCGTCGACAACGAACGGCTCCGAGAACGCCTGGTTGATGCGTTGCGCCACCGATTCCGCGCGGAGCACCGCGCCGTCGGGGCCCGACTCGTCCCGGTCCAGGTCCGCGAGCAACAGCAGGAACTGGTCGCCGCCGCGACGCGCCACGAGATCGGGTTCACGCGTCGCCTCGCGCAGCCGGTCGGCAACGGCGACCAACAGGCCGTCGCCGGCGACGTGTCCGAGCGAGTCGTTCACCAGCCGGAAGTCGATCAGGTCGACGCACAGCACCGCAACGGCGCCCTCGTGGCGGCGGGCGCGCGCGACGGACAGCTCGGCGAGCTCCTCGAACATCTCGAGCGACGGAAGGCCGGTCAGTTCGTCGTGGTAGGCGCGGAAGGCGACCTGATCGTCGGCGGTCTTGCGCCCGGTGACGTCGAGCATCACGCCGTGCGAATAGCGGATCTTGCCGCGTTCGTCGCGCACGACCCGCGCCTCGTCGTAGACCCACACGACGTGACCGTCGCGATGGATCATCCGGTACTCGAGGCGATAGGGCTCTCCCGTCTCGTTGTGCCGAACGTTCTCCGCGAGCGCGCGCGCCCGGTCGTCGGGGTGCAGCAGCCGCGGCCAAAGCTCCGGGTCGGTGAGCCACTCCTCAACCGAGTAGCCGACGAGCTGTTCTATCTGCGGGCTCACGTAGACGGAGCTCGCCACCTCGTCGGGCGCGTCGATATAGGTGATGACCGGCCCCTCCTCGACGATCGTGCGGTAGAGGCTCTGGCGCATCGACTGCTCGGTCATGATCTGCTGGCGGACCACCGACTCCCCGACGGCGGTCGCGAGCGCGCGCATCGTCGGCGCGACGTCGGCGCTCCACCGTCGGTCGTCACACAGGTCGAACCCGACGTAGCCCCACCAGCCGTCGCCTTCACCGACGGGGATCAACCAGGTGGAAACCGTCCCTTCCACCCGCAGGACGCTCCGGGTCGGTTCGTCCATCCGGTCCACGAGCCCCACGACCTCGAGTCCGCGCCCGAGGATCTCGATCCACGCCTGGAAGTCGGGGAAGTACGGGTGCAGATGCTGGTCGGAATCCTCGAAGACGCCTCGGATCCCTTCGGCGGTCCATTCGCCGGCCAGGTCCATCCAGAGCCGGCCGTCGGGGCCGCGCATGTTCTCGAAGACATAACACCGATCCGCGCCGACCTCAGTGCCGACCGTCGCCAATGCGGACGGAAGCTTGGATTTCCAATCATCGCCGGCCAGCGATGCCCGAAGGTCTCCCCCGGGTGCGCTGCGGCCGACCCCCCGCTCCTCGCTCGGCGCCATACCCGTAGGGCATCGGCCTCGCGTCGCGGCCGCTGAAGCGCTTCGCCACACCGTCTCCGGGGCAGATGCGAGGCCCTGTTACCCTTGTCCGGCGATGGCCGACTATCGAGAGATCATCCACGAGCGCTTCTACGTGAAGGTGCCGGGCGGCGACTCACTGCGCAAGACCGCGGCATCTCGCCAGAAGCACTTGCTGGCCAACGGATGGCGTGAGGTCGAACGGGCTCAGACGCCGGAATACTTCCAGGTCAAGTTCGAGCGAACGGGCCACGCCCCCATGAAGGCTCGGTTGCCGAAGAAAGGCCCCGAGATCCGTGACACGCGCCGCCCCCGTCGTGACGGGCGTGGTGGCCCTGGCGGGCCCCGTCGCTAGATCCTCTTTCCGAATATCCTTCGGTTTCGAGTCTTCTCGGCCGGACGTTTCGCCGCTATCATGGCTTGGTAACCCTAGAACATCCCGTTCCGGCGGCGCGCGATAGCCCGCCGAGACGGACGACCTATCGAGTCCGCCCGATCGAGCCAGGAGGTGTTCCCGTGAGCGTGGAGTTCCTTCCACAGGCATCCGACATCCGACCCGGTCACCGCGAGGCCCACGCCCACGCGGGCGACCAGCCGTTCGCGTATCCGCTCACCCGGGAATACGTGGAGCCCGACTGGCGCCGGCTGCCCGGCTACCGCGACGTCACCGAGGAGCAGTGGAACTCGGCGCAGTGGCAGCGCGCGCACACGGTGAAGAACCTGAAGGAGTTCAAGGAGGCGCTCGGCGAGCACTTGACCGACGAACTGTACGCCGACATCGAGCACGACCAGCAGGAGCGGGCGACGATGTCGATGCTGATCCCGCCCCAGATGATCAACACGATGCTGGAGGCAGATCTCTACGCCGATCCGGTCCGCCGGTACATGGCGCCCGCCTACTCCGAGCGCGAGCCGGACTGGCCGAGCCACCCGCTCGCGAGCCGCGACTCGCTTCACGAGGCGGACATGTGGGCGGTCGAGGGGCTCACCCACCGCTACCCCACGAAGGTACTTGCCGAGCTGATCCCGACGTGTCCGCAATACTGCGGCCACTGCACGCGGATGGACCTCGTCGGCAACGACACGCTGCAGGTCCTGAAGTACAAGTTCGAGATGAAGCAGAACGACCGGTGGGACGCGATGCTCGACTACCTGCGCGTCACGCCGCAGGTGCGCGACGTCGTCGTGAGCGGCGGCGACATGGCCAACGTGCCGGCCAAGCGCCTGCAGGAGTGGTTGTTCAAGCTGATGGACATCGAGAACATCCGCGACATCCGCATCGCGACCAAGGGCTTGATGGGCATCCCGCAGCACTTCTTGCAGGACGACGTGCTCGCGGCATACGACGCGATCGCGACGCGCGCTCGGGAGCGCGACAAGGACGTCGCGTTGCACACGCACGTGAACGCGGCTCAGCAGGTGACGCCGTTGGTCGGCACCGCCGTGCGCAAACTGCTCGACATGGGCTTCCGCGACGTCCGTAACCAGGGCGTCCTGCTGCGCGGCGTGAACACGTCACCGAACCAGCTGCTTGACCTCTGCTTCACGCTGCTGGATCACGGGAAGATCCTTCCGTACTACTTCTACATGTGCGACATGATCCCAAACGCCGAGCACTGGCGGTTGTCGGTCGCAGAGGCCCAGCGCCTGCAGTACTCGATCCTCGGGTACCTGCCGGGGTTCGCGACGCCGCGGTTCGTCTGCGACGTACCGTTCGTCGGCAAGCGCTGGGTGCACATGGTCGACGACTACGACCACACCCGCGGCATCAGCTATTGGCGGAAGAACTACCGCACGGGGATCGAGGGCGAGGATCCGGAGGCGCTCACGCGCCGCTACCACTACTACGACCCGATCTACACGCTGCCCGAGGACGGCCAGCAGTGGTGGCGCGATGAGATCGCGCGGGGCATCGACGACCTGCTCGCCGATCTTGCCGCTCAGCAGGGCATCACGGTCGGGGCGTAGCGGGCACGATCACCAGGCGAGGTCGACCGAGCGGCGCTTGCGCTTGCGTTCGGCGGCCTCCGCCAACATCGCGCGCGCCATCGCCGCCTGATCCTCCGGCGTGAGCTCGCGCTCGACCGGCACCGCCATGCCGAACAGTCGGCACCATGCCTCGACGGCGGTCTGGTCGGCAAGCTGCAGGACGGCGTCCACCTCGAGCGCGTCGGCCGTCCGCGGCGTCTGGACGGACCACGCCGCGAGCGCCTGCGCGGTGTGCTGGCGCCACGCCGCGTAGCTCGAGCCGATCCCGCAGCGGGCGACCGCGTCCGTCGCCTCGTCGGGGATCGCCGTCGGCACGACGCCGAGCAGGAACGGGATCTCGGTGTGGTCGCGCTCGGCCGCGACGCCGTACGTGTAGGTCGGCGTCTCCCACACGGCGACCGCCGCGCCGACCTGGTCCGCCGCCGAGCGTACGGTCTGGTCGAGCGCCGTGATCTCCTCCGCGCCGATGAGGAACCCGCCGCGCCAGTTCAGGCCGATGGGCAGGCTCGAGCGCAGGGGCGTGTTGAGCGAGGCCCCCGCCTGGTCGCGGAACGCCAGCCATCGCCGGTCCATGACCTGTGCAGTGTCGTACGACAAGGGGCCATCCTTGAGGAGGCGCTCATGAATTCCTGCGCCGCAACAAGACCAAGGGCACCACGGTGACGGTTGCGAGCAGGATCACGATGATGACCCATCCGGCCGGCGACTTCGGGTCCTCGGCCGTCCGCGACGGCGACGGGGTCGGGATCAGGTGCGACACGGTGGGCGAAGGAGACTCGTTCACCTGCTGCAGGCGGTAGACCGGCACGGTCCCCACGCGGTCGCATGCGCCGCCGTCGCGCACCAAGACGCTCCATCGAGCCCGGCGGACGAGCTCGGTTCCGTTTGCGGCTTCGCCGAGCAGGATCCGGCCCGGGACGGTGAAGGTGACGGTTCGGCCGTCGATCGCCGGCGGGTTGAACGTCGTCGCCGATCGCTCGTACACCCACATCACGTTCTCGAGCGCGTCGGGCCCCGTGTCATCCCATCGAACGATCCGGTTCATGCCGTGCTCGTCGCCGAGCGTGACCGGCGCGATCAGCGGATCGCGAACGAGGACGTCGATCCGCAGCGGCGCGCCGTCGTGGTCGGGAACGGGGAGCGGCTTCGCGAACGTGATCCGCCACACGGCCGCGGTGCCGAGCTCGGCGGCTTCGCCCTGCACCCCGACGACGTCGGCCGTCGGATCGGAGACGGCGGTCCGCGAGGCGCAGTGCACGACATCGCCCGTCGGATCGCCAGCGGCCATCAGCAGCGGAACCACGGCGACGAGCGCCAGCGCGGCGGCGCGTCTCACGACGTCGGGCAGGTCCGGTCGCGGAGCTTCGGGTAGCTCAGGTTCGGCGGCTGGGTGAAGTCGAAGGCGCCCGCCAGCGGCGAGGCCTGCGCGTCGCGGTCGGTCATCGCCGGCAGGCCGTGCAGTTCCTCGATGAACCGCAGCACGCTCGAGAACTCGTACGTCGTCGAGTCGATCGACCCGCCGTCGGGGTTCGACCCGGCGACGGTATACGGCGAGATGATCAGCGCGGGCGTCCGCGGACCGAGGCCCATGATGTCGTAGTGCGGAGGCGCGACGTGGTCGTACATGCCGCCGAAGTCGTCCCAGACGATGATGATCGCGGTCGAGGGCCACGCGGACGAATGGAAGACCGCGTTGAGATAGTCCACGGTCCAGTTCTCGCCCTCACAGATGTTGACGCCGCCGCCGGGGTGCTCGTTCGGGTTCCCCTCCGGCGGGATCAGCCACGACACCGCGGGGAGCTGATCGCTCTTCAGGTCCGACAAGATCGTCTCCGGCGGCTGAACCTGGTTCCACATCGAGCTGAACCGCACGTGCCGGATCGCCTGAAGCGCGTTCATCCACTGGTCGGTGTCGGCGTAGTACTTCCAGCTCACGTGGGCCTTCTGAAGCTCGTCGGGCAGCACCTTGATGTTGATACAGGTCGGTGTGCGCACCCAGTAGCCGGCGATCTTGAACAGGTTCGCCGGGTTGTCGAGGAAGTGGTCCTCGAGACCCATGATCGTGCGGTCGTCCTTCTGTGACAGATCCTCGATCGGAAACCTGCTCGTGTACTCGGTCGGGTCGTCGCAGTAGCTGCCAGGGTGGTCGGTCGAGCTCTTGTTGTCGACGATCCCGTAGGACTGCGCCGCGACCGTGTACAGGTGTTCGGGGAACGTCGGCCCGTACATCGAGGTGAAGAAGTGGTCGGCCAACACGAACCGGTCGGCGAGCGCCCAATACGCTGGCAGGGTCTGCCGGCTGAACTGCGTGTAGCCGGTCATGTCCTCGCCGAGCGGCACACAGTTGAACCCGTCCATCCTGCCGCCGTCGATCGCCGTCAGCCCCGGCACGAACGCGTGGCCCAGGTCATGCGGGTACATGTACGGCGCCGGGGTGAGCTTCACCGTCGGCCCCGGACTGTTCCCCGCGTCGCACTGCAGGGTCTTGCCGCGCGTCGCGCCGTCCGCGCCGGGGTACTTGCCGAAGTAGTTGTCGAAGGTGTGGTTCTCCTTCACGAGAAAGATCACGTGCTGGATCGGGTTCGAGCCCGGCTTGATGGACACGCTCGGGCTGGCGGCGCCAGAGGTCGGCGGTGGCTGCGATCGACCGGTGCTGGCCGGCGCCGTCGCGCCGGTGCTGGCACCGGTCGGCCAGAACTGCCATAGCGCGACCGATCCGATGACGACGCCGACGACGACCGTCGCGCGTCGGCGCGCGATCTGGCTGCGGGTCGGCCGTCGCAGGTTCGATCGTCGGATGATCGGCGGCCCCCCGCTCTGCACCGAGCGAGTCTACCCCTGGGCTTCGGCGCCCAGAACCGACAGGAGCGAGCGGTCGTGGCGTGCGAGCGTCCGCGCGCTCGCAGCGTCGGCGACATTGTGCAGCTGCCACGCGTCCGGTGCGCGGTAGAGCTCTTGGAACCCGTCGGCGTTGCGGACGTATGTGCCGTCGCGCGTCAGCACGCCCTGCCACGCGGGCGCGTAGCTGTCACCGCCCCAGTCAAGGAACACGCCGGGCCGCGCTGGGAGCGGGTCGCCGCGGATCGCAGGACCAAGGTCGATGCCCATCTGCCGGAGACCGGGCGCGACGCCGGCGAGCGCGGCGATCGTGCCCGCGACATCGACGTTCGACACCGGTTGGCCGATCGTTGCCGCCGGTGCCCACGGCGTCCGGATCGCGAACGGGATCCGCACCGACGGCGTGTAGGGGTACCGCTTCCCGTCGAGCCGGTGCAGCCCGAGCGTGTACCCGTTGTCGCCCATGAAGATGATCACGGTGTTGTCGAGCTCGCCGCGTGCAGCGACGGCATCGACGATCTGCTGGAACCAGGCGTCGACCGACAGCAACATCTCGCGCTCGTTGCGGTCGTCCTGGATGTAGGCCTGACGGTCCACCTCGGTCTTCGGCGGAAGGTCGCGCACGTATGCGGGCTTCCCGCGGACGTCGTTCATCGTCGTGAGGTTTGCGATCGGCGGCTGCACGCCGTCAAAGGCGCCGACGTGCTGCGGTGCGGGCACCCACGGCAGGTGCGGCGCGTTCGGACTGAAGTAGAGGAACCACGGCGCGTCCGACGGCGCCTGCTGGACGAAGCGGAGCGCCTGCGCGCCGAGCACGTCGGTGGCGTAGTCCGGCGGTGCGTCGCCGTAGTACCGCACGAGCCCTTGGTCGACGACGTCGTAGTCGTAGTACGCGGTGGACTCGTTGGCGTTCTCCTTGGCGAACCACCGATCCCACCCCGGTGGGACGAACGGCGCGCGACCCCAGGGATAGAGGTTCAGGTATTTCCCGACCAGGCCGGTGGTGTAGCCGGCGTCCTGCAACCACACCGGCAGCGTGTTCGTGTCGTCGAGGTTCGGTCCCTCCTCGTTGTTGCGTACGCCGGTCTGCGTGTCGTACCGGCCGGTCAGGATGGTCGATCGCGACGGACAGCACAGCGGCGTCGACGCGACCGCCCGCGGGAACCAGAGCCAATGGCCGGCCGGGTCGGTGAGCTGCGACTGGAACCACGGCATGGCGGGCGGGTCCGAGCCGATCGTGTCGAGCGTCTGGTCGTCGGTGAGGACCAGGAGCACGTTGGGCCGTGGGTCGGGGGCGACGACCGGCGGGCTCCCTCGGAAGACGGCCGCCGCGACGAGAGAGCAGATCGCCACCACCGCGGCGATCGTCTTCGTCACGGCGTCTCCTTCCGCACCTTCCAGATCTGTTCGGCCGGGAAGTCCCGAGCCCACTCGAGCGTCACGTAGCCGGTGAACGCCGTTTCGGCGTCGAGCGCCGGGCGCAGCTCGATCAGGTCCTCGACCACGAACCCGTTGGCGCGGAACAAACGGATCCACTCGCCGTAGGGAAGCTGGTACTCGAAGGACGGATCGTCCTCGTCCCACGTCATCCGCCGTGACTCGAAGTACGAGCGCTCGAGCGTACGCCCCGGCGGACCGTCGACCATCGGCCAGGTCACGAAGAGGAACGGCGTGGTGCCGAGGAAGACGAACCGGCCACCGGGCCGCAACACCCGTGACACCTCGGGCACGCTCCGCGTCGGATCCGTGAAGTTCATCGCGCCGTGATCGCAGAACACGAGATCGAAGCTCGCGTCGGCGAACGGGAGGTCCTCGGCGTCGCCGCGGACGAGCGGGAAGTGCACATCGGCGTCGTCCATGTTGGCCGGTGCGGCGGCGAGTTGGTTCGCGCTGAAGTCCAGACCGACGACCGAGGCGCCGCGCATCGCGACGCGGATCCCGAACTGCGCGGCGCCGCACCCCAACTCCAGCGCGTCGAGCCCCTCGACGTGTCCGAGCGCGTGCACGTCGTCCTCCGGGATCGCCCACGTTCCCCAGCCGAACTCGACCCATCGGCCGAGGAACGCGCCGTGGCGTTGTTGGTAGTCGGCACTGTCGGCCTCCCAGCTCGCCAGGTTCGCGCGAACATCGTCTCGGCTCATCGGTCGAGCCAGCCGCCGTCCGTGCCGTTGGCGTCGGCGACGATTCCTGCCGCGATCGACAACGCGATGCCGTCGGCATCCTTGCGCCCCAGATCGAGCCCGACCGGCGCGTGGATCCGCGCGATCACGTCGTCGTCGATGCCCATCGCACGCACCGCGTCGAGGTGGCTGGCCACGTGACGTTTCGAGCTCATCATGCCGACGAACCCCGCCTTGGAGCGCGCGGCCTCCGCGAGCAGCTCACTGGCGTACGGGGCATCGTGGTCGGTCAGGACGACGGCGTCGCGCTCGGAGAGCGCGGCGCCGTCGAGGGAGAACACCACCGGCTCGTCGTCGGCCGCGACGCGTTCGCGTCGCGGCTCGACGACCACCACGCGATAGCCCAGGGGCGCGAGGTGACGCCGGACCGCCCGGGCCACATCGGTCGCGGACACCGCGAAGACGCGCGGTGGCGAGCGGCGCGGCTCGATGAAGACCTCGACGTCGCCGTCGGGATGGTGCAACACGGCCGTCGTCGCATCACCTCGTTCCGCGGCCCCGGCCGCCGCCTCGATCGCCTGCGAGTCGAACTCGGAGCACCCGAGCGTCCCCGACGCAGGACCACCCGGCACGATCGTCATCCGCATCCCGACGCGGCATGGCGGCGCGCCGGCAACGACCTTCACTGCGGTGACGTCGACCCGATCCTCCGGCCGATCCTCCGGCCGATCCTCCGGCGCACCGGACGCGGAAGGAGCGACGTCCACAACGGCACCGGGATCGCCGGCCGAGGTCGCCGCGGCCGGATGCGCGCCCGTCATCCCTTCCGACAGCTCCAATGCGTGGGGCAACACCGGCAGCACCGCTTCGAGCGACTCGCGAACGCCCTTCGGCGACCCAGGGAGATTGACGACCAAGGTCTGGCCGATCGTCCCTGCGGTCCCGCGCGACAGGGCGGCCATCGGTGTGTGCGCGAGGCCTGCAGCGCGCATCAGCTCCGCAAGCCCGGGGGCCTCGCGATCGAGGACCGCCTTCGTCGCCTCCGGCGTCACGTCGCGGGGACCGAAGCCTGTGCCACCGGTCGTCACGACGAGCGCATGGGACGCTGCGAGCCGTCGCATCGCGGCTTCGATCTCCGGACGTTCGTCTGCAACGGCTTCGCGCCCCGACACGTCGAACCCGGCGCCGATGAGCAGCTCCTGCGCGGCGTCGCCGGAACCGTCGGCGCGCGTACCCGACGAGACGCCGTCGGAGATCGTCAGGACCGCAGCGGTCAGTCGCGCCATCGCGTCATCCTCCCACCCGGGCGGTCTCACGCGGTCGGCTGCAGCGCCTCGACGATCCCGGCCGCAACGTCGGGCGCCGTCCGCAGGCTCTTGTGCCGTTTGAACACCGCACGCCCGCGGACATCCGCGCCACGCTTGTCGAGCCACTCATTTAGTTGGTCGAGCGTCGACATCGGCTTGAACTCACAGGTGCAGTAGATGACGGTCGGTCGGCCCTGCAGGTCAGGAAGCGCGTCGATCGCCTCGCGGGTGCCGATCGCCGGCCCGACCCCCACCAGCAGCATGCCCTTGACCCAGGTGCCGACGACGAGCGCATCGGTTGCCGCGAGCGTCCCCGGATCCACCGACCGCAGCGGCGAGGTCGTCGCCTCGGTTCCGAGTTTCCGCAGCTCGTCCCGGAGCGCCCGGGCAACCGTCAAGGTGAACCCGCGCCGCGACTCGTACAGGATGAGCACCCGCATCGGCCGTATGGATAGCAGGTCGAAGGCATGCGCGACCGAATGGCGAACGCCGGCCCGGGGTACCCTGGGAGTACAGATGCAGAACCAGCTTCCTCACGCGCCCGCCGAGGGCCCATTGGTCGACACGTTCGGGCGGGTCGCCGACGACCTCCGGATCTCCGTGACCGACCGGTGCAACTTCCGCTGCACCTATTGCATGCCCGCCGAGGGCCTCCAGTGGCTCCCCAAGGAGGAGATCCTGACCTTCGAGGAGCTCACGCGGTTGCTGGCGCTGTTCGTCCGACTCGGGGTTCGCGGCCTGAAGATCACCGGTGGCGAGCCGACGATCCGCGCCGACCTCCCGTCGCTCGTCGAGATGTTCCGTTCGGTCGGACCCGAACTCGACATGTCGATCACGACCAACGGGATGTTGCTCGACCGGCTCGCAGGGCCGCTCGCAGAGGCCGGCGTCGATCGCGCGACGGTCTCCTGCGACTCGCTCCTGCAGCATCGCTTCGCGGAGATGACGCGGCGTGACGCCCTCGACAAGGTGCTCGCCGGCATCCGCGCGGCAGAGGCCGCCGGACTCACCCCGATCAAGATCAACACCGTCGTGATCGGCGGCACCAACGACGACGAGGTCGTCGACTTCGCGCGCTGGGCGCGCGAGACCGGGTACGAGGTTCGCTTCATCGAGTACATGCCGCTGGACGCGCAACACGCGTGGGAGCGCGCGAAGGTCGTGTCCGGTGCCCGGATCCTCGACGCGATCGACACCGTGTTCCCGCTCGCGGCCCGCCACCATGAGACCGAGCCGGCGACGACGTACGGGTTCGCCGACGGCTCGCCCGGCACGGTCGGCGTGATCGCGAGTGTGACCGAGCCGTTCTGCGACACGTGCAATCGGCTCCGCCTCACCGCCGAGGGTCAGTTCCGAACATGCCTGTTCGCGCTGGACGAGACCGACCTGCGCGGCCCGATGCGAGACGGCGCGAGCGACGACGAGCTCGAGACGCTGATCCGCACAGCGGTGTGGAGCAAGTGGTCGGGCCACCGTGTGAACCATCCCGACTTCGTGCAGCCCGCGCGCTCGATGAGCGCGATCGGCGGCTGACGCTCGCCTAGAGGTCGGCTATCGCGAGCGTCGGCACGTCGCCCGCCGGTTCGAACCCCAAGATCTGCGCGTAGAACGACAGCTCGGCGTTCCGCGCGTCGACGACCGTCTCGGCCTTGCGGAACCCGTGACCTTCGCCCTTGAACAGCAGGTAGGCATGTGGGATGTGCTTGGACTCGAGCGCCGCAACGATGAGCTCGGCTTGGGCCGGCGGGACGACCTCGTCGTCGGCTCCCTGGAGCACGAGCATCGGGGTCGACAGCAGATCGGTGAAGTTGATGGGGCTCCGTGCCCGATAGGTCTCCTCGGCATCGGGCCATGGACCGATCATCGTGTGCTCGTACCGGCTCTCGAACTTGTGCGTGTCGCCCTCGGCGAACGGCACCAGGTCGGCGATCCCGAAATACGACGCCCCTGCGGCGAACACGTCGGTGAACGTCAGGGCGCACATCACGACGTAGCCGCCGGCACTGCCGCCGCGCACCAAGAGGCGCTCGCCGTCGACGTCGCCACGATCCACCAGGAACTTCGCGGCGTTCACGCAATCCTGCAGGTCGACCACGCCCCACATCTCGTTGAGGCGCTGGCGGTACTCGCGACCGTAGCCGGTCGAGCCGCCGTAGTTGACGTCGACCATCCCGAACCCGCGCGACGTCCAGAACTGCACGGTGAGATCGAACGCGGGCGTGGTGTGACTCGTCGGGCCACCGTGCGCCATCACGATCAACGGCGGCCGTGCGTCGTCGGGTCCAGATGCGTCCGGGCTGGCCGGCGGATAGAACAGCGCATGCGCCGTCAGACCGCCATCCGTGGGGAAGTCGATCGCCTCCGGCACGGAGAAGTACGCGTGATCGAGGGGCGATTCGGTCGAGGTCTTGATCACGTCGACCGAGCGCGCGGAGAAGTCGAGCCACACGAGTTCGGCCGGACGCGTGGCGGAGCCCGCGATGAACACGATCGTGGACCCCGCCACGTCGATCGATGGCCCGGACCACAGCGCGTCGTACGGCAGATCGAGATCGGTGAGCTCGCCGGTCTCGGGATCGAGCACGGCGATCGACGTCCTCGCGTCCCGGTCGTACATGCACACGATCCGTCCATCGGAGAGGAACCCGAACGAGCGCTCACCCATCACCCACTGCGGATATCCGAACTCGGCCTCCGCCGCGTGCAGCACCGTGCGCTCGCCGTCGCGCATGCGCTCGAGGTTCCACCAGCCGCTGCGATCCGACGCGAACACCAGCTCGCCGGACGGGCTCCACTCCGGGTCCCAGATCGACTCCTCGCCGCCGCGGCCGGCGACGAGCGACGGCTCGTCCAGCTGTGCGTCGGCGGAGAGATCGGCGACGACGAGCTCCGTCCCGTCCCACGGCATCCACGGCAGATCCCACTCGAGCCAGGCGAGCCGGTCTCCGTCGGGCGACACCCGAGGGGACGAGTAGAAGTCGCGGCCGGTCGCGAGCGCGCGCGGCTCTGCGGATCCGTCGGTCGGCACCACGACAAGCTCGTTCACCACGTCGGCGACCGCCGGACCGAGATCGTGGCGCTCGCGAACGCCGATCCACGATCGGCCGTCAGGCGTGATCGTCCCATCCGCATACCGGTGACCGCCGTCGGTGTCGCGCGTGATCGGCTCGGGCGCGCCGCCCTCCGGCTGCCGGTAGAGCCGTGCGTCGGAGCGGTGCGAGAAGTACACCGTCCCGTGATGCACGGTGTACGGGCCACCACCGTATTCGTGCACACGCGTCCGGGCGTCGAAGTCCCGGGGCGTCACGTCGACGGGCGCGGTGTGCGGGTCGCCCTTGCACACGACACCGCGGCCGCCCTCGGTCGGACGCATCTCGGTCCAATAGACGATGCCGTCGTCGAGGCGCACCTCGCCGAGCCCGACCCCCGCGGTCGCGAGCATCTCCGCCGTCATCGGCGACGGCCACGCGCCGTAGGGAAGGACGGTCACCGCGGGCGCTTCCCCGCGATGACGCGCGTGATGGGAACGGCGCCGCCCTTCGTCGACGTGACGTCCCGGAAGCCGCCCTTCGACATCACCTTGCGCACATCTCGTGCGCGGTCGGGATCGGTCTCCATAAGGACCCACCCGTTGGGCTTGAGCCACGCGGGCGCTTCTTCGACGGTGCGCCGAACCAGCCCGAGGCCGTCGACACTGCGGTCGGTCAGCGTGTGCGCCGGCTCCCAGTCCTTGATCTCTTCGGGCAGGTCGTCGAGCTCATCGTTGGCCACGTACGGCGGATGGATCGTGATGACGTCGACCGTGCCTCGGAGCCGCTTCGGCACGGGCCCGAACAGGTCTCCGGCACCGAACGTCGCTTTCAGGCCGAGCTTCTTCGCGTTCTTGCGCGCGAGCTTCACGCCCTCGGTCGACAACTCGGCGCCGAAGACCTCCGCTTTCGGGATCTCGGCGGACACGGCGAGCGCGATCGTGCCCATCCCGCTGGCGAGGTCGACGTGCACCGGCTTCTTGCGTTTGCGCAACCGCCGGATGGCCTGTTCGGCCAACCACTCCGACGAGTCGCGCGGCACGAACACCCCGGGCTCGACGATCAGGTCGAGGCCTTTGAACTCCGTGGTGCCGGTGATGTGTGCGACCGGCTCGCCGGTGTAGCGCCGCTCGATCCATTCCTCGAACGTGCGCTGGTCCTTCGCCGAGACCTTGTCATCGGGCTCGGGCTCCTCTCCGAGGAGATCGAACAGCAGGATCTCTGATTCGATCTTCTCTCGACCCTTCTGCCAGTGGTCGATCGCGGGGGAGTCCTTGAGACGAACGGTGCCTTGTCGGATCAGCGTGCGTGCCTTCATGAGCGCCACATGCTAGCCGGGTGACGCTCGGTAGACTCGTCTGCATGCCGCGTGCGACCGGGGAAGAGGCGTCCAAGACGCCCGCGAAGCCGCGGAAGCCGCGCGCGAAGAAGGCGAGCACCAACGGTTCGGGACCCGTTCAGCTGACAGGCGACCGGTTGGTGGTGCGCACGCCGGGCACCGGGGAACGCAAGAGCGCGGGCGGCCTGTTGATCCCGGCGACGGCGATGCCGGCCCCGAAGCGGCTCGCATGGGGAGACGTGACGCTGGTCGGTCCCGACGTGCGCGTGGCGAAGACCGGCGACCGCGTGCTCTTTCTGCCGTCGGCCGGACTCGAGGTCGAGCTCGAGGGCGAGGACCTTGTGTTGCTCCGCGAACGCGACGTCCAAGCGGTATCCGAGGCCGCCGCGCCGAGCGCGAAGGATCGCGCGCCAGGCCAGTACCTCTAAGCCGGCACGAAGCTCAGCCGGATCGTCCGCACGTTGTTCTCGCGGTTCGGGTCCACGAGCACGATCGACTGCCACGTCCCGAGCGCGACCTCGCCGCCGATCACGGGGACGACAAGCGAGGGTGAGATGAACGCGGGCAGCAGATGGTCACCGCCGTGTCCGACGCTGCCGTGCCGGTGGGTGTAGCGATCGTCGCGCGGGAACGTTCGCTCGAGCAGTTCCTCGATGTCTACGTCCGAGCCCGCGCCCGTTTCGACCAACGCGATGCCGGCGGTCGCATGTGGCGCGAACACGTGGAGGAGTCCGTCCGAACCGGCGTCGTGCGCGAACGCCGCCACTCGCTTCGTCAGGTCCGTCACGCGGCGACCGTCGGTCGCGATCTCGAAGGTTGTCGTGCGCATCGGCTTCAGTCCCGAGGCTCGCTGACGTCGCCGAGGTCGAACCCGCTCGGCGCGTCCATGTCCTGCGCCGAACGCGACGTCAGTTCCTTGGCGGCGACGCCCACCGCGACGAGTCCGAGGATGCCACCGACCAGACACACGTACAGCCCGATCCCACGTTCCGTGAACACCTGCGCAAGCCCGCCGAACAGCGCCGCCTCCTTGTTGAGGATGACCGGCATCACGTATGCGAGCACGCCGAGACTCGTCGGGCCGAGGATCGCGACCACCTTTCGCGGATCGACGTCGGCCAGGAGGAACAGTGAAGCTCCGGCCATCACGACGCCGAACACCATGACCCACGGGCCGGCTATCAAGCCGTTGATAGAAAGGCCGGCCCCCCGATCGCTTGCATCCTTGACCCACGGCAACGCCACACCGACGATCGTCGCGGCGCCGGCGATCGCACCGAGCGACGCCACGGCCCTGGTCTTGCTCGGACCCATGGTCGTCCCCTCCCCGGTCGCCACAGCCGCCGTCCTGACTACCCAGCCGACGTCGCGAAAGTCGGCTCGGCGAGCACCTCGGTGTGCTCGCCCGCCTCGAACCGATCGAACCCGAGCTCCCACACATGCGTCGGCCAGATCAGCCGCATCGCGCCCTGCTTCGGACGATACGCCGCCGTGTACAACGTCCCGAAACCGTTCGCATACGACGTCGAGAACAGCGGCGCGCGGAGGAAGCTCTCGGTGAACGCGTGGGCGTCGACGGCCGGGTCGTCCAGCAAAGCGATCACCGTCTGTTCGCGCTCGATCGTCCGCGTCGCCTTCGCCTGCTCCGGCCATTCGACGATCCCCTGATGGTTCGTCGCGACCGGGAAGGACCGGAAGATCGGCTCGCGGTCCGGCGACAGGTACGCGGTCACGACCTCGCCGGACGCATCGACCACCGTGAGGTTGTGGCTCAGCGAGTACGGCAGCCGCACCAACGCGGCGCGCGTCTCCTGCACCGTCGAGCACGTTTCGAGCAGGTATCGCATCACGATCGGGATCCCGAAGCCGTCGCCGAGCACGCGCCGGCCGCCGAACGTCAGCGACACCCCCAGCCCGTCCTCGTTCATGCCGTCGAGCAGACCCCACAGGCAGTCGCTCATCCCGATCACGCGCTTCAGCAGGTTGGTCGACCACACCACACCCTCGAACCGCGACGGTGCGTAGTCGTAGTTCCGGACGAGGAGCGGCGATCCGTCGCGCGACCACACACCTTGGGAGCACGCCGCGAGGTACGGCGGCGGCTTGTACAGCGACAGCATCCGTGCGGCGAGATCGCCCCCACCCGCGAGGTTGACCACGCGCTCGTACGCCGGTACGAGCTCGGGCATGTGCGCCCGAAGCATCCGGACGCTCGTTGCGTACGACGGCCGCGCCGCCTCGCCCTGCCTCAGGAACCACGTCTTGTAGTGCGGCCAGCGCTCCTCGAACTCGGCCTGCCAGATCGGGCCGAGCTCGAGCTCTTCCAGCGCATGGAACGTGAAGGGGAGCATCCGCATATCCGGCAGGATGTTCCCAGGTGGAACGGCTGGAAGCCACCACCGAACGGCTGGTCAGAGCATCTTGAAGCCGAAGGGTTCGGGGGCATGCGCCGGAGGCTGATCGGCCCCCGGCGGCTCGCTTTCGAACTCCGCCTTGATGCCCGTGATCCACGAGCGCGCGCGGTCGAGCAGCTCGTGCTGTTCATCCATGAAGCGACCCCGCGTGACCATTATCCCCAGGTCGGCGCCCGGATACCGGTATTGCCCGACGCCGGCGATGCGGAGGTAGAACGCCTCGGCCTCGTCGGCGACGGTATGCCAGTCGGTGTCGCGCCGGGCGAACGTCAGGCCTGACCCGTTCGTGCGCCAGATACCCGAGCGCGGCGCCTTGGTGATCATCTCCGTCACGTCCTCGGTCTGCTTCAGGATGAACTGCGTCCATTCATCCAAGTTGTGTGCCTGCGCCCATCGCTCGTTCAGCTCTTCGACGTCGATCTCGTAGTCGACGTCCATGAACTCCAACAGATGGAACAGGAACAGCGGCATGTCGCCGTACGCGACCGCGGTAACGTTGGTGATACTGCTCGCGCCCGTCACGCGGGGGTTGAGCTCGCCGAGCCACAGCTCCCCGGTCGCGGCGTCCAAGAGGAAGTCGAGTTCGAAGTATCCGCGGTACCCCTCCTTGCGCAGACGCTCGCCCATCGCGATCGTGCGCTCTCGCGCGACCCGGCGCTGCGCCTCGGTGAGGAGCTCCGGCGAGACGTCGTTGCCGCACCAGCCCCCGTCGTACGGCGTGAGCTCGGGGAACCCGGTGAGCTCGGCCATCAACGGACCGACCAGCGTCCCATGGCGGGTGATCACGCCTTCGATCGCGAGCTCGCGCGGCTCGATCCGCTTCATCACCTTGATGTCGTGGTCGACGATCTTCTTGGCGTGCGCGCGCCAGTCGGCATCGTCCGCGATGAAGAATGTCGTCTGTCCCGAGTCGCCGTACGGCGTCTGGACGACGAGGTCGTCGCCGAGGCCGGCGCTCGCGGCGAGCGCGAGCAGCGCGGCGTAGTCCGTCCCGCGCCCCATGGTGTTCGGCACGCTCGGCACGTCCGCCTCGTCGCCGAGCCGGGTCGTCTCGATCTTCGAGTCCATCCGATGCCGGAGCTCCGCCGGCGGGAACGCGACCTCGAGCCCGAGCTCTTCGGCAAGCTGTTCCGTCTCCTCGTCGAACATCAGGAACGCCGCCTTGCCACCGCCGCCGTTGGCGGCGATCAGGTCGCCGACCTCCTTGTGCCCGAGGAGGTAGTTCACGATCTCCTCGATGGACTCGAACGCGCGCGGCGTCTGCTCTTTCGGCACGAAGACGTTCGGATGGGTGCCCTCGAACGAGTCGTAGTAGTTGACGAACCGGAAGTTGCGCACCCATCGGTCGATCCCGAGGAGGTTGAACGCGGTCGCGCTCACGAAGTAGACGGGCATGGTGTTGGTGCGGAAGTAATTGCGGATCGACGGGATGCCGGTGAGCGGCTTCGTCATGATCAGCAACCCGGGCGCCGAGATCGGCTCCGTCTCCGCGCTGCTCGGCTCCGTAGACCGCGAGGCGCGCGTCGGCTCCGGTGCGGCCGCTCGGTCCCGCCGTTGGATCGCGTCGACGAGCGCGCGCGCCGCGAAGATCAGGACGGCCGCGCCGAGCGCCCACCACAACGCGGTCATGTCACGCCGCACCAGTCCTTGATGAACAAGCCCATCACCTGTGCGGTCTGGATCACGCTCGGAAGGTACACCCGCTCCCCCACGCCGTGCGCGCCCTCCGCGTAGGGCCCGAAGCACACCGTTCGGATGCCCGATGCGCCGAGGACGCGCGCGTCGGTGGTGCCCGTCGTCGCGACGAGCGCGGGCGGCGTGCCGAGGTGTCGCGCGTAGGCCGACGACAGCGACTGGACCAAGAGACGGTCGGGTGGCACCTGATACCCCTCCGCCGCGAACCCGCGGTACCGCACCTCGGGCACCGACGCGAACGCACCGGGCTGCGCGGCGACCGCATCCGCGACCGCGCGTTCGACGCGAGCCCGGATGTCGGCGACCGGCGTGCCCGGATACATCGCGATCCGAAAGCCGGTCACGCACTCGCCCGGCACCGTGGAGTTCCAGTCACCGGCGTGGATCTGCCCCACGTTGAGCGAGATCGGATGCTCGTACTGGTCGTACGGCGAGGCGGGCGCGGCGTTCAGCTCGGCCTCGACCGCACGGAGCGCCTGGATCAATGGCAGGCTCGACTCGATCGCACTGACCATCGTGCCGCTCTCGGCCGCGTGCGGGCAAGCCGTGCACCACGACGTCGAACCAGAGCACGCCGACCTGCGAGGTGGTGATGCGGCGCCGAACGGTTCCGCGATGATGGCGGCATCGGCGGCGTAACCCGCGAGCACGGTCTGGAGGCAACCGTTGCCCGTGCACTCCTCCTCGACCACCGACTGGATGTGCACCGGAGCGCGAGGCGACAGGCCGAGCTCGCGCAGTCCTTTCACCGCGCCGAGGATCACGGCTAAACCGCATTTCATGTCGGCTGCGCCGCGGCCGTACAGCCATTCGCCGTCGACATGGGCGGTGAACGGATCGCGCACCCAGTGGGAGCGTGCTTCGGGGCTGACCACGTCGATGTGTCCGTTCAGGATCAAGCTCAGGCCGCCGAACCCATCGGCCGGCGACCACGTCGCGACGACGTTCCGTTTGTCGGCGACCTCCCAATCGAACGGTGATGCTCAGGGATGCGCCCGAAGGGCGGCGGCGTCCATGGGCACGTCGATCGGCTCCAGCCCGAGCTCGGAGAGCGCTTCGCGCATCACGGCCTGGCCGGCTTCCTCGTGGCCGAGCGTCGTGTCCTTGTCGACCAGCCGCGCCAGAAGCTCCGTCATCCAGTCGCTGCCCTGCGCGACGGCGTCCGCGATCTCGTGGTCCTCGGGCGCCATGTCGCCCGCGGATGGCGGCTCGGCGACGGGGACCGATAGGCCTGCGTAGGCGTGCGCTGGGGGAGCGACCCCTGTCGCGAGCTGGCTGCCAGCGTAGGCGGCGGGAGCGACGTCGTGCGGGGCTGGGGTCCAAGGCGCTTGAGCGTACCCAAACGACCCGCGTGCGGCCGCTTGACGTATGCGAGTAAGCATGTAATCTCAGATTCATGAGCGAAAAGAGTGACTTCCAGGAACATCTCGAGGGTTGGTTCCTGGGCCGGCTCCCGGGCGAATGGTTCACCGGCGCCCCCGAGGTCGCGTTCGACCGGGACGAAATCTTGATCGTGGGGACGTTGTCAGACCCCGATCTGCCGGCGGATGCAGGCCCCGAGACCCGAAAGGCGGCCACCGAGGCTCGGATCCAAGGATTCCGCGAGGACACGCGCGGCCACCGGATGCGCATCGCCGATGAGGCGGAGCGCCGGTTCGGCCGCAAGGTCAGCTGGGGAGCCCGGGCCGGAGAGCAACGCGTCCTGTTCACCACCGTTGCGACGCCGGCGATGACCCGTCTCCGGATGCCCGAGCGGAAGGTCCTCGACACGCTGGTCGACGCGGGCGTTGCGCGGTCGAGGAGCCACGCGCTCGCCTGGTGCGTGCGGCTGGTGGCCGACAAGCAGGAAGAATGGCTCGGCGACCTCCGCAAGGCGCTCGAAAGCGTCGAGGCGGTCCGCCGGGAAGGCCCGGCCGGCTAGTCCGACGTCGGCGGTCGCTCGAGGGCGATCACCACGCTCATCGCGAGCTTCACCACAACGCGATCGCCGGGTTGTAGTCCGTCGGGCACGCTCTCGGCGCCGAGTTGCGCTTGCATGAACGTGCCGTCGGAGAACGCCAGCGCAACGGTCACGTGCCGTGACCCGTGCACCTCGTAGGGCTGCACCTCCGCGACGACCGCAGTACGCTCGCCTAGCACCCCGTGAGCGTATCTCGTGCTCAAGCTCGGCTCCGCGGCGGCCGACGGAACTACATGCCTCCGGGGGGATGCGTGGTTCGACGTCGCCTGCGCACGATCGTCGTCGCTGCAGCGGCGTCGGCCTCGATCTGTCTGTCCCTGATCGGCACACCGGCGCACGCGCATCACGTTGGCAACGATCGCTTGACCGAAGGCCACGGACGCTCCGGCGAGCCTGCGCTCCCAACCGTCTATCCCACGTCGCGCACCCAGCTCGCGGGTCTCGACACCGCACGCATGACGAGCAAGGCCTCGAGCGTCACCTTCGCCGATCTCGGCACCAACGACTCGTGGGCGCGAGCCTCGATCCGTTGGGTGGCGAGCGACAACTCGTGGATGCTCGACTTCCGACCCAACCCCGACGGCACCTACAACTTCCGGCCCGGCGCGATCGAAACGCGGAAATACCTCGCACGGTCGATCGTCCGCGCGTTCGCTCCCGACGAACAGCCCGACGGTTCGGTCGTGTTCTCCGACGTCGACGCATCGACGTCGTGGTATCGCTGGGCCGCGGTCGCCGTGCAGAACGGTTGGATGACCGCGCCCGAGGGCGTCTTCAACCCCGACGCGCCGGTCACGATGGCGATGCTGCACCGGGCGCTCGTCCTCGCCGTCGGCCTCGCGCCGGCGGCCAAGGCATTGAACAACATCCATACGCCCGACGGCGTGCGATTCCGTGTCGCGCCGAACTTCGGAACAACGGTCCTCGGCATGCTGCTGGATCTCCGGTACAACGCGCCGACAGGCTCCGAATCGATGGACGTGTCGCCGCCGGATGCCATGTCACGTGCGCAGGTCGCGTACTCATTGGCCCACGCGACGACGCTCCCGTCCTGGGCGGTTCCGAACCTGCTCGGGCAATACAAGACCGTCCAGCTTCCCCACCTCGGGCCGCGGATGCGAGCCGTGGTGCAGTGGGGGATCAGATATGCGGGCTACCCGTATGTGTGGGGCGGTGAATGGGGGTTCGACAAGCCTGAACCGTTGGCCCTCGGCGGTCAGCCACGGAGTGGCTTCGACTGCTCGGGGCTCACCTGGTGGCTGTTGCGAGCGGACGACGGCAGCGCCTGGAACATCCATCCGCCGCGGCCCTACAACGGGTGGTCCCTCCCCCAGCGAACGTCGGGCGACATGGCCACGATGGCGCCGAAGCGGATCAAGTACGGCGATCTCGTGCCGGGCGACATCATGTTCTACGACGGCGCCGGTGACGGGGTCATCGACCACGTCGACACGTACATCGGCAATGGCTTCGCATTGGATTCGTCGAGCACGCCCGGCGGCGTGTCGATCATGTGGGTCGGAAACAGCCACGGGCTGTATGGCTCAGACTGGTACCGGACGCACTTCATGTGGGGCCGGCGGATACTCCCGCACTAACCCGCGGCGATGGTCCGATCCAACGTCGCGCGTTCCAAGTCGGTCAGCGGCCGTGATGCGCGCGCCTCGGGGTCATGCGCGACGATCACCGACTCGGACTCTGCGGCGACCCACCCCGCCTTGGCGACGATCTGTTCTGCGGTCCGGATCGAGGAAGTCCCGTACCCGACGCCTCGACACGTCACGGTGACCTCGTCGTCGTCCTGCGAGAGCTCCCGACGATAGTCGATCGCGATCCGGACGATCACGAAGTCGACGTCGGGACCGAGCGTCCGGTGCGCCCAGCGATCGCGCGCCTCTTCGAGATAGGTGAGATAGACGGCGTTGTTGACGTGCCCGTAGTTGTCCACGTCCCGCCAGCGGATCGGGATGGTGACCTCGACCATGCCGCGCCGAGCCTAGATGGTCGAGAGCCCCGGCCGCGCACGGCCGGGGCTCAAGACCGGAGAGAGGGGCTCCACCTCGTCTTTCGACCGGCCCAGCGGAGGGGTTCGCTCAACGATGTTGCGATGATGTGTCAGTCGTCGTGCTCGGCGACCCGGCGGTCCATAACGTCTCCGAGCGCAACGGCCCCGGCGGGCGACCCGGTCACGGCTGCGAGGAACGCATCGCGGTCGAGCGCCCGAAGCGACGCCGGTCCGGACGTTGTGACGGTCGCCGTCCGTGGGACGTCTCGCAGCAAGGCGATCTCCCCGAAGAAGTCGCCCGGGCCGAGCGTTGCGAGCTCGGCGCCACCCTTGGTGACCACTACCTTGCCCTGCTCGATCACGTAGAACCTGTCGCCGGCGTCCCCCTCCCGGATCACGACATCGCCGTCGGAGACCTCGATCGGGACCAGGTTCCGCGCCACCCGCTCGAGGTTCGCCGGACCGAGCGGACCGAAGATCGGGGTGCCGCGCAGCAGCTCGATGTCCCGCGGGTCCGCGAGCGCCGCTCCTCGGTCGACCGCCCTGATCCGCTCGAAGGCGATCCCGGCGACAAGCGGCAAGGCAAGGCCGGCGGCGACGAACGTCACCTCGACGCCGACCTGCGCAACCAGGATGGGGGCGGCAACCGATCCGAGGGCGAGCGCCCCCATCGCGAGCCCCTCCTGCACGCCGAACACGCGCGCCAACACGTCGTCGTCGACGCTCCGCTGCAGCAACGTCCTCGACGTCACGTCGAAGAAGCTCTTCCCGATCCCGGCCACACCGAGCAGGATGATCGCGGCGCCCGGGCCGTTCACGAACGCCACGAGGGCGATCGGGACACCGACGACGACCACCCCGAGGAAGAACGCGGGCGCCAGTCGTTCCCGGCCGATCAGCGTCACCGTCGCAGCCGCGCCCACCAGACCGCCGACACCGACGGCCGCTGAGAGCATCGCCGGTCCCGACGGACCCATGGCCAGGACCGAGTACGCGAGCACGACGGTCAGAACGTCGAGTGCGCCGATGACCATCGTCTGGCCCGCCACGAAGCCGAGGAGGAGCCGGGCCCCCGGTCGCCGACGAAGCTCACGGAAGCCCTCGAGCGCGTCGCCGACCGGATCCTTCGTCTCAGTGATGCGAGCCCGAGCGTGGATCGCAAGCGTGAGGATTCCCACGATCAACATCAGCATCCCCGTCGCCAGGAAGACCGCGTCCGGTCCCGAGAGCGCGATCATCGCCCCTGCGAACAACGGGCCGACGAAGATCGCGATCGCCTCGATGGTGCTCGTCAACGCGTTCGACGCGGTGAGCTGCGCGGGCGTCTCTGCGAGCTCGGGGAGCGTCGACAGGTGGGTCGGCCGGACCATGGAGATCGTGATCGTCGAGATCGCTGCGAAGCTGTAGAACACGGCCGAAGGAAGCGACATCGCTGCGGCGGCGCCGGTCAACGCGGAGGCGAACCCGATCGCGAGGTAGGCGAACGCGAGCGCGCGCTCTCGGGACATCCGATCGCCCACCTGGGCGAGGAACGGCGCCAGCAGCGCGGTCGGCCCGAGCATGCACACGGCAACGATCCCGATCTCGCGGTTGCCCCCGTGTCCATAGGCGTACACCAAGATCGCGATCCACTGCGCGGATTCGGTCGGTCGGAACGCGGCGAAGGCGATCAGCGCGCGTCGCAGCGAGCGGTTCTGGAACGCAGCAGCAACGTTCCTCGACGTTTCTCCGCTGCGCACGCGCATCGCCACGCGGATGGTGACAGGGAACGCGAACGCCAGCAAACGCCGGAGCCCGGATCGAGTGGCAAACGAACGGGGCCCGCGAAGCGGGCCCCGTTCGAGCGTTGCGTGTATAAGACCAGCGTCAGAAGTCCATGTCGCCGCCGGGCATACCGCCGCCGCCCGGCATCGCAGGCGCCTTCTCCGGCTTCTCGGCGACGATGGCCTCTGTCGTGAGGAACAGCGCACCGATCGACGCCGCGTTCTGCAGCGCCGAGCGCGTGACCTTCGCCGGGTCGACAACGCCGTACTTGATCATGTCGCCGTAGTCGCCGGTCGCCGCGTTCAGGCCCTCGCCTTCCTTCAGGGCGCGAACCTTCTCAACCACGACGCCGCCCTCGAGGCCGGCGTTCGCGGCGATCTGCTTGATCGGCTCCTCGAGCGCACGACGCACGATCTGCGCGCCGGTGAACTCGTCGCCCTCGAGGTCGACCTTGTCGAGCGCCGCCTGGGCGTTCAGCAAGGCCACGCCGCCGCCGGGCACGATGCCCTCCTCGACCGCAGCCTTGGTCGACTGCACGGCGTCCTCGATGCGGTGCTTCTTCTCCTTGAGCTCGACCTCGGTGGCCGCGCCGACCTTGATCACTGCGACGCCGCCGGAGAGCTTGGCCAGCCGCTCCTGAAGCTTCTCGCGGTCGTAGTCGGAGTCGGTCTTCTCGATCTCCGCCTTGATCTGGTTGATCCGGCCCGTGACGTCCTCGCTCTTACCGGCGCCCTCGACGACCGTCGTCTCGTCCTTCGTGACGACGACCTTGCGCGCGGTGCCGAGGAGATCCATCGTCGCGTTCTCCAGCTTGAGGCCGACCTCTTCGGACACAACCGTCGCGCCGGTGAGGATCGCGATGTCCTGCAGCATGGCCTTGCGGCGGTCGCCGAACCCCGGGGCCTTCACTGCCGCCGAGTGGAACGTGCCGCGGATCTTGTTCACGACGAGCGTCGCGAGCGCCTCGCCCTCGATGTCCTCCGCGATCACGAGCACCGGCTTGCCGGCCTGCATGATCTTCTCGAGCACCGGAAGGAGGTCCTTCACCGCGCTGATCTTTTGGTTCGCGATCAGGATGTACGGCTCGTCGAGCACCGCTTCCATCCGCTCGGGGTCGGTCACGAAATAGGGCGAGATGTAGCCCTTGTCGAACCGCATGCCCTCGGTGAACTCGAGCTCCATACCGAAGGTGTTGGACTCCTCGACGGTGATGACGCCGTCCTTGCCGACCTTGTCGACGGCCTCGGCGATCTTCTCGCCGATCTCCGGGTCCGCGGCCGAGATCGCGCCGACGTTGGCGATCTCGTCCTTCGAGTCGACGTCCTTCGCGACGGTCTTGATGCGCTCGACCGCGAGGTCGGTTGCCGCCTCGATGCCACGCTTCAGGGCCATCGGGTTCGCGCCGGCCGCGACGTTGCGCAGCCCTTCCTTCACGATCGCCTGCGCGAGCACGGTCGCGGTTGTCGTGCCGTCGCCGGCGACGTCATCAGTCTTCTTCGCGACCTCCTTGACGAGCTCGGCGCCGATCTTCTCGAGCGGGTCGTCGAGTTCGATCTCCTTCGCGATCGAGACGCCGTCGTTGGTGATCGTCGGCGCGCCCCACTTCTTCTCGAGGACGACGTTGCGGCCTTTGGGGCCGAGCGTGATCTTGACGGCGTTGGCGAGCTGGTCCATGCCGCGCTCGAGCGCCCGCCGTGCGTCCTCATCGAACGAGATGAGCTTCGGTGCCATCCCCTCCAACCTCCTGTGGTCCGGGTTCCAGTCGAGCCCACCGACTGCTAGCACTCGATGGGTGTGAGTGCTAAGGATGGTAGCCCTGGAATCTGCCACTGGCAATCCGAGCGAGGAGGCACGTAGGGTGACCGCCGTGACCGACCCGTCCGCATGGGAACGCCGCTTCACGGCGACCGAGATCGGCTTCCCGGCATGGGACGACGCCGCGCCGGATCATCTCGGGCTTGTAACCACCCGGAACGACACGCGGCAGGTCTGGGCACACGACCTCGCCGACGGCTCCTGGCGGCAGGTCAGCGACGAGCCCGTGGGCGTGGAGGCAACGTGGATGCTTCCCGGAGACCGGATCGCGTGGTGGCGCGATACGACGGGTGACGAACGCGGCATGTTGGTCGCAACGCCGTTCTCCGGGGGCGATGCGCAGCCGGTGTTCCCGGAGCTGCCGGAGGGGTGGCTGATGGGCCACTCGTTCGTGCCGGGCATCGCTGCGATCGCACTCGAGGTCGGCGGCATCTACCGGACGTACGCGATCGATCCGAACGGCACGATCCGGCTCCTCGGCGAGCAGGAGTCCGCCACAGGCATCGGCACGCTCGAGCCGGGGAACGGCGGGGGCCTGTCCGCGGATGGAACGCTCGTGTGTCTCCGGCACGCCGAGCACGGCGACCTGTTGCACTCGGCACTTCGGGTGCTGGACACACGCTCCGGCGACGTCGTCGCCGAACTCGAGGACAAAGGGCACAACCTCGATCCGGCGGCGTGGTCACCGGCCCCCGGCGACCAGCGGCTCGCGTTCACCAGCGAGCTCGGCCCGTTCGAGCGGCCCGCCATCTGGAACGTCGCTCGCGACGATCGACGCGACGTGGAGATCGACCTTCCGGGTGGGGTATTCCCGGTTCAGTGGTCGCCGGACGCGAGCGCGCTCCTCGCACGGCACGAGTTCGAGGGAAGAGTGCAGCTCGTCAGGATCGACGTCTCCAACGGGGCGGTCGAGCCGTTGACCGGTCTCGACGGGGACATCGACGCCGCCGCGATCCGGCCCGATGGATCGGTGTGGTATCGCGTCAGCGACTCCGTCCGCCCGCCCCGGATCGTCGAGGCCGGCCACGGCGATGTCTTGGTGTCGCCCGACGAGCCACCGCCGGCCGGGCGTGCGTACGAGAGCCGCTTCGCAACGAACGCGCATGGCGACCGGATCCAGATGTTCGTCGTCACGCCCGAGGGGGAGGGACCGTTCCCGACGGTGTGCAACATCCACGGCGGGCCCGAGTGGCACGAGCGCGACCGCTTCGACCCGGAGACCCAGGCGTTCGTCGACAACGGCTATGCCGTGGCAGTCATCAACTACCGAGGGTCGACGGGATACGGCATCGCGTTCCGCGAAGCGCTGCTCCACAACGTCTGCTTCACGGAGACCGAAGACATCCTCGCTTGCGTCGACGCACTGGTCGCCGACGGCACGATCGATCCCGATCGCGTGTTCTGGAACGGCTGGTCGTGGGGCGGATGTCTCGCGTGCTTCAACGCGGGGACGCAGCCCGACCGCTGGCGCGCGATCTTCGCTGGCATCCCGGCGGGCGACTTCGTCGCGGCGCACGACTACTCCGCGCCGGAACTGCAGGCGTGGGACGAAGCCGCGTACGGCGGCACGCCCGAACAGGTCCCGGAGCTCTACGGGCGGAGCGACCCGATGACGTACGTCAACGCGGTCCGCGCGCCGGTGTTGGTGATCGCGGGCGAGGCCGACCCGCGCTGCCCGATCGAGGGCGTGATGCCGTGGGTCGACGCGCTCCGCGCGCGCAACCACCCCGTCGAGCTCGTGCTGTATCCAGAAGGCCACCACACGAACTCGATGCAGGCGCAGGTCGCCAACATGCACCGGGTCTTGGACTTCTTCGACCGCTACCGCTGAGAATCAGATACCGCTGCTGTGCACCTGCTGCACGCGGAACTCGATGATCACGGTCGAGCCCTCCTCGATCGGCGCCACACGCTCGTACTGCGGGAACTTCTCATAGAGCAAGCCGCGGTCGCGCACGAACTCGGGGCCGCTCTCGATCAGGTACGCCTCACCCGACACGATCACCTGCGCGAGTTCGTTATCCCAGTCCTCGGAGTAGGCGTCCACGCAGTAGGTCACCGACGCGTTCTCGCGGATGTCCTCGATCTTACGGTCGTACGCGCTCGCGATGACGATCCGATCGAGGTCGAGGACGTGGCACACCGGCACGACGTGCGGCCACTTGCCCATCTGCTGGGTGCCGAGATGCCCGACGCGCGCGGCGGACACGAAGCGCGCTTCGCCAGGCGTCAGCTCGCGCTCCACGTCACTCGTCCCCGCCGGCGGACGCTTGCTCGCGGATCTCCTCGACGATCTCGGCGTTCGCGAGCGTCGTCACATCGCCGAGCGTGTTGCCCCGGGCGACGTCGCGGAGGAGCCGTCGCATGATCTTGCCCGAGCGGGTCTTGGGAAGGTCTGGGGTGAAGATAATCTCGTCGGGCTTCGCGATCGGCCCGATCACCGTCGCGACGTGGTCGCGCAGGCCGCTCAACACCGCCTGATCACCCTCCACGCCGCCCTTCAGCGTCACGAACGCGACGATCCCCTCGCCCTTGATGTCGTGCGGCTTGGACACGACCGCCGCTTCCGCGACGCGGTCGTCATCGACCAGCGCCGACTCGATCTCGAACGTCGACAGGCGGTGGCCCGCGACGTTCATCACGTCGTCGATCCGGCCGAGCAACCAGAAGTACCCGTCGTCGTCGCGACGCGCGCCGTCGCCCGCGACGTAGGTCTCCGGGCCGTACTTCGAGAAGTAGGTTTCGACGTATCGGTCGGGGTCGCCCCAGATGGTGCGCGCGATCGACGGCCACGGGTGCCGGAGCACGAGGAACCCGCCGGCGTTGCGTCCGACCGACGTGCCGCGCTCGTCGACGATGTCCGCCTCGATCCCCGGGAACGGGAGCGTCGCCGACCCCGGTTTCAACGTCGTGAGCCCCGGGAGCGGCGTGATCATGATGGCGCCGGTCTCGGTCTGCCACCAGGTGTCGACGACCGGACACCGTTCGCCGCCGATCACCTTCCAGTACCAGACCCACGCCTCAGGGTTGATCGGCTCCCCGACGGAGCCCAGCAGCCGCAGCGACGACATGTCGTGCTTCGCCGGCAGCTCTTTCCCCCAGCGCATGAACGCGCGGATCGCGGTGGGCGCCGTATACAGGATGGTGACGCGGTACTTCTCGATGATCGACCACCAGCGATCCTTGTCCGGCCAGTCCGGCGCCCCCTCGTACAGCACGCCGGTCGTGTGGTTGGCGAGTGGTCCGTACACGATGTAGCTGTGCCCGGTGACCCAGCCGCAGTCGGCTGCGCACCAGTACACATCGTCGTCGTGGATATCGAAGACCATGCGGTGGGTCGCGGCGACGCCCGTCATGTACCCGCCCGTCGTGTGCGCGATCCCCTTCGGCTTGCCGGTGGTGCCGCTCGTGTAGAGCAGATACAGGAAGTCCTCGGCGTCCATCGGCTCGGGCGGGCAGTCCGTCGACTGGTCCGCGACGAGCTCGTGGTACCAGTGGTCGCGGCCCTCGGTGAACGCGTGCTCGTTGCCGCAGCGCCGCACCGTGATCACGTGCTCGATGCTCGGACACGCCGCGACGGCGGCGTCCGCGTTGTCCTTGAGCGGGACGACGGTTCCGCGGCGCCACGCACCGTCGGCGGTGATCAAGACCTTCGCCTCGGCGTCGTTGATGCGGTCCCGGAGCGCCTCGGCGCTGAAGCCGCCGAACACGACCGAGTGCGGCGCGCCGATGCGGGCGCACGCGAGCATCGCGATCGGCAGCTCGGGCACCATGCCCAGGTAGATATTCACGCGGTCGCCCTTGCGCACCCCGAGGCCGCGCAAGGCGTTCGCGAGCCTCGAGACCTCGTCGAGCAGATCGCGGTAGGTGAGGACGCGGGTATCGCCCGGTTCGCCCTCCCAGTAGAACGCAACCTTGTCGCCGCCGCCGGCCTCGACGTGGCGGTCGAGGCAGTTGGCCGAGGCGTTCAGCTGGCCGCCGGCGAACCAGGTGACCCAGGGGGCGTTCCACTCCATGACCGTGTCCCACGGGCGGGTCCAGGTGAGTTGCTTCGCTTGCTCAACCCAGAAGGCCTGGTAGTCCCCGTTCGCGCGGTCGTACACCGCGACATCGCCGGCCACGGCTTGCTCGCGGAACCCGGACGGCGGCTCGAAGACCCGGTCCTCGGACAACAGAGCCTCGATGTTGCGGTCCATCTCGCCCCCTGGCTCGCTCACGGATCCCGTCCCTTTCCGCTCCGCCGGAACCGGCATCGTACGGCCACGGGCCGAACGGGCGCGACCCACGGTCCTAGCCTCGATCCGAACGTACGCCACGGGTGCTTGCATCTGGCCGTGGGAGCCACGACCATCCTTCGTGAGCCGCCCGTTCGGGGCGGCTCGAGAGCCATTTTGGGGATGGGGAAGGAGGCGGCGAATGGCCGACGTGGCCTACTGCATGAAGTGCCGCGAGAAGCGTGAGTTCACCGGGTCGCTGGTAACGCTGAAGAACGGACGCCCGGCGTTGCAAGGAACATGTCCGGTATGCGGTACCAAGCTCACCAAGATCCTAGGGATGGACGCCGCGAAAGCGATGGGCTGGAAAGCCCCCTAGTTCAGACGTGACAACAGCTGTTCGGGGCTGAGGACGACCTTCCCCGGGGCCATCTTCCGGTGGCGGGCCGCGAGGTCCGCCACCGTCGTCCGCTCGAACACCTGCTGCACCGCTCGGGCCACATCCGCCCAGAAGCCTTGCAGCCCACACCGTGAGTCCGCGAAGCATGTGTGGTCGGAGGGCTCCAGGCAGAACACCGGGTAGATCTGGCCCTCGATCGCGTCGGCAACCTCGGCGACCGTGATATCGGCCGGATCGCGCGCGAGCCGGCAGCCGCCGCCCGCGCCGCGGAAGCTCTCCACGAGGCCGGCCCGCGACAGCGCGCCGAGCTGCTGCTCGAGGAACCGCAGCGGCACCTGCTGCCGTTCGGCGATCTCACGAGCGGGTGTGAGCGCGTCGTCGTCGCGGTGCTCGGCGAGCTCGATCATCGCCCGGATCGCGTACTCGAGCTTCTGGGAAACCTTCAGCATGCGGGGGAACCACCTCCGGCCGACCAGGCTAGGTCTGCGCGTTCACGCACGTCAATCGGCCGGCAGCCCGTCGCGGGTATCCTCTCGGCGCATGGCGCGGGTGCTCGTGATCGACGATGAACCGGACGTTCGGTGGCTGATCCGCATGAGCCTCGAGCGCGCGGGCCACGAGGTACTCGACGCCGAGGACGGTCTCCGAGGCATCGCGCTCGCGATGAAACAGCGTCCCGAGGTGATCGTGCTCGACCTGATGATGCCGGTGATGGACGGCTACGGCGTCCTCGAGGAACTCGCGAAGGACCCGCGAACCGCGTCGGTACCCGTGGTGGTGTTGTCGGCGAAGGCGATCCCCGACGAAGCGGACCGGGTGACCGCCGCGGGGGCGCGCCGGTTCCTGGAGAAGCCGTTCGATCCGGACGAGCTTGCCGTCGAGCTCGCGGAGCTGCTCCAGCCGAGCTGAATCAGCCGCCGACGAGCTGCTGCGCGTAGTCCTCGCCGACGACCACGACGAGCGTCGCGCTCTTCGGGACGCCCTGGAGACTCGGGTCGAGCGGCTTGACTTCGGCGTGCTTGAAGTAGTGCTGCGCGACGTAATTCGCGTCGGACAGGTTCTGCGGCGCGTTCACGTCGTTGCGGTAATACACGATCGTCTTCTTGATCCCGCTCGTCGGTGCGTCGATCGCCGGCGTCGCGACGGTGTAGCCGGCGTTGGTGAGCTTCGTTTGCGCCGCCGCTCCCGCCCCCGGGACGTCGGTGCCGTTCATCGTCATGAACAGCACGCCCTTGGTCTGCGGCGCCGGGGTCGGCGACGGCGGCGCTGAGGTCGGCGGCGGCGTGGAGGACGACGACGACGTGTGCCCGCCGCCCGACGGCGTCGGGGTGAGCGTTGCCGCGGACGTTCCGGAGTCGGAGAAGCCGTTCGCAAGGACGGCCAGCCCGACGACGATCAGGGCCACGATCACGAGGACGCGCCCGGTGCTCAGGTTCACGCGGGCATCCTACCTTCCGCGCTCAGGCGGGGCTTCCGGTGGGCTAGAGCGTGATGCCGAGTCGCTGGGCCGTGCGACGCTTGCGGCGCAACGACCGCAGACGGCGGAGCCGCCGCACCAGCATCGGGTCATAGGCGAGCGCCGCCGGTCGGTCGACCGCCCGGTGCAGGAGCTGGTGGTATCGCGTGGTCGAGAAGCCGAACTCCTCGCGGATCGCACGGTCCTTCGCGACGTGCAACCGCCACGCTCCGCGCTCGAAATCGAGGACCCGCCGTTCCAGGTCGTCAAGGACCTCCGGGGGACGTGCCGATGCTGCGGAGGTGGCTGAGGACGAAGCGCGGCGCGGGGGGGTTGATGCAGTCACGGCACGGCAGGCTCGCATCCGTTGTGGCGCTGTGCAAGCACCCGGATCGAACCACTGCGTCGTTCCTTCGAGCTACATCAGGTGAGAGCATGCGCATGGTGACGGACGCACGATGGTGAGGACACCCGACCCGACACGTCAGCGCGACGCCGAACGCTCCGACGCGCAGCTCGACATGCTCCATAGCTTCGCCGCGAAGCTGAACGTGCTGACCGAGACCGCAGAGATCGGTAACACGATCACCGCGGAGCTGCGGACGATCGTCGACTACCACAACTGCCGCGTCTACTTGTTGCAGGACGAGAACCGCCTGATCCCGATCGCCTTCCGCGGAGAGCTCACCACCGAGTACGCGGAGGAGGACCTCGACCAGCTGACCACCGAGATCGGCGAGGGCATCACCGGCACGGTGGCGGCCACCCGCGAGGCGCTGCTCACGCCGGACGCCCGCGAGGTCCCGTTCTCCGTGACGATCCCGGGGACCGATGACGACCTGTTGGAATCGATGCTCGCCGTGCCGATGGTCGCGGGGGACACGCTGGTGGGCGTGATCGTGCTCTCGAGCCTCGGCTACGGGATGTTCGACGAAGAGGACCAGCGGATGGTGGAGGTCCTCGCGCCGCACGCGGCGGCGGCCTTCCAGAACGCCAGCCTGCTCGAAGCGGAGCGCGACGCCGCACGCGCGGCCGGGGCGCTGCTCCAACTGTCGCAATCGTTGACCGGGCGCCGCAACGTGGCGGAGATCTTCCACGACGCGATCGAGTCGATGGAGACGATCATCCGGTGCGCCGCGACGGCGGCTTACGTGCGGGATGAGACCGGCGCGTTCCGCGTGATCCAGCTGCACGCCTGCGGCGGCCGGACGGTTCGGCCGCGCGCCGAGATCGCGGATGTCCCGCCTGCCGTTGCCGAGACGTTGCTCACGAGCACCGCGTCGCCCTTCGTGATCCCACAGACCGTCGCGGCGCAGGTGCCCGACGAGATCAAGATCATGGATGGCTTCGGCGACATCTTGGTCTGCCCGCTCCAGTGGGAGCCCGGCGAGGTGGGAGCGCTCATCGCGGTCGGCGACGCCGACGGCGAACCGTTCGACGAGGGCGCCGTGCGGCTCGCGCAAGGGATCGGTGACCTGACGGCGCTGGCGCTCGGCAACGCACGCCGGATCGGCGAGCTCGAGCGGTTCCACCGGTTGGTCGAGAGCCTCGACGCCGTGTTCTGGGAGGCCGAGGCCGACGGCCTTCGCGTGACCTTCCTCGGTGGCCGGGTGAAGGAGCTCTTCGGCGAGAGCGCGTCGACCTGGCTCGACCGGCCGTGGGGCGAGCACATCACCGACGCCGACCGGTCGCTCGCGGTCGCCGAGGTCCGCCGTGCGATCGCCGAGGGCGCCGACGCGAGCGTCGAGTACCGCGTGGGCGCGCCGGGAAGCGACGGCCGGTGGCTTCGCGACCTCGTGACGGTCGTGCGAGGCAGCCAGGGGCCACGGCAGGTGCGCGGCTTGAGCGTCGACGTCACCGAACGGCGCCACGCGGAGCAGACGCTGCGTGAGTCCGAGCGCAAGTACTCCGAGGCGTTCCTGCGTGAGCGCGAGGCCGCCGAGCAGCTCCGCGCGCTCGACGAGATGAAGAACACGTTCCTCGAAGCCGTCTCGCACGACCTCCGCACGCCCCTGACGTCGATCCTCGGCTCGGCGCTCACCCTCGAACAGAGTCAGCTGGAGATGCCGGCCGCCGACGCGCTGGATCTCGTGCACCGGGTCGCGGCGAACGCGCGCAAGCTCGAACGGCTCCTCGGCGATCTGCTGGACCTCGATCGGTTGCAACGGGGGATCGTGTCGCCGCAGCGTCGATCGACCGACATCGGCGCGCTGATCGCACGTGTGCTCGCCGAGGTCGAGAACCCCGACGGCCGGGCGATCGACGTCGAGGTCGGGTTGCTGACCGCCAACGTCGACGGCCCGAAGGTCGAGCGGATCGTCGAGAACCTCGTCGCGAACGCGCTCCGCCACACGCCACCCGAGGCGCACGTCCTCGTCTGGGCGCGCGCCGTCGACGGCGGCATCGAGATCGGCGTCGACGACGCCGGCCCGGGCGTTCCCGCCGAGGTGCGGGAGTCGATCTTCGACCCGTTCGAGCAGCGTCCCGGACCGAGCAGCGGGCACTCGCCCGGCGTGGGCATCGGGCTCTCGCTCGTTCGTCGATTCGCGGAGCTGCACGACGGTCGTGCGTGGGTCGAACCACGTGACGGCGGCGGCTCGTCGTTCCGCGTCTTCCTACCGAACGCGTAGGCGCGACGCGCGATAGCGTCTTGCGCCGATGGATCTCGTCATCGCCAACGCGATCGTCGTCGACGGCACGGGCGCGCCTGGGGCACCGGGCTGGGTCGCCGTCGAGGGCGACCGCATCGCGTCGGTCGGCCGGGACGGCGACGCACCGCCTGCAGCACGCACGATCGACGCACGCGGCCTCGTCATGACGCCGGGCTTCGTCGACGTGCACAACCACTCCGACCTGTCACCGTTCGTGCTGCCGACGATGCCGAGCACGATCAGGCAAGGCGTCACGTCGGTGGTCGTCGGCAACTGCGGCTCGTCGCCGTTCCCACTTTCCTCGTGGGCGGAAGGGCTTTCGCTCGCGTACGCCGGAGGCAGCACGGATCATCCGCCGCCGTCATGGGCGGCATGGGGCGACTACCTTGATGCGATCGACGCCGCGCGGCCCGCGGTGAACATCGCGACCTTGGTCGGGCACGGATCGGTCCGCCGTGCGGTGCTCGCCGACGAGCGGCGCCCGCCGACCGACGACGAATTGGCGTGGATGCGCGGGCTGGTGCGCGAGGCGATTGCGGATGGAGCGGTTGGCCTGTCGACCGGCCTGATCTACGTGCCGGGGATCTACGCCGAAACGGACGAGGTCATCGCGCTCGCCCGGGCGGCGGCCGGGGCGGGCGGCCTGTACGCATCCCACATCCGCGGGGAGGGCCGCGATCTGTTCCGCGCGATCGACGAGGCGCTTGAGATCGGTGCCGGGGCCGAGGCGCCGGTCCACATCAGCCACATCAAGTGCGAGACCTCGATGTTGTGGGGCCGCGCCGGCGAACTCCTCGCCCGGCTCCGAGACGCGCCCGACGCGACGGGGGACCAGTACCCGTACGAAGCATGGAACTCGTCGCTGTCGTCGCTGCTGCCGCCGTGGGCGCCCGCGGGCCGGATCGCCGAGGTGGCCGCGGTGGACCATGCGCGCCTGCGTGCGGCGGTCGAGCTAGGGGAGCAGGACTTCCAGTCCTCGGTCGACGGCGTCGGCTGGGACCGCATCATCCTCGAGACGGCCCCGGAGCCGCGCTGGCGCGGCGCGTCCGTCGCGATCGTTGCCGAGGATCTTGGCGTCGAGCCCTTCGACGCGATGGTCGAGCTGCTCGCCGCCGACCCCGAGATCAGCTGCATCGGCCACGCGATGTCTCCCCAAGACGTTCGGGAGATCTTGGCCGACCGCGACGTGTTCGTCGCCTCGGATGCGTCGGCGACGGCGCCTGATGGCCCCGGCGGCGAGCTGCCCGTTCACCCGAGGGATTACGGAACGTTCCCGCGCGCGATCGCGCTCGCTCGCGACGAGGGTTTGCTGCCGCTCGAGGACGTCGTTCGCAAGATGACCTCGCTGCCCGCAGACCGGTTCGGTTTGACCGGGCGGGGGCGGATCGAGCCGGGCACCTACGCCGATCTCGTCGTGTTCGAGCACGCGACGATCCGAGACGGCGCGACCTTCGAGGATCCGCACGTATTCCCGGATGGGATCAGCGCCGTGGTGGTGAACGGAGAGGTCGCGTGGACGAGTGATGCGCCGTTCATCACCTGCGCGGGACGGGCGCTGCGCCGCGCGTAGAGCCGGCGGTCGGATTCGAACCGACGACCTACCGATTACAAGTCGGTTGCGCTACCGGACTGCGCCACGCCGGCGATCGGGCCCGAGTCTACCCCCGCCGGAACGACGGTCCGGACACCGCGCACGCGTAGATCACGAAGCCGGTGAGCGCGATCCCGACGAGTCCGTTGACCGGTGAGGACCGCGCGGTCGCGACGGCGATCACGACGCCGATGGACCCGACCACGATGCCGAGCGGGCGGCCGATCGGCTGCAGCGTTACGACGAGCGCCGCGGTCGCGATGCACAGCACGCCCCAGACCGCGACCGCAACGCCCGTCGCGCCACCAGGTCGGAAGGCGATCACGAGGATCAACGGCTGCAGCCCCGAGACGGCAAGCACGATCGCGGCCACGGTGATGGTCGGCGTGCGGCGGCCGCGCGGCCGCGGGGCGCGCTGCTGCTCGGCCTGGATCTCCGCGAGGTCGAAATCCTCGTAGCTCGAGCGACCGGGCACTTGGGGCGGATCCGGTTGTTCCGGGTCGACGCCCGGCGACTCGTTCATCCGGCGCTCCTTCCACGGCTCGCGAGCACGTACGCGTAGAGCACGACCGCGAGCGACGCGGCCGCGTTCAGCGAGCCCACCTTGCCATGCATCGGCACGGAAACCAGCAGATCGCAGTGTTCGCGCACGAGCCGCGAGATCCCCGTTCCCTCGCTGCCGACGACGAGCGCAACCCTGCCGTCGGGACACGGCTCGTCGAAGATCGAACGATCGGCGCGCTCATCGAGCCCGACGGTGGTGAACCCTGCATCTTGCAAGCGGTCGAGCGCGCGAGGCAGGTTCGCGACACGCGCGTGAGGGAGGTGCAGCAGGGCGCCGGCCGACGCGCGCACGGCGGCGGCCGTCGGCGGCGCCGATCGATGGGTTCGCGTGATCAGCATCGCGGCCCCGGCCGCCTCGATCGACCGCGCCGCGGCGCCGAGGTTCTGCGGATCTTCGACGCCGTCGAGCACCACGACGATCGCGTCGGGGGCCCACTCGCGCGACGTCAGGTCTCGCTCGCCCAGCGTCGGCGTCGGGCGGATCAGCCGCGCCACCACACCCCGGTGATCGGCGTCGAGCGCATCGAGCTCATCGCGGGCGACCTCGCGGACCGGCACACTTGCCGTCCGCGCCGCGTTCACCACGTCACGCATCGCAGGGCTCCGCTTCGTCCCCCGGGCGACGAGCACCTCGTCGGCCCCGCCCGCTCGAACGGCTTCCATCACTGCGCGCTTCCCGGCGACGACCTCGCTGCGCACGCGGGTTACGCGATCACGGCGATCGCGAGGCAGCCGACGCCGTCGCCGGCGAGCCCCAGCCCTTCGGGACGCGTGGCCTTGACGGAAACCCGGTCGACCGTCAGTCGAAGACATGACGCCAGCTCGCCGCGCATCTCGTCGCGCCGCGGATCGATCGCAGGACGATCGCAGATCACCGTCGCGTCGACAGAGGTCGGGACGAAGCCCGCCATCGCGACCTTCGCAACCACATCGCGAAGGAGCGCGCGCCCCTCGATGCCCTCGGTTTCGGTCGCGGTGTCCGGGAAATGCTGCCCGAGGTCGCCGAGGGCCGCCGCGCCGAGCAACGCGTCGGCGACGGCGTGGCACACGACGTCACCGTCTGAGTGACCCACCAGCCCGTCGTCGTCCTCGAAGCGCACACCAGCGAGCCACAGCGGACGGTGCTCTGAGAAGCGATGCACGTCGAACCCCAGGCCGCTGCGAGGCTCAGGCATCGACGCCGCCGATCCGCGCCTCTGCGCGCGCCAGGTCCAGCATCGTCGTGATCTTGAAGTTGCGCGGGTCGCCCGGAACCGCGATCACCGCGCCCACCTGCTCGAGCAGCATCGCGTCGTCGGTGACGTCATAGCCCGCCTTCGTCGCCTCCTCATGGGCCCCGCGCAGTGCCGCGACCCGGAACGCTTGCGGGGTCTGCGCGAGCCCGAGGTCGTCGCGGGGGATCGTATCCACCACCCGAAGGCCGTCGAGGCGCTTGACGGTGTCCGATGCGGCGACGACCGGGATCGCCCCGTCGGCGCCGCCCGCGACTGCGCGGACGACCTCGGTGAAGAGGTCCGGCGGCGCGAAGGGCCGCGCCGCGTCGTGGATGGCGACGATCTGCGGCCCCTCGAGCACCGCCAGGGCGGCGCGGACGGACGCCTGGCGCGTCGCGCCGCCGTCGACCACCGTGGCCGGGACGGGCAGGCCCTCGAGGCAGGCCTGGGCCGCGTCCGTGTATCCCGGCGGGGCGGTGACGACGATCGCGGCGATGGCGGGCGAGGCTGCGGCCGCCGCGGCGGCGACCGCCAGCATCGGCCGGTCTCCGATACTCAGGAACGCCTTCGGCACCTCGGCGCCCAGCCGACGGCCGGCGCCCGCGGCGAGGATCACCGCTGCGGCCTGGGTGTCCGGGTCCATGCGCGCAGCATGGCAGACGTTGCTGTGGCCCGTATCCCTTGCTAGGACGGAGCCGGGGCGGTCGCCTCGAGCGTCGCGAAGATCATCCGCCCCGTCGTCGTCTGGATCACGTTGCGGACGCGCACCGCCACCTGCGAGCCGATCGCGTCGGTCGCGTCCTCGACGACCACCATCGTGCCGTCGTCGAGGTAGCCCACCGCCTGGCCGGCGTCGCGCCCCTCGCGCACCAGCCGGACCTGCAGCTCGTCGCCCGCCGACACCGGCGTGCGGAACCGCGACGCCAGCGTGTTCACCTGTGCGACGGGCACACGCAGCGCCTCCGCGACGAGGGCGAGGTTGTGATCGACCGTGATCAGCGACGCGCCGCTCTCGCGCGCCAGGCGAACGAGCGCGGCGTCGACGTCGACGACGCCCGCCTCCTCGACGAGCTGGATCTGCACGAGCGGGGACTTCTGCAGCTCCACCAAGACGTCGAGGCCACGCCGGCCACGCGTCCGGCGCTGCGCGTCTGACGAGTCCGCGATCGCCTGCAGCTCGCCAAGCACACCCTCGTGCACCAGCAGCGTTCCCGAGATGAACCCCGTCTCGACCAGGTCGGCCACGCGTCCGTCGATCAGCGCGCTCGTGTCGAGCACGTGCAGGTCGCCGGTCGCGCGCGCGCTCACGCGCGGCTTCATGCCGACCAACGCGAAGACGTCCTCATGCTTATCCTGGCCGACGCGCGTGCCGAGCGACCCTAGGACGATGAACAGGAACAACGCCGCCGGCCATCCGTAGTACGTCGGCATGAAGAACAGCGGAACGGACAGCAGCGTCGCGATCACGAGTCCGACGATCAGTCCGACGACGCCGCCCGCGATCTGGGCGGCCGGCCGCCGGTGGAGCTCCCGCTCGAGCCCGGAAACCGCCTCCAGAGTCAGCCGTCCGAAGACGCCGCCCAAGACGTAGCCGCAGGCGGCTCCCAGGAACACGTACAGGACCGTGTTCCGGTCGCTCGCATCGATCCGAGCCGCCCCCAGCTGGTACCCGACCGCCCCGAGCAGGGCCATGAAGATCAGACGGACGCCTTCCACCACGCGCCCGCGGAGCCGCGTCGTTCGGCTTTCGTCAGTCATGTGCCCATCGTCGACCCGTGAAGGATCGAGCCTCCGAAGGACAACATCGGCCGCCCCAGCGGGGCACCTGAGGGTGGCTGAAGGGCCTAGATCAGGCCTCGGCGGCCGCGACCTTGACGCCGTGCGCGTCGTCGAGGGTGGCGTCGATCGTCGCCTCGGCCTCGTCCTCGGACTTGCCCGTCGCGAAGGCGAGCTCGGAGATGAGGATCTGCCGGGCCTTCGTGATCATCCGCTTCTCGCCGGCCGACAGGCCCTTTTCGCGGTCGCGGATCGCCAGGTTGCGAAGCACCTCGGCCACCTCGTACGGGTCGCCGGAGTGCAGCTTCTCCAGGTTGTTCTTGAAGCGGCGGCTCCAGTTCGCGGCCACGGAGCTCTCGTCCTCGGTCAGGACCTTGAGGATCTTCTTGGCCTCGTTCTTGCTGACGCAAGGTCGCAAACCGACCTGGTCGGTCGAGTCCGTCGGGACGAGAACCGTCAGATCGCCGTAAACGACGCGCAACACCAGGTACTTGCGCTTCTCGCCAAGGAATTCTTTCTCGCGCACTTCTTGGACTACTGCGGCCCCATGCTCGGGGTGTACGACCGTGTCGCCTTTCCTGAACGCCACGAACCCTCCCGTCGGAAGAAGTGGAACCCGCAACAAGTGCGATGACTAGTCAGGAGAGTAACACGGTGACCCCTTCCGGCGCAACCCAAATCTGCAGGTCAGAGGGCTATACGTGCCGTTCGGTGGCCCCAACGGCCTATGAGGCGCGACGCCGCGGAACCGTTCCTGCAGGTGAGAGGCCCCAACTGAGCGCGTCGGAGATATGACCCACGGTGACCACCCGCAGCCCGTCCAGCGGACCTGCGCGTTCGGGCCCGAACAGGGTGGAGCAGCCGGCGGCTCGGGCGGCCGCGACCCGCTGTTCCAAAGCCGGAGCGGCCCGGACCTGGCCGGTGAGGGCGATCTCACCGACGAAGGCCGCCCCCTCTGGCGGCGCATGTCCGGTCGCGGCCGAGGCCAGCGCCGCCGCCACGGCGAGATCGCCTGCCGGATCGTCGACCTTGATGCCCCCCGCGACCGCCCCGAACAGCTCCGATCGCCCCAGCGGGAGGCCGATCGAGCGCTCGAGGATCGCCGCGACCTGCTGGAACCGACGGAGGTCGAGGCCGGTGACCTGGCGCCTGCTCGGTCCCTCGTCGCCCCCGACCAGCGCCTGGACCTCTACGGCAAGGGCCCGACGACCGGCCAGCGGCAGGGCCAGAGCGGCCCCCGGGTGTCGCTCGCCCGAGTACAGCAGCCCCGCGGGGTCGATGGGCGCCAAGCCGCCGGGCCCCATCTCGAACCACGCTGTTTCCCCCTCGGCTCCGAACCGGTTCTTGCCCCCGGAGACGATCCGGAGACCCGACCGCGGATCGCCCTCGAAGGTCAGGACGACGTCGACGGCATGCTCGAGGGCTCGGGGGCCCGCCAAGTCACCGTCCTTCGTGACGTGGCCCGAGACGACCACCGTGATGTCGTCCGTCTTGGCAAGCTCGACGAGCGCGTCAACGCACCCGCGAACCTGCGCCACCCCGCCGGGCTGGGTGGTCGCCTCTGGGTCGCGGAGCGTCTGGATCGAGTCAACCGCCAGGATGGCCGGCCGCTCGGCTCTCGCGGCGACCAGCACGCTGTGGAGGTCGCGACCAGGCGCGAACGAGACGGCGTCGGCCGACACCCCGATTCGCCGCGCTCGGGCTGCCACCTGTGCGCGCGATTCCTCCCCGGAGACCAGGAGCCCGGGACGGCCGCCGGCCGCCATCGCCGCGAGCCATTGCAGCAGCAGCGTCGACTTGCCGATCCCGGGAGGACCCGCCAGGAGCAGCACCGACCCCGGAACGAGCCCGCCCCCCAGCACGCGATCGAGATCCGGGAGTCCGGTTGCCAGCCGGGCCGGCTCGGTCGCGGCCGGGTCGATCAACGGCACGACCGCCTGAGACCGTGGCTCCCGACGGTCGTGTTCAGGCGCGCGTTCGTGGATCTCGCCCCACGCGCCGCAGCCGGCGCATCGCCCCGCCCACTGCGGCGCCTGATGGCCGCACGCGTCGCAGGCGAAGACGGGATGCTTGGACATGCGGCCACCGTAGCCATCCGCTCTGACACCTCCCCGGGCCTGTCAAGTCGGGTGGCCTGGATCTGGCTCCGACGGGAGCCGTGTCAGCGCCGGGGGGTAGGGTGGCGCTCGACCCCGGGTGAGGTTCTTCGGCTCACCTCCGGTCTGAAGGTTGTGATTGCGGCCGCACCCCTCGCCCGCGGCCTCCGGATGCCGATACCAAGCGGGTGAGGTGGAGCCGATGCGAGTTGTCAAGATCGATCAGGGAGGAGACCAAGACCCTCGGATCGAACTCGCACGGATCCAGCTGGAACATCCCACCGTCCTCGTGATCTGGCGAGACGCCTTCTTCGACTTCGACCAGTCCGACGCCGAGGACATCCGTCCCGACTACCTCGTCCACACCGTCGGGTTCCTCGTGGCCGAGGGGCCCCGGTTCGTGTCCCTCGCGCAGGAGATCTTGCCCGACGGCGACGGGTTCCGCGCCGTCACGCACATCCCCATGTCGATCGTCGAGCACATCGAGCGTCTCGACGTCCGCGGCTGACGTCAACAGCCCGGTGCCACCCGCATCGGTCCAACCGTTCGGAGACCACCTCGTGTTATGGTGACCACCCGGAACCGCACCTCGCGGCGCTCCGACAGAAGCTCCTCGGAAGGAGGGATGAGCAGATGACCATGACCTCTGCCTCGGTGTTCACCACACCGCGTCCCTCCGTCATGCGCTGACGCCGTCACGTCGCTCCTGATCTCGGGACGCGGTCAACCATGTCCGCATCACGACGAAGGAGCACACAGTGCACGACGAAGCGTTCGAGCACTTCTTCGACGAAGGGCTCATCGAAGCGGTCATCGCGCCGCTGAAACACGGCAAGGAAGCCAGCGTTCACCTGTGTCGCGCGAACCCGCGCACCACGGGCGAGTCGCTGGCCGCGTTGAAGCTGTATCACCCGTTGGACAAACGGGATTTCCGCGACGAGCAGCTCTATCGCGACGGAGAGTTCATCAAGGAGCGCCGCGTGCGCGTGGCGCTCGAACGGAAGACGGCCTTCGGCCGCCAGGTCCAAGGCGGCCTGTGGGTCTCGCGCGAGTGGGAGACCTTGCGCGCGCTGTCCGATGCCGGCGCGCCGGTGCCGCGGCCGATCGAGCGCACGGATGATGCGATCTTGATGACCTACATTGGCGACCGGTCGAGCGCGGCGCCGCGGCTGCATGAGTACGCCCCCGACGATCGCGACGAGGTCGAGGCGATCTGGTCGCGCATCCTCGACACGCTCACGCAGCTGCTGTATCGCGACGTCGTCCACGGCGACCTGTCCGCGTACAACGTCCTGGTGTGGGAGGGCGACGTGTACCTGATCGATTTCCCGCAGGCGGTCGATCCGAAGAAGAACAGCCACGCAGCCGCGTTCCTCGAGCGCGACCTCCGGCGGATCGGCGAATGGTTCGAGCGCCACGGGCTCATGCTGCCGTGGGAACGGATCGCCGACGACCTCTGGACGGCGTGGACGTTCGCCGATCTCGTCCCAGAGGAGCTCCGCGGCCTCGCGACGGACGCTTCGTAGTGATCGCGGCCTCACCCGCGTACGCGCAGGAGACAGCTCGTGCGTCCATGGACCGTCCGAGCAGAGGCGTAAGTTCGTCTGGTCCCCGCAGGACGGTTACGGAAGAGCTGGCATGACATCGAGCGGATCGACAGCGGCGACATCGTCGTGTGCGCGTGCCCGCCAACGATCGCTCCGATAGATACCGATCCAGATGCCGAGAAGCCCGGTCCCCTCGCGGGGCCGGGCTTCGGCCTTGGTGCCCCCGAAGGGGCGGTAACGCAGGCGGCCCTATCCAGGCTCGCCTGCGAGCTCGACCGGTGGCGCGTCCGGAGGTACGAGCCCGAACGTTGAACTGAACACGATCTCGCCGTCGACGGCGTCGACCAGGATCGTCTCCCCCGCTCGGTACTCCTTGTGCAGGAGCTTTTCCGCGAGCGGGTCCTCAACCAGCCGCTGGATGGTGCGGCGGAGCGGGCGCGCGCCGAGGGCCTGGTCCCAGCCCTGCTGCGCGAGAAGCGTCTTGGCGGCGTCGGTCAACTCGATGTCGACGTCCTTGGTCTTGAGCTGGTCCTCGACGCGGCGCATCAGCAGGTCGACGATCAGCTTCACGTCGGCCATCGACAGCGAGTGGAACACGATGACCTCGTCGATCCGGTTCAGGAACTCGGGCCGGAAAGACTTCTTGAGCTCCTCCTCGACCTTGCCCTTCATCCGCTCGTAGTCGCCGCGCTCGTCGGTGTTCGAGGTGAACCCGACCGAGACACCCTTCTGGATGTCCCGGGTGCCGAGGTTGGAGGTCATGATGATGATCGTGTTCTTGAAGTCGACCGTGCGGCCCTGGCCGTCGGTGAGGTGGCCGTCTTCGAGGATCTGCAGGAGCGTGTCGAACACGTTCGGGTGCGCCTTCTCGATCTCGTCGAAGAGCACGACCGAGAACGGCTTGCGCCGGACGGCCTCGGTGAGCTGCCCCCCCTCGTCGTAGCCGACGTAGCCGGGCGGCGATCCGATCAGCCGCGACACCGTGTACTGGTCATGGAACTCCGACATGTCGAGCTGGATCAGCGCGTCCTCGTCGCCGAACAGGAACTCGGCGAGCGCCTTCGAAAGCTCGGTCTTGCCGACACCGGAGGGGCCGAGGAACACGAACGAGCCCGACGGACGCCGCGGGTCCTTCAGACCGCTGCGGGTTCGACGCATCGCGCGCGAGACCGCGCCGATGGCCTCTTCCTGGCTGATGATTCGCTTGTGGAGCTCGTCCTCCATGCGGAGGAGCTTCTCCGTCTCCTCCTCGGTGAGCTTGAAGACGGGGATGCCGGTCCACACCGACAGAACCTCGGCGATCTCCTCCTCGTCGATCTCCGACAGGATGTCCATCTCGCCGGCCTTCCAGGTCTGCTCGCGGCGGCCGCGCTCCTCCTGCAGCTGGCGCTCTTCGTCGCGCAGGCGGGCGGCGAGTTCGAAGTCCTGGCCGTCGATCGCGGATTCCTTCTTGAGCCGGACCTCGGCGATCTTCTCGTCGACCTCGCGCACATCGGGCGGCGCGGTCATCCGACGGATCCGCATGCGACTGCCGGCCTCGTCGATCAGGTCGATCGCCTTGTCGGGCAGCTGCCGGTCCGAGATGTAGCGGTCGGCGAGGTTCGCGGCCGCGACGATCGCATCGTCGGTGTACGTCACACGGTGGTGCGCCTCGTACCGGTCGCGCAGGCCCTTGAGGATCTCGATCGTGTGCGGCACGGTCGGCTCGGCAACGTCGATCGGCTGGAACCGGCGCTCGAGCGCGGCGTCCTTCTCGAGGTGCTTGCGGTACTCGTCGCGCGTGGTCGCGCCAATCGTCTGGAGCTCACCGCGCGCGAGCATGGGCTTGAGGATCGAGGCCGCGTCGATCGCGCCCTCGGCCGCGCCGGCGCCCACGAGTGTGTGCAGCTCGTCGATGAACAGCACGATGTCGCCGCGGGTCTTGATCTCCTTCAGCACCTTCTTGAGGCGCTCCTCGAAGTCGCCGCGGTACCGCGAGCCGGCGACGAGCGCGCCGAGGTCGAGCGTGTAGATCTGTTTGCCCTTCAGCGTCTCCGGGATCTCGCCCTTCACGATCGCTTGCGACAGGCCCTCGACGACGGCGGTCTTGCCGACGCCCGGGTCGCCGATCAACACGGGGTTGTTCTTCGTGCGACGCGACAGCACCTGCATCACGCGCTCGATCTCCTTCTCGCGCCCAATCACCGGGTCGAGCTTGGATTCTCGAGCGAGCTGCGTGAGATTTCGTCCGAACTGATCGAGCACGGCGGAGCCGCCTTGCGGCGCCTCGGTGGTGCCGCCGGCGGCGACCTGCTCGCCCTTGCCGCCGGTGTAGCCCGACAGCAGCTGGATCACCGTCTGGCGCACCCGGTTGAGGTCGGCGCCGAGCTTCTGCAGCACCTGGGCGGCGACGCCCTCGCCTTCGCGGATCAAGCCGAGCAAGATGTGCTCGGTACCGATGTAGTTGTGGCCGAGCTGTAACGCTTCGCGCAGCGACAGCTCCAAGACCTTCTTGGCGCGGGGGGTGAACGGGATATGACCGGTCGGCGCCGCCTGGCCCTGACCGATGATCTCCTGCACCTGTTCGCGAACCGCGTCGAGCGAGATGTTCATGGACTCGAGCGCCTTCGCGGCGACGCCCTCGCCCTCGTGGATCAAACCGAGCAGGATGTGCTCGGTGCCGATGTAGTTGTGGTTGAGCATCCTCGCTTCTTCTTGGGCGAGAACCACGACGCGCCTGGCGCGATCCGTGAAACGCTCGAACATGGCG
>DATAPH010000089.1:0-25219 GCA_036265325.1 Actinomycetota bacterium | reverse complement strand
GGGCCCCCCGGAACCACCGTCAGCGATCAGCTACCGCGAACCTCGAACCACTTCTGGGTCCACGTGTTGTAGTCCATGCAATCGGATTGGCCGTTCCCGCAGGTCGGGACCGGCGTCTTCCACAGATAGATGCTGCTCAGGTAGCTGTCGTCTCCGCAGTGGTAGAGCGGGTACGCCTTCGTCCCGACCTCCTGGCCGTAGCCGGCGATGAGGTTCTGCTTCAGCCCGTCACACGCGGTCGTCACCGACGGCGTGGCGCCGAACGTGTAGGCGGTCGCCGCCTGCACCTTGTCCGACAGCGTGTAGTTCATCCACGCGAGCATGCAGTTCGGGTGCTGCGAGTTGGACGACATCATCCATGTGTCGGCCCACCCCGTGACGCCCTCCGACGGCGTGACCGATGCCACGTTGACCTTGCCGTCGGAGATCAAGACATTCTGGTTCGCGGGCCACGCGGTCCCGGCAACCATGTCGCCGGACTCGAACGCGTCGACCTCGTCCGACCACACGTTCCAGTACTTGCTCACGAGGCCGTTCTGCTGCTTCAGCAGGTTGATCGCCGCGTCGAGCTGGTCGGACGTGAGCTCGTAGGGATCGGTGATGCCGAGGTCCGGCTGGTGCGCCATCAGGTACATCGCCGCGTCCGCGATGAAGATGGGGCTGTCATAGCCGGTGACCTTGCCCGCGTACGGGTTCGGCTGGCCGTTGATCGTCGGCTCGAACGTGATGTCCCAGCTCTTCGGCGCAGGCGATACGACGTCGGTGTTGTACATCAGGATGTTCGGACCCCACTCGTACGGGACGCCGTAATGCACGCCGTTCACCGTGTTGTGGGCCGGCGCCTGGAGCGACGGCATCACGTTGGTGTAGTCCTTGAACGAGTCGACGTTGACCGGTGCGACCAAGCCGGAGGCGATCAACCGCAACGTGGCGTCACCGGATGCGGACACACCGTCGTACTGCGTGCCACCGCCCTGCGACATCAGGTTGACCATCTCATCGGAGGTGTTGGCCTCCTTCACGTTGACCTGGCACCCGGTCGCGGCCTCGAACGGCTTCACGATGTCGGGCTCCGCATAGAGCGGCCACGCGATCAGGTTCAGCTGGCCTTCGCCTTGCGCGCTCGGGTCATAGGACAGCGCGTTCGCGCTGCCGCCCGAGGCACCCGGCGACGACGTCGATGAATTGTTGCCGCACGCGGCCGCGATGAATGCCATCGCGCCCACGATCGCGACCAGAGAGATGCCCCTCCTCATCCGATCTCCTCCTCTTCCGATCCGACGCCCTCGATCTCCTCGAGCGGCCGGACATAGTCCCGCTTCCATCGGAGGCCCACGCGGTCACCCTTGACCTCGAGCGCCTCCATCGACTCGACATCGAGGTTCTGTTGCAGGACGACGAGACGGCCGCCCCCCTCCAGATCCACCAGGTACCGCGTGACCGCACCCAGGTATACGACATCCTCCACGCGCCCGGTTGCGGCGTATTCATCGTTGCTCGCATCGTTTCCGACCGGGCCGATCGCGATCTTCTCGGGGCGGATCGTGAAGGGATCGCTCGAACCGGTGACGGCCTTGGCCGCGTCGCCTTGCAGGATGTTGGAGGTGCCCACGAAGCCGGCGACGAACCCGGTCGCCGGCCGCTCGTACACCTCGGCCGGTGTCCCGAGTTGCTCGATCTGCCCCTTGTTGAACACCGCGAGACGATCGCTCATCGTGAGCGCTTCCTCTTGGTCGTGCGTGACGTAGATGAACGTGATGCCGACGGTCTGCTGGATGTGCTTCAGCTCGATCTGCATCTGATGGCGGAGCTTCAGGTCGAGTGCCCCGAGCGGCTCGTCCAGCAACAGCACCTTCGGGCGCATCACGAGGGCGCGCGCGAGCGCGACACGCTGGCGCTGCCCACCGGAGAGCGCCGCCGGCTTGCGCTTGCCGTAGTCCGGCAGCCGCACCATCTCGAGCGCGTCCGCCGTTCGCGTCGCGCGCTCGCTCCGCGACACCTTCGCGACGACGAGTCCGTACGCGACGTTCTCGGCGACAGTCATGTGCGGGAACAGCGCATAGTCCTGGAACACCGTGTTCACGTCGCGGTCGTAGGGCGCGAGGCCGGACACGTCGCGGCCACCGAGGAAGATCCGGCCCTCTGTCGGGTTCTCGAATCCCGCGATCATCCGTAGGCACGTCGTCTTGCCCGACCCCGACGGACCGAGCATCGAGAAGAATTCCCCCTCGTGGACGTCCAGGTCGACGCCGTCGACGGCCACGACCGACCCGAAGCGTTTGACCACGCCCTCCAGGCGCACGGCGACCTCCCGCCCCGCTGCCGAGGTCGGCTGGGGGGCGGCGTCAGCCACGGTGGTCTGCGGGTCGTCGGTGATGGGCGCACAGTCTGACGGCGCCCTTGCGGCCCTGCAAACGGGTTCTCAGCGGGGGGCGAGACCTGCCAGGATGCGGCTCGCGACCGCCGGTCCCTGGTAGATCAGCGACGTGTAGACCTGGACCGTCATTGCCCCCGCGGCCAGGCATGCCTGCGCATCGTCGGGCGTGAAGATGCCGCCGCAGGCGTTGATCGGCAGCGCGCCGCCGGTCGCCTCGTGGATGGTCTTCACGATCTGCGGGGTGCCGACGGTCAGGGGCCCTCCCGACAGGCCACCGCGGCCGGTGGACATGCGCACGTCGGCAACCGGGATGGTGTTGGTCGCCGTGAGACCGTGGGCGCCCGCCTGCCGCGCAGCCTCGACGATGGCGAGAACCCCGGACCGCTCGTCGTCGGTCGTGAACGGCGGCACCTTCACGAACAGGGCCGTATCGGTTCGGGGACGCATCGCCGCGACGAGGGCGCCGACGTGGTCTGCGCGGTGGGTCCAGCCGGCGTTCGGCGAGCTGGCGTTCAGCTCGATCGCGTCGGCGAGCGGGGCGACCAGGTCCAGCGCGGCGCAGGCGTCGTCGAGCTCCTCATCAGCGAGCGACACCCATCGCGAGGTCGTCCTCGGGCGCTTCGCGAGCGCCGCCGCGACGGCGTGCGCGCCCGGGTTCGGCAGGCCCATCGCGTTCACGATCGCGCGCCTGGCCGGGTCCCGCGCGATCCGAGGCTTCGGGTTCCCAAGCCGTGGCCGCAGGGTCACGGTGCCGCCCACCGCGTAGCCGAAGCCCAGGGCGCCGAGCGCGGCGAGCCGCTCGCACGCCTTGTCGAACCCGCTCGCCAACCCGACCGGGTTGGCGAGCGGAACCCCAGCGACCGTGGTGGCAAGCGCCGGATCGGCCACTGCGTGGCCGATCCGTCGCCACGGCAGGGGCAACGCCAGCATCGCGAGCGCCACGCGGTGCGATCGCTCGGGATCGAGCGCGAAGAAGGCCCGCCTCCCGAACGCCTCGTACCAGCCGCGCGGGCGTGGTGCGTCGGTGGCAGGCATCGCGGCAGATTATGCTCACGCGCCGTGAGCGATGACCTCGTACGCCGGATGGTCGAGGCGTCCGAGCTGCACGGGTCGTTCGTCCTGTCCTCGGGTGCGACGTCGACCGTCTACTTCGACAAGTTCCGGTTCCTAACCATGCCGGACCTCCTGCGCGACGTCGCGCACGCAGTGGCGGGACTCCTTGCGCCGGGAACGACGCTGCTCGGAGCGCCGGAGGGCGCCGCGATGTTGCTGGTCGCCGCAGTTTCGCTCGAGACGAGCCTGCCGGTCACGGTCGTTCGCAAACGGCCGAAGGAGTACGGCACGCGCGCGCAGGTTGAGGGCGAGGTTCCCCAAGGCGCCGTGACGACGCTCCTCGAAGACGTCAGTACCACCGGACATCAGGTGCGCCGAGCAGCCGAGGTGCTCGGCGAGTCCGGAGCCGCTGTGCGTCGCATCGTGCTCGCGATCGATCGGGGCGGCGCCGATCACCTTCGCGAGGCGGGCTACGACGTGGAAGCGGTCGCGGTGCTTCGGCCGACGAACTAGGTCAGGTCGGTCCGGTCGCAGCGCCAGATACGCAGCTGCCAGAGCCAGCGAGACCCGCGCTGCCGGAAGCTCACCAGGCCGTCCTTGACCATCTGCGTCACGGCCTTGGAGCGCGCGACCAGATCGGGTAGCGGGAACTCGCGCGTGAGGACCGGCCGCATGTTGTCGCCGAAGATCTCGTGCGCCGCGTCGAGGATCGGCTGCTCGTACTGGATCGTCCCGGTCGGCAGGTACAGCCTTCCACCGTAGGCGAGCGTGTCGCCGATCGACCGCACGAACTTCGTCGGCAGCTCGGCGCCGGTCGGACCGCCGGAGGGGACGTCATCGAACCAGCCGGATTCCGCGGCGATGTCGTCGGGGATGCCGGATACGTCGCCGATCAACACCTTCGCCTGGACGTCTCGCACCGGCTCGAGCAGGTCGCCCTCCCGGAATTCGCAGACGTGCTCAAGGCCGAGCCGCTTCGCGTTCTCACGAGCCGCCTCGACCGCCCGGTGCGAGAGGTCGACGCCGACCACCTTCGCGGCCCCGAGCTTCGCCGCCACGAAGGCGAGCACCCCGGTCCCGCAGCCGACGTCGATCACCGTGTCGCCCGGCTCGATCTCCATCGCGTCGGCGAGGCTCCGGCTGGTCGTCGTCGGGCTGAACACCCCGGGGCCGAGCAACAGGGGGAACGGACCGGTGCGACCCTTCCATTCGATCTCGGTGAACTGCGTGGCCATACGGTCTCCTGCCCTGCAACCCGGGGTCCCGGGCTGCGTCGCACCAGGCTACACGGACAACGGCCCGAACGCCGCGTCCGGGCCGGGAACGATCTCGCCGGTCTCGACGCCGCGGGCGTCGTCCTCGAGGCGGGCGGCCAGCGCGGCCGTCTGGATCCCGAGCGTGCCGGTCGGGTACAGGCCAACGCGCGATGCCGCGCGCCGGAGCAACGTCGTCGCGCCGTGGGCGTTCCCCCGTAGGAGGTGGACGTACCCGGCGCCCAGCTGGGACAGGCCCTTGAACAGCTCCTCGTCCCCGGTGCCCTTGGACTGCTTCCACGCTGTCTCCCACGCCTCGTGCGCTCCGAAGAAGTTCCGATCCTCGAGGAACTTCCGAGCGGCTCGGTCGTTCTCCTCGATGGACATCGCGTCGAAGTTGGGCAGGTGCAGGCGCGTCTGGGCGTCCCACGGCAGGGGCCGGCCCAGCTCGTCCCGAGGCCGCTCGGGCTTCTGACGCGTCTCCGATGGAACGCCGGTTTTGCCGGTCGCCTCTTGGGGCATATCCGGATGCTACGAGACGCCCGCGCCACCGAGGCGGCGGCCGGCGCTGGGAGGACACGCCATGGCCACGCCGATGCCGTCGCGGCATCGCTGGACGATCGCCGCGCTCGTGCTCGTTCTGGCGACGGCGTTCGCAGGGGGCGTCTGGTCGATGACCCTGTCACCGCTCGAGCAACGCGCCGCTTCGGCGGCCGGAGGGCCTGCGGCGGTCCCCGTCGAGCAAGTGTCCAAAGCCGCGCCACACAAACTTCACCTCGGAACGACCGTGTCCGGCCAGGGAGCCGTCGTCGCGAACGCCGCCGGGACGACATGGGTCGTCGGCGAAGGCACGTTGTCGACGATCACGGACGGAGCGGCCACGGTCGTCGCGCAAGGAAGCTGGTCCGATCACGCCGTGCTGGCGCCATCGAACGAAGGCGGCCTGTGGATCGCGAGCGGACACTCGCTCTGGATGGTCAGTCCGACCGGCGTGGTCGGGAAGCGGTTGACGCCGTCGGTCGGCGCGATCTCCGCGGTGCTCGCGGTCGACGGACGGACCTGGGTCGCCGGCTCCAACGGCATGCTCGCCTGGATCGACCCGTACACGGCCAACACGATCCAGAGCTACTACCTCGGTCGAGGGACGTATCAGCTGGCGTCCACGTCCGGCTTCGTCTTCGTCGCAACGACCGACCCAACGCAGGCGCCGATCGTGCGGTTGGATCCGGGGGTCGGCGCCACCCTGCCGGTCCCTCGGGCGCTGAGCGGCCCGATCGCCGCCGCCGACGGACGCCTGTGGTGGGCGTCGGCGGGCCGCGTCCAGTGTGTGGTCGCACGGACGCTGCGGCGGTGCGGGCAACTCGACGTCATGGCGCCGTCGATGCTCAACGCCGCCGCGCCGATGGTCCTCGGGGCCCACGGCGAGGCGCTGTGGGTGGTCTACGCAGGGACAAGGGCTGCCAACCTCGCGTTGTTCGACCCGAAGAACGGACGCACGATCGCGGGCCCGATCGCGTTGCCGGGCGCGACGGCAACCACGGTCGCCGTGACCGACAGCGCAGCCTGGATCGGCATGTCGGACGCGGGAACCGTGGTGGAGGCCGAACGGACCTGAGCGACCGCCCTACTCGTCGAGCGACTCGATGGGCTCGGAGAGCAGCTCGAGGGCCTCGCGGAGCGCGTCATAGCTGCGGTCGCCGAGCAGCCTCCTCGTTCGCTGTTCGAGCGCTTGGACGGCCCGGCGACACTCCGCGGACGCACGGCGCCCATGCGCGGTGAGGCGAACCAGCTTGGCCCGCGCGTCCGCTGGGTCGGGAACGCGCCGCACGTACCCCCGGTTCTCGAGGTCGTCGACCATCGACATCATCGCCTGCTTGGTCAGCCGGGTCTGATCCGCAAGGTCGGTCAGCCTGGATCCGGACCGGCGGTCCACGGACAGGAACAGGGCCGCGTGCCCCGGCCGCAGGTCCGGATAGCCGCGTTCGCCCAGGTCAGCGTCCAGTTCCGAGGCAAGCGACCGCCGGGCTTCGAGCAGCAGACGGGTGATGTCGGTCACGCGCGCATCTTCGCGAACGGCCTCGGTTTGGTCAACGACATTGACCATCTTCGCAGGTCGCACCATGCGATCCGTCCGCCCAAGTAGCCTCGATCGCATGGAGATCCGGGAGGCGACGGCCGCCGAGCATGCGGAGGCGGGCCGCGTGACCGCCGCGGCCTATGAGGGGCTGGTCCACGATGCGTCCTACCTCGAACGCATCGCGGCCGTGGCGGACCGCGCGTCCCGGACCGTCGTCCTCGTTGCGATCGACGGTGCCACGATCGTCGGCAGCCTGACCCTTGAGCTCTCTCGGCGGGTGAACCCGCACGATGACCCCCTAGAGGCCCATCGGGCCCACATCCGGATGCTCGGCGTCGCGCAGGACCACCAGGGGCGCGGCATCGGCAGGGCGTTGATGCACGACGCGGAAGCCAGAGCGCGCGCCGCCGGGAAGACCGAGATCACGCTCCACACCACCGAGCCGATGGCGACGGCACGAGCCATGTACGGCCGGCTCGGCTACGAGCGCTCGCCGGATGAGGTCCTCCCCGACGGGTTCGTGCTGATGGGCTATCGCAAGGAGCTCGGCGCCGACTCCGATTGATCGGCGAACTGCTGCTCGTACAGCTGGGCGTAGAGTCCGCCGACCACGAGCAGCTCCTCGTGTCGCCCCTGCTCCACGATCCGTCCGCGATCCAGCACGAAGATGACGTCCGCGGCGAGGATCGTCGACAGTCGGTGCGCGATCGCGATCGTCGTGCGCCCTTCCATCAGCGGCTCGAGCGCCGATTGCACCAACCGCTCCGACGTCGTGTCGAGCGACGACGTCGCTTCGTCCAGGATCAAGATCTTCGGGTCCTTCAAGATCACGCGCGCGATCGCGAGCCGCTGCTTCTCGCCGCCCGAGAGCTTGTAGCCGCGCTCCCCGACGACGGTGTCGAATCCCTCGGGGAGCTGCAGGATCCGCGCGTGGATGTTGGCCGCCTGGGCGGCCGACTCGAGCTCTTCCTGCGTCGCGTCCGGCCGCCCGTACAGGAGGTTCCGCCGGATCGTGTCGTGGAACAGGTACGTCTCCTGCGTCACGATCCCGATCGCGTCGGCGATCGAGTCAAGTTTGAGTTTCCGCACGTCGCGACCGTCGAGCCGGACCGCGCCCTCCTGTATGTCGTACATCCGCGGCACGAGGTACGTGATCGTTGTCTTGCCGGCGCCGCTCGGCCCGACGAGCGCCGCGAGCTGACCCGGCTTGATCCGGAGCGTCACGTCATCGAGCGTCCACGTTCGATCGGCCGCAACGGCTGCGTCGTCCTCCGGCACGTCGCCGGCCCGGTCATAGTGGAACCGCACGTGGTCGAGTTCGACCTCCCCTTGCACGTTGACGAGCCCTTCCGCGTCCGGCGCGTCCACGATGTCGTGGCGCAGATCCAGGTACTCGAAGATCCGGTCGAACAGCGCGAACGACGACTGGACGTCGGTCGAGACCTGCAGCATCGAGCCGATCGGGAAGAACAGCCGCGACTGCAGCGTGGTGAACCCGACGATGATGCCTGCGTTGATCGGCCAGTTCTGGGGGTTGGAGCCGTGGTTGTGGTTCACGATCGCGGCGACGAGGTAGACGAGCGCCGGCGTGATCGAGAAGAACGTGCCGACCACCGCGAAGAACGATCGCCCGATCATCGTTTGCCGCACTTGGAGCCCGGTCAGTCGCTCGTTCTCCTGCTGGAACCGACCGATCTCGTAGTCCTGGCGCCCGAACGTCTTGGACAGCAAGATCCCGCTGACCGACAGCGTCTCCTCCGTGACCGCCGTCATGTCGGCCATCGTCTTCTGGGTGGTCGTGGCGACCTCGCGCCGGGCGCGGCCAACCTTCACGGTGAGCCACAGGAAGAACGGCATCAAACACAGAGACAGCAGCGTCAGCGGGACCGACAGGAAGAGCATCGCGATCAAAGTCGAGATGATCACCACGATGTTGGACAGGATCGACGACGCGGTGTCGGTGACGACGGTCTGCACGCCGCCGACGTCGTTCGACAGGCGCGATTGGATCTCGCCGGTCCTCGTTGAGGTGAAGAACCGCAGCGGCATGTGCTGGAGGTGCGTGTAGAGCGAATCCCGCAGGTCCTGCATCACGCGGAGCCCGACGAAGTTCGCGTAATACGTCTGTCCGATCCCAAGGATGCCAGTGATGATCGGGATGATGATCATCAGCGCGACACCCCACGTAACGACGTGCATGTTCGGACACGTGGTGCCGTTGCACACGGGTGGCGAGCCCAGCCCGAAGAGGCCGTGGTTGAAGATGTAGACGATCAGCAGCGGGTTCACGACGCCCAGCCCGGCCGTGATCGCGATCAAGATCCCGACGATCGTCACCTTGCTGCGGTACGGGCGGAAGGTGCCCACCACGCGCTTGACCGTCGCGCGATCGACCGGTTTATCGGGCTTCTCTGCCGGCGTCGCATAGAAGCGTGAGTGACGACCCATGCGCTCGAAGATACGACCGGCTCAGGGCAATGCCGGCGAGGAGGGGTCAGCTCATCGCGGCGCGCAGCACGTCGTCGAGCATCTCCGGCGTCAGCTTGCCGGTGAACGTGTTCTGTTGGCTGGGATGGAAGGCGCCGAGGAGCCGATACGGGCCGACCGCAGCCTCGGCGCCATGTCCGAACTTCGGCCGTGGGCGCGGCGTGTCATGCCCGAGCGCGGCGAGCGCGCGGAGCAGCCCGTCCCACGCGAACGAGCCGAGCGCCACGATCGAGGTCAGCGCCGTGAGCGCGGAGATCTCGCCCTCGAGGTACGGCAGACACCGGTCACGCTCCTCGGGCGTCGGCTTGTTGCCGGGCGGCGCGCACCGGTTGACCGCCGCCACGTACGCGCCGCGCAGCTCGAGGCCGTCGTCTCGCGATACCGACGTCGGCTGATTGGCGAGACCGCACCGGAACATCGACGCGTAGAGGAAGTCGCCGCTGCGATCGCCCGTGAAGATGCGGCCCGTGCGATTGCCGCCGTGCGCCGCGGGCGCCAGGCCGACGATCAGGACGCGAGCCGCCGGATCGCCGAAGCCCGGCACCGGACGGCCCCAGTAGGTCTGATCCGCGAACCGGGCAACCTTGTCGCGCGCGACCTCTTCGCGCCACGCAACCAGGCGGGGGCATGCGCGGCAGACGACGACCTCGGCGTCGATCTCAGCGAGTGCGCGCACGCCCGGAGCTTAGGAAAGAGGCGGGGCCGAAGGCCCCGCCTCTTTCCGTGCCAGGTGCGCCGTCCGATCAGCCAGGGGTGCCGATCGAACGGTAGTTCAGGTAGTTCACGTACGTCGCGTCGTGTCCGTTCCAGGCTCCAGGTCACGTTGACGTAGCGTGGGGCCGACGCGTCCCGCCCCTGGTCAAGAGGCTGAACGGCTAGTCAGCGAAGAAACTAGTTCGTTCGCTTGGCCCGGATCCGGAGATTTCGGAAGCGTTCGGCCGCAGCGACGAACGGGTCGAGCGCCTCGATCAAGCCCTGGACGGTCCACAAGAGCCCCTCGAACCCTTCGAGGTCGTCCTCGTGGCCGGCCAGCGCCTGCGCCCTGTCCACCGCGAGCGTGAGGCCAGCGGCACACGCCGTCCACTCGGGCTCGACCTCCGGGCGGCGCCACCCGTCCATGCCGGCACGAGCGCGGTCGATACCGGCGCGGTACTCGGTCAGGGCGTCATTCAGCGGGCGTCCAGGCAGTCGCGTGCCGGGCAGCACGTCAGCGACCGCGGCTTTCGCCGGCTCGATCGCGTCGACCACCCTCGAGAACGCGCGGAACGCGGGCTCGAGCTCCGGCGGCAACTCCTTGCGTCGGATCACGCCGGCAGAAGGTCGCGGCACGCCGCGACGATCGCGCGCGGCGCGTTGGTCGCGACGGCGTCGACACCGGTTGCGAGAAGCGATCGCGCTTGTTCCACGTCGTCGACGATCCACGTGCCGAGCAGCAGGCCGGAAGCGTGCACGGCACCCGCGAACCCGTCGCCTTGCTCGGCGACTCGTTCGGCGAACGGGAGCACCCACACGTGTCCTTGCTCGCCGGCGAAATGCAGCGCTGCGGCTGCGTCGACGTCGGTGTTCGTCAGCAAACCCGTCGGCACATCCGGCCGCAGCTCGTGAGACGCCGCGATCGAGCGTGGGTTGAAGCTCGAGACGATGACGTCTCCGACGAACTCGACGTCGTCGAGCGCCCGATGCACGAGCCCGACCGCCACCTCGTCGTCGGGATCGAAGTCAGGGTCGCCCGGCACGTTCTTGATCTCGATATCGACGGCCGCTCGACCGGAGAGCATCGCGAGCGTCTCGTGCAGCGTCGGGACCGTGTACGACCTGCCGTCGCGACCGGTGATCCGGACCGCGAGCACCTCGGCGAGCGTGTGCGCTCGGACCAGCCCGGAGCCGTCGGTCGTCCGGTCAAGCGTCGCGTCGTGGATCACGACCGGGCGCCCGTCGGCTGTGATCCGCACGTCGAACTCGACGGCCGCCGCACCGGCGTCGACCGCCGCCTCGAACGCCGCGAGCGTGTTCTCGGGGCGTTCCGTTGGCGCGCCGCGGTGGGCAACGACCAACGGAAGTCGCCCTTGACTGAACGGCCGTTCAGACACTATCGTCCGCCCTACGTTGCAGGTTCGGCGATATCCGCAGGTGGCGGGAACAGATGACTGAACGACGATTCAGACACGATCCGGACGGGATGTGGTGGCTGCCCGAGGCGCGCTGCATCGGCGAGGATCCGGAGCTGTTCTTCCCCATCGGCACGTCCGACGAGGCGCTCTCCAAGGTAGCCGCAGCCAAGACGGTGTGCCACTCGTGCTCCGTGCGGCCCGATTGCCTCGAGTGGTCGCTCGCGACGTTCCTGGACGCCGGCGTCTGGGGCGGCCTCGACGAAGAAGAGCGCCGGGTTATCCGTCGCGCTCGCCGTCGCCAGGTCGCCGAAGAGACCGTGCTCCAGCCGGCCGTATAGCTCACGCCTGGCTCGACGGGCACAGGTACTCGATCGGACACTCCGGACAACGCGGCCGTTTCGCGGTGCACAGCGCGCGGCCGTGGTCGATCAACTCGTAGCTGAAGTGATACCAACGGTCCTCGGGCACGAGCCGCATCAGGTCCTGCTCGATCTTGTCCGGGTCGTGCTGCGACGAGAAGCCGATCCGGTTCGCGAGCCGCTTCACGTGCGTGTCCACCGGGATCCCGACGACCGTGCCGTACGCGTTCGCGAGGACGATGTTGCCGGTCTTGCGCGCAACCCCACGAAGCGTCGTCAGCTCCTCCATCGTGTCGGGGACCTTCCCGTCGTAGACCTCGACGATCCGTCGGCATGCCTCGCGGATCGACAACGCCTTCTGATTGAAGAACCCGGTCGGCTTGATGTCGGCCTTGAGCTCGTCCTCCGGCACGGCGAGGTAGTCCTCGGCGCTCCGGTACTTCTCGAAGAGCGTGGCGGTGACTTCGTTGACCTTCACGTCGGTGCACTGCGCCGACAGGATGGTCGCGACGAGCAGCTCGAGCGGGTTCGAGAACCGCAGTGCGATCGTGGCGTCGGGATACGTTTCCCCAAGGATGCGGATGACCTCGGGCGCGCGGAGGCCGATTGGATCGGCGCGCGTCAGGGCCTCGGGCGCCGCGTCGGACATGCCGCCGATGCTACCCGGGGGCCGGAGCCACGCCGCCGATGAGCATGGGGAGCTCCCAACGGTCTCCGGCCCGGTATTCGGCCACCCACCGCCCGTCGCGATGCAGGTAGACGCCACCGACGCCGTGCGTCGACCACTGCGTGCCGTCGCCGACGAGCGCGGTTCGCTCGTCGATCGCCACGAGCGTTCCTCCGGCCGGCGTCGCGGCGGTGATGAACGCGTGCGCGCCGGGGATCCACGTCTCGACGATGTCCCAGTGCGGGGCGAACAAGATCGCCGGGAAATGCGCGAGACCGGGCGCCCAGACGCGCTCGGCGTCGTCGGCGTCGGAGTCGAACGTCGGGTCGCTCAGACACGCGACGCCCGCGCTGCAGCCGCCGTACGCGAGCGAGCCGTCGGCGACCCGGTCGCGGATGCGGTCCCAAACCGGCGAGCCGAGCAACACCTTCGCGAGGTACGCCGGGTTCCCACCGGAGAAGAAGACCATCGCGGCCTGATCGACCTGGTCGACGATCGCCGGGTCGTGCGCATCGTCGCGCGTGCGCAGCGACGGCGCGACGGCGTCCATGCCGGCCGCGGCGAAGTGCGCGAGACCCTTGTCGACCCACCCTTGGTAGACCTCGTCGCCCTCCGGCGCGGACGCCGTGGCGATCACGAGCACCGGGCCCGAACGGCCGTCGAGCAACGACCGGTCGACGTCGCTGTGCCAGTCCTCGAACTCGCCGGCGCCGAGGAACGCGTAGGCGCTCATGCCGCTGCCTCCGCGATCGCCTTCGCGAACCCGGGCAGCGAACGCTCGACCATGTCGTCGTTCGCCGTCACCGACAGGCGGAACCATCCCGGCATCTCGAACATCGCGCCGGGAAGCACGAAGACGTCGTGCGTCCGCAGCACCTCGGCGAAACGACGGTCGTCCTCGATCGGCGAGCGAACCAACACATAGAACGTGCCTTGCGGCTCGACGACTTCATACCCCTGTTCGCGGAGCGTCGACACGAGCGTGTCGCGCCGTTGCTGGAGCGCCGGGATGTCGGGCCCCATCGCGTTCAGATCCGGGATGGCGTGCTGCAAGATCGAGACGGGGTACGCCCACCCGAGCGTGATCTGACCGATCTGCAGCGCTGCACGCAGTTCCTCGCCTCCCTCGGCGTCGGGCCCGACGGCGAGATAGCCCAGCCGCGATCCCGGCGACAGCAGCGTCTTCGCGTACGTGTACAAGAGGAAGGAGTGCGGGTAGTGGGCCACCGGCGTCGTGAACGTGTGTGGCGTGAAGACGATCCGGTTGTACGCCTCGTCCGACAGGAGGTAGATGCGATGCCCCGCCCGCGTGGAGCCCTCGTCCAAGATCGTCGCGAGCCCAGCGAGCTGCTCCGGCGTGTAGATCCGGCCGGACGGATTGTGCGGCGAGTTCACGATGATGGCGCGCGTGCGCGGCGTGATCGCCGCCTCGATCGCCTCGAGGTCCAGATCGAAGTGATGGTCGCGGTCGGCGAGCACGCGAACGGGCGTCGCACCCGCCGCGACGATCAGCGTCTCGTAGAAGAACCACGGCGGTGAGACGAAGATCACCTCGTCGCCGGCGTCGACGAGCGTCCGAAGCGCGATCGCGAGTCCGACGAAGTTCCCGTTCGTGAGGTGGATGTCCTCGTCTCGGAACGCGACAGGAAACCTGCCGCGCAGGTCGTCGCCGATCGACGCGACCGCCTGGGGCAGGTCCATCGTGTAGGCGTAGTGGTCCTTGCCGGTCGGCTGGGCGGCTCGCACCAACGCGTCGACGTAGGCCTGCGGCGCGACGTCGTGCGGGTTGCCGAACATGAAGTCGCACGCCTCGGGTCGGCGCATCGCCTCCCAGAGCTCGTCATCGGTGCCGAACTCACCGAACGGACCGAGAACCCGCATGATCTCGGCCGTCTGCTTCGAGACCGTGCCCATCAGTCGTCCTCCCGCGCGCTGCGATACGCCTCGTCGCGAAGGAACCGACGAAGGCCGTCGTGGCCGAACACCTCGAGGAGCCCCTCCATCTGACTTTCATGCGCCTCGAGCGCGGTGATCTTCAGGTTGAGCGCTTCGTCGTCGCACGAGAAGTCGATGCCGAGATCGGCCTTCTCGGTCACGGGCGGCGTGCCCGGAAGGAAGATGTCGAACTGCTCGAGCGACGGCACCACCTCTGCGACGAACGCCGGCGTCTGCGTCGCGTAGAACAACCGCGCGGTGGGCTTCGCGAACGCTCGGAAGGCATCGGTCGTCCATCGCGAGACGTCCTTGTGCCCTTGGTGCCCGGTCATCCCATCCGGGCCGAACGTGAGGACGGTGTCGGGGTCGATCTCCTGCACGATGGCGCGCACCTGCTCGGCGCCGGCCTCGTTGAGGTGCTCCTGCATGTCGACATCGACCGGCCCGTCGAGGAACCGGTGCTCCATCACGCCGAGGATCTCAAGGGAGCGCAGCAGTTCCTTGGTGCGGACCTCACCCATCGACTCCGACGGCCAGCGTTCCTCGTCCATCGAGCCGCCCTCGCCGCGCGTCGCCGTCACGTCGACCACCCGCTGGCCGTTGCGGACCGCCGTCGCCATCAATCCGGCGGAGCAGAAGATGTCGTCATCCGGGTGGGCCCACACCCCGAGGATCGTGCCGAGCGTTGCGGTGTCCTGCATCGGGCCCCCTGTGCGGTCGCGAGGTGCAAAGCATGCCCCAGGTGGGGCCGGACGTCATCCGTGCTCACACGCACGGTCACACGCACCGGCGCGGCCGTTACGCGTCGGCGATGATCGCGCGGATCCGGTCGCGGAGCGCCTCGGGCACGTCCTTCTCGATGCAGCGCGTCGCGACGAGCTCCTTCAGATGCTTGCGGAACTCCGCGCGATCGAGGCACGGGGAGCAGCCGGACAGGTGGTCGGTTATGCGCGCCGCGAGCTCGGGATCCACCTCGCCGTCGAGGTAGGCCTCGACCTCGAGGAGGGTCTCGGTACAGTCGGGTCCACACTCACGCTCACGCATCGACGAATCCTCGCTCCTTGGCCGTCTCCCACAACGCCTTCTCGAGCGCTTTCCTTCCCCGGTGCAGCCGGCTCATCACGGTGCCGATCGGGGTGTCCATGATCTCGGCGATCTCCTTGTACGAAAAGCCTTCGACATCGGCGAGCAGCACAGGTAGCCGGAAACGCTCGGGCAGCGACTCGACGGCCTCCTTCACGGCTTGGTCCGGGATGGTGTCGAGCACGGCGGTCTCGGCAGAGTCCTCGACGCTGCGGCCGCCCAGCCGGTCATAGAGGTACCACTCGTCGATGTCCTCCGGGCCGTCGACGATCTGCGGTTCCCGCTGCTTCTTCCGGTACGTGTTGATGTAGCTGTTGGTCAAGATCCGGTAGAGCCACGCCTTCAGGTTGGTGCCCTCCTGGAACCCGCCGAACCCCCGATACGCGCGCAGATAGGTCTCCTGGATCAGATCCTCGGCGTCGGACCTGTTGCGAGTCATGCGCATCGCGGCTCCGTACAAGCTCGGCAGCAACGGCAACACGTCGCGCTCGAACCGCTCGCGGAGGCGCGGATCGTCCGGTTCAGCTGCGGGCTGGGCCATCCGACAAGCCTATCGGGACGACATCGCAACGAACCCGAGTGTCCCTTTGTCTGTCATTCGCAGCCTCGGATGCGAAGATGGAGGCCAGATGCCCGACAACACTCCCGGAAACGGCCGGCGTCCCAACGGCCCAGGTGGGACGCCGCCGCGTCCTCGGATGACCCCCTGGATCGTGATCGCCCTCGCGATCACGGCGCTGCTCGCCTTCAACCAGTTCTCCTCGATCGCGGGGGGAGCTAAGGAAGTCCCGTACAGCGAATTCCAGAACGCGGTCGACTCGGGCCAGGTCGACTCGACGACACCGGTCAAGATTTCCGATAGCTCGGTGACGTGGTCGGTCACGGGCACCGACGGGTCGTCGCAGAGCTTCACGGCCAAACTCGCGACCAACGTCACCATCGACCAGGCGTATACCGACTGGCTCGCCCAGCACAACATCGCCTACGAGTTCTCGACCCCGAGCCCGTGGGTCGGGCTCCTTTACAGCGTCCTGCCGCTCGTGTTGTTGATGGGGCTCGCGTACTGGTTCTTGTTCCGGCGGGTGGGGGCCGGCGGTGCGAACCCGCTCAACATGGGCAAGAACAAGGTCAAGATCTACGACCGCAAAGAGATGAAGACCACCTTCTCCGACGTCGCCGGCGTCGACGAGGCGAAGGAAGAACTGCACGAGATCGTCGAGTTCCTGCGGAACCCGAAGAAGTATCAGCGGCTGGGCGGCCGCATCCCCAAGGGTGTGCTGTTGCTCGGTCCTCCGGGGTGCGGCAAGACCCTGCTCGCCCGTGCCGTCGCCGGAGAGGCGAACGTGCCGTTCTTCTTCATGTCGGGGTCGGAGTTCGTCGAGATGTTCGTCGGCCTCGGCGCCGCCCGCGTCCGTGAACTGTTCCAGCAAGCCAAGGAGAAGGCCCCGGCGCTGGTCTTCCTCGACGAGATCGACACCATCGGCAAGGGCCGCTCCGGCGCTATGGGCGCCGGCTTCGGCGCGCACGACGAGCGCGAGCAAACGCTGAATCAGCTCCTGGTCGAGATGGACGGCTTCGACGCCTCCAAGGGCGTCATCATCATGGCCGCCACGAACCGCCCGGATGTGCTCGACCCCGCGTTGATCCGGCCCGGCCGTTTCGACCGCCAGGTGGTCGTCGACCGGCCCGACCTGAGGGGACGCGAGGAGATCCTGCGGGTGCACGCGCGCGGCGTCGCGCTCGACCCACGGGTCGAGCTGAACACGATCGCTGCCCGGACGCCGGGGTTCACCGGCGCCGACCTTGAGAACGTGGTGAACGAGGCCGCGCTGCTCGCCGCCCGCCGCGAGAAGAACGCCGTCACGGAGCTCGAGCTGGACGAGGCGATCGACCGGGCGTCGCTCGGCCTCGAACGCAAGTCGCGGGTGCTCTCCGAGAAGGAGAAGGAGCGCACAGCCGTCCACGAGATGGGCCACGCGCTCGTCGCCGTCAGCTGCGACGACATCGACCCGTTGCATCGCGTCACCATCGTGCCGCGCGGCACGGCCGCGTTGGGTGTCACCTGGGTGCGTCCGACCGAGGACCGGTTCATGCGTACCGAGCCGGAACTGAAGGACTCGATGGCCTTCGCGATGGGTGGGCGCTCCGCCGAGGAGATCTACTACGAGGGGGTCGTGTCGACCGGCGCGCACAACGACCTCGAGAAGGCCACCGACACGGCGCGCGCGATGGTGACGATGCTCGGCATGAGCGACGACGTCGGCCCGATCTCGCTCGGCGATGAGGAGCGGCAGCAGAACCCGTTCGCCGGCGGTCCGCAGGTCTCACAGAAAACCGCGGAGCTGATCGATGACGAGGTCCGGCGTCTCCTCGAGGAAGCCCACGAACGCGCCGTGTCGATCCTCACGGAGAAGCGCGATCTGTTGAACCAGCTCTCGGCCCTGCTGATTTCGATCGAGACGATCGAGGGCGAGGACCTCATCGCGTACGCGAAGGGCACGAAGCCCATCCCCACGGCCGAAGAGGCACGCCGCGCGCTCGACCAGCGTGCCGCGGATGAACAGGCGGCGGCGGCCGCGACCCCGGAGCCGATCGCGCCGCGGTCCCCCGCTCCGACGCCGTACATGCCGCCCGCGCCGCCGATGCCGGCGGACTGACGGGCGCGTTCCTCTCAGCTCACCGACCGTCCGGCATCGTCACGGGTTGCTCGTGGTGATGCTCGTGATCATGGTCGTGGTCGTGCTGCTCGGGTTCGCCGGACAGGACCAGATCCCAGCGGTCGCGGTATCGATCGAGGAATCGGTAGAAGTTCCGCTTGGACCATGACGCGCGCTGCTTGTCAGTGGCCGCGGCCCACGCACGGTGCTCGTGCTTCGTCACGGGCAAGGGAACGACGCTGCAGCCGAGGCCGGCGTCCTTCACCTTGAACGACCAATCGATGTCGGCCGTCCGGTACCACTTGAACTTCTCGTCGAAGCCGCCGACCTCGGTGAGCACCTCTCGGCGGAACGCCATGAGATATCCCTCGATGGCGTCACAGGGTCCTTCGTCGGGCGCCTCATCGAACTCGCGGAGGTCGTGGGTCACGATGCCGAACGGGCCGACGATCCCCGCCGCAGGGTCCTTGAGCGCCGTCTCGACGGGTGTGAAGACGTCGCCGGTCGGTTCGATCGAGCCGTCAACGGCGACCACGATCGGCGCGAGCGAACGCGAGAGCCCGGTGTTCCGCGCCGCCGCCCAGCCGGTGTCGTGACGGAGCCAGACAACCTCGACGTCGTTGCGCTCGTGCCATCGACCGGCCGCATCACCGGTGACGTCGGCGACCACGAACTGCAGGCGTCGGGAGCCGGCGTTCGCCGCGAAGGCCTCGATCGCACGATCGATGTCATCCAGCCACCCTTCGCAGACCCAATGGATCGCCATGTCGTAGACGGGCTCACGCTCGAGCGCGGACTCGACCTCCGCCGGCGAGAGCGGGCCCGCAGTCTCATCCCGCTCAGCGCGTTCGAGGCTGAACCCGCCCAGCGCGTCGGTGACGACCCAGCCTTGATCGGCGATCTGATCTCTGAGCGCATCCGCGGCGGCGAAGTCCTTCGCGGCGCGGGCGTCGGCTCGTTGCTCTGCCAGTCGGCGAACCTCGTCTGGCGCCAGTGGCCCGACCTCCCCTCGATCCAGCCCGGGTCCGCTCATGCCTTCATTGTGTCGGCTCACCCGGGCAACGTGTCGGCTCACCCGGGCAACGTGTCGGGCCGGGCCGATCCATCGGAGATACTCGGCGCTGCAGGGCAGCGTGTTAGGCGGTCGCGACCTTGGTCGCACCGCGCAGCCGAGCGGCCATCGTCTCGAGCGTTCGCACGGCGATCGAGGGGTGCTCGGCCAAGAGGCCACGGAAGACCCATTCCGTGAGGGCATACAGCGAGATCGGCGTGGTCGACGTGACCGTGGCGGTTCGAGGCCCACCGTCGAGGAGCGCCATCTCGCCGAAGAAGTCGCCGGCCTTCAGGTGGTTCACCATCTTGCCGCCGATCGTGACGTCGGCCTCACCCTCCGCGATCACGAACAGGCCGGCGCCGGGGTCGCCCTCGGTGGCGATGACGTAGCCCGCGTCGTGCGAGATCTGACGTACTTGCCGGGCGATGGTCTGCAGGTCCTTCTTGGAGCAGCCTTCGAAGATCGGAACGGTTCCGAGGTGCTCCACCACATCGCTGATCGCCACGTCGACCCTCCCTCGAGTGGGGTGATGCTACGCGCGTTGCTCGGTCGGGTCCAGCCGGTCAACCCCCCGCGGTGGGATGCGCGAGCATCCCGCTCTCGTAGCGGCGCAGTACTTCTTCGATGACCACACCGACCTCAGGGTCAGCGTCGATGACAGACCGGGGGTCGACCGCGGCGCTCGCGAACGAGGCGTGCATGTCGCGTGTAGCGGCCTCCTCACGGAATCCGTGGTCGGCGCGGCCCAGGACCCTCGCCACACATGTTTCCGCGCTCGGCAGGAGCACGGCGTAGTGCACGCGCGGGACTTCCGTTATCTGCAGGAAGGTTGGCAAGAACCACGGGCCAACCATGCCGTCGAAGACCGTGGTGAAGCCGCCTTTCGCGAACGCGGCGGTCGCGCGCGCCGTCGCTTCGGTAACCACGGTGTTCTGCTCGTGGGACTCCGGGAGCCAAGGGTCGATATACCCGCGAGCCACGAAACCGAAGAAGGCGTCTCCTTGCACAAGCGCACTGTGATCGAACCGCTCGACGATCGAGCGGGCGACCGTTGACTTTCCGGCGCCCGGAGGACCCGTGATGATCAGAAGCTCGGACACGAGCACATCGTTCCAGGCAGGCGCGTCTCTGCCAGAGATCGACCTTGTCAGGGTCGGTCGAGAGATCGATCGCTTCGCACGGTGGTCCTTGCTCGCGGTGGCAAGGAGTGGCCCACTCCGTCGCCGCGACCCGTCACAGGTAAGCGGATCGCCGGCCGTTTCGCGCCTATGGCCTTCTCATGATGCGCGTGTTGAGAGGGTTACCCCGCCTGCGCTGTCCCGTCATGCTCGTCCGATGACGCACCAGTCGCTCCTGGGTGTGACCTTCGCCGTGTGGGCACTCGCATGTGGGTGCATCGCTGGAGCGTTCGTGCGGCGCGCGCCGGCCGTTAGCGCCGCGCTGATCACAGCGGTCCTCGGCGCGGTCGCCGGCTTCTTCGTCGGGAACGCGGACGGCCCCGCGGAGGTTCCTGCCTACACCGCCGTTGGCGCGAGCATCGGACTGTTCGTCGGCGGGCTCGTTGGGCTGCTCACGACGAGAGCGAAGCCGCCCTCGAAGCTGCTGACTCGGGGGGCGCTGGTCGTCTTGCTGATGGCACCCTTCGCCGCGGCGGCGTTGACTGCGCTTTTGCAGGTCGCCTGTCCTCTCTACGTGACCGGCACGCGCGCCGGCTTCTGCACGTACCAGGGCGTCGATCTGCTGGGCGGGTGGGTGAGCGGTGTCATCATCGCGTTCATAGCCGATGCGCTCTTCGTCGCGATCGTGTTCGCCTTCTCGGCTCTGCAGGCTCGCCATGCGGAGGATCGGCAAGCGTGGGCCGAACGCTTCGAGGTCGCCGAGGTCGCGTAAACGCAAGGCCGAAGCACGCGCATCTCGTGACGGTAGCCAGGTTGCGCGCACCGCATCGACAGAGGAAAGTGCAGGTTCGGCGCATGCGGGGGTGAGGGTATGAAGCTTGAGGATCTGACACCGGAGGATCGCGAACGCTGGGAGCGATACATCCTGACCGGTCTACACGCGTTCCTGTTCGTCGATCACGTCCAGGGTGACGGCACGTTGCGCGACGCGATCGACGCGTTGATCGGGATGATCCCCGGCGACGACCCGGAGTCGCCCGACTATCTACCGCCGAGCGATCACGCCGTGGTCCTGTCGGCGACCGAGACCGTCGGACCGTACAAGGCGTTCGTGCATCTGTGGGCTCCGCCGCGCCGGCTCGACCTGCTGCAGGACTTCATCGCTGGAACCTTGTGGGAGCTCGGACTCCGTTGCGACTACGCCGTTCAGGGCACCGCGTACACCGGGCCCACCGGTCAGGTCTATGCGCTGAAGATCAAGCGATGCGATGTGGTCGGCTTCGTCCGCATCTGGCTGAGCGCCGACGCCGGCCGCGGAGCGTTCGACGTCATGGCGAGCCTGTCCGAGCTCGACGGGTTCCAAGGAGCTGCGACCGTGTTCGGCAGCTTCGACGTGTTGCTCGTGATCGACGCCAAAGAGATCGACGACGTGGCCAAGGTCATCATGGGCAAGCTCCAACAGATCCCTGGGATCGCGCGAACCGAGACGGCGTTCGCCGACTATCGCCGCTACGGCGACGCGTCGTAGCCCGCGTTCGCTCGCTCCCGCACCGTCCGAGCCCGTCGAGCGCCGACGACGCTGCCCTTCCGGACGCAGAGATGGATAGCCGCATCAGCGGCCTGGATCGCATCGCCAGGACGGTCGCGCAAGAGGACGTCCGCAAGATCCACGAGTGTGTCGCTCTGCAGGGCCAGGAAGTCCGTCGAGGACGCGAGGCGCACTGCTTCACGCGCGAACTCCTCGGCACGCGAGCGATCCCCTTGGACCGCGCTGGTCCTGGCCATCGCACGGTTCCAACCGATCTGCTGCTCGAGGGCGAACGACGGCGCGTCCTTGATGATGCTCGGGATCAACGCGTGCGCCTCGTCGTCGCGACCCAGGTCGAACAAGATCAAGGCGAGGTCGCCGGCAAGGAGGGCGGCATCGGCCTCCCCACGTTGCTCGAACGATCGGTACGCGGTGTGCATCGACCGCTCCGCCGCGGCGACGTCGCCATCCCACCAGTCGATCAGCCCGGTGACGTTGGCGGCTTCTGCCGACCAGCGCGGTTGCGACAACTCGTCGAACATGTCCGAAGAAGCGGCCGCGCGCTCACGCGCTTCCACAGATCGGTCGAGCATCGCGAGCACGAGGGCCGCCCGCAACTCGATGCCGGCGCGCACCATCGGTTCGTTCGTGAAGTCTCCGAGCAAGGTCTCGAGCCTGCCGAGCGCAACATCGCACGGCGTCGACCCCACGAAGAGCGCCTGCGCGACGATATCCGCACTCGTCGCGGCGGCGGGCGATGCCGGATCGCCGAGCTCGAGTCCTCGCTCGCCAGCGTCGAGCATCGCCATGCTGTCTCCGGTCACGAGACGGTGCATGATGCCCAACGCCTCGAGCCCCGCTGCGAGATGTTCGGCGTTGTCCGCGCCCTCGAACTCCTTGAGCGCGTCTTCCACGACGTGTTGAAGACCGACCCCCGACGTGGAACCAGGGTCGGTGACGAGCTGCCACGTGTATCGGTCCATCCGAGCGCGTGCTTCGAGGGCGGCGTCGTCGGTCCGGTGTGCGCTCTCGAGCATCTCGTCGTACACGGACTCGGCACGGTCCTGTTCACCCGCCTGGAACAGGCTGTCGGCCAGGTGCGGCAGCATCGTGAGGCGATCGGGGTCGTTGCTCGGCAGCAACGCCGCGGCCTTCTCGAGCAGCTTGACGCTGGCAGAGATGTCGCCGCGAGCGACGGCTCGGCGCCCGGCCGCCGCAGCGTGGATGCCGGCGCGGACGGCCAGGCGCTCCACGGCCTCGTCGACGGGGCCGAGCTCTCCCCTGTATCTGAAGGCCTGTTCGAGGTGATAGGCCACGATCTCCTCGTATGGCTCCGTTCGGAGTCCCGCACGCTCTTCGAGCCATGACGCATAGCGTTCGTGGAGCTCTGCGCGCGTCGATTTGCGGATCCCGTCGTAGGCAACGTCGCGGAGCAGCATGTGCGGGAAGCTGTACCCGTCGTCTCCCGTCGCGTTCCTCCTCCGGACCAGGTCCTTGTTCACTGCGGACGCGAGCAGGCGCGGGACCTCGTCGGTGGTTCCCGCCGGAGAGATCGCGTCCACTTCGGCTCCGAAGAAGTCCTTGCCGATGACGGACGCGCGCTCAACGATGTCACGCTCGGCGGGCTCCAGCCTGTCGAGCCTCGCCGACAGGAGTGCGGTGATCGATGGGGGTGTGGCGAGATCGGACAAGTCGCTCGCCGCGACCCACCGGTCTCCATCGCGGACGAGAGCCCCGGTGTCGGTGAGGTGCCGCACGATCTCCTCGACGAACAGCGGATAGGCGGCGGCGACCTCCCCGATCCGTTCCCGTACCGCCGGCTCGAGTTCCGCAGGTGCGAGCAAGTTGCCGATCATGGTGTCGGAATCAGCGGGAGCGAGCGGTTCGAGGAGGATCGTGGTGGCGTTGAAGGCGCCCGCACCCCAGGTCGCTCTGACGTCGAGCAGCTCCCGTCGCGCCATGCAGATCAGCATCATGGCCGCGTCGCGGGATCGATCGGCGATGTGCTCGATGAGATCGAGCAAGGTGGGCTCCGCCCAGTGGACGTCGTCGAACACGAGCACGAGGGGCTGCGACCGTGACACCGCCTCGAAGAACCGGCGCATCGCCCAGAAGATCTCGTCGGGCGATGGCGTTCCTTGCGCGAGCCCCAGCGCCTGTCCGACCCGTCTCGCGACCACGTCGTCGCGGTCGATGCCGGCGACTCGTGCCTGGATCTTGGCGAGGGCGGTCTCGGGATCGTCCTCGTCGGTCATCCCGGCCGCGCGACGCACCATCTGGGAGATCGGATAGAACGTGATGCCGTCCCCGTACGGCAGGCATCTGCCGGCCAGAACCAGCTCGCCGGTGCTTCGTTCACGGACGAATTCCTCGACCACCCGCGACTTCCCGATACCCGGCGCCCCCAAGATGGTGAAGAGTTGGCATCGGTGTCCCGTGACGACACGGTTGAGCGCCTGCCTCAACAGCTCACGTTCGGCGTCGCGATCGACGATCGGGGGATCGAACCGGCGGGCATGTCCGAGCGCCCCCGGCACCACGCCCAGCAACCGGAAAGCCGCAACCGGCTCCGCGAACCCCTTGAGGGTGACGGGGGTCATCTCCTCCGCTGCGACGGCGTCTTGAACCGATCGGTACGTGTCCGCGCCGAGCACGATCTCGCCCGGTTCCGCCACCTGCTCCAGTCGCGCCGCAAGGTTCACCGCACCGCCGGTGATCGAGATCGCCTCTGCCTCGGGATCACCCGTCACGACCTCGCCCGTGTGTACGCCGATCCGTGCGTGCAGCGACACGCCGCTCTCGCGTTCCAGTTCTTTGCTGAGCTCGCTCATGGCATCGCGGATCGCGACGGCGGCGCGGGCGGCCCGCAAGGGGTCGTCCTCGTGCACGCGGGGGAGCCCGAACACCGCAAGGACGGCGTCTCCGATGAACTTCTCGACCCGGCCGCCGTGCGCTGCAACGATCGTCGTGAGCATCTCGAAGTAGCGGTCGAGGATCGACCGCATCGACTCCGGATCGAGTCTGGTGACCATCTCCGTCGAGCCGACGAGGTCACAGAACAAGACCGTCACGACTCGTCGGGCGCCGGAGGACGGGTGGGCGGGCAGCGTTGATCCGCAGGCGAGGCAGAACCGCGCGTGCTCCGGATTGCGCTCGCCACAGTTCGTGCAGACCACCATCTCTGCGTGAGCCTAGGGCCACGACTCCAACCGAGCGAGCCCACGCTCACAGGCGCCCCCTTCGCGTGCCCAGCGATAAGCTCGGGCAGAGACCGAAGGGGAGGGAACATGCCGTCCGCAGCGCTGAACCCGTATCTCAGCTTCAAGAGCAGCACGCGTGAGGCGATGGAGTTCTATCACGGCGTGTTCGGCGGGAAGCTCGACATGAACACCTTCAAGGAGTTCAACGCGTCGCAGGATCCGGCCGAGGACGACCTGATCATGCACGCGCAGCTCGAGGG
>DATAPH010000088.1:0-68840 GCA_036265325.1 Actinomycetota bacterium | reverse complement strand
TCGAGGGCTCGCACGGTTCCTGAGCGTTGCCTGAGAAGGGTTCCGAGCACCACGAACCCTCCATATCTGTTCGTTGACCGGCGGGAAGACGGGCTGCCATCCTGACGGCATGGCGTCGAAGCCCGCGTGGCTCTTCTGGGTGCGCGGCATCCTGCTGAGCGCGATCTCCGGTCACGCGGTCGCCAACGCGTTGTTCGACGCAGACGAGTATCACCACGCCGGCCTCTCCTATTCCTGGTCCGCGTACATCCCGATGGCGATCCAGGCGCTCGTCGTCGTCGGCGCCTGGTGGGGGCTCGGCCGGGTCAGGTGGCGGCCGCACCCGACGCTCGAACCGACGCGCCACCTCCGCCGGTTGCTCGCCGCGTTGATCGCCTCGGAGCTTGTTCTGTTCATGTTCCTCGAGATCACCGAGCGGGTCGCGCAGCGCGATCCGTTCGCCGAAGGGCTCTTCGGTTCCAGCTTCTTGTTCGAGCTGTCGTTCGCGATCGGCTCGGCGCTGGTGCTCATCGCGCTCGGTTTCGCGGTGCTGCGCCTCGTCCGGTCGGTCCGGCGTCAGCAGCCGGTCGTCGTCGCGCAGATCCGTACGCCGAGCCGGCCCGTCGTCGTCCCGCTCGTCCGCCGAACGTCGCGTCCCGGCGGCACACGGGCTCCGCCGCTCGTTCTCGTCTGATCAGTCGAGACCGCGAGCTTCCTCGCTCGCATCGACCCGCCGTTCCCGTCGTGGAACGGCCGGACGTGAAGGAGAGGTCGTGGAGACCCAACCGCTTCGAGAACCCCCGCTTGAACCGCGGTCTGCCGGATGGACGTTCGACCATCCGTCGCACGGCACCTGCGTGCCCGAGTGTTCGTCGTACGGAAGCTGTCACTGTGGCTGCGGCGCGACGCCTAAGCGGAGCGCCGTGACGTCGGTGCCGTGGAACCGGCACGCCGGGCACCCGTTCACGTTCGTGCCCGGCCATCAGCTGCGCGTGGTGCACCCGCGCGCCGGCATGTGGTCGAAGCAGGGCGTGCCCGTCGAGCGTGTCCGCCCGTTGATCCGGTGGTTGCGGATGCAGCATGGCTCGGTGCGCGCCGTCGCGGAGATGCTCAACATGCCGGAGTCGACCCTGCGCGGCTACCTGTACAACGCCAAGCGCAAGCGCGTGCCGCCGGAGGCCGCGCAGCGGATCGTCAGCCTGACGCTCGCGCACCGGCGCCGCTCGCGCCCGCTCGAACTGTGGGAGGAGATCCCGGGACAGTTCGATCCGACGGTGATGGTGCTCGAGCGCCGGCCCGGCATGGCCCTTTCGCACAGCTGACGTCGCGGCGTTGCGCGCTGAGGAACCGGCCGTCCCCCGCGCGGGGGTCGGCCGGTTTCCCGCTCTTCCGACGCCCGAAGCGGGCCGATACGACGTGGGTCCACGAGTTGAGGGGCCTACGGCGTGCGGAACCACCGTCAGAGCGAACCGGACCGGCTGCGGCGCGACGCGCGCATCGCCGGGCTCCGTGACTTCCAGACACCCTCGCTCGAAGCGGTCGAACAACGGCGTCGTCAGCTGTGGCAGCGCACCGCGACCGCACTAGCCCTGATCGCCGCGGTCGTCGTCTCGTTCGCGATCATCCCGTCGGCCCGGCTCACGGGATCCGGTGCCGGCCGGATCCTGTTCGTCATCGTCGGCGTCGGCGGCGGCCTGTTCCTGTGGGCGTTCCACAAGGAGACGGCGCTCGAGCGGTTGACGCGCTCGCTCACCGACGAGCGGGTGTTGACCGCCGCGCTCACGAACCGGCTGCACGAGGTCTCGCTGTTGCTCGACGCGGGCAAGCAGATGAACGCACATCTCCAGATGGACGAGTTGCTCGACACGATCTTGCGGAGCGCGTGCGAACTGCTCGACGCGACCGGCGGCTCGGTGATGCTCGTCGAGGAGACCGACCTCGTCACGGTGTGCGCGCTCGGACGCGACGCCGCGGTCGGCCAGCGGATGCGCCTGGGCGAGGGGGTCGGCGGGTACGTGGCGATCCGACGCGAGCCGGTGTTGATCGACGGCCATGCGGATCCGGATCTGTTCCCCGGGTTGGTGCTGCGCGAGCCCTACGTGGAAAGCGCGATGTCGGTGCCGCTCGTGCACCGCGCCGAGCTGCAGGGCGTGCTCAACGTGAACGCGCCGATCGGGCGTTCGTTCACCGAATACGACCTGCGCGCGCTCGCGGTCTTCGCCGAGCAGGCTGCGCTGGCCGTCGCGAACGCCCGGTTGTACGAAGCGGAGCGCGCGCACGTGGCCGCGCTGCTCGATCTCCGGAAGCGGCGGGAGGTCGGCTGATGGTGGCGCTTCACAAGCCGCGCGTGCTGATCGCCGAGGACGACCCGGACACGCTGGTGATCCTTCGGATCAACCTGACCGCGGTGGGGATCGAGCCGATGCTCGCGAGCGACGGCCGCACGGCCCTCGAGCGGATCGAGACCGAGTCGCCCGACGCCCTCTTGTTGGACGTGCTGTTGCCCGGGATCGACGGGTGGCAGGTACTGGAGCAGCTCCACGCCAAGGGCGATCCGGTTCCGGTGATCGTCTGCTCGGGCAAGGACAACATCCTCGACCTGCAGCGGGCCCGCGACCTCGGCGCCGTGGCGTATCTGGTCAAGCCGTTCGACATCGACCGGCTGATCGAGGTCACGAGCGAGGTCGTCGGGCTCCGCCAGACCGATCCCGCGATCGACCGGCGAACCGCCGCCGACGCGGACGGCGTCGAGCTCGCCTGAGCGCCGCCCCGAGCGGGCCCGCAACGGCTCCGTATCCTGGCTGGTCATGGCCTCGGATCGATTCCTGCGTGCGCTCCGGCGCGAGCCCGTCGACCGCACCCCTGTGTGGTTCATGCGCCAGGCGGGCCGCTACCTGCCCGAGTATCGGGAACTCCGCGGCGACCGCGACATCCTCGAGTCGATCCGGCGCCCGGAAGAGGCGGTCGAGATCACGTTGCAGCCGTTGCGCCGGATGCCGGTGGACGCGGCGATCGTCTTCAGCGACATCGTCGTGCCGCTCGTCGCGGTCGGGGTGCCGATCCGGATCGTGCAGGGGCGCGGCCCCGTGCTGGACGATCCGATCCGCGACGCGACCGGTGTCGCTCGGCTGCGGGCGCTCGAGCCCGGAGCCGACGAGCCCTTCGTCCTCGACACGGTCCGGCTGTTGGCCAAAGAGCTCGACGTACCGCTGATCGGGTTCGCCGGCGCGCCGTTCACGCTCGCCAGCTATCTGATCGAAGGAGGCCCGTCGCGCGACCACGCGCGCACGAAGGCGCTGCTGTGGAGCGAGGCGGCCCTGTGGAACGACCTACTCGATCGGCTCGTCACGACCGTCGTCGCGCACGTGGGGGCGCAGGTCGAAGCCGGCGCGTCGGCGATCCAAATCTTCGACTCGTGGGTGGGTGCGCTCGCACCGGCCACGTACGAGACGGCGGTGGCGCCGCACATGCGGCGGCTGTTCGCTGCGATCGGTGAGCTCGGCGTGCCCGTGATCCATTTCGGCGTCGGAACCGGCGAGCTGCTGGCTGCGATGGCGGCCGCAGGCGGCGACGCGATCGGCATCGACGCGCGCGTGCCGCTCGACGCAGGGTGGGCGCGCGTCGGGGGCGCGTCGCAGCGCGCCGTGCAGGGCAACCTCGATCCGAGCGCGTTGCTCGCGCCCTGGGAGGTGGTCGAGCGCGAGGCGCTCGATGTGCTCGCGCGCGCCGGCGCGCGTGACGGCCACGTGTTCAACCTGGGGCACGGCGTGCTGCCCGACACACCGGTGGGGACCCTCCAACGGTTGGTCGATCTCGTGCACGAGCGGACCCAGCGGAGCGTCGCCCCGTGACCGTCGACGTCGTGATCATCGGCGGTGGCGTGACCGGGCTCACCGTGGCGCACCGTGTGCGAGCGGATGACCCTGCCGCAACGGTCACCGTGCTCGAGGCCGCACCCGAGCCGGGCGGCATGCTGCGGAGCGTGTCGGTCGGCGGTGTCCGCGTGCCGGCCGGTCCCGATTCGTTCCTCGCACGCAAGCCGTGGGCGGTCGACCTTTGCCGAGAGCTCGGGATCGGCGACGAGCTGATCCAGCCGCGCGCGGCGGGCTCCTACCTGTGGACCGAGCGCGGCCTGGTGCCGTACCCGACCGGAACCGCGTTCGGCATCCCGAGCGACCTCGGTGATGCGTTCCGCTGGCCGGGTCTGTCGCGCGCGGGGCGGATGCGCGCGCTTCGTGATCTGATCGCGCGCAAGCGCCGCGACGACGAGGACGAGTCGCTCGGGACGCTGCTGCGACGCCGCCTCGGTGACGAGGCGACGGACCGAGCGATCGCGCCGCTGCTCTCGGGCTTGTATGCCGGCGACGTCGACGCCCTGTCGGTGCGTGCGACGTTTCCGGAGCTGCAGGGCTGGGAGCGCGCGCAGGGGTCGCTCCTCCGCGGCGCACAGGCGGCGGCGCGCCACCCCAAGGGCGACGCCGGCCCGATGTTCCTTCGCCCCCGCGACGGCGTGGAGCGGTTGATCGACGCGCTGGTCGACGACGTCGGCAAGGCGTCGCTTCGCACCTCTACCCCCGCGACGAAGATCGAACGCGGCGAAGGCGAGGCCTGGCGCGTGCTGACGCCCGAGGGCCCCGTCGACGCGCGTGCCGTGATCCTGACGGTCGACGCGCCCGCCGCCGCACGGCTCGTGCCGCCCGGCGCCGCGTCGGCCGAGCTCGCCCGGATCCCGTTCGTCTCGACCGGCGTGGTCGCCCTGGTCTACGCCGAGGGCACGGGCTCGGCGCTCCCCGAAGGGTCGGGGTTCGTCGTCCCGCGAGGCGCGGCGCCGATGACCGCGAGCACGTGGATCTCGAACAAGTGGCCCGACCCGTCGTTCGGGGACCGTGCGGTGTTGCGCTGTTTCGTCGGCGCGGCCGGCGAGGAGGACATCCTCGATGCCGACGATGCCGCGCTGATCGACGCGTGTGCCCGGCATCTCGCCGCGCTTTTGCCCTTGCCGGACGCTCCCGAGGACGCCGCCGTCGTGCGGTGGCCGCGTGCGATGCCGCAGTACCTGGTCGGGCATCTCGAGCGCGCCGAGCGGATCCGCTACGAGCTCCCCCCGGGTATCTTCGTGTGTGGACGGTCGCTCGACGGCGTCGGCGTCCCGGACTGCGTCCGCAGCGCGGGTATGACCGCCGACGCGATCGCCGCATATCTCGACCGGGAGGTCCACGCATGACAGACACGATCTACGCCCTGTATCCCGTGTTCCGCGCCGACCCAGAGATCCGGTCCGCGTTCGCCGATCCCGAGGACCGTGCACGCGCCACCCGCGAGGTGGAGGACCTCTTCAAACGGCTCGGCGACGGCGTCACGCTTCGCGGTTCGTACTCGACGGTCGGCTTCCGGGCGGACGCCGATCTGCTGCTCTGGCTTGTCGGTCCGACCGCCGAGGACGTCCAGCACGCACTCGTCGAGTTCCGCCGGACGGAGATCGCGACGTATCTCGACCTCGCCTGGTCCTTCATGGGTGTGGTCAAGCCCGCCGAGTTCAGCCCGGACCACGCGCCGGCCTTCGTCAAGGGGGACCCGGCGCAGGACTATCTGTGCGTGTACCCGTTCGTCCGGACGGCGGACTGGTACCTGTTGCCGTCCGAGGAGCGCGCCGAGCTGCTTCGCACCCACGGCGGGACCGGCCGCGAGTTCCCCGAGGTGGTCGGCAACACCACGAGCGCGTTCGGGCTCGGCGACTGGGAATGGATCCTCGCGTTCGAGTCGCCCAAACTCGACTCGATCGTCGACGTGATCCGGTTGTTGCGGAACACCGAGGCGCGCCGCTTCACGAAGGTCGAGGTGCCGTTCGTGACGGGGATCCGCAAGCCGATCGCCGCCTGCATCGACGACTGTTGCTAGAGGGCTAGCCCGCGTCGAGCAGCTCGGCCAACCCGGTGATCACCGTATGGCCGTTCGTCGTCGGCGCGAACCCTTCGAACGGCGACGCGGTCGGCCGCTGGATCAGCCGCGTGTCGATGCCCAGCGAGCGGGCACCGTCGCAATAGGCCGTCTGGTCGTCGATGAAGAGCGCGTCGGCCGGCGCGACATCCAGCGCGTCGAGCGCCGTGCGGTAGATCTCGGCCTCGGGCTTGTGTGCGCCGACCTCGCACGAAAGGACCACCTTGTCGCACGCCGTGTCCAAGCCGACACGCTCGAGGGTTGCGCGCGTTCCCCACGAACAGTTGCTGACGATGACCGTCGGGTGGCCGGCGTCGCGCATGCGCGTCAATGTCGGGAGCACGTCGTCGTAGAGCTCGATCCGGTCCCCGAACGCCGTCTCGGCCTCGAGCACCCGCTCGGCCAAGTCCGCGTCGAGACCCGCGGCGTCCAAGATCGCGGCCACATCGCCGGCGGGCGACTCGAACTCGCCTCGGTTCCGAGCGGCCCGGGTGCGCTCGTAGGCGTCCCCGATCTGGTCCTGCGAGAGTCCGGTGAGCGACGCCAACTCTTCCCGCCAGGAGATCCAGTCGCCGTGGGCGAGGGTGTCGTAGAGGTCCAGTAGGTAGGCGGTCGGCATCGAGCGGTCAGCCTACGGGTCCCGCCCGACGATGCCGATATCGTTCCGACCGAACGACCCACCAGAGGAGGCCTGGCGATGGACGCACAGATCCACGGCACCGTCCTGCCCGTCCTGGAGGTCACGCTGAACCCCGGCGACGCGATCGTGTCCGAGGCCGGCGAGATGTCCTGGATGTCGCAGTCGATCGAGATGGCCACCACCACGCAGACCGCGGGCGCCAAGGGCGTTATGGGCGTGCTCAAGCGCGCGGTCGCCGGCGGCGGCATCTTCATGACGGAGTTCCGCTCGCAGAACGGCGTCGGCTCCGTCTCGTTCGCGACGAAGATGCCCGGCCAGATCCTGCCGGTGCAGGTCCAGCCGGGCAGCGAGCTGATGATCCAGCGCAACGGCTTCCTCTGCGCGACCGAGGGCGTCGAGTTCACGGTCGGCTTCCAGAAGAAGCTCGGCGCCGGCATCTTCGGCGGCGAGGGATTCATCCTCCAGAAGCTCGGCGGCACGTGCCAGGCCTGGGTCGAGCTCGACGGCGAGGTTCGCGTGCTCGATCTCGCCCCCGGCGAGGTCCTCCGCGTGAACCCCGGCCACGTCGGGATGTTCCAGGCGCAGATGGCGTTCGACGTGCAGATGATGCCCGGCATCAAGAACAAGCTGTTCGGCGGCGAGGGGCTGTTCCTCGCGACGCTGACCGGCCCCGGGCGCGTGTGGCTGCAGACGTTGCCGATCGCCAACCTTGCGCACGCGTTGCAGCCGTACTTGCCGCAGCCGTCGGGCGACAACGACTCGAGCGGCGTGAACATCGTCGGGAACCTGCTCGGCGGGAACTGAGTTCCCCGGCCGGCACGGCGGGCGATCCACCTCCGGTCCGGCGCGCCGCGCCGCGTGCTCAGCCGAACAGGTCGGCGAGATATCCGTCGACGCTCGCGGTGCCCGACGCGGCGGTCACGTCGTCGTCCTCGCGGACGTCGATCGCAGGCGCGCGCTCATCCAGGTGCTGTCGCACCTCGCCGGTGTCGAGGAAGCGTGAGACGACCGCGTACATGTGGACGTCGTCTCGTGGCTTCTGCCGCTTGTAGTAGCGCTGCGGGTACGTGAGCACGAGCTCGTCGCGTGCGCGGGTGAGCGCGACGTAGAGCAGCCGACGCTCTTCTTCCAGTTCGTCCTCGTCGCCGGTCGCCATGTCGGACGGGATGCAGCCGTCGGTCGCATGGATCACATAGACGGCGTCCCACTCGAGACCCTTGGCGGAGTGGATGGTCGACAAGATCAGATAGTCCTCGTCGAGGCTCGGCGGCCCGGCGAGGTCGGTCGACGCGGCCGGCGGGTCCAGCGTGAGTTCCGCGAGGAACCGGCCGCGCCGCTCGTAGCCGCGAGCCAGCAGGGCCAGCTGGTCGAGGTCGGCGATCCGTGCGACGGCGGATGCGTACTTCCGGGCGATCACCGGCTCGAGGTACGTCCGGATGCGTTCGAGCTGGGCCGCTGGGCTCGTGACCACCTCGTCGAGACAGCCGGCCAAGGCGCTGCGCAGCGCTTGCACACCCTCGCCGCTGCCCTTCGGCACCTCGATCGCATGGTCAAGTAGGTTGACCACTGGGCGGAGACCGTCATCGTGGCGCACCCCGATGCGGTCCATCACCGCGCGGGCGCTCGCCGGCCCCATGCCTTCAGGAAGTTGCAGGACGCGGAACCACGCCACCTCGTCGTGGGGGTTCTCGAGCACGCGGAGCATCGCGAGCGCGTCTTTCACGTGGGCGGCCTCGAGGAACTTGAGGCCGCCGAACTTCACGAACGGGATGTTGCGGCGAAGGAGTTCCACCTCGAGCACGTCGGAATGGTGCGCGGCTCGGAACAGCACGGCCTGATGCTTGAGCGGCGTGCCGCGCTCGCGCGCCGTGAGCACGGCGCGGCAGACGGCGTCGGCCTGGCCCGCTTCGTCGAGACACGCCTGCAGCGTCGGGGTCACCCCGCCGGTGCGCTCGGTCCACAACGACTTCTCGTGCCGTTGCGCCGATGCTGCGATGACGGCGTTCGAAAGGTCGAGGATCGGCGTGGTCGACCGATAGTTGCGTTCGAGCTTGACGATCGTCGTGTCGGGGAACCGCTCGGGGAACGCGAGGATGTTGTGCACCGTCGCGGCGCGGAACCCGTAGATCGCCTGCGCGTCGTCGCCGACGACGGTGAGGTTCTGCGGCGTGCCCGCGGGCCGCATGCCTTCCAGGATGTCGGCCTGCACCGCGTTCGTGTCCTGGTACTCGTCCACCAGGATGTGGTCGAACATCGCGGCCACGTGTGGCCCGGTGGTCGGCGAGCTCGCGAGCGCCTTCCAGAACAGCAGCAGGTCGTCGTAGTCGAGCGTGTGCTGTTCACGCTTGCGCGCCGTGTAAGCGCGGAAAATCTGGCGGATGCCGTCGGCTTCGTCGGTGCACCACGGGTAGTGGCGGTCGAGGACGACGTCGAGCTTCTCGCCCGCGTTGACGACCCGCGAGTGGATCTGCGCGAGCGTCTCCTTCCGCGGGAAGCGCTTCGTGCGCGCCGCGTAGCCGAGTTCGTCGCGAAGGAGGTTCATGACGTCGGCGCCGTCCGCTTGGTCGAGGACGGTGAACGCCGGCGAGAGGACGAGCGCCTGGGCGTGCACGCGCAACAGGCGGTTCGCGACGGCGTGGAAGGTTCCGCCCCAGATCCGGCCGGCCTCGCGATGGCCTGCGCGCTCGGCGCGGTCGAGCATCTCCCGCGCGGCGCGGCGGCTGAACGTCAGCAGCAGGATCCGCTCCGGTCTGGTGCCGCGCTCGAGCAGCGTCGTCACCCGGGCGGCCAGCGTCGTCGTCTTGCCCGTGCCGGCGCCGGCGACGATCAGGAGCGGGCCCTCGCCATAGGTCGCCGCCAGGCGTTGCTCGGGGTTGAGCTGGTCGTCGAACATGCGTTCGAGGAGTCTACGCCCGCGGTCGGACGGGGTCGAGCACGCGGCGCTCGATGCGCCGGCGGGACGGGCCGCGCGCTAGAACGTGCTCCGACGGAGCGCCCGGATCGCGGCGTCTCGGTCGACGCCGAGTTGTGCGGCGCGTCGGAGGTAGTCGTCCGCCGCGGAGGCAAGCGCGGCGTCGACCGCCGACGGCTGTTCGGGCAGCCGGTCCGCCACGAACGTCCCGGCGCGCCCGCGGCCCTGGATCCAACCGTCCTCCTCGAGCGCCCGATATGCCCTGGCGACGGTGTTCGGCGCGAGCGTGAGCTCCTGGGCGAGGGTGCGCACAGGCGGGATCCGGTCACCGGGGAGCAGCGTGCCGCGCTCGATCTGGCGACGAACGCCGTCGATCAACTGCCGATACGGCGGCCCGTCGCCGTCACGGATCTGTACGCGGAGCCGAGCGGTCATCGAGGCGCGAGTATCGCAGTCATAGGTACGGTGTTCCGATGCGGATCCACGTCGTGCCGGGCGGCCCAATGCTTGTCGAAGATGTGCCCGTCGGGACGCTCCGGCGCGACGGTGAGCAGCATGTCGTCGATCCGCTGGCGACGCCCGATCCGTGCGCGCTGTGTCGGTGCGGACGCTCGGACGCGATGCCGTTCTGCGATCGCGAACCGCCGTACGCATGCTTCGACGAAGAGCTTGCGGATGGGCCCGAGCCAGCGCCCTTCCGCTGGGACGTGCCGGATCCGGCCGGCCTCCCGGCGGTCGCGCTCAAACCCGATGGACCCCTGCGCGTCGCGGGCGGGCCGCCGGTCACGTACGGCGACCGTGCGCTCCCGCCCGTCGATCGCGTGTCCCTGTGCCGCTGTGGCGCGTCGCGGTCGCAACCCTTGTGTGACGGGTCACACAAGGTGGTCGGGTTCCGGGGATAGTCGTTTACCCGGCCTTCGCGCCGGTGAGCCCGAGCGACGCCACGACGTCTGCCGGGAACACGTGGCAATACGGCGTGTGCCCGTTCCCCTCGTAGTAGCGCTGGTGGTAGTCCTCAGCGGGGTAGAACGCGGCGAGCGGTTCGATCTCGGTCGCGAGCGGCCGCGAGAACCGCACCTGTGCCTTCGCCTTCGAGGCGGCCGCCTGGACCTCCTGCTTCGGCGTCTCGGTGAAGATGACGCTGCGGTACTGGTCACCGATGTCCGGGCCCTGCCGGTCGATCTCGGTCGGGTCGTGCATCGCCCAGAACACCTCCAGCAGCTGCTCGTAGGTGACCATGTCTGGGTCGAACGTCACGCGAACCACCTCGGCGTGACCGGTCGTGTGGCTGCACACGTCGCGGTATGTCGGGTTGGCGGTCGTCCCGCCGCTGTAGCCGCTGACGGCGTCGACGACGCCCGGCACCTTACGGAACACCCATTCCACGCCCCAGAAACACCCGGCTCCGAACGTCGCGGTCTCGGTCATGTGGAACCTCCCATCGGATCGGTGGATCTTCGTCGATACATCCCTACGGTGTGCCCTGCACCCATCGATGTTGCACCCGTTCGGAGCGAAGGATCGCCGATCGTGGGCGGCTACCCCTCGGGAAGGCCCCAGGTGTAGCCTCCGGACCGTTCCTGTTGAACGGAGAGTCAAAGATGCCAGCGAACTCCTACGACGCGATCGTGATCGGCGGCGGCCACAACGGCCTGGTCGCCGCGGCGTATCTCGCCAAGCACGGCGCCCGCACCGTCGTGCTCGAGAAGCGCCGCAAGACCGGCGGTGCGGCGGACACGATGGAGCCGTGGCCGGACGAGCTGCCCGGCGTGAAGGTCAACACGCTCAGCTACACGATGTCGCTGATGCCGCCGACGCTGCGGCGCGACCTCCAGCTCGAGCGGTTCGGGTTCAAGCTGCTGCCGCTCGGCCAGGGCTATATGCCGATCCGCGGCGGCGGTTCGATCATCCAGCACAGCGACGACAAGATCACGCGCGAGTCGATCGAGAAGATATCCAAGAAGGACGCGGACGCGTACTTCGAGTTCTACGAGTGGGTTGGGCGGATCGCCGACATCATGGGTCCGTTGTTGATGCAGACACCGCCCCATATCGGCTCGAAGAGGTTCGGCGACCTGAAGGACGTGTTCCAGCTGGCGTGGGGCCTGCGCAAGCAGGTCGACGAGCAGACGGCCGCCGACATCACGCGACTGTTCACGATGAGCGCGAGCGACCTGCTCGACCGGTGGTTCGAGACACCACAGATGAAGGGGTTCATGGCGGTCAACGGGATCATCGGCACCTGGGCCGGTCCCGACGCGCCCGGGACCGCGTACGTGCTGATGCACCACTCCGTCGGGGACATCGGCGACGGTGAGGTCGCGAGCTGGGGGTTCATGGAGGGCGGCATGGGCGCCGTCGCAGAGGCGTGCGAGGCGAGCGCCAAGTTCTTCGGGGCAGAGGTTCGCGTCAACGCAGGGGTCAAGAAGATCACGACGCGCGAGGGTCGCGTCACCGGCGTCGTATTGGACGGCGGTGAGGAGCTGCGCGCGCCGCTCGTGATCACCGCGATCCACCCGAAGATCACGTTCCTGCAGCAGCTGGAGCGCAGCGAGCTGCCCCCCGAGTTCGTGACCGACATCGAGAACTGGAAGACGCGCAGCGGCACCGTGAAGGTCAACCTCGCGATCGACAAGCTGCCGACGTTCCTGGCGAACCCGGACTACGACCCGGAGATCCACGGCGGGGCGATCGAGTTGCTCGACGACGATGAGCAGCTCGAACAGGCGTACCAAGACGCGCGGTTCGGGCAGGCGTCTCGAGTGCCGTTCGCCGACACCGAGATCCCGACGGTGGTCGACAAGACGCTCGCGCCCGAGGGCATCCACACAGTGTCGATGTTCAGCCAGTGGGTGCCCGCGAAGTGGGCGGACGACGAGGACGACCACTGGCCCGAGCTCGAGGCGTACGCGGATCGCTTGATCCAGCACTTCGACGATGTGGCGCCGGGCTTCAAGGATTCCGTCAAGGCGCGCCAGATCATCGGGCCGAAGCAGATGCAAGAGGGCTGGGACCTGATCGGCGGCAACATCTTCCACGGTGAGCTGACGGTGGACCAGTTGTTCCATATGCGGCCGGTCCCGGGGTTCGCCGACTACCGCACGCCGATCAAGGGGCTGTATCAAGCGTCGAGCGCGACGCATGCCGGCGGCGGCGTAACGGGCTTGCCCGGCCATCACGCTGTGCGCGAGATCCAGAAGGATCGCGCGATCAAGAAGAGCTGACGCGTCGCACCCGCGGCGGTGTGTGGCGCGCTTCGGACTTGACGGTTGACGCCCTGCGTCAGCACGCGTCGCCGGCCCCGGTAGGCTCGACCGCCATGGACCTCATCGAGGCGCAGCACGAGCTGGACGACGTCTTCGCCCGCTGGGCGATCGTCGAGCACACGCCCGCGATCGCCTGGGGCCTGATCCACGACGGCGAGCTCATCATCGCTCGCGGCATCGGGACCGTCCGCGTCGGCGACCAAGCCCAACCCAGCGAGACAAGCGTCTTCCGGATCGCCTCGATGACGAAGTCGTTCACGGGCGCCGCGCTCATGTCGCTCGTCGTCGACGGCGCCGTTCGTCTCGACGAGCCGGTGGCCACCTACGTTCCCGAGCTCGCCGGGTGGCGCGGCCCGACCACCGACGGCCCGCCGCTCACCGTCCGCCATCTCACCTCGATGGAGTCCGGCCTGCCGAGCGACGATCCGTGGGCCGACCGCCACCTCGACCTCCCGCCGGAAGGGATGGATGCGCTGATCGATGCCGGCGCGTCGTTCACGTGGACGCCCGGCACGAGGTTCGAGTACTCGAACCTCGGCTGGGCCCTGATCGGTCGCGTGATCGAGCGAACAGCGGGCGTCAAGCCACAAGAGCTCGTGACGCAACGCTTCCTCGGGCCGCTTTTGATGACCAGCACCACGTGGGTCCGGCCGGACGTCGCCGACGTCGCCGAGCCGTACCGGTGGCAGGACGACGCCTGGGAAGAAGAGCTCGAGCCGCCCGGCGACGGCACGATCGCGCCGATGGGCGGTCTCTGGTCGACGGTCGCAGATCTCGCGCGCTGGGTGACGTTCTTCTGTGATGCGTATCCGCCGCGCGACGACCCCGACGACGGTCCGCTCGCGCGCTGGGCCCGCCGTGAGATGCAACAGCCGCGGCGGATGTACTCGATCGACGAGATCCGCATCCGGCCGAGCGGGCCCGCGCGTTCCGTCGCGTTCGGCTACGGGATCGGTCTGTCGATGCGCCTCGATCCGCGGCTCGGGACGATCGTTACGCACAGCGGCGGCGTCCCCGGCTACGGGTCGCATATGCGGTGGCTGCCCGACCGCAAGGTCGGCGTGGTCGCGCTGTCCAACGTCACGTACGGCGACATGGGCTGGGCGTGCGCCGAGGCGCTCGAGCTGCTCGCGGACCTCGACGCGCTCCCCAAGGCGCCGGACGAAACGGCGGCGCCCGCCTTGCAGGCCGCGGCCGCCCGCACGGTCGACCTCGTGAACCGTTGGAACGATGACGATGCGCGCGCGCTCTTCGCCGACAACGTCGAGCTCGATGACGCCTTCGACCGGCGCGCGAAGGAGGCCGCCGATACGGTCGCCCGGCACGGCGCGCTCGCGATGGAGTCGCTGGACGTCGACACGCCACAGCGCGGCGACGTGATCGCGGCCGGCGGCCTCGTCAAGATCGAGCTGGAGCTGAACCACGAGGGCAAGGTTCAGTGGTGCTCGCTCACCGACCGGACGAAGCCGTCCGACGCGCCGATCGTCACCGACCCCGCGACACTGCGCGAGCTGCCACGAAGCGCGTACGTCCTGCTCCGACCCGCTGCCGACCTCGTCGACTCGTTCGAGCGATGGCAGGGAGAGGTACTCGATCGGCTCGGGACCACGCCGCCGCGCACACTGACGGCGCCGCACGCGACCCTCAAGTCGTTCGGGGGGAGCGCGGCGCCGCTGACCCCGACCGGCGAGGAGGCCATCGCCGCGCTCGTCGAAGCCTGGGCGCGGGAGACGCCACCGATCGACCTCCGCGCGACCTCGCTCGGCGCCTTCGAGGAAGACGACGGCAACCCGGTGCCCGTCGCGATGCTCGACATGGCCACCGGTCTCCGCCCCGCGCTCACGGACCTGTGGACGCGCGCCGTGGAGGCTGGTCTTCCCGCCGGGTACAGCGACCACATCGGCGCAGACGGCTGGAAGGGGCATCTTTCCCTCTGCTATCTGCGCGCCAAGCCTGACGCCGCGATCTGGGAACCGCTCCTCGCCTGGCTCGAACACCACGACACCGGCGGGGCGACCTCGACGGCACATGAGGCGGAGCTCGTCGCGTTCGGCGACGGCGTCGAACGGCGCCTCGGCCGGTTCCGGCTGCTCGGTGAGCCGACGCCGCGGGTGCAAGCGGTCTCGACGAGCTGACGGTCCCTCACGCGCTGAGCGACTGGCACAGCTTCGCGACCTCGATCATCAGGTCGCCGCCGTCGGTGTCCCCCGTCTCGTACGCGTACAGCCCGGTGTCGATCCCGACGGCGAACGCCCATCCGCGGACCCGGCTCGCGCGCACGTCCAACAGGTCGGTCAGCTGTTCCAACCGGCCCTGCAGCCGCTGCCGGCCCGCCGCCGGATCGCGCACGAGTTCGCCGGGGCCGTCGCGCAACAACGCCGCGACGTCGAACGCCGGCTCGCCCGCCAGCGGCTTCGGATCGATCGCCACGGCGCGCTCGCCGTCCAGCAGGAAGGTCTCCAGCCGGACGTCCCCGTGCAGCAGCACCGCGTCCATCTGACTCGGTCCGAACGACCGGAACATCACCTCGGCGTCGCGCATCAGCTGCTCGTCGAACGGCTGGTGCACCGACTCGAACCGCTCCGGCATCGACGCACCCCATGCGCGCACCTCCGCCGCGAGCGTCTGCATCCCCTCGGGAGGTTCGATCCACAACTCGCGGAGCGCCTCGGCGACCTTCCGCAACGCGGTCATCTCGTTGCGTTCCAAGGAGATTGCGGTTCCCGGCGTCGGCGACGTGCGCAGCTGCGCGCCGCGTTCGTCTTCTTCGAGGACCCGCACCGCGCCGTTGCCGTTCCACGCGCGCAGCGCGGCCGTCTCGTCGGCGAGGAACGCGTCGGGGTAGGCGATCCGCACGGTCACGCGCTCGCTGTCGCGACGCGCGGGGATCGACATCCCGAATCCGTCGATGCGGTTCGCCACGGCCGTGACGTGCACGTCCCACGCACCGGTGACGGACGTGATGAGGTCGGGCACCGTCGCGAGCCAGTCGTCCGCCTCGCCCCCCACCCGGACGCGCACCGCCGCTTCGAACCGCTCGAGCGGGTCGGTCGAGATGGGGTCGGCCATCGGCCCTGGAGCCTACTGGTCCGCCATCCCACGCGCGTTCCGCGCGCCGCCGACCCGGTTCGGCCGATGGAACGAGGTCGGACCCGCCGAAGGTCCGATACGCCGGCGCGACGCGAGATGCCGATACCTCCTGTGTCCTTGGCGGACGAACACGAGGAGGGTTGTATGCGTCAGTGGGAGCTATTCGGGATCACGGACGATGACCCGTACTGGACGCCTCCGCCCGCTGCTTCTCGCCCGATCGAGACCATCCGGTTCGTGCCGGACCTCGAGGACGAGGACGGCGTGGCGCTGGTCCCCGAGCCGGCGGCGTAGCCGCCGGCTCGGTTGTTAGCCCGGGAAGGTCCCGGCGGCGTCGAGCACGCGTTCGAGCTCGGCGTCGCCGTGGGCCGTCCCGAGCGTCCACAGCTCGTAGCCGGACGGCGGGAGCGCAACGCCACGGTCGAGCAGATGATGGAAGAACCGGGCGTACCGCTCGTGGTCGGCGCCTTTCGCGCCGTCGAAGTCGGTCACCGGCTCGGCCGTGAAGAACACGCTGAACAACGAGCCCGACCGGTTGATCGTCGCCGGGATGCCCTTCGCGGCGAACGCGGCCCCGAGCCCGTCGATCAATCTGTCGGCCGCCCGCTCGAGCGCCGGGTACGGATCGGTCGTCCGTGCGAGGTCGAGCGCGGCGATCCCGGCTGCGACGGCCACCGGGTTCCCGCTCAGGGTCCCGGCCTGATACACGGGCCCGACCGGCGCGAGCTGTTCCATCAGGTCGCGTCGGCCCCCGAACGCCGCGCACGGGAAGCCGCCGCCCATGACCTTGCCGAGGACCGTGAGGTCCGGCGTCACGCCGAACACCGACTGCGCGCCCGCGTACGCCCGCCGGAACCCGGTGATCACCTCGTCCAGGATCAACAGCGCGTCGTTCGCGCTGCACAGCTCGCGCAGCCGCTCCAGGAACCCGTCGGCCGGCGGCACGACGCCCATGTTGGCCGCGATCGGCTCGACGATCACCGCGGCGATCTCCCGGTCGCGCGCGTGGAACAGCGCATCCACCGCGTCGGCGTCGTTGTACGGCGCCGTCAGCGTGTCGTGCGCCGCGCCATCGGTGACCCCGGGCGACCCCGGCAGCCCGAGCGTCGCGAGCCCGCTGCCGCCGCCCTTGGCCAGCAGCGCATCGGCGTGCCCGTGATAACACCCGTCGAACTTCACGAGCAGATCGCGGCCGGTTGCGCCCCGGGCCAGCCGCACCGCCGACATCGCGGCCTCGGTCCCGGACGAAACCAGCCGCACTTCGTCGACGCTTGCGACGGCGCCGACGATCCGGCTCGCGAGCTCGACCTCCGCCTCGGTCGGCATCCCGAAGCTCGTGCCGCGCGCGGCGGCCGACGTTGCGGCCTCGAGGATCGCGGGGTGCGCGTGCCCGAACAGCAGCGCGCCCCATGACTGGACGAGGTCGACGTATCGGGCGCCAGTTGCGTCCTCGATCCAGGCGCCCTCGCCGCGTGTGGCGAAGACCGGCGTGCCGCCGACGGATCCGAACGCGCGGACGGGCGAGTCGACGCCGCCCGGGATCACCGCACGGGCGCGGTCGAACAGCTCGTCGTTGGTCGCCACGAGCCCGGATGCTATCCGGTCGGTGATTGACGATGGGTTCTGCGGCGGGGACGCTTCCATCGATGCAGCCGCCACAGCAGCCGCGCCCGGAGGGCGTCGAGGACCTCGCGGCATCGCTTCCCGAGCGGCCCAAGCTCGTCACGCCGGGCCGGGTCATCATGTTGTTCCTCGCGCTGATCGGGCTGTACGTCGTGTGGCCCTCGCTCGTCGCGACATTCGGATCGGTGAACGAGCTGAAGCGCGTCGCGCCCGGCTGGTTCGTCGTGATGGTCGCAGCCGAGGCGGCGAGCTACGGCTGCATGTGGCTCTTGATCGGGCTGTGCCTCGGCTCGAGCCGCTACTTCGTCATCGGGACCGCGCAGGTGGTGGGGAACTCGGTCAGCAAGGTCGTCCCGGGCGGCAGCCCGATGGGTGCGGCGATGCAGTACCGGATGCTCGTCGGCGCGGGGATGGACGCGACGCACATCGGGACGGGGCTCGCCGCGGCGTCGCTGATCAACGTCGCCACGCTGTTCGCACTCCCGGTCCTCGCGCTCCCGGCGATCCTCGGTGGCGTCGCCGTCGATCGCGGCCTCGCGCGCGCGGCGTGGCTCGGTGTCGCGCTGTTCGTGCTCCTCGTCGGCGGCGGCGCCGTCCTCCTGCTCCTCGACAAGCCGATCGGCGCCGTCGCGCGCACGATCGAACGGATCCACAACATGCTCCTGCGCCGGCGGCCGAAGATGACCGGCCTGGGCGACAGACTCGCCGCAGAGCGCGACGGCGTGCGCACGACGCTCGGCAAGCAGTGGGCGCAGGCGATCCTTCGCTCCGCGGGGAACGTCATGTTCGACTACCTCGCGCTGCTCGCCGCGTTGGTGGCGTCCGGCGCGCGGCCGACCGCGTCGCTGGTGTTGCTCGCGTACGTCGCGGCGGTGGTCCTCGGGATGATCCCGATCACTCCGGGCGGTCTCGGCTTCGTTGAGGCCGGGCTCGCCGCGATGCTCGTGCTGGCCGGCGTGCCCGGTCCGGCCGCCACGCTGGCGACGCTCGCGTATCGCCTGGTCTCGTACTGGGGCCCGATCCTTGCCGGGCCGTTCGCGTACGCGTTGTTCCAGCGGCGCGCCGCGCACTGGCATGCGACCGCTCGCGCGCGCGAGACCGGCTAGGGCTACCGCCGCTTCTTCTTGTTCTTGTGCGGCTGCGGCTGGTGATGGCCCGGGAGCCCTTCCGGCGTGAGCTCCTTCTCGCGGTGGTGTTCCTCGGCGACCTCCGCCGCCTGGCGCGAACCGACGATCAGTTGGATCACGATCGCCGCCGCGATCGCGACGAGGAACCCGGCGACGCCGAACGTCGTGCCGACGGTGCGGTCTAGCAGCCACGCGATGAGCCACGCGACGCCCATCGCCGCAAGGCCGACCCAGAAGGCTTGCGCCCAGTCGATCCGGCCCGACCCCTTTCGGGTGATGACCTGCGCGATCCAGCCGGTGCCCATCGCGATCCCGAAGAAGCCGAGCAACAGCATCGTCATGTACATGGCGTGGTCCCCTTTCGCGCGCGGAGGCTAGCAGAGGTGGCGGGCCCGCCCGGCCGCGGGGTAGCGTGCCCGCAACCGGCCGCTCATCGATCGGAGGAGGACCACGCGTGGAACAGACCGGTGGCGGCGACGAACCGCTCGGCCCGGTGGACCCGCTGGTCGTGCCGCGGTTCGCGGGCCCGGCAACGTTCGCCCGGCTGCCGCGCCTCGATCAGGTCGACCGGTGCGACGTGGCCGTGGTCGGCGTCCCGTTCGACGCGGGCACCACCTACCGGCCGGGCGCACGGTTCGGTCCGGCCGCGATCCGCGCGGGCTCGCGGCTGCTTCGCGGGTACCACGCCGGCCTGGACGTGCGGCCGTTCGCCGATCAACAGGTTGCCGACGCGGGCGACATCCCGTGCACGCCGTTCGCGATCGACGAGGCGATCGTGCAGATCGAAGCCGGCGCCAGGTCGCTCATGGACGACGCCACGCTCCCGATCGTGCTCGGCGGCGATCACACCGTCGCGTTGCCGCTGCTCCGCGCCGTCCATGCGCAGCACGGCCCCATCGCACTCGTGCATTTCGACGCGCACCTCGACACGTGGGACACGTACTTCGGCGCGCCGTACACGCACGGGACCCCGTTCCGCCGCGCGCACGAGGAAGGGCTGCTCGCGTCCGATCGATGCGCGCACCTCGGGATCCGCGGGCCGTTGTTCACGCCGCAGGACCTGGTCGACGACGCGGCCTTCGGGTTCACGATCGTGGGCGCGTTCGACTTTCTGACCCGGTCGGTTGACTCGATCGCCGGTGAGATCCGGGAGCGGGTCGGCGACCTCCCGGTGTACGTCTCGATCGACGTCGACGTGATGGATCCCGCGCACGCGCCGGGCACCGGGACGCCCGAGGCGGGCGGTTTGACGAGCCGCGAGGTGCTCGCCACGCTCCGTGCGTTCGCCGGTCTGCGGATCGTCGGCGCCGACGTGGTCGAGGTTGCGCCCGCCTACGACCACGGTGAGATCACGGCGATCGCGGCGGCCAACGCCGTCTACGAACTGCTGGGCCTTACCGTGCTCGCGCCGAGTTAACGCCGCGGCTTCTGCGCGACCCAGACCTGCTCGAGGGAATCGTCGTCGTACGGCTCCCGGTGGAAGCCGCCGTAGAGGTTCTCGAGCTCGAGACCCGCGACATCGATCAGGCCTTCCCATTCGCGTCTGGTTGCCCACCACAACGAGAAGGTGCCGAGTCGATCCAGCCCACGCCCGCGGGTGATGTCGATCCGGCTGTCTGCCGGGACGTTGGTCACGATCTCCCAACTGCCGCCGGCGCGCTCGACACGCTTCCCGTCCAAGGCCGCAGCCAGGGTCGCGCTGTACGCGAACACGTTCCACGCGAACCGGCCGCCGGGCTCGAGCGATGCAGCGACGCGGTCGAACACCGCGCGACGATCGCGCCACGTCGGCAGGTGCAACATCGAACGGAACGGGCAGATCACGAGCTCGACCTGCTCGTCCAGATGCAGCTCGCGCATGTCGCCTTCGCGGAGGTCCACGGGCAGCCCACCGCGTCGCTCGCGAGCGACCGCGAGCATCTTGGGCGACAGGTCGATGCCGATGACGCGTTTGCCGGTGCGCCGCGCGATCTCGATCGCGACGCGTCCCGAGCCGACGGCGAGCTCGACGATCGGTTCCCGCGCCGCCTCCGCCAGCTCGACGTACCAGCCGACGTCCTCGGTCATGTCCGCGGCCCAGGCGTCGTAGTCGTCGGCGAACGGGTCGTAGGAGGACACGCCCCGGAGTGTCGCACCACGGCGGCGCCGAGAGGAAATCGGGCTCAGCTCGGGGTCAGCTCGAGCGGAGCCAATCGGCCGCGTCGGCCGCGTGGTAGGTGAGGATCAGATCCGCGCCGGCCCGCCGGATCGACGTGAGCGTCTCGAGCACGACCCGGCGTTCATCGAGCCAGCCGTTCCCGACCGCGGCCTTGATCATCGCGTACTCGCCGCTCACGTGGTACGCGGCGACGGGGGCGGCGCGCAACGCGGCCGCCTCGTGCACGACGTCGAGGTAGGGGAGCGCCGGCTTCACCATCACGATGTCCGCGCCTTCGTCGAGGTCGGTCTGGATCTCGCGGAGCGCTTCGGCGGCGTTGGCCGGATCCTGCTGGTAGCCGGTCCGGTCGCCGAACGTCGGCGCGCCCTCGGCGGCCTCCCGGAACGGACCGTACAGCGCGCTGGCGAATTTCGCGGCGTAGGCCATGATCGCGACGTCGGTCGCGCCGGCCGCGTCGAGCGCCGCCCGGATCACGCCGACCTGGCCGTCCATCATCCCGCTGGGCGCGACGATGTCCGCGCCCGCCGCCGCCTGCGCCTCGGCCGCACGCGCGTAGAGCTCGAGCGTCCGATCGTTGTCGACGCGGCCGTCGGGCGTCAGCACGCCGCAATGCCCGTGGTCGGTGTACTCGTCCAGGCACAGGTCGGTCACGATCACCGCGTCGTCGCCGAAGTCATCGCGGAGCGCGCGGATCGCCTGCTGGGTGATGCCGTCGGGGTTCCACGCCTCGGTTCCTTCGGCGTCCTTGTGTTCGGGGACGCCGAACACGACGAACGCGAGCACGCCCGTGGACCGGATGTCGGCCGCCACCTTTCGGAGCGACTCGACGGTGTGCTGCGACTGGCCCGGCATCGACGGGATCGGGATCGCGTCGGCGATGCCTTCCTTCACGAACAACGGCGCGATCAGGTCGCCCGGTTCGAGGGTGGTCTCGCGCACGAGCGCGCGGAGCGCCGGCGTGCGGCGCAGGCGTCGTGGTCGGTCGACGGGGAAGGCCATCAGGTCTCCAGGGTATCGGTCCTGGTCGTGCTCAAACCCGGGTGATCACGACGACCGGGATCGTGCGCTTGGCCGTCTTCTCGTAGTCGCCGAACTGGGGCCACTTCGCCACCTGCGCCGCGTACAGCCGGTCGCGCTCGGGCCCTTCCCACAGCACCTCGGCTCGCCCTTTGAACCGCTCGGTGCCGACCTCGACCTCCACGTCGGGGTTATCGGCGACGTTCAGCATCCAATGCGGGTGGAAGTCGTGACCGCCCTTGGTCGCGAAGACTACGTAGCGGTCGCCGTCCATGTTGTACGCGAGGGGGTTGATCCGCTCCTCGCCGCTCTTGCGGCCCTTCGTGTGGAGCAGCAGCAGCGTGCGGCCCTCGAAGTTCCCGCCGACCTTGCCTTCGTTCGCGCGGAACTCCTCGATCACGTTGGTGTTCCAGCCCATCGTGCGCCTCCTCTCGGGACCCCAGAAGCAACCAGGACCCCTCGTCTGGCATTCCCGCCGCGCACCGGACCATGCCTGCTAGCGTCGCCCACCAGCATGGACCCGAAGAAGCGCCACGACGGCTACCGCTCGTTCTCGTATCTGGTCGAAGGCGAAGACTACGTCGGGTTCGAGCTCGTCCCCGAGCTCGGGCGCGTCGAGCCGACGATGGTGCCGCTGTCCGACGAAGAGGACGCCCGCGCCGAGCGGTTGCTCCGCGAGAGCATCTGTATCTCACTGCACGAGCACGCCGGGATCGCTCCTGTCGACTGGAACGACAACGACGCGTACATCCGTCAGGGTCGCGAGTGGTACGGATTCGAAGGGCTCGCGGCCAGCGGGCTCGACGCCGTGTTCGAGAACTTCTTCGACGGGACCGCGACGATCACGTCGGCGACCGGATGGAAATGGACCGACGTCATCCACGACGTCGGAATGCACCTGTCGGACGTCGCCCACTCCTCGGTGGTCTTCCTCGGGCTCGACGTCGACGACATCGAACGGGCGCACGAGACGGGGACGATCGCGCTCATCGCCTCGATCGAAGGTGCGGCGCCGATCGAGAACGAGCTCGACCGGGTCGACATCCTGTACGGCCTCGGCGTGCGGATGCTCGGCGTGACGTACAGCGAGTCGAACCAGCTCGGCGGCGGCCTGCGCGACCCCGGCGACGGCGGCCTGACGGACTTCGGCCGGCGCGCCGTCACGCGCATGAATCGGCTCGGGATGGCGATCGATGTGTCGCACTGCGGCGACGTGACCGCGATGCAGACGTGCGATGCGTCCACGGCGCCTGTGTTCTTGTCGCATTCGGGCGCGCGGGCACTGTTCTCCGAGACGAAGTTGAAGGAGGACGACCTCTTGAAAGCGGTCGCCGGTACCGGTGGCGTGATCGGGATCGAGGCGTCGCCCAACACGACCACCGTGCATGGGCAGCCGCACTCGCTCGAGACTGTCATGGCGCATGCGGAGTACTGCATCGACCTGATGGGGATCGAACACGTCGGGTTCGGGCCCGACACGTTCTTCGGCGATCACGTCGAGATGCACCGGCGATACGCGGACAACCTGAGCACCGGCGACCAGCCTGCGCACGTGGAGATCGACTACGTCGCCGGCTTGGAGAACCCGAGCGAGTTCCCCAACGTGATCCGGTGGCTCGTGGCGCACGGGTACACCGACGAGCAGATCGCGATGCTCGCCGGCGGGAACGTCATCCGCGCGCTTCGCGGCGCCTGGGCGTGAGCGCCCGCTCGACCGCGGCGACGAGACCGTCGGTCGTGTGTGGATCGGCGACCGCGTGGACGGTCATGCCGGCGACCCGCGCTTGCTTGGCCGTGACAGGCCCGATACAGACGACCTTGGGTTTGCCGGCGACGGCGGCTCCGCCGAGCGCTTGCAGGAAGCCGCGCACCGTCGATGCGCTGGTGAACGTGATCGCGTCGACGTCGCCGGCAGCGAGCGCCGTGTTGGCGGCTTTCGGCAACGTCTTGGGGAACACCGTTCGATAGGCGTCGACGCGCGTCGGGCTCCAGCCCTTCACGGCGAGTGCGTCCTCGAGGCCGTCGGGCGCGATGTCGGCGCGGGCGCAGAGCACGCGGCCCGCACCGCGCGGGAACGCGCGGGCGAGCCCGTCGACCGTGAACGTCTTGGGCAGGAGCTCCGGTTCGCGGTCCGCCCATCGCGTGTATGCGTCTGCCGTCCCCTCGCCGATGGCGGCGACATCGGCTCGGAGGTCCGTCGGCCGGTCGAGCCGTTCGTCGAGCATCCGCACGGTCGCGGGCGAGGTCAGCACGATCCATGCGAAGCCGCCCGTCGCGAGGTCGCGGATCGCGCGCGTCAGGTCGGCGCTCCGAACGGGCTTCAGTTCGATGGATGGCGCGGCGATGACTATCGCGCCACGATGGTCAAGTAGGTTGACCAATCGAGCCGAGCGGTCGGCGGGGCGCGTGATAAGGATCGTCCGTCCCGCGAGGGGACCACGCGCGGTCATCGGGCGCGAACGGCGTCCAGGATCTCGTCGGCGCCTTGGTCGAGCAGCTCGGCGGTGGCGGCCTTCGCGGCCTGCTCAGCGTCGGCCGCCTCGACCGACGCTCGCACCACCCGCGAGCCGTCGGGCGTCGCGACGCACGCGGAGAGGTGCACGACGTCGCCGTGGACCTGGGCGAACGCGCCGAGCGGCAGGTTGCAGTCGCCGCCGAGCGCGCGCGTCAGCGCGCGCTCGGCTTGCAGGGTTGTGGCCGATACGCCGTGCTCGAGGACCGACAGGGCGGCTCGCATCGGCCGGTCGTCGGTGCGGCACTGGATCGCGAGCGTTCCCTGGCCGGGCGCCGGCACGACGACGTCCACCGGCAGGGGCTTGAGGGCCTGCGGAGCCAGCCCGAGCCGGTCGAGCCCGGCGGCCGCCAGCACGGCGATGTCCGGCCCGCCGTCTTCCTGCAGCTTCCGCAGGCGGGTAGGGACGTTCCCGCGCAGGTCCACGAGGTCGACGTCCGGGAACGCCGCCCGCAGTTGGGCTGCGCGGCGCAGCGACGACGTCCCGACGCGCGCGCCTCGGCGCGGGGCGTCGCCGTCGAAGTACGCGCCGTCTGCGGCGACGAGCACGTCGCGCGGATCCGCTCGCTCCGGGACCGCCGCGATCACCAGGTCCTCGAGGTCGTCGGCGGGCAGGTCCTTGGCGGAGTGCACCGCGAGATCCGCTTCACCCGTGCGCAGGGCGTCGACGATCGCGTCGATCCATCTGTCCTTGTTGTTCCCCCCCTCGCGGTCGCCCGTGGTGTCGACCGGCAGCAGCACGACCTCGCGTCCCTGTTCCGTGAGCATCAGGCGCACGATCCCGGCCTGCGCCATCGCCAGGTCGGAACGCCGCGTCGCGATCCGGAGCGCGCTCACGAGGGGTCGGCGTCGGGCAGGCCGAGCAATCGGGCGAGCAGGATCGCGACCTCGCGCTCGCGTGCGGGCTCGATCCGTTCCTTCATGCCGACGATCGGGTCGTGCAGCAGCTTGGCGGCGACGCCGCGAACGGCCGATTCGACGGCCTCGCGTTCGGCCGGGTCGAGCGCCTCGAGCCGGGTGCGCACGCGGTCGAGTTCGCCCTGGACGACCGCGTCGCCGTGACGGCGCAACGCCTTGATCACCGGTGCGAGCTCTTCGCCGCGCCGGCGCGAGACCCACCGACCGACCTCGTCCTCGACGAGCTGTCGCGCCCTCGCGATGTCCTCGGCGGTCTCCGGCGAATGCTCCGCGACGCCGTCGCGGAGCGCCGCGATATCGAGCAGCGTGACGCCGTCGATGTCGCCGGACGCCGGATGCACGTCGCGAGGGACGGCGAGATCGACGAACACGAGCGGGCGACCCTCACGCCCCTGCATCGCCGTGCGCACCATCGCCGCGTCGATCACGTGGCCCGCGGCGCCGGTGGCCGACACGACCAGATCGGCATGGGTGAGGGCCTCGGGCAAATGATCGAGGTCTCCGTGCTCGGTGTTCGTTCGTTCGGCGAGCGCGCGGGCGCGCTCGAGCGATCGGTTCAAGATGCGGGTGGGCCCGACGCCGCGGTGGTGCAGGTGCTTGACCGCGAGGGCGGCCATCTGGCCCGCGCCGACCACCACGACGTCCCTGCCGCGCAGGTCGCCGAGCGCGTCGGCGGCCAGATCGGCGCCGAGCTCGACGAACGCGTCGGGCGCAGCGCCGAGCGCCGTTTCCTGGCGGACGCGCCGGCCTGCGCGCGACGCCGCATGGAACACGCCGGTGAGCGCGACGCCGGCGCCGCCCTCGGCGGCCGCGCGCCGGAGCGCTTCTCGCACCTGTGCATGGATCTGCGTTTCGCCGAGGACCATCGAGTCGAGCCCGGCGGCGACTTCGAACAGGTGATCGGCCGCGTCGCGTTCCCAATGGGAGTACAACGGGTCGCTGAGCTCGTCAGCCGCGACCCCTTGCGTGTCGCTGAGCACGCGCTTCAGCCCGAGGAACCCGGCGTGGTACGTGGCGACCGCTCCGTAGATCTCGACGCGGTTGCACGTGGACAGGATCACGGCCTCCTCGATGCCCGGCTGATCGAGGGCGAACCGGTACGCCTTCGTGAGGTCGTCGTCGGTGAACGCGAGCCGCTCCAGCAGCTCGACCGGTGCGCGACGGAAGGAGACGCCGAGGCCCAGGATGCCCATGTAGAGCAGGTATCGTAGCTGGCCGTGACGACCCAGCCTCGTGCGCGCGACCTGGGGATCCGGATCGGCAGCGGGGAGCCCGGGACCCTCAACGCCATCACCGATGTCGCCGGCGTCCGGGTCGGTCACCAGAGCGTCATCCGAGGCGAGGACGGCGCCAAGGACGCGATCCGCACGGGGGTCACCACCCTGTTCCCGCGCGAAGCCGCTCCGTGGGAGGAACCGGTCTACGCCGCGACCCACATCCTCAACGGGTACGGCGAGCTGATCGGCATCAACTCCATAAAGGAGTGGGGGATCCTCGAGACCCCCATCGTGCTCACGAGTTCGCAGCAGATCGGCAAGGCGTACGACGCGGCGGTCGCGTGGGTCGCGACGAAGGACGTTGCCGCGGCAGAGTCCGTTATGCCATGTGTCACCGAGTGCGACGACTCGTTCTTGAACGCCGTACTCGAGCGCCCGCTGAGCGATGACGACGTGTTCGCCGCGCTCGACGCTGCGGCCGGTGGTGTCGTCGAGGAAGGCTGCGTCGGCTCGGGCGTCGGGATGCAGTGCTTCGACTTCAAGGGCGGGATCGGCACGGCGTCGCGTGTGCTCCCGGCCGATGCCGGCGGCTACACGATCGGCGTGTTGGTGATGACGAACCACGGAGATCGTTCGTCGCTGCTTATCGATGGCGTGCGCGTCGGCGAGCACATCACCGACGTGATGCCCATCGAGCACAGCGAGGGGTCGTGCATCGTCATCGTCGCGACCGACGCGCCGCTGGTGCCGCACCAGCTGCAGCGCGTCGCGCAACGCGCGGGTATGGGGTTGTCACGCGGCGGTTCGTATGCGTCGAACGGGAGCGGCGAGCAGTTCATCGCGTTCTCGACGGCGAACGCGGTGCCGCTCGACGGGAAGCCGTACACGCCGACGGTGCTTCCCGATGGGAGCGAGTCGTGGCAGATCATCTCGTCGGTGTTCAAGGCCACGATCGAGGCGACGGAGGAAGCGGTCGTGAACGCGATGCTCGCCTCGCACACCACCGTGGGGCGTGACGGCAACACGTTGTTCGCGCTGCCGGTCGATCGGTTGCTGACGATCCTGCGGACGGCCGGCCGCATCTCCTGATCGCCGCTGGCCGCTCGAAGCTCGACGGTAGACTCGGCGACGGAGACGTGCCTGAGTGGCCGAAAGGAGCCGCCTGCTAAGCGGTTAGGGGGTGTTGAGCTCCCTCCCGGGTTCGAATCCCGGCGTCTCCGCCGGTCGCAGCTTTCGCCTCAGTCGTTCGTGAGGATCGGCACTGATGGGAGCACTCCGTCAAGGACCGGTTCGAGTAGCTCCGCGAGCCGCGCGGGGCCGACGACTCCGTCGTACGCGCGGATCTCGTCGAGTGTCCACCAACGCCAGCCCTCGAAGAACCTGGCGCCTTCGTCGGTCTCGTTGACGTCGACGATCTGCGAAGCCTCCACACGCGCGAGATTTCGTCGATGAGGAGCACCCGCGCCGACACCCGCTCGGTCACGGCGCCAGCCTAGGACAGCGGTTCGGGAGTCAGGCGGTTTCGTGTCGGGCTTTGAGGGTTGAACCGTGCGACTCTTCGAGGAACCGCTCGAGACAGATGAGGCTGGACGTCCAGCCCTCCTGCATCCCGTCGAGCATGCCGCGGGCCTCGGACGTGAAGGCCGTTCCATGCGCTGACAGACGGATCTCGGTTCCCGCGTTCACCGGCGCCAGGTGGAAGGTCAGAACGGCGGTCACGAGCGTCGACCCATCCGGGGCGCCGGCCGAGATCTCGGCGACGAGGTGGGACGGCGGCGACACCTCTTGATATCTGCCTGCGACGGGCTGGCCCACCCCGTCGGGGCCGGCCATGACGAGACGAAACTCGCCGCCGGGTCGAGCGTCGGACGTCACATCGGTGACGTTGAAGCCCTCGGGTCCCCACCACGCCGCGAGTGCGTCGGCGTCCGTGAATGCCCGGAACACGTCGTCGATCGGCGCGTCGACGTGTTTGATGATCTCGAAGTCTCGTTGTGCCGTCTCCATCGGATCCCACCCTAGCCGCCGCCGCAGAGTCCCGTCGGGTCGTAGCCGGCTGCGAACGCCGCACCGGTGAACACGACGGCGAGCACGGACACCGAGACGCACGCCAGCGCCACGATGGTCAGCCAGCGCGCCGGTGTGCCGGGGCGGCGAGCCAGCAAGGCGAGCACGAGCGTGGCCGCGGTCGTGATGCCCCAAATCCCGACGATGGTGTACGCGAGGGGTCCCCAGTGGTGCGCCCAGATGAACGACGCCGCCAATGCCATGACCGAGATCAGTCCCAGGATCGCGGCGAGATGTGCCGCATCTTCGCGCGCGTGTCCCTCGAGCTCGCGCGTTCCGCGATACGGCTTGAGCGCGTTTGCGGTGGAAGGTGGCTCGAATCGCGCTTGAAAGAACGCCCCTCGCATCGCGTCGCGAGCGTAGACGGCGACACACGGCCGACGGAACCCTTCCCGGGTTGCGGTCTGATGGCGGTCTTGCGTCGCGCACGTTGCAGCGCCTTCGCTGCGCGAAGGCAGCTGTTCAACGAGTTCTCGTAGCGGCGCAGGTCTAGGCCGCCAGCGCTTGCTGCGCCTTCGGAACCGTGTTCTCGGGCTTGACGCGGTACCACGCCTGCTCGATGTTCCCGTTTTCATCGACGAGGAACGACGAGCGCGTGATGCCCATGTAGGTCTTGCCGTAGTTGGTCTTCTCGCCCCACGTGCCCCATGCGGTGGCGACCTCGTGGTCGGTGTCCGCTAGCAGCGGGAATCCGAGTCTGTACTTCTCGTCGAAGGCGAGTTGCTTGTCCGGCTCGTCGGGCGAGATGCCGACGACGTCGACGCCGAGTTTCGTGAACTCCTGCCGGTGGTCGCGCAGATCGCACGATTGTTTCGTGCATCCGGGCGTGTCGGCCTCGGGGTAGAAGTAGACGAGAAGCTTGCGGCCTCGGTAGTCGTCGAGCTTGACCGTCGTGCCGTGCTGATCGATGAGAGCGAAGGACGGCGCGGCGTCGCCCGGCTGCAGTTTGGTGGTCATGCATGCACCCTACGACCGGGTCACCGCATCGTCCGCGCCTCGATCAGGAAGCGGTAGCTCGCGACGCCGAACCATCCGTCGGCCTTGATGGTGTCGTGGATGCGAAGGAGCGTCTCGCGGTCGGCCTCGACGTCGAAGTTGGGCACGATCCACGGGATCGCTCGCAGGTAGTACACGACCGCGCCGACGTCGAAGAATCGAACGGTGCCATCGGACTCTTCGGCGCGGACGATGTCGAAGCCGACGTCTCGGAGCTGCCTGACGGCGAACGCGAGATCGAAATCAGCGCCTCGGTGGGTCGCGCGCCCGAACGTCCGAAGTAGCTCGTCGTCTCCTCCGCTGCGCTGCTGCGTCAGGTACGTCCCGCCGACGCCGAGCACGCGCGCTACCTCGCTGGGCCAATAGGAGGAGTGGCGGTTCACGACGAGGTCGAAAGCGCCGTCGCGGAAGGGCAGATGACTCGCGGTGTCGCTCGGTGTGGCCCGTTCCTGGCCGATGTTGTCCGGCGCCGACTCGACGCCGATCAGCGGAACACCGACGGGTAGTAGGTTCGCGTGGGCCACGGCGATGTTCGGTGTGTACCCCTCCGTCGCGATGACTGAACAGGCGAACGGCGCCAGTGCGGCGAGCGCCTCGCCGCCGCCCGTATCGATATCGAGGGCGCGTGTAGACCTCGTGAGCGCCTCGGCCACGAGCTGACCGTACCGCCAGGGCGTCTTCGGATCGTCGCTCCGACCCGTGAGCCACGAGAAGTCCCAGCCCTGGAAGGCCGCGTTGACCGCTTCGTCGATCAGGTGGTCCGCTGAGGTCACGACGTCCGCGCTTCGACCCTTCGTACCTCGGTGGGCGACCCCGGCGGTCCACCGATCGCCGACGGGTACTCGGGCACACCGACGCACGTGAGCAGAAGGCCGTCGGCGGGCTCACCGACCACGTCCTCGAGCAGGTCGTCCGCGAAGGTCATGCCGGACGCGGCCGCGCCCATGGCGTACGCGAGCAGGTGGAGGCGTCCTTCGACGATGCCCGCGGAGAGCTGCGCCTCGCGATAGCTCCGGTCATCCAATGCGCCGATGTTCGCGGTGGCGATCGTGACGAACGCCGCCGCTTGCGCGAGCTCTTGCTCGACCGCCAATCGGTAGAGCTCGTCGCGCATGTCGCCTTCGCGTCGTGGCGCGGTCGCGGGCCATCGATAGATGCCGGGCGTCATGCCGTCGACGGCGTGAACGGCGACGGTGTGCGACACGTCGATCCCCCGCATCGCCGCGAGCATCGATGTCTCGAACAGGTCGTGGGGGACGCTCTTCGTTCGATCGAGAAGTCTGCTCGATCCTTTCGACATGATGACGTCGTCGATCGGGGGTCCGTCCGTGATCGGTGTTTGAACCGGGCTTGCCCGTCGCCAGGGGTCTCCGACGGCGTCGAGGTCGCCCGCACGTTGCGCAGCGGTCACGAGCGGGAACTCGACGGGAGACGCGTCGACACTCCCGACCGCGGCAGGACCTGTGGCGCCGATCGCAGGCGTCTCGCCGCCAAGGGTCACGATCGCGACCGGCCATTCATGGGTGCCGTCCGCGCCGACGAGCGAGGCGACGGCTACGTCCGGATATCGCGTGAACAGTGACGGCTCGGTCCCCGCCGACGTTGCCACCGCGAGGAGCTGCGACAGCATCGTGCCCGCATCCCAGTAGACGTGTCGGTATCCCCGCTCTCGATACCGCCACCCCGTTCGCCACGGAACCCCGGTCGCAACGACCGTCGGCGCGCCGGCGTCCGGTGGCGGGCCGATCTGGACCAGCGCGTGCGCTTCGGGGTGATACCAGTGGACGCCTTGCGGGACGTCGTATCCCTTGGGCACCGCGACATAGACCTCCAGCGGGAAGCGTCCGCCCGCCGAGCCCGCGGCGCGGAAGAGCCACGTCGCGTACGGACGCACCATCGTGCGGACAACGCCGGCAGATAGGTGAAGCAGTCGCGAGAGGTGCGCAAGATCGAGTGTGCCGGACCCTATCGCGGTCGTGCCCGCCAAGACGGCGACCGTCGACGCCGTCGTGGTCGGAAGATCGCGCGGCAGGGCGAGCCTCGGGAGGTCTTCGTCGTACCGCTTGTAGAACCACGGCAGCCTGTCGGTGTCGTTGACCACCAGATCGGCAACCACCCGAGGGTCATCGACCGGAGGCGCCCAGATGCGATCGGGATCCTCGGCGTCATACGCGACGTACGAGGTCAGGCGGTGCAGCGTTTGGCTCGCGGTTTCGACCGACGCGTCCGTCGCCATGGCCGACCATCCTGGCAGACGTTGTGGGCCGCCCGGACCGCCACCGCGCCGCCGCACGGTACGATGACCGTCCCGCGCCGGTAGCTCAATGGATAGAGCATCTGACTACGGATCAGAAGGTTGGGGGTTCGACTCCCTCCCGGCGCGCTACCAGCGGAAACGATGACCGGGATTGCGTCCTACCGCTCGGAGAAGCTGGCGGGGCTTCGAGGCTCATCGCGTCGCGCTCAGATCCGAGGCATCCTTCACTCGACGCTCAAGCGCTCGGCTAGTAGATATGGGACCGCGGATCGGTAGGGGGAAGCATGGGTGAAGCTGTCAGCGTCGGACGGCCCTCGGGTGCGTTGCGGAAGATCCTCGTTCCGCTCGCGCTTGCGCAGTTCATCTGCAGCTTCGCCGGCTCGAACATGAACGTCATGATCACCGACATCAGCACGGATCTCCATACGACCGTGCAAGGCGTCCAGATCGCGATCACCCTGTTCTTGCTGGTGATGGCCGCGCTCATGATTCCCGGCGGCAAGCTCACCGACCGATGGGGCCGCAAGCGCTGCTTCACCATCGGCCTGCTCGTTTACGGGATCGGCGCGCTCATGAGCGCGGTCTCTCCCGGACTCGGCGTCCTGATCCTCGGCAACTCGATCTTCGAAGGGGTCGGTACCGCGTTGCTGATACCGCCCGTCTACATCCTTACCACGGTGCTGTTCAGAGACGTCACGTCGCGGGCCCGGGCCTTCGGGATCATCACCGGGATGGGCGGCGTCGGCGCCGCCGCCGGACCGTTGATCGGCGGGCTCATCACCACCGCCATCAGTTGGCGCGCCGCGTTCGTCTTCCAAGCATTGATCGTCGGCGTGATCCTCTGGCTGAGCCGCGACATCGTCGATCCGATCGAGCCGGACCCGACCCGGCCCTTCGATACGCTCGGCGCGATCCTGTCCGGCGCCGGCCTCATCCTGGTCGTGACGGGGGTCCTCGCCGCCGACAACGACCTCGCGCTCATGGCGATCCTGGTGGCGGTCGGCGCCGTCGTCCTCGCCATGTTCTTCCTCCACATCCGGGCCCGCGAACGCCGACACGAGGAGCCCTTGCTGTCTACTGGACTGTTCCGCAACCACACGTCGAACTTCGGCCTCGTCACCCAAAATGTGCAGTGGCTCTTGCTGATGGGCACCGCCTTCGTCGTCTCCGCGTATCTGCAGGTCGTCAGGGGCTACAACGCCATACAAACGGGCGTGATCTTCACCGCCGCCACCGGAGGGATCTTGCTGTCGTCACTCGCGGCCGAACGGCTCGCCAAGAAGTACGCGCAGCGGACGCTCATCCTGGCCGGTTTTACCACCACGATCGCCGGGGTCGTCGTCCTGCTTGCCCTCGTGAGGGGCTCGCCGAGCGCCTGGGCGTTCGCGCCCGGCCTCCTGTTCATCGGCCTCGGCGTCGGCGTGATGCTGACCCCTTCGGTCAACGTCGTGCAATCCGCGTTCCCCGAAGAACAACAAGGCGAGATCTCCGGCCTATCGCGCTGCATCTCCAACCTGGGTTCGTCGCTCGGCACCGCGGTCGCCGGCACCATCCTCGTTTCCAGCCTCACGAACCGGTCCTACGCCGCCTCGATGATCGTTCTCGCGATCATCGGGATCGTCGGGCTCGGAGCGGCCCTCTTCTTGCCCACCCAACGGGCTCAGCACGCGCTAGACGTCTAACCTCGCAGACGTTGTACTGGAAACCCTCGCGCCGTGCGGACTCTGACCTCCTGGCAGGCTGCCTGCCCGATCCTGGCACTCGCTCGGACGGGAGGTAAGCGGGCGTGAGAAGGCGGTACAGACGCAAGACTCGTCCCTGCGGGCGATGTAGTCCCTGGATGCTTAGGGAAGCGAGAGGGCGGTCGGTGCCAGGGATTTCAGCCCCAGGTTTCGTCGTGTCCACAGCGGATAACTATTCCCGTCCCGCTCGCCCTCCTCGCGCGTGGATGCCTACTGGTCTTAGCGTTCAAGCGCGCGTGACTACTGATCAGAAGGTTGGGGGTTCGACTCCCTCCCGGCGCGCAACATACTGCCGCGCAAGAAGTTTGGTCGCTCCGGCTGATTCCAGCCGGGCCCAAGGTCCTGCTCGTCGCGGGACCGTCGTCTGGTGGAGTTCCCAGGTTCATCGCGGACGCTGGTTGCATGGGAACCCGCATCCTCGTCGTGGAGGACGAGCCCGGCATCGCCGAGCCGCTGGTCGCCCATCTCGAGCGTGAAGGGTTCGAGGCGACCGCGGTCGGGACGGTCGCCGACGCTCGAGACGCCGTCGAGGGTGTTCCGCCCGACGCGATCGTGCTCGACGTCATGCTTCCCGACGGCGACGGCCGCGACCTGTGCCGTGAACTTCGGACGGCGTCGGACGTCCCGATCCTGCTGTTGACGGCACGAGGCGCCGATGCCGACCGCATCGTCGGCCTGGAGCTCGGCGCGGACGACTACATCGTGAAGCCGTTCTCGGCAGGCGAGCTGGTCGCGCGGATCCGCGCGATCCTTCGCCGAACGGGCCGGGTGTCGGTCCGGCACGTCCTCGAGATCGCGGATCTCCGGCTCGACCTCGATGCGCGCACGCTCACCAAGGGCGGCACGCCGGTGACACTCGCGGCGCGCGAATTCGATCTGTTGGCGCTGCTGATGTCGCGCGCGGGCACGGTCGTTCGGCGCGAGGACATAATGGACGAGGTCTGGGATCCGCACTGGTTCGGCTCGACGAAGACCCTCGACGTCCATATCGCCTGGCTCCGCAAGAAGCTCGACGACGACCCCGCGCATCCGCGCTACATCACGACGATCCGCGGCGTCGGGTTCCGGTTCACCGATCCGAGATCACTGGGGTAGGAGGTCGCGATGACGGTCCGCAGCCGGCTCGTGATCGCCTTCGCCTACGTCTCGATCATCACGATCGCCGCGTTGATGATCCCGCTCGCGCTGACGCTCGACCGGCGTGCGCGGGCCGAGTTCGAGCGCGAGAACGTCATCCGCGCGACGACGATCGCGCAAGACGTCGGCGCTGAGAATCTTCGCCCGGGCAGCGCGTCGACGCTGCGTGGCATCGTGCGCGACGCGGCATCGCAGGTTGCAGGCCGCGTGATCGTCGTGGATCACACCGGCGCGCTGGTCGCAGACTCGCTCGGACCGGCGACCGGCCAGCCGTACGCAACCTCGGGGCGTCCGGAGATCGGTGCGGCGCTGGCCGACGCGCCGACATCGGTGATCCGCTTCAGTCAGGACCTCGGGACCGACATCATGGCGACGGCGGTGCCGATCGTGGACGAACGTCCCGGCGCGCAGCCGACGGTGGTCGGCGCGGTGCGGATCACGCAGTCCATGGCGGCGGTCAACGAGAACGTGCGGCGGGTCACGTTCGGCGTGCTCGCGATCGGTGCCGGCGGGTTGCTCGCCGGACTCGTCCTCGCCGTCGCGATGTCTTCGTCACTGTCGCGGCCGTTGCGGCGACTCGCCGACGCGGCTCAGCGATTCGGTTCGCCCGATCTGTCGGTCCGCGTCGGGGCGGTGAACGGTCCGACGGAGGTGACACAGCTCGCGACGTCGTTCGACGCGATGGCCGATCGCGTGCAACAGAGCGCGGAAGCGCAGGAGGCATTCGTCGCCAACGCGTCGCACCAGCTGCGGACGCCGCTCACCGGCATGAAGTTGCGCCTGGAGGGCGCGATCGCCGACGAACGCGACGACGCCGTGCGCGCCGAGCTGGTCGCCGCCGAAGCCGAGGTCGACCGGCTGTCGGTGCTCGTGACGCGCCTGCTCGCGATGGCGGCCGGCGATCAGCACGGCGCGGCCGAGCGCTGCGATCTGTCTGTGCTTGCGCGCGACGCGGTCGAGCGGCGACGGGCCGATGACGTCCGCGTTGCCGGCGAGCCCGCGGAGGCGATGGTTCATGCGAACGACGTCGCGCAACTCATCGACACGGTGCTCGACAACGCGGCGGCATACGCGCCGGGTCCGGTCGAGGTTTCCACGGGCACGCGCAACGGCCATGCATGGATCGCCGTCCGCGATCACGGCCTGGGGATGCCCGGGGACGTTCGGGCGCGGGCGACGGAGCGCTTCTACCGGGCGCCCGGCGCGCCGGCGGGCGGCTCCGGCCTCGGGCTCGCGATCGTTCGCGAGCTCGCCGAGGGCGACGGCGGCACCCTCACCATCGATACCGCAGACGGTGGCGGGACCCTCGTCGAGGTGCGCTATCCGTCCGCCTTAGCCAAGGCTTAATCGGTGCGCGCGTACGGTCTGCCGATGCGTCGGATCGTCGGGGTCGTCGGGTGGGGTGTCGTCGGCGCCGTGGTCGCCGTCGCGCTCATCGCCGGCGCCTTCGCCGTCGCGGGAACGAGCCTGACCCAGCCGGCCAGCGCGGTCCGCGTCGTCACCGGTCCGCCGCTGCGCCCGGATACGCCGGACCATCACGAAGCGGCCGACCCGAGCCCCGACGAGGCAACGTCGACGTCCGCGCCGTCCCCGGCCGGCGATGCGTCCTCCGTGGTGACGGGCGTCGTTGGTAGGTCGACGTCGGCGCCGCAGCCGCCCGGCGAAGACGGCGGTCCCGAGCGCGGCGACGACTGACCCGGCGGATCCACGCAGTCTCAGCTCGGCGACGGTCGCGCGCGCGACCGCTGTCGACAGCCTCCCGTCCGACCGGGGGTAGGGTGGACGACATGGCCGAGTCGCTCCCGCTCTATCAGCGTGTCGGCGTGCTCCGGCCGTTGCAGCACCGGGACTTCCGGCTGCTCTGGATCGGCCAGACCGTCTCGATGATCGGTGACGGGATCTACGTCTTCGCCGTCGCGTGGTTCGTCTATAAGGACCTCCACGCGTCGCCCGCGACCTTCGCGCTCGTCGGGTTCGCGTGGTCGGCGCCGCAGGTCCTGTTGTTGCTCGCGACCGGCGCGCTGTCGGACCGGATGGACCGCCGCCACCTCATGATCATCGGCGACCTGCTGCGGCTGTGCGCCATCTCGGCCATCGGCGTGCTGATCTTGCTCGATGCCCTGACGGCGCCGCTGCTCGTCGCGCTGGTGCTCCCGTACGGGGCGGGTCAGGCGATCTTCGGACCCGCCTTCAGCTCGATCGTGCCGATGATCGTGCCTGAGGAGCACCTGGTCGAGGCGAACTCCATCGCCTCGACCGTTCGGCCGCTCGCGTGGCTCGTGATCGGCCCCACGATCGGCGCGATCGTCGTGCACGTCGCCGGGACGGGGTGGGCTTTCCTGGCCGACGCGCTCACCTTCGCGGTGTCGGCGGTCTGCATCTGGTTGATGCGCGTCCGCGGCGACCGGTTCGCACACGAAACCGAAACGCATATGTGGACCGACGTGAAGGAGGGCATCGCCTACGTCCTGTCTACCCGCTGGCTGCTATGGGGGATGCTCGGCGGCATGGTGAGCCTCTTCTGCGTATGGGGGCCGTGGGAGACGCTCGTGCCCTTCGTCGTGGCTGATCAACTCCACGGGACGGAGCTCCAGCTCGCGATCGTGTTCGGCGCCGGCGGCATCGGCTCCGTGATCGCATCCCTGTACATGGCGCAGCGTGGCGGTCTGCCGAAACGCGCGCTCACGGTGATGTACGCCAGCTGGGCGGTCGGGATGGGGATGACCGCCTTCTTCGGGCTCGTCGGCAACATCCCTCAGGCGATGGCGGTGTCGTTCATCGCCGAGGGGTCGATCGCGGTGCTGATCGTGATCTGGTTCACGACGATGCAGCGGCTCGTGCCCGGCGAGTTGCTCGGGCGCGTGTCGTCGCTCGACTGGATGATCTCGATCCTCGGCACGCCGGTGTCGTTCCTCGTCGTCGGGCCGCTGGCGAAGGCGTTCGGCGCCGACGCCGTGTTGATCGCGGCGGGTGTGCTCGGAGCGATCGCGACGTTGGTCTTCGCGGTGATGCCGGGCGCGCTCGACCCCGAGCGTGACGGCAGGCTCGCGGCTACCGCCGATCGATCCGCGGAGCAAGCGCCGCCATCATGACGCCCGCCACGGCGGAGATCGCGAACGCGATCGTCAGCCCGGTGACAAGGGACAGCCCGGCGTCGGCGGTCCGCGCGATCGCCGCGCCGGCGACGCCCGCGCCCACGGCGATCCCAAGGGTGTCCATCAGCAGCGTGGGCGACAGCTCGCGAGCCTCCGCCCCTTCGGCTGCGCCCGCCATCACCGACTGCGGGATCACCGGGAACGCGGTTCCCATCCCGAACCCGGCCGTCATCCATGCGATCACGATGAGCCACAACGGCGAGCCGTGCAGCACCCAGATGGTGACCGCGATCCCGACGAGGAAGATCAGCGCGCCCATCATCACGAGCCAGCCGTAGCTGCGGTGCCCGACGGCGTGGGACTGCCACCACGATCCGAGCGCCCAGGTGAGCGCCGCGACCGAGATCGTGACGCCCGCGGCCGTGATCGACATGCCGCGGACGTGCGTGAGCATCAGCGGCACATAGTTGTCCATCGACGTGAACGCCATCGACAACAGGAACGCGCACAACGCGGCAGCCGGCGCGCCTCGCCGTGCGACGAACGTCCCCGGCTGCACGAGCCGCCGCAGCGCCACGATCAGCAGGACCAGCCCGATGACCGCGAGGATCGGAGAGACGAACGAACCGCCGTCGAGGCCCGCGAGGAACAACCCTGCGCCCAGCGTGACGAGCAGCGCGCCGCCGACGGGCGCGGGCGCCGCTTCGGCGTCGGGCCGGTCGCGAAGCGCCGGGTAGATCATCACCACCGACAGGAACAGGAACGGGATCGGCACGATGAACGCCCATCGCCAGCTCAGGTTGTCGGCGAGGAACCCCGCGATCAACGGCCCGAACAGTCCCGGAAGCAGCCACGCCGTGGCCATCACCGCGAGCACACGGGGCCGCAGCGCGGGCGACATCGTCTTCGCGATCGCGCTGATCGACAGGGCGTACGCCGCGCCGCTCGCCGCGCCCTGCACGAACCGACCGGCCACGAGCACCGCCATCGACGGAGCGGCCGCCGAGATCGTCAGGCCGATCACATAGAGCGCGGCCGTCACGAGGATCATCGGCCGGGTGCCGAGGCGGTCCGCCGCCGACGTCACGATCGGGATCGTCCCGATCATCGCGAGCGCCCATGCCGCGCCGGCCCAGCCGTACAGAGTCAGGTTGCCAAGATCGCTCAGCACCGCCGGCATCACGGTGGACACGATCAGCATGTGGATCGCACCGAGCGTCTCGAACAGCAGCAGCCCGACGACGAGCCGGCCGTTCCTGCCCCGGAAGACCTCGCGCCAGGGCGCCGGCTGCGCTGCGCGCGCGGTCGTGGCCGGCGCGGGTTCCATCACGGGGTCCATCGGGCCCCAGGGTAAGCGGGTTGCCCTATGAAGCGGTCGTAGACTCGGACCGTGGAGTACACCCACGTCGGACGATTGGGGCTCGTCGTCTCGCGGCTGTGTCTGGGCACGATGAACTTCGGCCCGCACACATCGGAGGAAGACAGCCACACGATCTTGGACACGGCCGTCGCCTACGGGATCAACTTCGTGGACACAGCGAACGTGTATGGCCGTCACCTCGGCGTCGGCGCGACCGAGGAGATCATCGGGCGTTGGTTCGACAAGGGCGAGGGGCGACGCGACACGGTGGTGCTCGCGACGAAGGTCTACGGGCAGATGGGCGACCTGCCGAACGAATCGCGGCTGTCGAAGTTGTCGATCATCCACCAGTGCGAGGCGTCGTTGCGCCGTCTCCGCACCGATCGCATCGACCTCTACCAGATGCAACACATCGACCGCGAGGCCTGGTGGGACGAGATCTGGGAGGCGATGGATCAGCTCAAGCGGCAGGGCAAGGTCCTGTACGTCGGATCGTCGAACTTCGCCGGCTGGCACATCGCCCGCGCGAACGAGATCGCGTCGTGGCGCCGGTCACTCGGCCTCGCGACCGAGCAATCCGTCTACAACCTGATGCAGCGCTCGGTCGAGCTCGAGGTGATCCCGTCGGTGCAGGAGTACGGGATGGGCCTGATCCCGTATAGCCCGCTGGCCGGCGGACTGCTCGCGGGCGCGTTGGAGAAGGTCACCGAGGGACGCCGCGCGCAGGACTACATGCAGGGCAGGTTGGAGTCCGAGCGCGATCAGCTCGATCGGTTCGAGCACCTGTGCAAGGAGCTGGGGGAGCGGCCGGCTGATGTGGCGTTGGCCTGGCTGTTGCATCAACCGGCCGTGACCGCCCCGATCATCGGCCCCCGGACGGAGGCGCAGCTGTTGGGCTCGATGCGCGCGCTGCAGATCCGGCTGTCCGACGACGTGCTCGAAGCATTGGACATGACGTTTCCCGGGCCGGGCGGCCGGGCGCCCGAGGCGTACGCCTGGTAGCCGCGCGTTAGCTCCGGCCCAGCAGCCGCTCGACCTGTTTCGCCGCCTCGACGACCGCGGGTCCGTACCGTTTTGCCTGCAGCGGCGCGAGGCGCGACCGCGGGCCCGACACCGAGATGGCCGCGAGCAGGTGGTCGTGCGGCCCGAAGATCGGTGCGCTGACCGACGCGACGCCGGGCTCACGCTCGCCGTAACTGTCGGCCCAGCCGCGGCGGCGGGTCGTGGCGATGGACTGGAGGATGTCCTCCACGTCTTCGTCGGAGGGCGGACCCCAGGCGAGGAACACCTTGCCGGCAGAGCCCCGGCCGAGCGGGAGTGACGCGCCGACCTGGACGATCGTGCGGAGCTCGTTCTCCGATTCGACGGCGTCGACGCAGATCCGGCGATCGCCGTGGCGCACGTAGAGCTGCGCGGATTCGCCCGTGGTTCGCGTGAGCTGCTCGAGCGATGGACGCGCCAACTGACGGAGTGGAAGCTCGCGAAGCGCCGTCGATGCGAGGTTGAGCAGGCGTGGGCCCAGTGCGTATCCGACACCGCCGACATGCATCAAGAACCCGTGGGCCTGCAGCGCGGTGATCATCCGGTGCGCGGTCGGCTTCGTGAGGCCGGTCGCGTCGGCGATCGCCGTGAACGACCGCGCGCCGCCTTCGACGGCGTCGAGGACATCGACGGCACGATCGAGCACGCCGACGCCTGTCGCCGGTGCGGGTGCCGCCGTGGCGCTCCAGCCGCGCTGGATCGCGGCGTTGTCGTCCACCAAGGAGGCGAACGTTTCCTCATCCTGAACCGTTCTCGGCATGGCCTGGCTCCCTGCGGCTGTTCGTCGACCTGCTGACAACCGTTGGCGCCCGTGTGCCCTCGGCGCCTGCTAATGTGATGTCCACTATTTGGAACTGAGTTCCATTATTTGGAACTCCAACCTACCAGGTCGGCGGCGTACCGCTTGCCCAAGGAGCAACCAACGATGCCCAAGACGCTCGCCGAGAAGATCTGGGACCACCACGTCGTCCGAAGCGCCGACGGCGAGCCGGACCTCCTCTACATCGACCTTCACCTCGTGCACGAGGTCACGAGCCCGCAGGCCTTCGACGGGTTGCGGATGACGGATCGGCCGGTGCGGCGTCCCGATCTCACCGTCGCGACGATGGACCACAACGTCCCGACGACGGACGGTCCGGTCACCGACGCGGTGAGCGCCCGGCAGATGCAAGCCCTCCAGGCCAACGCCGACGAGTTCGGCATCACGCTGTACCCGTGGGGTTCGGGCGGCCAGGGGATCGTGCACGTGATCGGCCCGGAGCAGGGCTACACGCAGCCCGGCATGACCATCGTGTGCGGCGACTCCCACACCTCGACGCACGGCGCGTTCGGCGCGCTGGCGTTCGGCATCGGCACCAGCGAGGTCGAGCACGTGCTCGCGACGCAGACGCTGCCGCAGAGCCGGCCGAAGTGGATGGCCGTCACCGTCGAGGGCGACTTGCCACCCAACTGCAGCGCCAAGGACATCATCCTCGCGATCATCAACCGGATCGGAACCGGGGGCGGCGCGGGTCACGTGATCGAGTACCGAGGCTCGGCGATCGAGGCGCTCTCGATGGAAGGCCGCATGACGATCTGCAACATGTCGATCGAGGGCGGTGCGCGCGCCGGCGTCGTCGCGCCGGACGAGACGACGTTCGCCTACGTGAAGGGTCGCGCGCACGCGCCGAAGGATGCCGAGTGGGACGCCGCTCTCGAGCACTGGCGGACGCTCCCGACCGATCGGGGCGCATCGTTCGACACCGAGGTCACGCTCGACGCCGCGACGCTGCGGCCGTACGTGAGTTGGGGGACCAATCCCGCGCAATCGACGACGATCGACGGCGCGGTGCCCGATCCGTCCTCGTTCGGCGAGAGCGGGCGCAAGGAGGCCGCCGAGCGCGCCCTCGCCTATATGGCGCTTGAACCGGGCACCGCGCTCCGCGACATCCGGCCCGACACCGTCTTCATCGGTTCATGCACCAATTCACGGATCGAGGACCTGCGGGTCGCGGCAGACGTCGTGCGCGGCCGTCGTGTCGCAGAGGGCATCCGGGCACTCGTGGTTCCCGGCAGCGTCGCGGTCAAGATGCAGGCCGAGGAGGAGGGCCTCGACGAGGTCTTCAACGCGGCGGGGTTCGATTGGCGCGGCGCCGGCTGTTCGATGTGCCTGGGGATGAACCCCGACATCTTGCAGCCGGGCGAGCGGAGCGCCTCGACGAGCAACCGCAACTTCGAGGGACGCCAGGGCAAAGGCGGCCGCACACACCTCGTGAGCCCGCGGGTCGCGGCGGCCACCGCCATCGCCGGGCACTTCACGACCCCGGAGGATCTGTGATGGAACCGATCGGACGCATCGAGGGCACCGCGCTTCCGTTGGACCGCTCCGACGTCGATACGGACCAGATCATCCCGGCGGAACATCTCAAGCGGATCGAACGCACGGGGTTCGGCCCGTTCCTGTTCGAGGCGTGGCGGAAGGACCCGACCTTCATCCTGAACGACCCGCGGTACGCCGGGGCGACGATCCTCGTCGCCGGCCCCAACTTCGGGTGCGGCTCGAGCCGCGAGCACGCACCCTGGGCGATCGAGGATCACGGCTTCAAGGCGGTGATCTCCCCGAGCTTCGCCGACATCTTCCGGAACAACTGTCTGAAGATCGGCCTGCTGCCGATCGAGGTCCGCGAGGAATCGGTGCGCGCGCTGATGGACGCCTCGCTCGACGACCCCGCCACGCGCATCGAGATCGATCTCGACACGCTGACGGTGCGTGCGCCGGGCCTCGACGAGACCTTCGACATGGAGCAGTTCACGCGCTGGCGCCTGATGGAAGGGTTCGACGACATCGGGCTCACGCTTCGCCACACCGACGCGATCGACGCGTTCGAGGCATCGCGCGCCGCGTGGCTGCCGTCGGCGTAACGCACGGGCGACTCGTACGCTACGCGGCATGTCCGTCTCGGCCGACCGCTTCGAAGAGCTCGTCGTCGAAGCGATCGACGGCTTGCCCGAATGGGTGCACCAGGCGATGGACAACGTCTCCGTCCTGATCGAGGACTATCCGCCGTCGGGGCAACCGGGCCTGCTCGGCCTGTATCACGGGATCCCGCTCTCGCGCCGTGGCAGCGGCTACACCAACGTGCTCCCGGACACGATCACGCTGTACCGCGCGTCGATCGTCGCCTATGCCGGGCCCGACGGCGAGCGTGTGCGCGCACAGGTCGCGCGTACCGTTGCCCACGAGGTTGCGCACCACTTCGGCATCAGCGACGACCGCCTGCGCGACATCGATGCCTACTGACGCCGAGTGGATGGACCGCGCGCTCGAGGTGGCGCGCGGGTGCCCCGACCACGACGACGTCCCGATCGGCTGCGTCGTCGTGCGCGACGATCGCGAGGTCGCCGCGGCGGGCAACGAGCGAGAGCTGCGGCAGGACCCCACCGCCCACGCGGAGGTGCTCGCACTCCGAGCCGCGGCCGACGCACTCGGCACCTGGCGACTCGACGATTGCACCTTGATCGTGACGTTGGAGCCGTGCGCGATGTGCGCGGGCGCCGTCGTGCTCGCTCGCGTGGACCGCGTCGTCGTCGGCGCGCCCGACCCCAAGGCGGGTTTCACGGGATCGCTGGGCAATCTCGTGCAGCATCCGCGGCTCAACCATCGCGCCGAGCTCGTGACGGGCGTCGAGGCTGACGCCTGCGGCGAGCTGCTCCGCGCGTTCTTCCGCGACCGCCGCTAGCGCTTCGGGAACCTCGAGATCGCGGCGTCGGTGATCCGCTTGCTGATCGCCGGTATCTGGGCGGTCATCTCGAAGAAGTCCGCCTGAGCCATGACGGCGGCGCGCACCCGCGTGGCCGTCGCGACGGACGCCGTCCGCTTGTTGTCCTCGAGCAAGGCGATCTCGCCGAAGAAGTCACCCGGTCCGAGCTCCGCGACGGGCTCGCCGTTGCGCTCGATGCGGACGGTTCCTTCGAGCACGACGAAGAAGCCGTCCGGGAATGAGCCCTGGTTCAGCAGGTGCCAGTCGGCCGGAACGTCTATCGGCTCGAGCCAACTTGCTATCCGCGCCAGGTCTTCGGGTGGCAGGCCGTCGAACAGCGGGATGCCGGCGATGGTCTCGACGTCGATCATCCCCCGCATCCTGCCACGCGCGGCACCCGTGCGAAGGGGCGTTGCTAGACTCGGCGACGGAGGCGTGCCGGAGCGGCCGAACGGGACCGCCTCGAAAGCGGTTAGGGGCCTAATCCGTCCCTCGCGTGTTCAAATCACGCCGCCTCCGCGCTTTCGTTCGGGCGGGTCCACACGGGCCCGCCCGTTCGCGTTGCTTCAGGTCGAGGGAGGTGGGCCATCCAGCGGCTCGAGCACCGGACCTTCGCCCACGCGGAAGATCACGCCCGCGTTCGGCACCTCACCGGGGTTGCCCTCGCGATGCGGGGCGCCTGCGGGGATGAGCACGAACCCGCCGGGCCCGGTCTCGATCCCGTTGCCATCGGCATCGAACTCGACTCGCGCGATCCCCTCGGTGACGAAGCCATAGGTGTCGTGGCCGGGGTGGACGTGCCAATCGGACCAGGTCTTGGCTTCGGTCCGGATCGTGCCGACCCAGATCCGGTCGTCGGCGAACGCCTCGCGGCGGTCGATGCCGGGCGTGGTGAGCGCCGGGACGGCGAGTTCACCGGGTGAACGCGACTGTGGCTTTCGGATCGTCGCCCTCCTCTCAGACCGGCTGAGCGTATCTCGGGATCGCCGTGGTGTCCCCCATACGGCGGGGTCAAGCAGGGCGGCCTCGCTTCCCGATACCTCCGAAGTCATGAAGCGAACGCTGCTCGCGTTGATCGTCGTCGGCCTCGCCGCCCAAACGTTCGTCGTCCCGGCGGCCAGTGCGGGCTCAGCGCCGTACCGGCCCGACGCGTGGATCAAGCTCTGCGGTCAGAGCACCGGGTGCACGATCAACCCGCCCCCCCACCCCTGGAAGGGCAACAACATCTACAACGCCAACGCCAAGGGACAGACGATCTCCCAGCGGATCGATAACGGCGAGGGCGTCTGGTACTGGCTCACCTTCCAGAACGACGGCACGACAAAGGACACCTTCGACCTCACCGGCTGCACGGGCAACAAGAACTTCCAGATCCTTCGGGTGCTGATCGGTAAGTACAAGGTTCCCGTCGGCGTGAGCGCCGTGCACATCACGGATCAGTTCATCCATAGCAACTACTCGTTCACGCTGAAGCCTGGGCGGCGCATCGCGATCACGCTCAACATGGTGACGGTCAACGCGAACCTGCACTACCGGTGCCCGGTGACGATCACGTCCGAGGGCGACTCGACCCAGAGCGACACGGTCGCCGTCGTGATCAACACGTTCTAGGCGCTAGGAACGACGGAAGAGCCGCTTGTACCAGGGGCGCCACGACGGATCGCTTTCCTCCGCCCGCTTCGCGATCCGGTCGGCCTCGATCTCCTTGGCAGCTTCCTCGTGACGTCGCTCGAGTTCTCTCTCCTTGTCCTCCGGAGTGCCGAAGCCGCCGCCACGCGAGAAGTCGGGAGTGCCCACGGTCGGATGGTACGCCTCGGCGGGCGCTCAGGTGAGATCGAGGCGGAGCAGCACTTCGTTGTCGAAGATGATGTCGCCGGTCCGGACGAAGCCGTAGCGCTCGTAGAACGGGATCGGGCTGCCGTCGCCCTCGCCGGCGGTCGTCCACATCTCCGTGTTCCCTCGTTCCCTGAAGTACGTCGAAACGAGGTTCAGAGCAGCGGTGCCGTAGCCCTTCCGTTGGTTGTCGCGGTCGATCAGGAGCTTCCATAGGTAGTGGGCGATGTATCCGGGCCCGTCGACCTCGTCGCTGATCATCACGAAGCCGACCGGCTTGTTGTCGTCGTAGAGCCCGAACTGGATCGCTCGACCGCCGGGCTCGTCCTCCGCTTCCTGCAGGGCTTCGGACACGTTGTTGACGAACTTCTCTTGGAACGGCTCGATCCTAAGGGCTTCGAGCGCGGCGCGGTTGTCGACCGTGAGCGGCCGCAACGTGATCACGTTCGAAGCCTACGTGGTCCCTCCCGACCGCGCGCCGTAAGGTGCGGGGATGCGCCGAACTCTCATCGCCGTCGCCGTTGCCGTGTCTCTGCTCGCCGTTGCTGCGCCGGCGCTCGCCTCAGGCATCCCCGCGGGTCGATACGCGATCGGCGACTCGGTCATGCTCGGCGCGAAGGCGCAGCTCCGGGCACACGGCTTCGTCGTCGACGCGGTGAAGTCTCGCCAGTTCTACGAGGCGGTGTCGATCGTCAAGCGCAAGAAGCGTCACGGCCTGTTGCGCCAGAAGATCGTCATCCACCTCGGGACGAACGGCGTCCTGATCCGGCCGGGGGATTGCGACACGATCGCCCGTCTGGCCGGATCTGCTCGGCGCGTGTACCTCGTGACCGTGACCGGTCCGCCCAGCCACCCCAAGATCATGAGGGCGCAGAACACGCGGCTGCGCGCATGCGCGCAGCGGCACGCGAACACCTACCTGATCGACTGGTACAAGCACTCGCGCGGCCACGCCAACTGGTTCTACGACAAGATGCATCTGACGCCGAAGGGCCGGACGGCCTATGCGTCGTTCCTCTACCTGAAGAGTTCTTAAGCCGTGCGCGACGGTTCCGTAGACTCCTGCCCGGTGGCCTGCCCGAGCGGCCGAAGGGACACGCCTGGAAAGCGTGTGGAGGGGAAACTCTCCCGAGGGTTCGAATCCCTCGGCCACCGCCGAGCGCGTTAGAGATCGATCGCCCAGTTGGTGAACGATCGCGTGACGTTCATGCCAACGCGTTCGTAGAGGATGAGCGCGCCCGTGCGCGAGTCGGTTGAGAGCGACGTGTGCTCGTAGCCGCGCTCGAACGAACGTAGGAACGCGGTGCCCAACAGCGCGCGTGCGATGCCGCGATGCCGGTGCGTCGCGGCGACGGCAAGCTTGTCGATCCAGATCTCGTCGCTGTCGATCAGGAACGCTCCGCCGACGACGCGGCTGCCGTCGACCGCGACGACCAAGTCGTCGGGCAGGAACCCTTCGCGCTGGGTGACGCTCGCGCGCCAGTCATCGAGCGGCGCGGGGAGCCGGTCGGCGAACTCCGAGAACGCCGTCTCGAACATCTCGAGCGTCTGATCCTCCTCGTCGGGCATGCGGATCGCCCGGACCTCGATGCCCCTGGGCGTCGGTACCGGGGGCGGCGCCGTCGGGTGATCCATCTGGAGGATCCATGACGTGTGTCGCGGCGTGAAGCCCGCCAGCCTGAGCGCCGTCGCGACGTCGGCGCGACCGTCCTCGATCGTTTGACCCACGCGATCGTTCCCTCGCTCGCGAGCACGAGCGATCGCCCACCGGCGAAGGGCCGTGCCGATCCCGCGTCCGCGCACATCGGGCGCGACGTCGATCCAAAGTCTGCGCGGGCCTTGCAAGAACGCCCACGCGACGATGCGATCTCCATCGAAGACGCCCAGCCAGTGCCTGTCGGCGTCGAACGCGTCGACCGAGATGTCCGAGAGCAGGTCGGCGCGTTCCCACATCAACTCGCCGCTATCGACGAGCTCACACGTGTTGACCATCGCGATGGTGTCGTCGACGTCGTCGAGCGTGAGCGGCCGTGCGGATAGCCCTGCAGGGACGATCATGCGGTGTGCCAACCCGGGCAGCGCTCGGGGGAGACTGCACCGGGCAGCGTCTGGAGCATCTCGAGCGCCGCGCGCACATCGTCGAACGTCTCGTACGGAACGAACGGGATGCCGTCGTCGCGGCACAGATCGACGAGCGCGTCCTTCGCGAACACGACGTCGGCGTACAGCGCGCCGTAGCGGTCGGAATGGCCCTCACCGACGAAGGCAACGGGCGCGTCCGCCCGCTGGACCGCGAGCATCTTGCACGTCCCGCACCAATCGCATTGGGGGTGGCCGTTGGGGAACGCAAGCGCGCTGCCGGCCCAGTCGTTAGTGATGATCGGAACGCCGTGGACGCCAGCCGCGGCGAGGATGGGTTCGATGTAGAGGCCGAGCCCGTCCGAAACGATCGTGGTTGCCACGTCGGAGTCCGCGCACCAGCCGACGAACGCGGGGAACGTCGGGTCGAGCGGGCAGTGTTCGACCGCGTACGCGATCAGCTCCTCTTCGCGGGCTGCGAACGGCGCGACCTGGCCGCGGATCGCCGCACGTGTATCGACCTCTCCGCGAACCCACCGCTCGTCCCAGTCGCGCCACTCGGGCTCGCCGAAGCGATCCATCAGATGTTCGGCCACGTCGTGGGTGCACGCCGTGCCGTCGAAGTCGACTAGGACCGAGCGGACAAGGGCCACAGCCCGAGGCTACCGAAGCCCTCTCGGGACTACGCGGCGCCGTCGACGATGCGCCGCCCGGCGAGGTCTTGGTCGAGCGGCACGCTCACCTGCTTCTGCTGCGCGATGTCGGGGCACGCGACCATCCCCGCACTCGGGTCCGAGCCCTCGAACAGTGTGATGGTGACGGTGTCGGTTCCGTAGGCGACGTCGACGTGGTCCAGGACCGAGCACGGTTCGATGCCGCTCCAGAACCGGACCTCGACCGCTCGGTCGTCGAGTCCGGGCGTCGCGGAGGTGAATGCGATCGGCCGGACGTTCGCCATCCCGGCGCGCGGAACGACGATGAGGGGCTGCGGCCGGCGCTCAGGGCCGGGGATGCACGGCAGGGTCGCGACGGTGGCGTCAGGTCCAGAGACCGTTCCCTGGGTGGACGGCCCGCACGTGGGTGACGGAGCGCCGGTCTGCGGTGCCGTGCCATCGCCCGATCCAGATGAGCCTGGCACCTCCCCGCCGGCACCGAAGGCCATGTCGTTGCAATCCGGATGGGTGATCACGCACGTGGCGATGCGGGGGGTCGAGGGCGTTTGGTCGGCGGCGGGTGGAGGCGTTGCGGCGGAAGAGCTCACGGCTGCGGCGATCAGGAGTGCGGCGACTGCTGCGAGGGTCGCGAGGACGATGCGGATCGGCCGGTGCATGGTGTCCTTCCGGTTGGGTACCCTGGGGAGGAGGGCATCTGGTCCAGGTACGACGCCGGCCGGGTACATGCGGTTCCCGGTCACATGCGGTTCCCGGTCAAGGATGGTGGCGGCCCGGTCGATGCCTCGACAGACGGCGCTTCCCCTGCGCAGGAGGTCCTGCCATGACCGTCAGATCGCTCACAGAACGCACGCGTCTCCCGGTGGGGATGGCTGTGCTCGGCATCCTGGTGATCGCGACCGGGTGGTTGCTGATCGAAGGGCTCCCCTTCGTCCTCGGCTGCGCGATCATCTGCGCGGCCGCCGCGGGCGCGATCGCCCTCGCGACGTCGCACCCCCGCGACCGCTGACCAGCGGCATCCACACCCCGAAGACGTGTCTTCGGCCACCCGTATACTCGGCTGCGGCCGTGCTAGGCGGGGAGCTAGCGGTGCCCTGTACCCGAGATCCGCTTCATGCGGGGCTGAATCCCCGTCGGAGGCCCGTGAGGTCCGAGGCAGCCTCTGCGCGGGGCGTTGATGGTCGGGTCCTACGCGACGTCGGACCGCGAACCGGGTCAGGGCGGGAACGCAGCAGCCCTAAGCGGTTTCCGGCGGGTGCCGTAGGTTCGCCTGGCCGGAGCTTGCCGCGCGGAGTAGCGATCGAGTCTTTCGGTGTCGATGGCGGGTGCACGGCCATTCATCGTTGTCGAGGGGGTTGGAGTGGCTGAGGACACGCAGCACCAAGCGCTCTACCGGCGCTACCGGCCGCAGACGCCCTCCGACCTTATGGGCCAAGAGCACGTCGTCCGTGCCCTGACGGGTGCGGTGCGCGAGGGACGGCTGCATCATGCGTTCCTGTTCTGCGGGCCTCGCGGGACGGGCAAGACGTCCACCGCCCGGATCCTGGCCAAGATGGTCAACTGCGAGCACGGGCCGACCGCCGAGCCGTGCGGCGAGTGCGCGCAATGTATCGCTATCCGCGACGGCGGACATGTCGACGTCGTCGAGATCGACGCTGCGTCGCACGGCGGCGTGGATGACGCCCGAGACCTTCGTGAGAAGGCGCCGACGGCGCCGATGGTCGGCCGCGAGAAGATCTACATCATCGACGAGGCGCAGCGCCTGTCGCGCGAGGCGTTCGACGCGCTGCTGAAGCTGTTCGAGGAGCCGCCGCCCGGCGTCCGGTTCGTTTTGGCGACCACGGAGCCGCACAAGATGCCGCCCACGATCGTCGGGCGGTGCCAGCGGTTCGACTTCCGCCGGTTGACCATGGACGGGCTCGCGGAGCTGTTGCAGAAGATCGCGGGCTCCGAAGGTGTGCAGCTCGATCCGGTTGCCGCGTTCGCGATCGCACGGCAGGCCGAGGGATCGGCGCGTGACGCGGTGTCGCTGCTCGACCAGGCGAGCGTGGTCGCCGGCGAGCGTATCGACGAGGAAGTCGTGCGGTCGCTCCTCGGCGTGCCGCAGGGAGAGATCCGGGTCGAGGTCGCCGACGTGGTCGCGGTGGGGGACCTCCGCGGGGCGTTCGAGGCGGTCGACCGGTTGGTCCAGGCCGGACACGACCTGCGCAACGTCACCGGCGATCTGCTCGCGCATTTCCGCAACCTGCTCGTGGTGCAGACCGCGCCCGACCAGGAGGACCTTCTCGACGTGCCGTCCGACGCGTACGCGTCGCTGCGTGCGCAGGCGGACAAGTTCACGCCGGGAGAGCTCTCGCGGGTGCTCGAACTGCTGCTCGCGGCCCAGACCGACATGCGGTGGACGACGTCGCCGCGGCTGACGCTGGAGCTCGCGCTCGTGCGCGCGTGCGCACCCGAGACGGATCCCACGCCGGCCGGCGTTGTCGCCAGGCTCGAGCGGCTTGAGCGCCTCGCGAACGTCTCGGCCGGGTCGGTCGCACCGAGCGCGGACGCGGTCGCCGCGCCGCCGGTCGATGTTCCAACGCCCGCTCCCGCGCCCGCGCCGAAGCCGAAGGCACCCTCGAAGAAGACGGAGTCACCGAAGCCGGCCGCCGACACGGTCGCCGTCGTGGAGGAGACACCGGTCGCGGTTCCCGACGCGAGTGCGGATGGCGCCCAGCTCCCGGTCCCCCACGCCGCCGACGCTTCGAGCGTCGACGTCGCGATGCTTCGCCGGTCGTGGGGCTCGGTGATCCAGCACCTCGGCCAGCGCAAGCAGGCCGTGCTCCGGGCGCTGATGGAAAGCGCGACGCCGACCGCCTACGACGGCACCACCCTCGAGATCGCGTTCCCGCCGACCTTCAAGAACACGGTCAAACAGGTCGAGAGCCGGCAGGCCGCCTTCCAGGAGGTGCTGCAGGAGCTCTTCGGCATCTCGCCGGAGATCTCGTGCGTGGTGCGAGAGTCCCGTTCCGGCGACGACGGCACCCACGTGGAGCCGGTCGAGGAGGACGACGCGCCGGGCGACGACGCGGAGGCGCTTCGGCGGGTCCAGGAGATGCTCGGCGCCCAGCCGGTGACGGACGAGAAGGCCTGACGTGTACGAAGGCCCCATCCAGGCGCTGATCGACGAGCTGTCGCGGCTGCCGGGCATCGGCCCGAAGTCCGCGCAGCGGCTGGCGTTCTGGCTCATCAAGGCCCCCGCCGACGACGCCGAGCGGCTCGCCGATTCGATCGTCCAAGCCAAGCGGCGGATCGTGTTCTGCCGCGAGTGCGGCAACGTGGCCGAGGGCGACCTCTGCCGGATCTGCCGCGACGAGAGCCGCGACCGCACCGTCTTGTGCATCGTCGAGGAACCGAAGGACGCGGCGTCGATCGAGAAGAGCGCGCTGCACAAGGGCCGGTATCACATCCTCGGCGGCGCGATCAGCCCGCTCGACGGCATCGGTCCGGAGGACCTTCGCGTCCAGGAACTACTCGAGCGCGTCGAGCGCGACCACGTGACGGAGTGCATCCTCGCGACCAACCCGAACCTCGAGGGGAACGCCACCGCGATGTACGTCGCGGCGTTGGTGAAGCCGCTCGGTGTGCGCGTCACGCGGCTGGCGAGCGGACTCCCGGTCGGTGGCGACCTCGAATACGCCGATGAGATCACGCTGTCCCAGGCCCTCGAAGGCAGGAGAGAGATGTGAGCGAGCGCCCGTCGGCGCGGGACGTCGCCGACCGGGCCCTCGTGCTGTACGCGATGGTCCGGCGCGCCTCCATCGAGCTGATCGTCGCCGAAACGCGCGACCAGATGCGCCGGCGACAGGCCGAGGGCGCCCGCCTTGAGACCGAAGCGTGGTTCGAGCGCGAGTCGCTCACCAATGCGCTGACCGAGATCGAACGCACGCTCTTCGACGCGCCGACCGCCGCCTGGCCGCCCGAGGCGATCGCCGACGGGATGTGGCGCAAGGAGGGGCTCGGTGTGCTGCTGTGGGCGCTTCGCATGCTCGACACGATGCCTCCGATCGATCGCGAGTTCGCCGTCGAGGATCTGAACGCGGCGATCGAGTCGCCGGGATCGGTCTCGGTGTTCCGTGCGACCGCACGGTTGCGTGATCCGGGCGAGATCGAAGCGGCATGGCGTGAGGCGGACACCTGGTTCGGCGCGACGGAAGGCGCGGAGGGCGCCGACAGCACGCTCGCGTCGATCAGTGCGGAACGGTCACGTGCCCTCGGCTGGCTGCGCGCATCGGACGCACCGCCCCCTTAGACGTTTTCGACGGGCATGCGGCGCCTGCGCGCCAGCCGAACGATGACGAAGACGATGCCGGCGATGATGAGCAGCGGGATGAGGTAGCCCAGGCCGATCAGCGTCGCGGCGATCACGTTCAGGAGGCCTTGCACCGCACGGTCCCACGCGTGCCCGAGACTCGGGTTGTCGACCGTGTCGGGGCTCTGGGCGGCGGCAGCGCCCGGCTCGTGCAGGTCGACCTTGATCGTCGACTCCGCCACCTGGTTGTTGATGTAGTTGATCTGCCCGGTGATCTGGTCGATCTTCAGCTGCACCTGGTCGAGTTGGTTCTGCAGCGTGAGCGACTGCCCGATCGTCGTCGCCTTGTCCATCAGCCCGAAGAGCACCTTGCGGCGCGACAGGTAGATCTTCATGTGCGCCTTCAGATCGATGTACTGCGCGGTGACGTCCTGTCCCTGGCTCGCGGACGAGTCAACGCTCCCGAGCTGTGCCAGTTGGACCGTCGCCCTGTCGAAGTTGGCGGCAGGAACGCGGATCGTGAACGAACCGCTGTCCCCACCTTCGGTCGACGACGAGAGGATCGAGCCCCCGTTGACGGCAGCGATGTGTGCGACCGAGCCGGCCTTCGCCTTGAACGTGCCCGTGTCGATCGTGACAGCGATCTGCCCGTCACGGATGATCTTCGAGAGATCGGTCTGCTCCGACGCCGAGGTGCCGGCGTGGGTCTGCTGGAGGTCGGGAGCCGGTGAGGCCGACGGGGCGCCGGCGGTGCCCCCATCCGCCGCGGGGGGACCTGGGACAGCCTCGTTCGCTGGAGGATGTGCGTTCGTGCCGGGGTTGAGGCCCAGCTGGTTGCCCGAGGTCTGATCGTTGAACCCGGGGGCACCGACGGCCGACCCCACCGAGGCGAACTCGCTGGCGTTGTTCGAGATGCCGCCCGCAAGGAGACCGATCAGCGCGGCGAGGGCGAGCAGGCTGGCGGCCGCCGCGATCCAGGGCCGCCACCTGTGCGGGTCCCTCTGTTTCGGCTTCGGAGCCGACGCGCGGCCTGCGTCCGCCTGCGCGCGCATCGTGAGCTCACCTTCGAACCGACGCAGGAACTCGATCTCGGTGTCCACCTACTCCACCTCCGTCGCGAGGCTCAGCCCGCGCTCCTGCAGCACCAGCGCGATCCGGCGAAGCCCCCGGCTCACGCGTTGCCTCGCCGCCGCCTCTGCGCAGCCGAGACGCGTCGCGACCTCCGCGTACCCGAGCCCGTCGATCACGTGGAGCCTGAGCGCGTCGCGTTGCTCCTCACCGAGCGTCTCGAGCGCCTCCACGAGCGCTTCGCGGATCGGCGCCAGGTCCACCAGCTCCTCGATCCGCTCGTAGTCGTCGGGCGGGAGCGCCTCACGTGAGATCCCGATCCGTTTGCGCGCCGCGGCATCGATCTGTCCCGTCCGGAAGAACCGGCCGAGCTGATGTCGAGCGATCCCGTAGAGCCATGCCACGCCGTTCGTTCCCGTGTCTCGGTAGTTCCGCCTGGACGCGTACGCCTCGGCGAAAGTTTCCGCCGTCAGTTCGGCCGCGGCTTCGGGGTCAAGGGTCCGCCGGGCGAAGTACCGCAGCACGTCCTCGGCATGCCTGCGGTATAGCTCGACGAACGCCACACGCTCTGCCCGCGACGCGAGGAGCAGCTCGGTGTCGCTGCGCTCGTCCACCCCACCTCCGACGCTCGCCGCCGCCTGGGCGGTTCCGTCAGTGGTTCATGCCACGAGGGCGTCTGCGTGTGACAGCCGAGCTCAGACCGCGGCCGGCGTGCCGACCGTCGGCGTCACGAAATGGCACTTCGTCGGCCGACCGGTTCCCCGCTCGATCAGCTCGGGCTCTTCGTCGGCGCACTTCTGCTGTGCCATCCAGCACCGCGTGCGGAACCGGCAGCCCGACGGCGGGTTCGCGGGGCTCGGCAGATCGCCAGACAGCACGATGCGCTTGCCGGTGGTGTTCCCCTGGTCGTCCGCGGTCGGCAGCGCCGAGACCAACGCCTGCGTATACGGGTGCGAGGGGTGCAGCAGGACGTCGGCCTCGTCGCCGATCTCCTGCACCTGGCCGAGGTACATCACCGCGACGCGATCGGCGATCTGACGCACCACCGAGAGGTCGTGGGCCACGAAGATGTACGAAAGCCCGAACTCGTCCTGGAGGTCTTTCAGCAGGTTCACGACCTGCGCTTGCACCGAGACGTCGAGCGCGGAGACCGGCTCGTCACAGACGAGCACTTTGGGATCCAGCGCGAGGGCACGCGCGATGTTGATCCGCTGTCGCTGGCCGCCGGAGAACTGGTGCGGGTAGCGGTTGGCGTGGTCCGGGTCGAGGCCGACCAGCTTTAGCAGTGCACGTACCTTGTCGGGCCACGCGTCCTTCGGCAGGACCTCACGGTGGATAGTGAATGGCTCGGTCAGGACGTCGGTGATCGTCATCCGAGGGTCGAGCGAGCCGAACGTGTCCTGGAAGACCATCTGAACCTCGCGGCGATAGGTCTTCAGTTCGTCGTCCTTGAAGGTGGCGATGTTCCGGCCGCGGTACTCGATCGTTCCCGAAGTCGGCTCCTCGAGCTTCATGATCAGGTTGGCGAGCGTGGACTTCCCGCAGCCCGACTCGCCGACGACGCCGAGCACCTCGCCTGGGTACAGGTCGACCGAGACGCCGTCGACGGCATGGATCACGCCGCTGGACCCGAACACCTTGTCGTTGAGCGGGAAGTGCTTCGTGACGTTGTCGACGCGGATCAGCGGTTGCGGGTCGCTCATCGTTGCACCTCGTCCCAGTGATAGCAGGCGGTGACATGTTCGGGGCCGACCTCGTCGAGCGGCGGCATCGCCGTCAGGCAGATCTCCGTCGCGTACGGGCACCGCGGGTGGAACGGGCAGCCCGACGGTGGGTGCAGGAGGTTCGGCGGCGCTCCCTTGATCGCAGGCAACCGTTCGTCTCGCCGTTCGATATCGGGGATCGACCGCAACAGCGCCGCGGTGTACGGATGCTTCGGGTTCGCGTAGACCTCTTTCGCGGGTCCGAGCTCGACCAGCTGGCCCGCGTACATCACCGCGATGCGGTCGGCGAGCCCGACGGCAACCGCGAGGTTGTGAGTGATGAGCACCATCGACATCTCGGTCTCGCTCACGAGCGAGCCGAGGAGCTCGAGCACCTGGGCCTGCACCGTCACGTCGAGCGACGACGTCGGCTCGTCGGCGAGCAAGACATCGGGGTCGAGCGCCACGGCCATCGCGACCATCACGCGCTGTGCGATGCCGCCGGAAAGCTGATGCGGGTACGCGTTGAGGCGACCCTCGGGCGACGGGATCCCGACCCGTTCGAGCAGCTCCAGGGCCTGGTCCCGGGCCTCCTTGGTCGAGATGCCGCGACGCAACCGAAGGAGCTCGACGATCTGATCGCCCACCGTGTAGACCGGGTCGAGCGCGGTGTGCGGATCCTGGAACAGCATCGCGATGCGGGCGCCCCGCACCTCGCGCATGTCGGCTTCGTCGAGATCGAACAGATTGACATCGCCGAGCATCGCGCGGCCGCCGGTGATGTGTGCGGGCGGCGTGTCCAAGATCCGGAGCACCGCGCGCGCATGCACGGTCTTGCCCGATCCCGACTCGCCGAGCACCGCGATGATCTCGCCCTTGCCCAGCTCGTAGGAGACGCCGTCGACCGCCTTGACCACGCCGTCCTCGGTGCGGAATTCGACGTGCAGGTCGTCGATGCTCAGGACCGGGTCAGACATCGCCACCGAACAATTTCGGGTCCATGGCGTCGCGGAGCGACTCGCCGAGCAGGATGAACGCGCCGATCAACAGGCACAGGAACAGCGACGGCCAGAACATCAGATATGCGTCCTCGGGGAACCGGGTGTCCGCGACCGCGAGCTGCAGTCCCCACGAGATCGTGGGCAGCCGGAGGCCGACGCCCAGGAACGTCAGGCCGGCCTCGGCCCCGACCGAGCTGCCGACGACGTACGCGGCGAACACGAGCACCGGCGCGATCCCGTTGGGCAGCACGTGGCGACGGAGGATGCGCCTGCCGCGGGAGCCCATCGTGCGCGCGGCGCGGACGTACCCTCGCGACTTCCCGCTGATCACCGTCGAGCGCACGAGGCGCGTCATATCCGGCCACGCGAACATCACGATCACCAGTGAGACGAGAACGGGGCCGCCGCCGTTGAACAGCGTGAGGACCAGCAGGGCGCCGAGGATGGTCGGGATGGAGAACCAGATGTCCGCCCAACGCGAGATGACCGTGTCGACCCACCCGCCGAAGTACCCGGCCGACGCCCCGAACGTCAGGGCGATCACGATCGAGAGGCTCGACACGATCACGCCGACCTCGAGCGAGGTTCGAGCCCCGTAGATCACGCGCGTGTAGTAGTCGCATCCGAGGATGTCGGTGCCGAACCAATGCTGCTTGCTCATCGGGAGCGTCGAGTCGGTGATCGCGCACGCGTTCGGGTCCTTGACGAAGAACAGGAACGGCGCGATCGCCATCAGCACGAAGATCGCGATCAGGAACGCGGCGACGTAGAAGCGCTTGTCGCGCTTGAGCTTGTGCCAGACGTCGCCCCACAGCGTGAGCTGCTTGCCGCCGGTCGGCATGGCGATCGCCTCGGTCAGGCTCCGGGGTTTGACCTCGCTCTCGGGCGGCGGCAGGAGGTCGTCACTCATAGCTGATCCTCGGGTCGATCCGTGCGCACAACAGGTCCACGAACAGGTTCGTGAACACGAAGATGATGGCCGACAACGTAACGAGCCCCACGACCATAGGCCCGTTCTGCGTCTTGATCCCTGTGATGAGCGCATTGCCGAGTCCGGGCAGGTTGAAGATGGTCTCGGTGATGACGGCGCCACCCATGAGGTAGGCGAAGTCCAGGCCGAGGATCGTGACGATCGGCACCAGCGAGTTCTTCAGGACGTGGCGGCCGACGACGCGGCGACGAGGCAGCCCGCGCGCGATGGCGGCACGGATGTGTTCCCCTTGCATGTTGTCGAGCACGTTGGATCGGGCCAGCCTGCCGAGCGAAGCGGCGAGGCCGAGCCCGAGCGTGAGTGACGGCAGAACGTAGCTCGCCGCGCCGTCGCGGATCCCGGCGACGGGTAACCAGTGCAGCTTCACCCCGAACACGTACTGCAACACGAAGCCCAGCACGAGGATCGGGACGGTGATCATGAACAACGTGAAGACGAGGATCGCGCTGTCGAGGAAGGTTCGTCGCTTCACGGCGGCGACGACCGCCAGCAGTAGCCCGAAGACGACCTCGATGGCGAAAGCGCCGAGCGTGAGCTTGAGCGTGACCGGGAACCGCTCGCTGATGATCGAACTGACGTCGCGACCGGTGAAGGTCGCGCCCAGATCACCATGGACCAGCCCGTCGAGGTAGTACAGGTACTGCACCACGAAGGGCTGACCCAGGTGGTACTGCGTTCTGATCTCGTTGTACGTGCTCGGTGCAAGCGGCTTGTTCCCCGCCAGCCGGGCGACGGGGTCGCCCGGCGTGAGGAACACCAGCGCGAAGACGATCAGGATCGTGCCTAGCAATACCGGCACCACTAGGAGCAGGCGCCGGATCAGGTACCGCTTGGACACGGCCTATCCGTCTCTTCTAGCTTGCGCTGGCGCTCGCCCCCGACGCGCCGACGACCTGCACCTTCGCCAGGTCGAGCTCGTCGAGGCCGGGCACCTTCACCAGATTGGTCACGTTGTCGTCGTGCACGGTGTTGAAGCCGAGGTACCCCCACGGGATCGCCGGCATGTCCTCCAGGATCATGTCGTCGGCCTGCTGGTAGGTCGGGATCGACTCGTCCAGGCTCTGCTGGTTCGCCGTGTCCAACGTCGAGTCGAACTGCTTGTTGAGGTAGCCCGACGTGTTGTAGCCGCCGTTCGCGCCATAGATCGGCTCGAGGAAGTCTTGGATGCTCGGGTAGTCCTCCGTCCATCCGTCCCACCACGGACCGGTCATCTTCTTCGTGTAGATCGGACCCGATCCCGAGAAGTAGGTGTTCTGCGGGATGGCGTTGAGCTTGGTGGTGATCCCGAGGTTGTCGTGCCACTGTTGCGCCACGGCCTCCATCGCCTGCTCGAGCGTCGTGTCGTCGGCGTAGAAGTTCAGCGTCAGCGTTCCGTTGAACCCGCCCGCGTCCGCGAGCTTCTGCTTCGCGAGGTCGGCGTTGAACTGGCAGTACTGGCACGCGCCTTGCCGGTAGCCGGTCACCGGCGGCGGCATGAAGTCGTCGGCCGGTGTCTCCGCAACGAGGATCGCGTTCATCACCGCCTGGCGGTCGATCGCCAGCGACAGTGCCTGGCGAACCTCCTTGTTCTGGTACTGCGGGTCGTACAACGGAATGTTCAGGTACAGCAGCGTCGCGCCCGGCTCCTCGGACAGCGTGTCGGAATAGCTCTTGCGAGCTTCGTTCAGGTGGTCGGATCCCACGAGCGTGATGTCGAGGTTGCCCGCCTGGAAGTCCAGCCACGCCGCGTCGCCCTGGTAGATCCGAAGCTCGATCTTGTCCGCGAATCCAGGCGTTCCCGCGTAGTCGGGATACCGCTGGAGGTTGATCGTCTGGTCGTGCTGCCACTTGCCGTCCATCATGTACGGCCCGTCACCGATCGGCTGCTCGTCGAAGGCCTTCGGGTCCTGGTAGAAGGCCTTCGGCAGCGGGTCGAACGCGTCGAACCCGAGGGTGTACTCGAATTGACTGAACGGGTTGCTCAGTTTGACGGTGAACTCCGTGTCGCTCACGACCTTTAGGCCGGACAGCTCCTTGGTCTTGGGCGTTCCGCTCGAGGGGTTAAGCGCGTCGTAGCCCTCAATCTTGTCAAAGAAGAAGTTGAGGATGTAGGCGTTGGGGCCGTAGGCGGCGTAGTTCCACGCGTCGACATAGGACTGTGCGGTGACCGGCTCGCCATTGTGGAACGTCCAGCCGGACTTGATCTTGATGTCGTAGGTCAGTCCGTCGCTCGACTGCGTGATCGAGTCAGCCTGGGCCGGGACCGGCTTGTACGTCGTGGGGTCGAAGTCCACGAGACGCGTCCACAGCGCCTGGAAAGCCTGCGTGCCCGCCGACTCGTAGTCGTTCTGCGGGATCAGGTGGTTGGGCTCACCGTTGTAGAACGAGTACGTCCCACCCTGCTGGCCCGGTGCCTCCGACCCGCCGCCGCTTGAATTGCTGCTGCACGCGGCGGCGACGAACGTCACTGCCAGTCCGATCACCAGAACCCGAAGCGAACCCCTCATCAAGCTACCTCCCGTATCGAACGGCCCATCCTGCAACGCTCGGCGACCGAGCACAAACTGCGGTTCAGTCCTAGATACGCGCAACCGGCCAGAGACGGTTGTGCTTCGTTGGGGCCGGCCGCACCGCGTCAGGGTACCGGCCTTACGGAATCACGACGCAGGCCGACGATGTCGAAACCCCACGGGTCGGTCACTCGGGCTACTGCTTCGAAGCCTCGCGCCTCGTAGAAGCCCTGGAGCCGTGGGTCGCAGTCGAGCGAGACGGTGGGCGGTGCATCGGCTGCGGCGAGTTCGAAGGCGGCATCGACCAGGGCGGCGCCGATCCCCTTGCCCTGCAACGTCGGTTCCACGGCTACGGGGCCGACGTTGGCGTGCGCCGGGAGGCCGATGTGGAGCTCGCGGATCGCGAGATCCACCCCGTGGAGCACCTCGGCGGTCCGGTCACCCGCGGGCGGTGCCGCCGCAGGGTCCAACGAGCAGAAGAAGCACGCGCCCCGCTCGACGGAGGCGAAACCGACCACGTGATCGCCGGCGAACGCGGCGAGCGTCGTCGATGTCGGCGACGTCTCCATCCGCAGGTACATGTCCTGGACGACCGCGAACCGGTCCAGCGGGTCCTCGGCGAGCGGCGCCATGTAGTCCTCGGTCCAGAACGCGCGGCCGGCGAGTCTGGCGGCCTCGGGCCAGCGATCGTGGGGCAGCGGGCGGATCGACACCTCCATACGGGGCGGCAGGGTACCCGGGGCTACACTCGGCTCGTCCCCGTTCAGGAGCCCCGCAGGCATGCCCACCGTCGTCATGAAGTTCGGCGGCACGTCCGTCGGCTCGGTCGAGCGGCTGCAGGCCGTCGCGGACCGCGTCGTGCGTGCCCGGGAAGCGGGCGTCGGAGTGATCGTCGTCGTCAGCGCGATGGGCGACACGACCGACGATCTACTGGCGATGGCCTCGGAGATCGCCGAACTGCCCGACCCGCGCGAGCTCGACATGCTGCTCACCGCCGGGGAGCGGATCTCGATGTCGCTGCTCGGGATCGCGTTGAACGCCAGGGGATGTCGCGCGGCGAGCTACACCGGCTCGCAGGCCGGAATCATCACCGACACGCGCCACGGCGCGGCGAAGATCACCGAGATCCGGCCGAAGCGGGTCGTCGAGGCCCTCGACGCGGGCACCGTCGTGATCCTCGCCGGCTTCCAGGGACTCTCGAGCGACTACGAGATCACGACGCTCGGCCGCGGCGGCTCGGACCTGACGGCCGTTGCGATGGCAGGCGCCGTCGGCGCCGACGTCTGTGAGATCTACACCGACGTCGACGGCGTCTTCATGGCGGACCCCCGCGTGGTCACGGGCGCCCGCAAGGTCGGGATGATCGGCTACGACGAGATGTTGGAGCTCGCGGCCGCCGGCGCGAAGGTGCTGCAGACGCGCTCGGTCGAGATGGCCCGGCGCAATGGCGTGAAGATCCACGTCCGCTCGGCGTTCCACGACGACGACGGCACGTGGGTTCGTGAGAGGAGCGAGGACGAGATGGAAGGCGTGTTGATCAGCGGGATCGCCCTGGACGCCGAGGAGGCCAAGGTAACGATCGACGACGTGCCCGACCGCCCCGGCGTTGCGGCGCGCGTGTTCAAGGCGATCGCCGCCGAGGGCGTGAACGTCGACATGATCGTGCAGAACGTGTCGCACGAGGACACGACCGACCTGTCGTTCACGGCGCCGCGCGCGGACCTGCAGCGGCTGCGTTCGGCGCTCGAGTCGCTCACCGCGGAGATCGGCGCGGAGCGGTTCACGATCGACGACGACATCGCCAAGCTTTCGCTCGTCGGCGCCGGGATGAAGTCGCACCCGGGCGTCGCGGCCGACATGTTCGACGCGCTCGCCACCGAGGGGATCAACATCGAGATGATTTCGACGTCGCCGATCCGCGTATCGTGCGTGATCCGCCGCGCCGACGGCGACCGGGCGCTGCAGGTCGTCCACCAGCGGTTCGGGCTCGACACGCCGGTCGCGTAGAACGCCTGGTCAGCGACCGGTTCCTGTCGAGGTCGTCGCTAGGATGTTCTCCATGAAGGTGGCGGTGATCGGTGCGACCGGCGCGGTCGGACGGGAGATGGCCCGCATCCTGCAGGAGCGGCGATTCCCCGTGGACGAGTTCGTGCCGCTCGCGTCGGCGCGGAGCGCCGGGCGGACGGTCCCGTTCGGTGGTCGCGACATCGAGGTGCGCGAGCTGTCGGTCGACGCGGCCGCGGGCGTCGACGTCGCGTTCGTGTCGGCCGGCGCGACCACGTCGCGCGCGTTCCTGCCGGGCATCGTCGAGGCGCATGGGACGGTGTGCATCGACAACTCCAGCGCGTTCCGGATGGATCATGCGAGCCCGCTGGTCGTGGCCGACGTGAACCCCGAGGCGCTGGACGGCTGGCCGAAGCCCGGCGTGATCGCGGTTCCGAACTGCACGACGATCGCGGCGGTGCTGGCCGTGGGGCCGTTACACCGGGCCGCGGGTCTGCGCTCGCTCGTGTTGTCGTCGTACCAGGCCGTGAGCGGCGCAGGGCAGAAAGGCACCCGAGAGCTGGCCGAGCAGATCGAGAAGCTCGGCGGCGACGTCGAGGGCCTCGCACATCCCGACCGCGATGCGCTGCCGACCGGCGACGTGTTCTCGCGGCCGATCGCGTTCAACGTCGTCGCGCAGATCGGCGAGTTCGAGGCCGACGGGTTCACCGGCGAAGAGATCAAGATGATGGACGAGCCGAAGAAGATCCTGTCGGCGCCCGACCTCGAGGTGCTCGCGACCAGCGTGCGCGTTCCGGTCGTGACGGGACACGCGGTGTCGATCCTCGCGACGTTCGACAGGCCGATCGACGTCGCCGAGGCACGGTCGCTGCTCGACGCTGCCCCAGGCGTGACGTTGATGGACGACCCCGAGGCAGGGGTGTTCCCCACGCCCCTGGACGCAGCGGGGCGTGACGATGCGTATGTCGGCCGGATCCGGCAGGTGCCCGGTCGCAACGACGCGCTCGCGTTGTTCAGTTGCGCCGACAACCTGCGGATCGGCGCGGCGCTCGACGCGGTGATGATCGCGGAGCGGTTGTTCCCCGTCTAATTGTCGTCGCGACCGCGCTCTCCGGTGGTCTCGCCGCCCGGCCCGACGTCGCCGGCGAGCTGTTTCACGAACCACGAGCCGTAGCTCTGCCATCCCTGTCGCTCGTAGAAGGCGATGGCCTCGCCCCGCCAGTTGGCGGTGACCAACGCCATGCGGAAGCACCCGCGACGGCGAGCGAGCTCCTCGGCGCGGGAGAGCAACGCATGCCCCGCGCCGCTCCCGCGCGCACGTTCCGTCACGATCAGATCGTGCACCCGCGCCTGCGGCCGGTGATCGCCGAGCCGTTGGTGGTACTCCATGTCGATCACGCCGGTCACGCCGTCGTCGTCTTCCGCCACGAGCGTCACGTGCTCGATCCGGCGGATGTGGCCGGCGAACTGCAGCTGATGCGTCGGGTCGGCCGCCGTTCCCTCGGCCACGCCGCGGCCGAGCTCGACGAGCAACCCTGCGACGGCCGGCCAGTCGGTCGGCGCGGCCATCCGGACGCGGACGTCGCTCACGGCGCGCACCGGCACGGCGACGCGCCGCACTTCGGGCAGCCGTCGGCGAACCGGGCCATCGCGGCCTCAAGATCGACGCCGAGTTGGTCGGCGAGCGAGGCGAGCCACGCGAGCACGTCCGAGGTCTCGTGCGCGAGCTCGCCCGGGTCGCCCGAACGGATCGCCTTGGCCAGCTCGCCGACCTCCTCGGTGAGCCAGCGGAAGGTCGCATCGACCCCTCGGGCGGCGTCGCGAGCTCCGTATGTCTCCCGCATGCGGGCCTGGACGTCGCGGAGCTCCATGGTCGGGGGAGTGTAAGAGACCCGACGGTTGCACCTTCACAGGATTTCCGCATGTGCGAAACGCCTGGTCACGGCGTGTTCACCTTCAGTTAGGCCGATGGCCTCATTTACCGTAGGCCGGACGTGTGATAACTCTCCCTTCCCGGGCTAGTTACGTCGGGGGAGGGCTCGTCAGGTCGGGTGTTGGGCTCGCAGGGAACCGTACGTTGGATATGGCATTGAGGTCCGAGCTGGACCCCAGTGGATCTGGCCGATGATCCGCCGGCTCTTCGCTGGCGGGCATAGGGGAGGGACATCGGTTGGCTTCAGAACATGCACAGCTGGTCGTGGTTGTGCCGACCTATAACGAGATCGAGAACGTCGACGCGGTCGTTGACCGGGTGACAGCCGTGCGCGCGTCGACGCCGGTCGATCTGCTCTTCGTCGATGACGGCTCGCCCGACGGCACCGGGACGCGCATCCATGAACTGCGGGCCTCCATGCCGTGGATCAACATCATCGAGCGCGAGGGCAGGCAGGGCTTGGGCTCGGCGTACCGCGCCGGGTTCCGCTGGGCGCTCGAGCATGGGTACGACCGGGTCGGCGAGATGGACGCCGACCTCAGCCACGACCCGTCGTATCTGCCGGCGCTCGACGCTGCGGTGCGCGACGGCGCGGACCTCGCGCTCGGGTCGCGATACACGACGGGCGGCGGCTCCGAAGGGTGGCCGCTCCAACGTCGACTCTTGTCTCGCGGCGCGAACCTGTTCGCGCGGACGCTGCTCCGCTTGTCCACCAAGGACGTCACCGGCGGCTTCCGCGTCTACGACCGGGACGCGATCCAGGTGTTGCTCGAGCAGGGCACCGAGTGCGACGGATATGGCTTCCAAGTAGAGGGCGTGTACGCGGTTACCCGCGCGGGTATGCGTATCGTCGAAGTCCCGATCACGTTCCGCGACCGGGCGTATGGGCGATCGAAGATGTCTCGTTCGATCGTGTGGGAGGCGACGCGTCGGTGCGTGGCCTTGGCGTTCGAACGACCCCGTGTCTCGGCTATGGCTTCGGCGCGGATCCCGGAGGGTGCGACCGATGGCCACTAGGACACAGACTTCCCCGATCTCCTCCAGCAAGCGCGGCCGCTTCCTCGGCTTCCTCGCCGTCGGCGCGACCGGCCTGGTGATCAACCAGCTCGCGTTCTGGCTGCTGACCGACGTCTTCGGGCTCTACTACCTGTGGGGCTTCTTGCTCGCCACGCAGTTCTCGACGGCGTGGAACTTCGTCCTGCTGGAGCGCTACGTCTTCGACGGGCGTCGCGAGGGCCGCTGGGCGCGCCTCGGTTGGTACGCCCTGATGAACAACATCTGGAACGTCGCGAGCGCGCCGGTGATGGTTGCGATCACCAGCGGTCTCGGCGTGCCGTACCTGTGGGCGAACTGGCTCGTCATCACCGGGATGACGCTCGTGCGCTTCGCGATCTCCAACCGGCTGATCTGGGGCACCACCCGCTCCTCGTCGGGTAGCGGTGGCGGTGGCGTCGACGCCACCGGTGTCGTCCCGTCGACCCGCCGGGGCACGTGGTCCTACGACATCCACGGCATCGTGCTCATCGCATCGGAGACACCGCTGCCGGAGCTCGAGCGGTTCGAGGTGCCTGAGCTCGCCACCGTTCCGGACATCGACGTCACCGTCAGCAACCGCGGCTTCGGCGGCATCCGCCGGCGCGTGCTCGTCACGGAGCAGGACGGCGAGGTCACCTACATCGAGCACCTCGGCCGGTTCGGCTTCGCGGCGAAGATCGACGTCGAGACGCTGTCGCGGATCCAGGTCTCGAAGTTGCTGCGCCGCTCCCCCCACGTGGCGTACACGAACGTGGTCGAACCGGTCGTGCGCTGGCTCATGGTGCGCAAGGGCTACATCCTGGCCCACGCCGCCTGCCTGCAGATCGACGGCCACGGCGTCTTGATCACCGCGCGCACCGACACGGGCAAGACCACCACCTGCTTGAAGTCGATCAAGGAGCAGGGCTCGGGCTTCGTGTCCGACGACATGGTGATCATCGACCCCGAAGGGCACGCGCTGTCTTACCCGAAGCCGCTCACGATCTCGTCGCACACGCTGCACGCGGTCAAGGGCGCGCCGATGCCGACGTTGACACGGGCGGCGCTGCAGCTGCAGGGCCGCATCCACTCGAAGTTCGGCCGCTCGGTCGGGATGGCGATCGGCAACGTCAACCTGCCCGTCGCGACGATGAGCGCGCTCGTGCAGATGGCCGTGCCGCCGCCGAAGTTCCACGTCGACCGGCTGATCCCCGAGGCCGAGCTCGTCAACTCGCTCGACCTGGACCGGCTCGTGGTGATCGAACGCGGCGAGGCGCTGCTTCGCGAGCTCGACGAGGAGACGGCCTTCGAGATCCTGTCGGAGAACACCGAGGACGCGTACGGCTTCCCGCCCTATCCCCGGATCGAGGACGCGTTCACCGAGGGGTACGTCGAGACGGAGCGCGCGATCCGGCGCAAGCTGATCGGCCGCGTCGAGGCCGTGCAGCTCCGCACGCCCGACCGCAACTGGTTCGAGCGGCTGCCGCAGCTCGCGGCCGGCATCGCGGTCCCCTTCGGGGTCGAGGTCGTGCGGGTCGACGACGCAGGCGACGTGATGCTCGACCTCACCGGCGTCGGCGCGGATCTTCAGGACGTCGAATCGGAAGGAGAGGTGATCGCGTTGGACACGGAACGCCACGCGGCCGAGTTGATCGCGTCACGGTTCGCGCAGCTCTCGCCCGATGAGGCCGAAGAGGTCGAGCGGGCGTTGTCCGCCGCGCTGACGTTGCTGCAGAAGGTTTCCGACATCTTGGACCAGCAGAGCGATCGGGAGGCGCCTGCTGTGTCCGGGCTGGTTGCGAGCGTGCGGTCGCTCCGCGACGCCCGCATCACGCAAGGTAAACGGTGACCGTTGACCGGTCGCGCGCGCTCGTCCCTCGTGGTGCGACCATGATGGGGGTGCGCACACGGTCTGCGGCACCCACCACCGAGCGGGTAGATGAGGTCATAGTCGAGCTCGAGGATCATCGCACACGTCAACGCCGGCGGATGTTCGTCAGCTTCGCCGTCCTGGTGATCGTCGGCGTCGCCCTCTACGTTCGTCTGATCCACCTGACCGCGCTCGGGTTCAACAGCGACGAGGCGGTGTACACAGGCCAGGCCGGCGCGCTGGCCGGCGTCGGCGACTACGCGAGGAGCTTCTCGCCGTTCCGTGCGCACCCGTTGTTGCTCCAGACCATCCTCGCGATGGAGTTCACGATCCTCGGCCACATGAGCGAGTTCATGTCGCGTGCGACGGTCGTCGTGACCGGCGTGGCGGCGGTGTTCTCCACCTATCTGCTCGGCAAACGGATGTTCGGCCTAGCGGCCGGGCTCGCGGCGGCGGCGGCGCTCGCGATCATGCCGTACCACGTGTTCATCAGCCGACAAGTGCTGTTGGACGTGCCGGCGGGGCTCGCGATCCTGCTCGCGTTCGCGGCGCTGTATCGGTACGACGGCGCTGCCACGCGCCGATGGCTCTACCTCGCAGCGGCGCTCGGGGGCATCGCGTGCGTGATCAAGGAGACGATGATCGTCTTCGCGCCGGCGGTCGTCGTGTACCTCGCGTGGTCGAAGATCTTGAAGCGGACGCGCGTGCGCGACATCGTGCTGTGCGGCGTCCTGATGGTCGCGATGCTCGCGCCGTTCATCAGCACCCGGTTCCTGTTCTCGGGGTCGAGCGCCGGCGGCTACGTCATCTATCAGCTGTTCCGGCCGCCGAACCACCCGGCGTGGTACTTCCCGGTGGTCTTCTGGATCTTCATCACGCCGGTCGCGACGCTCGCCATCGCCTACGGCATCGTTATCGCCTGTATCCGGCGGACGCGGGCCGACAAGCTGCTCCTGTCGTGGCTCGCGGTCTTCGGTGCGTTCTTCCAGTTCTGGCCCACGAAGCTGCTGCCGTACGCGATCATCCTCGTCCCGGCGATGGTCATCCTCGGCGCACGCGGTCTCGTCGAACTGTTCTCGTGGGCGCGCGACCGCTGGTCCACGTGGGTCGCGGCGGGCGCCGCGTTCGTCGTGGCGCTCGCGGTGCTCGGACCGATGGTCGGGCCGGCGTGGCGCGCGGGCAACGTCATCAGGGACAGCAGCTTCTCCGGACCGTTCACCACCGACGTCGAGGTGCAGGACTTCGCCGGCGGGCGTGAGACCGGCCGGTGGTTCGCCGAGAACACGCCGCCCGGCGCGGTGGCGCTGACGATGGGGCCCTCGCTCGGAAACCTGGTGAGCTTCTACGGCGACCGTGACTTCTTCGCGCTCTCGGTGAGCCAGGACCCGAAGCTCCGGAACCCGGCGTATCGGCCGATCGTCAACCCGGACTACGACATCCGCCAGATCGAGGTGCAGTACGCGGTCTGGGACGCGTACACGGCCGACCGGTCGCCGGGCACGAGCGTTCGATTGATGAACTACGTCGGCAAGTACTCGGGCATCCCGGTGTTCTCGGTGTGGGCGAACGGCAACACCGTTGGGATGAACGACGGGCCCCCGCCCACAAGTGCCTCGCAGCGGGGCGACGTGCGGATCGTGGTCTATCAGCTCACCGGGGGCGACCCGCTGCTGACCAACACGTCGCAGGAGCCGACCGGCTCATGAGGCGCGTCGTCCTCGCCTTCGTCGCCGTCGGCTTGTTGGCCGCCTCATGGATCGCTCCGGCGTCGGCGCAGACGCCGCAAGCGCCGTGGACGTTGCCGGGCGCGACGGCGACGCCGCCGCCGGGCGCGATCACGCACCTCGTTGTGATCGTCGAGGAGAACTCAACGTTCGATCACATCTTCGGCTGGCTTCCAACGGCGAACGGACACCGTCCGGGCGTCCCGGTTTCGCAGGCAGGCGGGCGGGAGGTGAACATGCGCGGGTTCTCCAAGCTCGGACCCGACACGTTCACGGTTCCGCCGGGGGAGGAGGTGCTCAGCAATGGACCGACTGCTGCGCGGCAGGCATACGACG
>DATAPH010000087.1:0-6291 GCA_036265325.1 Actinomycetota bacterium | reverse complement strand
TCACCGACGACTCGACCTACGAGAACGACGAAGGGTTCACGCTGGATCTGTCGTCACCGGTGAACGCGTCGATCCTCGACGCGCAGGGCGCCGGCACGATCACCAACGACGACGGGTTGCCGTCCGCATCGATCGGGGACGTCTCGGTCGCCGAGGGCTCGAGCGGCACCACGCCCGCCGGCTTCACCGTCACGCTGTCGAACCCGTCGGCGTTCACCGCCACGGTCGACTGGGCGACGTCGGACGCGACCGCCACGGCGGGATCCGACTACACCGCCGGGAGCGGAACGCTCACGTTCAACCCAGGCGAGACGTCGAAACCGATCTCGGTGGACGTCCTCGGCGACACGACGTTCGAGGCTGACGAGACCTTCACCGTCACGCTGTCGAATCCGACCGGCTCGACCGTCGGCACCGCGTCGGCGACGGGCACGATCACGAACGACGACAAGGCCGTCACCACGCTGACCATCGGCGTGGCGAAGACGAGCCGCAACGTTGCCCCGAAGGGCGTGCTCGAGCGCGCGACCGCGGACGCGTCGGTGACGGTCACGATCTACCGCAGGCACAACAAGCACTGGGTCAAGCTCGTGTCCAAGACCGTCGGCGTCAAGGCGCTCGGCGACCGAGACGCGGACGGAACCCCGGACGCCGCGTACGTCGTCGGGTTCCCGCGGCCGAAGCACGGGAGCTACCGGTTCAAGGCGACGTTCGCCGGGAACGGGTCGCTCCTTCCTTGCGTGTCGAAGACGCTGACCGTCAAGCTGTAGCCGACGAGGGCGGTCCCGCCTTGCGCGCTGACCACGCGCGCAGGGCGGCCATCGTCGCCCACGCGAGGGCAACCGCGACGATCTCCGCCACCCAGTCGCCCATCTGGGCATCGCGTCCCAGGTGCGACTGCACCAGCTCGATCGCCCCGCCGGCCGCGATCAACGCGACGGGCACCCACACGCCCCACCGCGCGAACGGACCGTCGCCGCGGCCGGGGCGCCACACCGCGACCAACAGCAACAACAGTGACGTGACGAAATAGGCCAGCCCGTGCTCCACCTTGTCGAAGAACCGGAACAGATGCCGTTCGGATGGCAGCGACACGAGCGACCACCACAGGGCTCGGAACGTCTCGCGCGCGGGTGGCAGCTCCACGAGCGACCACCACAGCGTGACGCATACGCACAGAAACGCTGCGGCCCAAAGACCGACGTCGATCCGGTCCTCACGCGAGCGCACCAGGGCGGACATGCTTCGACGCTACCAGCGATGCCACCGCCCATCTGTGGCGAAACCGTTGCGTCCCTGCGCCTAAAGGCCCTCCCCCCATCGGACGAAAGCCTTAGCGAGCGGGGTGACGGGCACCACAGCTGGTCACTGGCCACGGGGAGATCCAACGCATGAGCAGCGACATGGACGAGATCGTCCAGGAATTCCTGGTCGAGAGCTATGAGGCGCTCGATCGCCTGGACGGCGATCTGTTGACGCTCGAACGCGACCCCAACTCCCCCGACGTGCTCGCGAGCATCTTCCGCGTGATGCACACGATCAAGGGCACGTGCGGCTTCCTCGGCTTCCAGAAACTCGAACGTGTCGCCCACGCGGCCGAATCGCTCCTCGGCGCGCTCCGCGACGGCTCCCTCGCGGTCAACCCGGCGATCGCGAGCGCTTTGCTCGCAACGGGTGATGCCTTGCGCCAGATGCTCGGCAACATCGAGCGCACCGGAAACGACGGCGACGAAGACTTCCTCCACCTGGTGGCCACGCTCGAGCGCCTGCGCGCCTCGGGCGGCACCGACGCCCCGCTGCACGTGCCCGCCACCCCCGCGGCCCCACGCAGGGGCCTCGCGAAGGCGAGGCCGGTTTCGTCGGCGACGACGTCCGACGGCACGCCGAAGGTCTCCGCCGCCGAGAAGCCCGCGGCGCCCGCTCGTCCCGCTCCCCCGGGCCGTGAGGCCGAAGGGGCCGAGAAGACCTCGGTCACCGAAACCAACATCCGCGTGGACGTCCAGGTGCTCGACAACCTGATGACCCTCGTCGGCGAGCTGGTGCTCGCCCGCAACCACATCACACAGCTCACCGCCGGCGCCAACCATGACGCCCCGCTGCTCGCGGCCGCACAGCACCTCAACTCGATCACGTCGGATCTTCAGGACGGCGTGATGCGCACGCGGCTTCAGCCGATCAACACCGCGTGGGCGCGGTTCCCGCGCGTCGTCCGCGACCTCGCGATGGCGCTCGGCAAGCAGGTCCGAGTCCGCACCGAGGGCGACGACACCGAACTCGACCGGTCGATCATCGAAGCGATCAAGGACCCGCTCATGCACCTGGTCCGCAACGCCGTCGACCACGGCATCGAGGATCCGGCCGAGCGGGAGACGGCCGGCAAGCCGGCCGAGGGCACGATCGTGATCCGCGCATCGCACGAGGGCGGCCAGGTCACCATCCAGATGCAAGACGACGGCCGCGGCATCGACGTCGAGAAGGTGCGCGCCCGCGGCGTCGAACGCGGTCTCATCGACGCCAAGGCGGCCAAGAAGCTCAGCGCCCGCGACACGATCGAGCTGATCTTTCAGCCCGGCTTCTCGACCGCGGACAAGGTGACGAACCTATCGGGCCGCGGCGTCGGGATGGACGTGGTGAAGACCAACGTCGGGCGGATCGGCGGCAACGTCGAGGTCGCAACGGAGCCCGGCGTCGGCACGACGTACACGCTCAAGATCCCGCTGACGCTCGCGATCATCCCCGCGCTGCTCGTGCACTCGGGCGGCGAGCGGTACGCGATCCCCCAGATCAACCTGGTCGAGCTCGTTCGCGCGACCCCCGACCAGATCGAGGACGTGCACGGCGCGCCGGTCTACCGGCTGCGCGACACGCTCCTGCCGCTCGTGTCCCTCGGGACCGAGCTCGGCGGCGAGCCCACCGACGCCGGCTCGTGCCCGATCGTCGTGCTCCAGGCCGACGATCGCCGGTTCGGCCTGATCGTCGACGCCGTCAGCGACTCGGCAGAGATCGTCGTGAAGCCGCTGGGTTCCTACCTGAAGGGCGTGGACACGTTCGCCGGCGCAACGATCCTCGGCGACGGGCGCGTCGGGCTGATCCTGGACGTGCTCGGGCTCGCCCGCCGTGCGCACGTGCTCACCGACAACCAAGACCGACGTCGGGCCGCAGCCCGTGAGGAGACCGACGAAGCACGAACCGAACGGGTCGCGCTGCTCGTCTTCGCCGATCACGAGGGCGGCCGCATGGCGATCCCGCTCGAGCTCATCACGCGTCTCGAAGAGTTCCCGCGGGTCGAGCTCGAGACCTCCGGCCCGCTGCCCGTCGTGCAGTACGGCGAGGAGATCTTGCACCTCGTCGACATCTCACGGCTGATGCTCGAACGGCGTCACACCAAGCGCATCGACGGGCTCGGCACGTCGGGCGAAACGCTTCCGGTCCTGGTCTACGAGCACGAGGGCCGCCGCGTCGGCGTCGTGTGCGGCCAGATCGTCGACGTGATCCACCACGATCTGGTGGAGCTGCAGGCCGGCTCGCGTCCGGGCGTCGCCGGCACGATGGTCGTGGACGGCCGCGTGACCGAGGTGCTCGACCTGCCGCAGATCCTGTCGGATTGGGACGAGGACACGCTCGCGGCACTCACCCTCGAGGAGCTGTCGGCGTGACGACGACGCTCTACTCGACGTTCTCCGTGGACGACCGGTACGTGGGGATCCCCGTGGATCGGGTGCAGGAGGTCCTCCTGGCCCAGCCGCTCACCCCCGTGCCGCTCGCCCACGGCCACATCAGCGGCCTGCTCAACCTGCGGGGCCAGATCGTCACGGCGATCGACCTGCGCAGGCGGATGGGCCTGCCCGCTCGCGACGCCGACGCGCCGAGCGCCAACGTGATCGTCACGACCGACGGGGGCCCGCTGGCGCTGCTCGTCGACCGGCTCGGCGACGTGGTGCCGGTCGACGACGCCGACTTCGAGCCGCCGCCCGACACGCTCGACGCGGAGTTGGCGCGATCGATCAAGGGCGCCTTCAAGCTCGACGATGCCTTGCTGCTGGACCTTGACCTGGACGAAGCCCTGAACATCACGACCTGAACGACGGGGGAATCGATGGACGACACGACGACGGCGACCGAGACGCACGGTCACGAGCATGTCGGCGAGGAGCACCGCGAGGCCGGCGGGCGCCGCGGTGGCGGCGGGCGCTGGCACATCAACTGGACCGTCGGCCGTAAGGTCGCCGCCCTCGGACTCGCGGGCCTGCTCGCGACGCTCCTCGTCATGGCGACCGGTCAATACGCGATCAGCACGTTGAAGAACGCGAGCGCGTACCAGGCGGCGACCGCCGACGCGGTGAGGAACGGTCAGGAAGCCGACGCAGCGAGCCAGGCGATCCGCGGCGCGGTGTACGCCTCGATCCTGGCGACGACGCCCGATGACCGGCAGATAGCCAAGCAGACGATCAAGGACGAAGCCGTCTCGATGCGGCAGGCCCTCCAGCACCTCCAGCAGTTCGGCGGCCTCGCGAACATCGACACGGTCGTCTCGCAGGGCGAGAGCTTCGTCGGGTCGTCCAACTCGATCGCGAACCTTGGTGGTGCGAACCGCGACGCGATCGCGTCAGGCCTCCAGTCGTACAACGCCTCGTTCGAGGTCTACGACAACAGCCTCAAGGCCGTTAACCAGCAGATCGTGAACGATGCGCAGGACGCGCTGAACGCGGCGAACGCGAATGCCCAGCGAACGCGGATGCTCCTGATCTTGCTATCTGTCGTGGCGTTCGGCGGCGTGTTCATCGCGGCCCGCCTCGTGGTCCGCGGCATCGTGACCCCGCTCGAGCAGGCGGTGGCCGGGCTGGGCAGGCTCGCCGACGCCGATCTCACCGGTCACGTCGAGGTCAACGGCGAAGACGAGGTCGCGCGCCTCGCCTCCTCGTTCAACGACGCCGTCGACGATCTGTCGGGTCTGGTGCTGTCGCTGCGCGAGTCGGCGACCACCTTGGCCTCCAGCTCCGAAGAGCTCTCCGCGACGAGTACCCAGATGGGCGCCTCGGCCGAGGAGACCTCGGTCCAGGCCAACGCGGTCTCCGCCGCCGCCGAGCAGGTCAGCGCCAACGTGAACACCGTCGCCGCCAGCACCGAGGAGATGTCGGCGTCGATCCGCGAGATCGCCGGGAACGCGAACGAGGCGGCGGGCGTCGCGAGCTCCGCGGTAGGCACGGCCGAGAACGCGACCGCGACCGTGTCGAAGCTCGGCAGCTCCTCCGCCGAGATCGGCCAGGTCATCCGGGTCATCACCGAGATCGCCGAGCAGACGAACCTGCTCGCGCTGAACGCGACGATCGAGGCCGCGCGCGCCGGCGAGGCCGGCAAGGGCTTCGCGGTCGTCGCGAACGAGGTCAAGGAGCTCGCCAAGGAGACGTCGGCCGCGACCGAGGACATCGGGCAGCGGATCGTCGCGATCCAGGGCGACGCGCAGGCCGCCGTCATCGCGATCGAAGAGATCAGCACCGTGATAGGCCGCATCTCCGACATCCAGAACACGATCGCCTCAGCGGTCGAGGAGCAGACGGCGACCACCAACGAGATCACGCGTCACGTGACCGAGGCGGCCACGGGCGCGAACGAGATCGCGGCGAGCATCACCGGCGTCGCGCAGGCCGCGCACGAGACGTCCTCGGGCGCGGCCTCCACCCAAGTGTCGGCGCGCGACCTCGCGCAACTCGCCGACGAACTAAACCGAAGTGTCACCCGATTCGTCGTGCGGTCCAACGGCAACGGCCATGCCGCTCCCCGTGCCATGGCCGATGCCGCGCCGTACGACCCGACACAGGCCCAACCCACCCTGGCCACCCTGGCCACGAACTGAAAGACGGAGGTGAAGCAGACATGCGAGCACTGGTCGTAGATGACTCCCGCGCCATGCGGATGTTGCTGAAGCGTGAGCTCGTCTCCCTCGGGTTCGAGGTCGACGAGGCAGGCGACGGCAACGAGGCGCTGGACAAGCTCAAGGCAGACGGTGCGGTGGACGTGGTCCTCGTGGACTGGACGATGCCCGGCATGGACGGGATGTCCTTCGTCCACGCGGTCCGCGCCGATGCCGCGTACGAAGAGATGCGCGTCGTCATGGTGACGTCCGAGGGCGATCCAGCCCAGATCTTCCACGCGCTGATGGCGGGCGTCGACGAGTACGCCACCAAGCCGATCACGAAGGAAGCGCTGGCCGAGAAGCTCGGACTCGTGGGTCTCGTCGAGCAGGACTGATGCACCGACCGCGGGTCCTGGTCGTCGACGACTCCGTCGTCG
>DATAPH010000086.1:0-44125 GCA_036265325.1 Actinomycetota bacterium | reverse complement strand
CCACGTCCTTCAGAAGCTTCGCCTGCGCGACCGAGCGCAGGCCGTGGTCCTCGCGTATGAATCCGGCCTCGTCCGGCCCGGCTCCGCCTGAGGGCGGACGTCTCCTCCTCTAGGAGGAGTCCCAGAACCGTTCCGCGGGCCGACGGCATGCACGAGCCCGGTCCCTAACGTCGGTGGTACACGAATCACGACGTTCCGGGAAGGGGGACGCAGATGCAGACGGGAATGAAGACCCAAGCGACGCAGGTCGGATCGCCCGCCATCGTTGCGCGGCGGCTGACGAAGCGGTTCGGCGACGTCACCGCGGTCGATGGCCTGAGCTTCGAGGTGGTGCCGGGTCGCGTCACCGGCTTCGTCGGCCCGAACGGTGCCGGCAAGAGCACGACGCTGCGGATGCTGCTCGGGCTGGTCGAGCCCGACGACGGCCAGGCGACGATCCTCGGGCTGCCGTACGCGAGCTTGGAGGATCCGATCACCGTCGCGGGCGCGGTGCTCGAGGTGCAGAGCTTCCATCCGCTGCGGAGCGGGCGGAACCACCTGCGCGTGCTCGCCGCCGCGGGCGAGATCGACGACGCCCGTGTGGACGAGGTGCTCGAGATCGTCGGGATGACGGCTGCGGCGAAGCGCAAGGCCGGCTCGTACTCGCTTGGGATGCGCCAGCGGCTCGGCCTCGCGGCCGCGCTGCTCGGTGATCCGTCGGTGCTGATCTTGGACGAGCCTGCCAACGGGCTCGATCCGCACGGCATCCGATGGCTCCGGCAGTCGCTGCGCGAGCTCGCCGCCGAGGGCAAGGCCGTGCTCGTGTCGAGTCACCAGCTCGACGAGGTCGCGCGGATGGCCGACGACGTGGTTGTGATCGACCGCGGCCGCGTGCTCCGGCAAGGGACGCTCGACGAGCTGACCGGCGTCGGCGAAACCACCCTCGAGGACCTGTTCCTCGATCTGACCGACGGGAAGGGGATCCGATGAACGCCGTGCTGCGCGCCGAGTTCCGCAAGATCAGAACCACCCGAAGCGCGTTCGGGTTGCTCGCCGGCACCGTGGTGCTCGCCGGGCTGGCGCTGTGGGGTTCGCTCAGCAGCGCGACGCCGGCAGAGCTCGCCGCCGGGCTGATCGCACCGTTCGGGTACGCCGGGGTCGTCATCATCGCGATGCTGTTCGTGATGGTGCTCGGGATCCGTTCGTTCACCGACGAGGTCCGACACGGATCGATCGTGCCGACGTTCCTCGCGACGCCGAAGCGGCTGCGGGTGCTCGCGGCGAAGACGACCGTGTCGGCCGCAGCTGCCGTCGTGTTCGCGGTCGCCACCCTCGCGGTGGGGACCGGCGTGATCGCCGCATACCTCGTTGCACACGGCTACGCGGTGCCGGTCGCGTGGTGGACGTTGGGGTGGCTGTTCACGAAGGCGATCGCCATCACGGCGCTCTGGGCGGTGATCGGCGTGTCGGTCGGGGTGATCGTCAAGCATCAGGTCGCCGCGATCGTCGGCGCGCTGGCATGGCTGTTCGTGGTCGAGAACATCCTGAGCGGCTTGGCCCCGAAGTTCTCGGCGTGGCTGCCGGGATCTGCCGCCGGCGTCGCGATGGGTATGGGCAGCCTCAACCCGATCGTGACCCCGGTTGTCGGCATGGTCGTCCTGATCGGCTGGACGGTCGGGGCCGTCGCCTTGGCAGCGATGGTGATCCGCCGACGCGACGTGGTCTGACGATCTGGACACGTCGGGAACCCCGTCCTCGGAAGGGGGGCGGGGTTCCTAATGCACCGAGGAGTAGATCAGCCCCGCGACCGCACTTCCGGCGACCACCCACAACACGTTCCACCGGTACCGCCAGAGACCGACGAATGCGACCGTCGCGACGAGCACCGCGAACCAGTCGACGGATGACCAGACGGGCACGGGCACGGGACCGCGACCGACGGTCACTTCGCGGACGGACGTGAACAGCGTGTGGATCGCGAACCATAGGGCGAGGTTCAAGATCACGCCGACGATCGCGGCCGTGATCGCATGGAGCCCAGCCGAGAGCCGATCCTGGCCTCGAAGTCGTTCCACGAACGGTGCCCCGAGGAAGATCCAGAGGAAGCACGGCGCGAACGTCGCCCAGGTCGCGACCATCGCACCGATGACCCCGGCGACCAGCGGATCCAGGGTGCCGGGGTGTTGGTAGGCCCCGACGAAGCCGACGAACTCCGTCACCATGATCAACGGCCCGGGCGTGCTCTCGGCGAGGCCGAGACCCGTCACCATCTGGCTCGCGGAGAGCCATCCGTACTTGGTCACCGCGGCCTGCGTGATGTAGGCGAGCACGGCGTAGGCGCCGCCGAACGTCACGACGGAGGCCTTGGAGAAGAACCAGGCTTGCTGGCTGATCGTCGATCCCTGTCCAGCCCACACCGCGATGACCAACAGCGGCACGAGCCACACCGCCAACCCGACGACGAGGACCGTGATCGTTCGCGTGAGTCTGACCGCCGTGTGCTCGCCCGCGGAGCCCTCGTCGGGGATCGCGGCACGTTCGGCATCGCGCTCGGTCGTGACCGTGAATGTCTCGGGCCATCGCGCCGATGCGAGCAGCCCGATCAACCCCGCCGAGATCACGATCACGGGGAACGGCACATGCAGGAAGAAGATCGAGACGAACGCCAGCGCCGCGATCAGGTACATCGCCGGGTTGCGAAGCGCCTTCTTGCCGATCCGGATCGTTGCCGCGGCAACGATCCCGACGACCGCGGCGCTCAACCCTTCGAAGACCCCGTTCACCCACGTGACGTCGCCGTACACGACGTACACGTAGGAGAGCCCGAGCATCAGGAAGAACGCGGGAACGACGAACGCGACGCCGGCCACGATCCCGCCCTTGACCTTGTGCAACAGCCAGCCCACGTAGATCGCCAGCTGCTGCGCCTCCGGGCCGGGCAGGAGCATGCAGTAATTCAAGGCGTGGAGGTAGCGAGCGTTGCTGATCCACCGGCGGCGCTCGACGAGTTCGTCGTGCATGATCGCGATCTGTCCAGTCGGGCCGCCGAAGTTGATGAACCCCAGCTTGATCCAGAAGCGCGCGGCTTCGGCGAACGAGACGCCGTGTGTCGGCGCGCTATCACCCGTCGGCACGGAGCTCGCGCTATCGGCCCGACCTGCCATGTTGCCGAGGCTAGCTGTTCGGCTCGGATGCCTCGGGTGCCGCCAGCGCACGGAGGCGCGACGCCCGTCGATCGTCGGTGGCGAAGTCGGGATCGTCGCGTTCGAGCAACGGGATCGCCGCGCGCGCTTGTCCGGCTGCATCGGCATCCCGGCCGATCGCCGCGTACTCCTCAGCCAGCTCTTCGTGGAACCAGCCGTCGGGCGCTCCTTCACCGTCGGCCCACGCCACCGCCGTTTCGAGCAGCGGGATCGCCTCGGCGGAGCGACCGAGCGCGCGAAGCGCCTTGCCGACCGCATAGCGCGAGATCTCGATGATCCCTTGCGAGTCGCCGTTCTGCTCGCGAGCGGTCACCTGCCGCTCGAAGGCATCGAGCGCGTCAGGGTAGTCGCCCGCCTCGTAGTACTCCCAGCCGAGGTTGTTGTAGAGCGGGCCGAGCCAATGCCGAGCGCCTTCGTCGGCCTCGGCAAGGTCGATCCCGCGACGGGTCCACTCGATGAACCCGTCGCGACCTCCGGCGACGAGCGCCGCCATGTGCGCTGCGTCGGCCGCGATGAACGTCTGTCCGGCTTGGTTCGCGATGTCGAACGCCGACTCGAACAGCGGCCGAGCGGCGTCGGGATCGCCGCCCGAACGTCGAAGCCGCCCGCGCTCGAGATCGATCCTCGCGCGGGCGGTCTTGTCGTCGCCGGCCAACGCGACCGCTTCGTCGATCATCTTGTCGCCGGCGTCGAACCGGTCCTGGAGTCCCTCCACGCGGGCGAGTTGCGTGAGCACCTCGGCGCGTCCCGCGTCCGTATTCCCGCGATCCAGCTGTTCGCGCAGCCTCTGCTCGCTCGCGTCGAGGTCGTCGAAGTCCCATAAACCGCGGAGTCGATCGTTCATGAACCGACCTTACCCGAGGCGCTCCAGCCAGGGGTGGCCCGGATGCACGAGTGCGATCGCGTGGCGTAGCCAGCCGCGCTGTCCGGCGTCCAGCGACGGGAGCGCAGCGTCGAAGTCGTGAACGTCGTTCTCCCTGACGTTCTTGGCCTTGTAGACCAGCACGATTTCCGGCGCCAGGAACGGCACCCCGTCGTCAGACGTCCGTGCGATGTCCGCGAGCGGCATACCGACGTCGTGATCGCGCCGGAAGAGCCAGCTCGTCCGGTCCGAGTCGTTGAGAAGCAGCTCGAACGCCCACGGGTCCGTCGGCGTCTGGCGGCACCAGACCGCGTGCAGCGGCGAAGGAACTTCGTCGTCCTTCCACGGCTCGAGGACACCCGGAGCCGTCGCCAGATGAAGGTCCCAACGAGCGAGGCGATCCCAGAACGCCCGCTGGCTTCGCCTCAGCATCGCGATGTCGAGGTCGGCGTGATCGCGCGTTGCTCGTCCGAGCCACAGATCGATCGCCCAGCCGCCGGCGATCCACCAGTCGGGGAGGTTGCCGAAGAGGCGCACCGCGTCCGCCGGTGTATAGGTGGAACGCATGTCACCGAGGAACAGCGACGATCCGCTCGCCCTTCGGGTCGACGAGCCAGATGTTCTGGCCCAGGACCGCGATGCCCCCGACCTCCCTGAAGCTCTGGGTACCCGACACATGCGTCCGGCGTGTGACGGCGCCCGTGTCGGAGTCGAAGGCTACGAGATCGCCGTCGTTGATCAACACCGAGCCGCCGTCAGATATAGCGCCGGAGGCGACGCGCGCCTTCTTGAGCGCATGTGTCGCAGCGCCGTTGCCGCCGGTCGGATCGATCGAGAAAGCGTTCCCGTTGCCATCGATGAACCAGACGCCATGGCCGGTCGGAACGACGAACGTCGCATTCGGCGAGGCCATGTCTTTGATCGTTCCGTTTGCAGGACCTATCTTCGACACGCCTCCTGCCTCAGAGAAGTTGAGCCACCAGACGGATCCAGCTCCGAACGCGAGGCCGGCGGGGCTGACCCCGACGGTGGTCACTAGCGTTGCGGTGTTGGTGTCGGGCTCGATCTTGAACAGACGCGAGTCACGGCAGCCGAGGAACATGACGCTCGGGCCGGCTGCGACCTGGTCACATCCTCGCGGTGTATCGATACGCGCCGTCACGCGATCGGTCGATGGATCGATCCGAAGGACGCTCCGTGGTTGCACGGTCCAGATGGAGCCGAGCCCGATCGCCAGGTTCTGCGCGCCGACCGCCGCCGGCTTTGGCGAGAAGACGTTGCCGATCTTGTCGACGACCGTGCCGTCTTGCGAGATCTGCCACAGCGAGCTACCGCTGCGTGCCCACAACGATCCGAAGCCGGCGACGAGGTTGGACGGCTCGGGTACCGAAACGACGAGCGGTCCGGGGACCTGCGTCGGCGAAGGTGAGCTGAGTGTGGGGGAGATGGAGGTCGGAGGCGGTGAAACGGATGAGACCGCCGAGGTAGGGCTCGAGGTCGTCGTTGTGCAGGCGGTCAGGAGAACGACGATCGAACAGAGGTACGTTGCAACTCGCATGGTCGCCTCATTCTCTCCCGCGTCCGACCCGCAACGCGTCACGTTCGACGGAGACCATGTCCGCCGGCATGCCTATCCGTGGGCGCCCACCGTGCACGCGCTCCTTCGGTATCTGACCGCCCACGGGTTCGACGCGGTTCCCCGGCCGATCGGTATCGCGGACGGCGTGGAGACGCTCGGCTTCATCCCCGGAGAATCGGGCCCCGCCGGCTGGGAGAAGATCGTGCCGGAGGACGGTCTTCGAACGTTCGCTCGGTTCCTCCGGCGATACCACGACGCGACCGCCGGGTTCGAGCCGCCGTTTCCGAACGCTCCCTGGGCGTTCCGGAGCGGCGCCGCCGGACCGAACGAGGTGATCTGCCATGGCGACTTCGGCCCGTGGAACGTCGTGTGGCGGGGCGACGAACCGGTCGGCCTCTTGGACTTCGACTTCGCGGGTCCGGCCGATCCGCTGATGGACGTCACCGGTGCGCTCGAGTACGCGGCGCCGTTCTGCGACGACGAGGAGTGCGTGAGGTGGCACGCGTATCCCGACCCGCCGAACCGTCGACGCCGCATCGAGATCTTCGCGGATGCGTACGGCTTGTCGCGGACTGAGGGGCTTGTCGACGCCGTGATCCGTCGGCAGGAACTCGGCATGTATCAGGTACGAACGCTCGCCGCGCGGGGATTCGAACCGCAGCGCACGTGGGTTCGCGGCGGGGTGCTGAACCAGCTCGCCGATCGCGTCCGCTGGTCGCGAGACAACCGCGCCTTGTTCGAGTGAACGCCGGTCAGATGCCGGATTCGACCGGGATGCGCCCCTCCTTCGCGGCTGCTTGCAATGCCTCGAAGTCCCGTTCGTTCTGGTCCGCGTAGCGCTCCGCGAACGTTGCGATCGCCCGGTCGAACTGGTCGCCCTTGCCGAGGTAGGACGCGATCGCGATGCGGTCGCCGGAGCGCGCATGTGCCCGCGCGAGCGCCTGGGCGCACATCCGCCCGTAGAACGTCATCGCCTCCGGGGTCATCCCCTCCGGCGGCCAGGACCCCTTCCAGTCGCGGAGCTGGCGGAGGTAGAAGTCTCGTTTGACACCGTCGAGCCCTTCTGCGCGTTCCCAGCCGAGGAAGATATCGCTCGCGGCCTGCATCAAGCGCTGTCCCTCGACCACGCGCTGGCCGGCGTTCGCGTACTTGCTCTTGCCGACGTAGGGCTCGAGCACCGATGCCTGCGCCTCCTTGGCCTGCAGGAAGAGCGGGTCGTTGCCGTCACGGCCGAGCATCAGGATGATCCAGGCGCGCGTGCCCACACTCCCGACGCCCACGACCTTGCGAGCGATGTGCACGAAACGGAACTCCTCGAGCAGATGCCGCCGGTCGCCGAGCAGCGTCCGCCGGTAGGTACGCAGCAACTCGTGGAACATCTCTGACAAGCGAGCCGCATCGACGTCGGGGAGGAGCTCCTCGATCGGGACGATCAACGGCGGGTCGCTGATGATCCGGCGCTGGCCGTCGACCTCGATCGTCAGCTTCTCGAACGCTTGCAGGCTGTCCCGCGTCTTCGCCTTCTCGACGGTCTTCTCCGCCGACTTCATCGCCTTGTTGTCGAGGACTGCCCGGAGCTGGGGGAGCCCTTCCTGTGCTGCCATCTTCGAGTACCAGACGTCCAGGTTCCCCAACTCCGCGAACTCCCACATCGCCATGCGGTACTGGTTCGTCGCGGCGAGCGCGACTCCCCCGCGGTCGGCCCTGCTGAAGCCGTTGTTGCGGCCGGCGATCGCGAGGCTCACCACGAGCCGCTTCACGTCCCACTCCCACGGGCCGGGCAGCGTCTCGTCGAAATCGTTGATGTCGAACGCCAGGTCGCGCTCCGGCGTGCCGAACAGCCCGAAGTTGGACAGGTGCGCGTCGCCGCAGACCTGCGCCGTGATGCCCGATCGCGGATACGGGGCAAGGTCGGCGGCCATGATCGCCGCGGCGCCCCGGTAGAACGTGAACGGCGACACCAGCATCCGGCCGTACCGGATCGGCACCAGCTCCGGGACGCGGCTCGTCGCCTGATCCTGGAGGATGTCCACAGGGTCGCGTCGGTCGGGCGCGGGCGACCATTCGGCGTGACTGCGCCGAGGGACCGACGCGCGGGCCTGCTTCCCGCGCGCCGCACGTTCCTCGGTGGTCGGATGCGGCCGGGTCTCCGTGGCTGTGCGTCCGGCGCTGCTCATCACTGTTCGCCTCCTGACATCGGGGTCGACGATACGCCTTGCGGCGCTTCTCTGCGTCGGCGGATGCTCGTGCGTCGGCGAGGCTGGGTACTGTTCGGTCATGGCGTACGACGAAGACCTTGCCGACCGGATCCGTGAGCTCGTCGCGGGGGAGAAGGGCCTCACCGAGAAGAAGATGTTCGGCGGACTCGCGTTCCTGGTCGGCGGCAACATGGCCGTCGCGGCGAGCGGCCAGGGCGGCATCCTCGTCCGCGTCGACCCGGAGCAGTCGCCCAAGCTCGTGTCGACCACGCCCGCCGAACCGATGGTGATGCGGGGCAAGGCGATGGACGGCTGGCTCCGCGTGGACGCCGACGACGTCGCGACGAAGCGCGCGCTGTCGACGTGGGTCAAGCGCGGCGTGACCTACGCGCGGTCGCTGCCGGCGAAGCGATGACCCCCGCCTCGATCCGGCCGGCGTTCGGCACATGGCCGCACTACAACCAGCGCCTGCGCGAGACCGTCGAGCGGATGCGGCCGGAGCAGCTCGCGATCAAGCCGTCGCCCGACCGGTGGCCGGCGTGGGCGACGATCGGGCACACGGTGTGCCAACGGGTGTTCTGGCTGTGCGACTTCGCGCGCGAGCCCGGCGCCGACACGACGCGGTTCACGAACGCCGCCTTCGACTGTCCGGGCGACGACGACCTCGAGCATGTGCTCAGCTCCGGCGACCTCGTCGAGGCGATCGACGACACGTTCCGGATCGTCGACAGCTGCTTGGATAGCTGGACCGTCGACATGCTCGACGAGGCGATCAGTCATCCGGAATGGGGAGACGACCGGACGCACACGCGCGGCTGGGTGATCCAGCGCGTGTTCAGCCACGACGTCTATCACTGCGCCGAACTGAACGAGACGCTCAGCGCCGCGGGGCTGTCGCAGGTCGACCTGTGGGAGTGACGCCGCTCAGCGGCACGGCTGGTACGGCAGGTCGAACAGGTCGTCGGTCTTGCCGATGGAGTTGAAGTCGTACGCGGCGGAGTTCGCCTTCGGACAGAACGACGCCCGGCTCTCGCCGTACTCGACGTTGAACACGGCCTTGCCGTACTGCGTCGACCACGGCACGAGCGGGCCGCACTCGTTGTACTGGAAGCACTGCTCGTTGATCGCGAAGTCGAAGTACGGCTGCAGCGTGTCGGCTTGACTCAGGTCGTTCTTCAGTCCGACGGCGAAGCCCATCTGGTGCGCCATGTTCGCGAGCTTGATGTTGTACCGCAGCTGGTCGGCCGCGGTGATCGACAGGCCGCTGTTGCTCTGCCAGCCGTCGACGTCGTCGAACTCGATCGCGTCGACGCCGATCAGGCGCGCTTCCTTCAGCCGGGTGAGCATCTCGTCGAGCACGAACGCGCGCGCGGTCTCGCGCTGGCCGGTGTTGGGGTTGATCCCTGTGGCGTCGGTCGTGATGTTCAGCCAGTACTCGTCGGGATAGTTGCTGAGCGGGTTGCCGAACAGACATCCGTCGCAGCTCTGGTCGAACGCCTGCATCTCAGGGAAGTCGGGGCGCCACGTCTCGGCGGTGCCGGCGTCGATGTAGCCGATCACCCTGGCGCCGCGGACGTGGATCGCCTGGACCGCCGCGTAGTTGAGGACCGAGTAGTCCTGCGGCGAGTAGCACTTGCCGTCCTGCAGGATGTCGATGTCGAACACGGTCGGTGCGACCGTGCGTCCGGTCGCGAACGACGTCCCAGTCACGCCGATGTTGACGAACCCGGTCTTCTTGTACAGACACCCGCCCTTCGGGTTCGGTGATCCCTGCAGCTGGTACTGCCAGCGGGCCTTGACGCTCGGCTTCCAGCAGTTGCCGACCGACTGGTTGCACGGCACGGGCTTGGGCAACGTGCTGGTCGCGGCGGTCGCGCGGGGTCCTGCGGACGCGGTCAGCGGCAGCGCGAGGAGGCTGAGCGCCGCGATGCACAGCAGAACCGCGAGCGGACGCCGATGGGATCGACCCTGCCGGTCTCGGGGGGAGCCGCGCATGTCCCGATTCAACCATCGGTCTCGCGGCGAGCGCAAGGCCTGGGGGTCTCGCTGCTCGAGGTCTGGAGTCGGCCGAGGGTCCGTTGATCAACACCCGATGCATGCTCCGCGGCGGGGCTTGCCGCCCCGACGACCGATGCGTCGTCCACAACTCCTGGACCTCGGCCGGCGTGGCCTTCCACCAGCGACTGCGCGAGGCAACGCTCGCCGATCTCGTCGGCTGACGCCCGCGTCTCCGACCACGACTCGCTCCTTAGATGAACAGCGTCACGGCGTCCTGCGCCTCGAGCAGCGCGGTGGTCGCGCCTGCGGGCTCCTCGAGCCCGTCGATCAGGTCGTCCTTCGTGAGTCCGAGCAGGTCCATCGTCATCTGGCACGGCACGAGGTGGACGCCGAGGTCACGGGCCACCTCGAGCAGCTCGTTGGGCGACGCGACCTTGTGCTCTTCGGCGAGCTTCTTCATCATCGCGGGCCCCATCCCGGCGAAATTCATCTTCGACAGGCCGAGGTGCTCGGTGCCGCCGCGGTTCATCATCGACATCATCTTCTGCATCCAGTTCTCGCCGGTGATGTGCACGTCGTTGCGCACGAGCGGGAACAGTCCCCAAAACGTGAAGAAGATCGTCGTCTCCATGCCCATCGCGGCGCCCGTGGTCCCGAGGATGAACGTCGGCCAGATCTTGTCCAGGTCACCGCTCCACGCCATGATCACCAGCTTCGTGTGATGCGGATGCTCGATCACTGCCGGCGCGGGCGCCGGCATCGTGGCTTCGATCGTCGCCATCGAACTCACCTCATCTTTCGGATCACGAATCGATAGACGCCGTCGGCCTCCGTCTGCTCGACGAGCTCGTGGCTCGTCGTGGTGCACCAGGCGGCGAAGTCGGGCACCGAACCGGGGTCGGTGGCGTACACCTCGATCAGGTCTCCCACCGCGAGATCACGGATCGCCTGCGCGGTCTTCGCGATCGGCAGCGGGCAGGAGAGCCCTTTCAGGTCCAGCGTGCGTGCGATGGTTGCGCTCATGACGCGACCTCCTTCGGCGTGGTGAACGGCGCCCGTTCGGGGAGCCGACCATGGGGGACGGTCTCCCAGTACAGGCGGTTGAACAGCCACTTCGCGACGTGCCAGGCGCGGTTGGGCTGTGGCGGGATGGGGGGGTGCTCGTAGTCGAACCGCAGCGAGGTCGCCTTGCCGTCGCCGGTCTCGAGGAAGCACATCACGCGGCCGCCGTAGTTCGTCTTCGGCGCGGTGCCGTTGACGAGCGAGGCGATCCGGCTCGCGATGACCGGCGCCTCGAAGTGCGCCGTCGATCCGGACTTCGAGATCGGGAGATCGGTCGCGTCACCGAGGGCGAAGACCCGCTCGCACCCTGCGACCTGCAAGGTCGTGCGGTCGGTCGGCAGCCATCCCGACACGTCGCCCATGTCCGATGCCTTGATGACCTCGGCGCCCTCGTGCGGGGGCACGAGAACCAGGAGGTCGTACTCCTGCTTCTCGCCCTCGAGCGACTCGACGATGTGCGCCGACGGGTCGACCGACTCGACGTTGAAGAACGTCGTCAGACCGATGCCCCGCTGGTCCATGATCGGTTGGATCAACTTCGACGCGCTCTCGATCGTGAAGGCGCGGTTGAGCGGTGACAGCAGCTCGACCTCGCTTCGATCGCGCAAGCCACGCCTGCGGAGGTAGCCGTCAACCATCATCGTGAATTCGACCGGCGCCGGCGGGCATTTGTACGGGATGCCCGCGATGCCGATCTTGATGCTGCCGCCGTCGAACCCGCGTAGCGCTTGGGCGAGACGCTCCGCGCCCGGCAGCGAATAGAACTCGAACGACCCTTCGGCGAGACCTGGGATCAGGTCGGGCACCAACCGTGCGCCGGTCGCGATCACGAGGTAATCCCACGGGAGACTCCCGCCGCGCCGCAGCTGCACGGTTCCGGCGTCCGGATGGATCCGGACCGCCTCTTCGATGGCGAGGTCCACATGATTGCGAAGGAGCGTTCGTTCTTCACGCGTGAGCCAGTGGCCCTTCGCCTCGCCGAGCGCGACGTACAGGTAGCCCGGCTGATAGTGGTGCATCCCGGTGGAGTCCACGACCGTCACATGGACGTCGCGGCCGAGCGACTTGTCCAACAGGTTGGCGACGAGCGTGCCGCCAACGCCGCCTCCCAGCACGACGACCTGTGCAGGCATCGTCCGTCACCTCGCCTTGCGGATGACGAACCGCGCGTACCCGTCTTCCGGGACGACCTCGACCAGCTCGTGCTGTGCCTTCTCGACCCACGCGGGGATGTCCGTCTTGGACCCCTCGTCGCTCGAGAGCACTTCGAACACGTCGCCCACGTGCGCGGTCCTGATCGCGCCGATCAATGCCATCAGCGGCCCTGGGCACGCCATGCCGCGTGCGTCGATTGAGCGTGTGATCTCTGCGGTTGCCATCTCGAACGCCTCCTTCAGATGAACGTTGCCCCGTCGCCCGCTTCCATGAAGAACCGCGCGACGCCCCAGACGCCGTCGACCACCGGATGGAGGTCGTCGGCCGTGATGCTCAGCAGCTCCATCGACTCGGCGCAGGCGTTGATCGTGACCTCGCCGATGTCCTTGGCCTGCTCGAAGAGCTCGATCCAGTGGGTCGTGTTCTGCTGCTCGATGACGGCGCGGGCGCCATCCTCGCCCGCCTCGGGCGCGACGCCGTGATCCTTGCGGACCCGGTCGTCGCGGAACGCGTCGAGCGCCCAGTACTGCAGGAAGACGTTGACCGGTCTGCCCATCGCCGCAGCGCCGACGGCGAGCACCGCCGCCGCGTGCAGCTTGTCGTCCGTGCCGGAGAACAGGATCAAGGAGAACGTGTCGTCTGCCATCTCGCGCTCCTCTCTGGTCACGCCGCGTGGCGCCGCAGCCGGTCGATCTCGCGCTGGATCTGCCGCTCGTCCTCGTAGCTCCGATAGAACACGTCCCACGCGTTCATCACGAGGCCGATGCCCCAACCCAAGATCAGGAAGATGGGCCAGAAGAATCCGCCGTCGGCCACCGTCGCCCAGATCGTGATGGTGACCGCGTTGACGAGCACGAAGACCAGAAGATGCCCATAGAAGTCCCGGCGCTTCTTCACCTGTCGCACGGCCCGCTGGCGCAGCAGCTCCTCGTCGTTGCGTTCGTCGGTGACCATGGTGGGCCTCCTTCCAAGTTGCACCACTAACCACTAGTGGAGCCCGCGGGGACAGTGAGAGAAGGGGCCCTTGGTCCCGTCATCCGCCGGACCAATGGGCGGCGGGTGTTAGCGTGCGCCGATGCCGGCCGTGCTCGCTCTCAGCCGCGCGCAGATCCTTGCGTTCCGACGGCGGGTTGGGGCGCTGGACGCGCGGTTGCCCAAAGGACGGCGGTCGTTGCGGCTCGCCGCATGGGCTGGGCTGCAGGACAGCATGCCGCGAGCGGCGTCGCTCTCGATCCATGCGCGCGTCGCAGGCACGACGGCGACGACGTGGGAGGATCCCTCGCTCGTGCAGCTGTGGGGTCCGCGGTACAGCACGTACGTGGTCGCCGCGAAGGACCTGGCGTTCTTCTCGTTGGGGCGGCTGCCCGACGACGCGAAGGGCCGCAAGCGGGCGCAGGATGCGGCCGACCGCGTGGAGTCCGTGCTCGGTGTCGACAACAAGCTGGGCTACGGACACGTCGGCGAGGCGCTCGGCGTGAACGCGAACTCGCTGAGGTACGGCGCCACCACCGGGCGGCTCGTGATCCGGTGGGAAGGCGCGCGTCAGCCGGTGTTGTGGTGCGTGCCGCCGCCCGACATCACGCCCGAGGCGGCGCGGCTCGAACTGGCGCGAAGGTACCTCCACGTGTTCGGCCCCGCGACGCCGGCGTCGTTCGCGCGGTGGGCGGGCATCACGCCGGCCGGCGGCGCTGCAGCGTTCGACGCGCTGGCCGGATCACTGACCGCGGTCCGCGCCCCGATCGGCACGTGCTGGATCCTGAGCGCCGACGAGGCCGATGTCCGCGCCGCGCCGGGCCCCGACGCGCCGGCGCGGCTGCTCCCGAGCGGCGACGCGTACTACCTGTTGCACGGCGATGACCGGACGCTGCTCGTCCCGGACGCGAAGCGGCGCGCGGAGCTGTGGACGACCCGCGTCTGGCCGGGGGCGCTGTTGGTCGACGGCGAGATCGTCGGAACGTGGCGTCGGGCGAACGAGAAGGTGTCGATCCAGACTTGGCGCCGGCTCGCTGCTGCGGAACGCGAGGCGGTCGTGGAGGAAACCGAGTCGCTGCCGGTGCCGGGCCTGCCCGGGCCGATAGCCATCACGTGGAAGACGTAGCCTGACGCGCGAACGGCGAGAGGAGCACAGCGACATGCGCAAGCTGCTGGTGACCAGCTTCGTGACCCTGGACGGCGTGGTGCAGGCGCCCGGCGGCCCGGAGGAAGACGAAAGCGGCGCGTTCCCATTCGGCGGCTGGGCCTTCCCGTACTGGGACGACGTGCTGGACCAGACCATGGCGGAGATCATGGGCGTGCCGTTCGACCTCGTGCTCGGCCGGCGCACGTACGACATCTTCGCGGCCTATTGGCCGACCGCCGCGGAGGAAGCCGGCGGCAAACCACTGAACGACGCGACGAAGTACGTCGCGTCACGCGGAACGCCGTCGCTCACCTGGGACCGCTCCGTGCGGATCGAGGGCGACGTCGCCGAGAGCGTCGCGCAGCTGAAGCAGGAGGACGGCCCCGAGCTGCAGATCCACGGGAGCGGGAACCTCATCCAGACGCTGATGGCGAACGGACTGATCGACGAGTACCGGCTGTCGGTCTTCCCTGTCGTCCTGGGAACCGGCAAGCGCCTGTTCGCGGAGGGCACCGTCCCGGCCGCGCTGCGCCTCACCGACAGCAGAGTCTCGACAACGGGCGTCGTGATCGGGACGTACCAGCCAGCTGGCGAGGTGCAGACCGGCTCGTTCGGATGATGCGACCGACACGGCCGCTCCTCACTACGGCGTCGGCCACCCGGGGACGCCGGCGTCGAACACGTACACGCTGGGGCCGGGTCCGGACGGAAGCCCGAAGTTCTCGCTGATCGAGAAGTTCACGCCGAAGATCGACTTGTGGTAGCCGTGAGCAGTGCCGAACACGACGCTCGACGGGAAGTCGAGCGGCCCGCCGCTCGCGACGACATGCATCGATCCGGACGGCGTCACCTCGCCGATCGCGTTCGCGAGGTTCATCGCCACGAACGCGTCACCGAAGACGTCCATCGTCACGCCGTCCGGGTTGTCACCCGCGGGCAGCGTCGTCAGCAGCGAGACCGTGCCCGGCTGGCCGCCCTTCAGCGGCATCTGCAGCACGGTGCGCCGCTCGGTGTTGGTCACCGTGACCACGTGGCGTTGGATCGCGATCCCATTCACCCCGAGCGGCACGCCGAGGTTCAGGCTGCCGTTGCCGGTCAACGCCGGGTCCGCCAACCAGATCGAGGCCGTCCCTCCCCACGGGATGCGCCAGATCACGCCGCGGGCTGAATCGGTGACGTACAGGTTCATCTGCTTGTCGAACGCGAGCCCGTTCGCGATCCCCATGCCGGACGTGCCGGGGAGCCGGGTTGCGTCGCCCGTCCGACGGTCGAACCGCCACACGCCGTTCGCGTCCGGGTTGGCGGACTGCACCGCGCCGTAGACGTTGCCGAAGGTGTCCACCGCGAGGCCGAGCAGTCCGAAGTCGCGGCCGGGGACGATGCCGTCGACGTGTGCGAACGGCTGTGGCTCGGTCGAGCCGGGCGCGATGCGCCAGACGTCCCCGAGCGGCGACACGCTGACGAACAGTGTGCCGTCGTGGGCGATCGTGAGTCCTTCCGGGTTCTGGCCCTTCGATTCATCGAACGCGACGACGACATGGACGGTCGCCTGCGCGGCGGCCGCTCCCGCCATCACGAAGACGACCGCGGCGGCGAGGACGAGCGCGACCAGGCTTCGGCCTGCGCGTGAACGGGGCACGAACATGGGGCCTCCCTTTCGGTTCGGGTTCGGGGGCGAACCGATCGTTCGACCCTACGAAGGGTCACGGGTTCGGACAAGGGGCGGCCCCGGTGAGGCAGACTGGCGACCGTGGATCCGCTCGAAGCGTTCACCGCGTTCGAAGGCCGCCTGCTCAGGCGGCTCAGCACCCGCGTGGTTCCGTTCACGTGGGGGAGCGCCTACCTCGACGATGAACTCCCGCAGCGTTACTACTCCAACTTCTTGCGGACAGAGGCGGATCTGACCGGCGTCTCCGCCGAGGAGCTGATTGCCGCAGCCGACGACATCCTCGACGACGCTCGGTACGAGCACCGGCTCGTGATCGTCCGAGACGAAGCCGCCGCCGAGCGGCTCGCGCCGGGCTTCGGCGCCGCGGGGTTCGCACGAGCCCCGGAGGTCGTGCAACTGCTGCGCCGGGAGCCCGACAGGCCACCGACGATCGACGTCGACGTCGTGCCGTTCGCCGAGGCTCGCGAGGTCATCCTTCAGACGTACCGCGAAGACGAGCATCTTCCGGAGACCGTCGCCGTCCCGTTCACCGACCGTCGAGCGATGTACGAGTCAGCGATCGGCGCGCAGTTCTTCGTGGCACGCATAGACGGCGAGCAGGCCGGCCTCTGCGAGCTCTACCTCGACGGCGACGACGCCCAGGTGGAGAACGTCGGCACGCTCGTTCGATATCGGAACCGCGGGGTCGCGCGCTCGGTGGTCCTCGCAGCGTGCGACGCCGCACGGGCCGCGGGCGCGATCCGCATCTTCATCGTCGCCGACGACGACGATTGGCCGAAGCAACTCTACTAGCGGGTGGGTTTCGACCGGCTCGCGACCGACGTGGGGTTCCTGCGTTCACCCGCAACGACCTGACTACAGCTCGAAGATCCGCCCTTCGTGGCCGAGCTCGACGGTGATCGAGGTCGAGAGCCGCTCGGCCTCCGCGAGGATCGCCTCGAGGTCGTCGTCGCTGTGCAACGGGTCGTGATGGAACAGCACGAGCTTGTCGGCGTGCGCCCGCTCGGCGAACGTCACCGCGTCGGGGGTGCTCGAGTGGCCCCACCCCACGCGCGCCGCGTATTCGGGAACCGTGTACTGCCCGTCGTGGATCAACAGATCGACGTCGTGGGCGACGCCGAGGCCGGAGATCCACTTGCCGTCCATCGTCGCCAGGTCGGTGCCGAGGCCGGGCTCGTGATCGGGCAGATACGCGAGCGAGCCGCCACCGTCTTCGAGCCGGTACCCGACCGCGGGTCCGGGGTGTTTCACGAGCGCGGCCGACACCGTGACCGGTCCGATCGTCCACGGGTGATCGGGCACCTCGAGGAACTCCGGCCGCGACGGCACGTTCCGCATGTGCACGGGGAAGTACGGCGGGGAGAAGAACGGGGCGAGCCGCTGCTCGAGCCCTTTCGTCGGCGCGGGCGGTCCCCACACGCGGAACTCGACACCGGGGTCCCAGAACGGACCGAAGAAGCGAAGTCCCTCGATGTGATCCGTATGCAGGTGGGTGATCAAGAGGTCGACGCGCTTGGGACGGCGCCCGTCGAGCGACATCCCGAACGGCCGGATGCCGGTGCCCGCGTCGAGGATGAGCAGCGAGTCATCGTCGGTCTCGACGACGATGCACGACGTCTGGCCGCCGTACCGGACGGTTTCCGGACCGGGGGAGGCGAGGGTGCCGCGGCACCCCCAGATCGTCGCGCGCATCGCCGTTAGGACTCCGCCGGTCGTTCCCAGAAGATCGCGATCGCGCCGAGGATCTCGTCTGCGCGCGCACACAGCGGGAACGCCGTCACCTCGATGTTGCGCTCGATGCCGTCGCCACCGCGGATGCACAACGGCATGTGCGCCGGCCGTCCTTCAGCGAACGCGATCCCCAGCGGCAGCTCGTTGAGGGCGACGGGTGTCCCGTCGAGGTTGCGGGGGTCCCACTCGGTCGCCCAGCCGCCCGCGGGCAGCTCGCCGGTCTCGGCGTAGCTCGCCCCGAGCACGGGCTCGGCCGCCTCGTTGAAGTAGGCGAGCGAGCCGTCGGCGTCGACCACGAAGGCGGCCGTGGCCAGGCGTGACGTGAGGTCCCGCGCCAGGATCAGGATGAGCTCCCGCTGCCCGCTGTCGTCCGCCACGGGGCGACCGTATGCGGTCTCGGGAGAACGCGCCACCCGGGATGGGTATCGCGCGTCTCTAGGGTGAACTCGAAGCCGACCGCGGATGCGCGCGGCGTGTGGACTCGCCTCCGACGTTGGCGGCGCTCCGGGCGGTGGCGGCGGATCCCTACTTCAACCCGTCGGCCGACCATCCTCACGCCGTCGGCTCCAGGGTGACCTCACCCGGGTCGGCACCAGGGCGCGTTTGCCGCGCCGATCGACGCGTCACCCAGGAAGTTGTCGCGCCGAACGCCGGGGACGACGACGTACTCGATCGAGGACCGGACGCTCACGACCATGAGCGCCCACCACAGCGCGCGCACGTACGCATGCGCCGCCGCGACGCCGTCCCAGTCGTAGACGCCGCGGTACGTGCCGTACTCGTCGCCTGCGAACCAGAGCTTCGAGACGAACCCGGGGAACCCTGCGAAGAGCACCGTGTTGAGTTCGCTCGCCCAGCGGAACAGCGTGTGCCAGACGGGGCGGCGGACCGTCCGCAGTCGGAAACGGACGATCAATGTGCACGGTTCGTTTGGGACGTGATCGGTTGTCGTCTCGCGATAGACGGTCGACGTCGTGCCGTCGGCCCATCGGACCTCTCGGCCGACGTTATCTGCCGGTTCGTGCAGCCGCTCACGGAAGATCAGGTCGGCGGTGCGCCCGACGCATCGTCCCAGCGCATCCATCGCCGCCCAGAATCCGACGTGATCCTCGAGCGGCGGAGCGACGTTCGTGCTCGCCATCTTGGTCACCTCCACGCGTCGACGCCTTCTGCATCCAGTCTGGTTGGGACGACGTTGGACGCAGCCGACGAAGGGCCCTTTCCGACCGGGACCTCTGGAGTCGGCTCAGTCCTGAGTGCGGCGGCTGAGCGGCAGGCCGAACCAGAACCACGCGAGCGCGGCGCCGACCCCCAGGCCGCCGATGAGCGCCATGATCGTGCCGAAGACGAACTCACTGATCAGGCCGACCGACAGCGACATCGAGACGGCGACGAAGCCGAGCCCCCACAGCAAGAAGTGGTTGCCGAGCGTGACCATCTTCTCCTTGTCGCCCTGCCGGAACCGGATCCGGTGATACGACGACGGCGCGATCAGAAGGGCGGCTGCGAGCGCGGCCGTGATGAAGGCCGCGAAGTAGATCCACCGTTCGACGGTCGACAGGCTCGAGAAGCCCTGGCTGAACGGCACGACGAGCATGAACGCGAACAACACCTGCACGCCGGGCAGGGCGACCCGCAACTCATTCAGCAGCTCGATCAGCTCGCGGTCCAGGCGCTTCTGTTCGTCCTCGCTCCGTGTCGCAGGCACGGCGGATCCCCCCTCGATCTCGGAGAAGCGGTTATGCCCTACGAGGACGGTGCGGAAACGTCTAGGCCGGCTTCTGCCAGATCGAGATGTGCTGACGGCTCTCGCCGGTGAACGGCTCTCGCCGCCAGCCGGCCCACCGGTTGCGGAGCGTCATCCCGGCGAGCTGTGCCATCAGGTCGAACTCGGCCGGCCAGGCGTAGCGGAACGGCATCGACACGCGCCGGTACTCGCCGTTGTCGTTCTCGATGTGATGCGAGATCAGCCCCTGGTTGACGACGTCGTACTCGTCGACGCCCCAGTAGTCGTCGCTCGCGTGGAACACCTGATGCGTCGTCCCGAGGGGAAGCCGCTGCAGACCCGGCACGCCGACCTCGATCAGGAAGCGGCCGCCGGGCGACAGGTGTGCGGCGGCGTTCCGGAAGCAGGCGACCTGCGCGTCCTGCGTCGTGAGGTTCTCGATCGAGTTGTAGACGAGATAGATGAGCGAGAACGGACCTTCGATCGTCGTGGACGTCATGTCGCCGATCGCGACGGGGATGTCTGATCCGCCCGGCTTGTCGCGCAAGCGAGCGACCATCGCCTCTGAGAGCTCGATCCCTGCAACGTCGACGCCGCGCTTCGCGAGGGGCAGCGCGATCCTGCCGGTGCCGATCGCGAACTCGAGCGCACGGCCGCCGTCGGAGAGCTCGGCGAGCAGCTCGACGGCAGCGTCGATCTCGCCGCGGGAGAACTGCGTCGACTCGGTCTCGTCGTATCGCGCGGCGACGTCTTCGCCGAAGTAGCCGTCTTCGTTCACGCCCGGAACCTACACGTGAAGGCTTGGCTACGCCGCCGCGTGTTCATGAGCCACGGACGCGGTACGGTCGTCGGCGACGACCGACTCGAAGGATGACCATGAACCTTCTTCTGACGTCCGCCGGCGTCAAGAACGCGAGCATCGAAGATGCACTCGTGGACATGCTCGGCAAACCGATCCCGGAGTCCACCGCGCTCTGTGTCCCGACCGCGGTGTATCCCATGACCAACGGCGCAGCGATGGCGTACCGCGTCATCAGCGGATCGGCGTCGACGCCGATGACCGAGCTGGGTTGGAAGTCGTTGAGTGTGCTCGAGCTCACCGCGCTCCGGAGCATCGACGAAAGCGTGTGGATTCCGTGGGTCCTAGAGGTCGACGCGCTCCTCGTGAGCGGCGGCGATCCGTTGTATCTGTCGTACTGGATGAAGGAGTCCGGACTCGCGGAGCGCCTACCGTCACTGGACGACACGGTCTACATGGGCGTGAGCGCCGGCAGCATGGTGATGGCGCCGAGCGTCGGTGAGGACTTCGTCGTGTGGCGGCCGCCGATGGGCGGCGACGCAACGTTGGGACTTGTCGGGTTCTCGATGTTCCCCCATCTGGATCACTCCGATCTTCCGGAGAACACCATGGCCGACGCAGAACGGTGGGCGAAGGCGATGCCGCGACCCTGCTACGCGATCGACGATGAGACGGCCATCGTGGTCGTCGACGACACGGTTGCCGTCGTTTCGGAGGGGCACTGGAAGCTGTTCAACCCGGACTGAGCTCGGCCGGCGAGAGTTCGGATCGATCCGCGCAGATCGGCGACCGCACGCTGCGTCGCGGATCCCTGGGACGATTGGCGCATGGCGACACGTGTGCAGATCGTGATCGACTGCGCGGACCCCGCGCGCCTGGCACGGTTCTGGGCGGTCGCGCTCGGGTACCAGGAGCAGCCGCCCCCGGACGCCTTCGACTCGTGGGAGGACGCCCTGCGCGCGTGGGACGTGCCCGAGGACCAGTGGAACTCGCGGAGCGCGGTGATCGACCCCGACGGCGTCGGACCGCGGCTCTTCTTTCAGCAAGTGCCTGAGGACAAGGTGGTCAAGAACCGTGTCCATCTCGACATCAACGCCGCGACCGGGATCTCCGATCATGACGAACGCGTCGCCGCGATCAGGACAGAGGTGGCTCGGCTGACCGACGAGGGCGCCTCGACCGTGCAGGAGATGGAGGAGCGCGGCGAGTTCTGGGTCGTGATGCAGGACCCGGAGGGCAACGAGTTCTGCGTACAGTGAGCGGCTAGCGCACATCGGCCGGAGTCGCGTCGCGGCCCGTAGCGGCGGCGGCCACCTCGTATCGTCGGTGCGGATGAACGGAGCGTGTTCGTGAACGGCGGGGTCGTGCCCCGCTGGGAATGGCGAACGTTCGGCGCCCACGTGGACGCGATCGAGGCATCGCTCCGCGGCGTCTTCCAGGGCGACGCGCACGTCGCACAGGAGCGGTACTTCCTCGGTCCGGGCGGCGGCAACGTCAAGGTCCGCGACGACTTGGTGGACGTGAAGGTCCTTCGTGAGGTGAACGCCGACGGTTTGGAACGATGGGAGCCGGTGCTGAAGGCAAGCTTCCCGCTCGGCACGGACGAGCTCCGAGTGGTGTTCGACGCTCTCGGTGTTGGGATTTCGGCGCCTGAGGGATCGTCGTCGTTGGACGACATCCGCACGTTGCTCGACGGGTCGGTGCGCGAGCTGGAAATCACCAAACGCCGGTTGCGCGGAACCGTCGCGGGCTGCATGTCCGAGATCGCCGACGTCACCGCGGCAGCGACGGGGATCCGAACGTTCGCGATCGAATCGGAGGACGCCGAGGCGGTGGCCGCAGCGGTTGCCGACCTCCGCCTGACCGGCGCTCCCAACGTCAGCTACCCGCGAGCGTTGGCGGAGATCCTCGACAGTGCGTCTCCGCGCTACGCGGTTATCGACGTCGGCACGAACTCCGTCAAGTTCCGTGTCGCGGAGCGCATCGACGGCAACTGGCGGCCGATCGTTGATCGCGCGGAGGTGACGCGACTCGGGGAAGGTCTCCGTGACGGCGGCGAGATCTCCCCGTCGTCGTCGGCTCGCACCGCCGACGCGATCGCCGCGATGGTTGAAGAAGCCCATCGCACCGGCGCGAAGGAGATCGCCGCTATGGGCACCGCCGGGCTCCGCACCGCCACCAACAGCGACCAGGTCGTCGCGATGATCAAGGAGCGGTCCGGCGTCGACGTCGAGGTCATCTCCGGCGACGAGGAAGGTCGTCTCGCGTACGTCGCGGTCCGATCGGGCCTGCCGTCGGCCGAGGGCTCGCTCGCAGTGTTCGACACCGGCGGTGGGAGCTCGCAGTTCACGTTCGGCGAGGGCGACCGTGTGCTCGAACGCTTGAGCCTGCCGGTCGGCGCCGTTCGGTACACGGAGACCTTCGCCCTCGATCGAGCTGTGTCGGCGGACGTGGTTGCGGCCGCCCGCGCCGCGATCGCCCGAGATCTGGACCGGATCGCCGGGCGCCGGGCCCCCGACACCCTCGTCGGCATGGGCGGCGCCGTCACGAACATGACCGCGGTGATGCTCGAGCTCGATCCGTACGACCCCGGCCGTGTGCATGGCGCCACCCTGACCGCCGAGGAGGTCGAGTGTCAGATCGAGCGCTATCGCTCCACCGACGCCGAGGGTCGACGCGCGATCGCCGGCCTGCAACCCAAGCGCGCGGAGGTGATCCTCGCGGGCGCGTGCGTGGTGCGCACGGTGATGGAGCTGCTCGGCGTGTCGGGACTCACCGTCAGCGACCGCGGCCTTCGCCACGGCGTGTTCCTCGACCGCTTCGGCTAGCGCGAACGCTTATCGGTAGACGCCGTTGTGTCCGAGGCTGAACCGCCCCGGTTCAGGGAAGTACGTCAGCCCGTGGGGATCCGGACCGACCTCGATGTGATGGAGCACCTTGCCGGTCTTCGTCGAGATCACCGACACCGTCGTTCCGAATCGGTTCGTCACCCAGAGTTGTGATCCGTCGGGCGAGACCTGCGCCATGTCGGGCGAGCCGCCGACGTTCCACGTCGCGTCGACCTTGAGCGTCGAGAGATCGATCCGCGAGATCTCCCCGGCGAGGCGGTCGGTGACGTACATGTGCGTCGTGTCGCGGCTGAGCGCCATCCCATGGGCGCCCTGCGCGGTCGGGATGAAGCCGGTCTGCTTCATCGTCGTCGGATCGATGATCGAGACGCCGCCGAGACCCTGGTTCGCGACGAGGAAGCGCTTCCCGTTCGGCGTCAGCTTGACGTCGATCGGCATCCCGCCGACGTTCAGCACGCGCAGGACCTTCATCTTCTGCCAGTCGACCTTGATGATGTTGCCGTCGTACTCGCAGCTGATCAGCAGGTAGCTCGTCCCCGGGGGCCCGAAGTCCGCGTGATCGGAGCCGTTGCACGGCATCTTCACCGACTTGATCGGCTTCCATGTGTTCGGGTCCATGAACACGAGCGTGTTGTCGTACTCGGCGACGTCGATCGCGCGCTTGCCGTCGGGCGTGAAGTACAGGTTGTAGGGCCGCTCGATGCCGTGGATCAGCCGGACGAGCTTGCCCGTGCGCGGGTCGATCTGCGCGAGCGCGTTCGACGCGTCGACGTCCGCATAGAGCCAGCGAAGGTCGTAACTGGGCGTCACGTGCTCGGGATACGTGTGGTATCCGAACGAGATCCGGCGGACCACCTTGTACGTCGACGGGTCGATCACCTCGACGGTGCCGGGGATGCCGTTCGGCACGTAAACGTACTCGGGGTCGTTGCGCACCTGCGGTGCGAGCGTCTTCGACGTGATCGCTTTGTAGATGTTGGTCGGGCCGACGAGCTTGTTGCCCGAGGTGGAGCTCGCCGAGGGCGTCGGCGCCATCGGCATCGTCATGGTCGGGGAGGGTGTGGCCGGCGCGGCGGTGGGAGCCGGCGACGAGGCAGCAACCGCACGATCGGTTCGACGCCAGGCGACGATCGCGAGCGCCACCACCACCACGGTCAGCGCGATCAACAGCGCTTGTGCTCGTGATCGCTTCACCGGCCGGTCTCCTCAGGGCAGCAGGCTTGTCACCGTACCCTGGTGAACCGCATACCCGTAGGGCGGACCGGCGAACGTCTTACGGATCTCTAACCAGTGGACGCGGCGGCCGTTGCGCTCGGAGCCGCTGCGGTGTCCTGTCGGCGATACCCGCGCGAGGAGCGCGACCTCGTCGCCGTGCTCCGGCAGGAAGCGGGGGAGCGGCTCGCTGCGATGTCGCGATCGCGCCAGATCGCTCACCTCGGACCAGGTCACGTCGCCGGCTGCTGATGACCCGAGGGCGAGTTGAGGGCGCGCGATGCCGCCACGGTGGCTATGTACGCGGCCCCGACCCCAACCGCGACGAGCGGGATCATCCCTGGACCACCGCTTGCGCAGAGGAAGTATGAGAGCAAGATCGAGGTCCACGGCAGTTTGAGGATCGCGACCGTTGCCGCGCCGATCGCCACGGCGACGGCCGGGGTGAGCGAGAACCCAGGCAAGTGGGACGCCATGAGCCCTGCGGCTGCCCCCAGGAATATGGCAGGAAACGTCGGGCCACCACGGAAGCTGCCGAGCGACAGAGCGTAGGCGAGGCCCTTGCAGATCAGGAGGAACGCCAGCGCGCCGAGCGACCAAGTGCTTGCGCTCGATACCAGCCCGGGCAGCGCCGCCTGGCCATCGAACAGGACCTGGCCTTGGCCTTTGCCGGTGACCTGGTCGAAGACGATCGCCAGCACCGCCACGAGGACGCCCACGACGGGCGCCACCACGTAGGGTCGCCGCACCGCGAGGTGCTCGGTCCACAGGCCGCCCTGCATCAAGAGCCGCGCCCCGACGGCGATGACGGCGGCCAACAGGATCGCCCATCCGAAGTCCATCACGTCCGGCCGTGGGAAGGCGGGCAATGCAAGCGCGGAGATCGCGTACGCGCTGGTGCTGAGTCCTTGGAACGAACCCAATCCGATCGTCACCAGCGTCCCGACCCCCGCGCCGATCAGGCCGGGCAGCAGGACCAGACGCAGACGGGCCCCGCCGATCGCCGCCACCTCGATGATGATCACCGCGGCGACCACGGGGTTGCCGAACAGGGATGTCATCGCCGCGAACGAGCCCACGGCTGCGATGAGAACGGGCACCTGCGCCGGCTGTTCGCGCCGCGACAGCCGCAACGTGAGCAACGCAAGACCACCGCCGAGAGCAAGGAGGGGAGCCTCCGGTCCGAGGACAAGGCCCAGGCCGATCGACGCCACGGCGGCGAGCAGGATGCCCGGGAGCGTTCGGAGCTCCAGCCGACCGCCTGGTGCCAACCCGTGCGCGGCGACGTGGCCCCCGTTCCCGGGAAGGCGTTCGATGGCGAAGGCCACGACGAGTCCTGCTGCCAGCAGGATGGGCACGGGCCACCAACGGGGCTCGCCGGCCGCGAACCCGAGCCCCCGGGGTGCGTCGACGAACACCCAGGTCTGCATCTGCGTGGTGAGCTCGAGGAACGCCCACGACCCCAGTGAAACCACCAGCCCGACGACCGCGGCGACCAGGAGCAGAACGGCGAACGACTTGCTCTCGACCAGGTCGTCGACTTGCGCAGCCGTCAATTCCTGGTCCGACATGCGCAAGAGACTAGCGATAGCCGTCGCCGCCGTAGCCTTCCTGGCCGATCCGGGCGTGGATCGGCCGATCGGTCGCCGAACGTTCACCTTTCGGCGACCACCGCCGCGAGCCGGCGTGCGGCATCGCTACGGTCTCCGCGGCTCGGACGGCCCTCGGCGCGGCGGCGGACGCCCCGCAGCATGCTCCGCGCCATCACGAAGTCGCTCGGGACCACCAGTCCCTCCATGAGCGGCCGCGCCCACCACGGTCCGTAGGTCGCGCGGACCGCGACCCGCAGCCGCGTCCGGCCGTCGCCGTCGAGTGTCAACGAGAAGGCCCACGTCCAGTCGATCCGCATGCGGCCCCGCAGCGGCTCCGGCACGTGCGACGTCGACCGCAGTACCAAGCTGTGCGGCGGGTCGATCTCGTTGACCACGTAGAACGCGGTGCCCGGCTCGCCGTCCGGGACGACGTCGCCGACCGCGAGCGCCTGCAGATCGTCGATCACCGTGTCCGCGCTCGGGTTCTCGATGTGCCAGACGTAGCGGTCGACCCATCGGTACGTGTACCAACCCGCTCGGTGGTAGCCCATCTGGACGAGCCACGGCCATACCGCCTCGGGCGGCGCGTCGATCGTGATCGCGTGCATCGTCCGGGTCTTCGGGTCCGCCACCAGGTGGTCACCGGGCATCGGCGAGACGAGATCCTCGTCCGTGGCGCCCCACCGACTGCCAGCGTGATGCGCAACCGCGAAGGCCGCGGCCGCGCCGCCCAGCGCGATCCATCCCTTCATCGGGATCACCTCCCTCGGTTCTGCCCCGAGGATGGCCCCGCACGGAGCCCTCGGCTGCGGACGGTGGTCCTGCCGGATGGGGGACCGACGGCCCGGCTCTCGTGGGCCCGCGGGCGGTGAGATGGGACGGGAGGCGACGACGATGCGGACGCGACGACGGATCAGGCGGCCGGCGGCGGTATGGCTCGTGGTGGCGTTGCTCGCGTTCCTGGCGATCGGCGGCTTCATCGGCGGGGTGGCCTTCGTGACCGACCCCACCGGCGCGTCGATCGGAGCCCGGTTGTCATGGTTGGAGGAGACGCCCGTCTCCGACTTCTTGCTGCCAGGGCTCTTCCTGCTCGTCGTCTTCGCGATCGGCAGCGTGGCTTTGATCGCGGGCCTCCTGTGGCGTCCCGCCCCCGGTGTCCTCAGCCGGATCGACGCCACGTGGCACCACCACTGGGCGTGGGTGGGAACGATCGCGATGGGGGCGACCCTCGTCGCGTGGATCCTCTACGAGCTGACGATCTTCTCGGAGCGGATGGTATTGCAGCCGATCCTGTTCGGGGTCGGCATGGCGATGGCTGCGCTCTGCGCGTTGCCGTCGATCCGTCGCTACTACGCCGTCTCGCCCGCGCCCGACGGAGGCGACGCACGATGACGACGACCATGATCAGGCGGCCGACACCGCTGCGGGTCGAGGCAGCGCCACGAACCGCGACCGTGCTCACGCTTGTCGTGATCGTCGCGGCGACGATCGCGTCGATCGGCGGGCTCGCGGTCCACGGCCTGTACACCGACGACACCGCGTGGGCGACGGCGGCGCTCCGTGGCGGCGACCTCGTGACGTTGATCCTCGTCGTGCCGGGTTTGATCGCGGCGACGATCCTTGCGCGGCGCGGCTCGGTCCGTGCGCGCCTGATCTGGGGCAGCCTGCTCGGCTACGGCGTCTACAACTTCGCGTTCTACGTGTTCGGCGCCGCGTTCAACGACCTGTTCCTCGCACACGTCGTCGCCTTCTCGGCGTCGATCTTCGCGCTGATCGCGTGGGCGACGGAGCTCGACGCGAGGGCGATCGCGGCGCGGTTCGATCCGCGCACGCCGCGGCGTGCGGTGAGCGCCCTGCTGCTCGTGGTCGCCGCGGTCTTCGCGACGCTGTGGACGACCTTTTCGCTGACGTACGCCGTCACGGGTCACCTGACGCTCGGCGCGGCGACCCTTGCCGGGATGCACCTGGTGTTCGCGCTCGACCTGTCGCTGATGGCCCCCAGCATGGCGGTCGGCGGCATCTGGCTCTGGCGCCGGAAGCCGTGGGGCTACGTCGTGGCGACCGCCCTCTGCGTGTTCGGCGCGGCATACCAGGCCAACCTGGCCGCCGCCGGCGTGTTCCAGTCCAACGCGGGCGTCGCCGGGGCCAAGGTGGTCGATCCGATGGGCGTGGCGGTGCTGGCGGCGTTCGTGGTGGCCGGATCCGCGATGCTCCGGCGCGTGCGATGACCCTGCAGGACCCCTTGCGGGGCATGTACCTACGAACGGCGGACTCCCCAGAAGCTCCGGTCTGTGGTTCCATGGGTGAGCGGGGCCGCCGGCCGCGCTCGAGGCCCGGGCGGCCGACGCGACGCCCGTCCCTCGCTTGGTCGTCAGCTTCGAGGGTGATCACGTTGGAACGTCCGGGAGCGCACGATGCGTGAGCTCGACCTTCCCGGCAAGCTGTTCATCGTCGAGGGCATCGACGGATCCGGGAAGAGCACGCAGCTCGACCTGCTCCACAAGTGGCTGGTCAGCGAGGGCTACCTGGTGGTCGCGACCGAGTGGAACTCCGCGTCGATCGTGAAGCAGACCACCCGGCGCGGGAAGAAGCGCCGCCTGCTGACCCCGATGTCGTTCAGCCTGATCCACTCAGCGGACTTCGCGAGCCGCACCTATCAGCAGATCCTGCCGGCCTTGCGCGGGGGAGCGGTGGTTCTGGCGGACCGGTACGTGTACACCGCGTTCGCGCGCGATGCCGTGCGCGGCGTGAACCGTGAGTGGCTCCGCGAGCTGTACTCCTTCGCGGTGCACCCGTCGCTCGCGTTCTACTTCGACGTGCCGCTCGCGGAGGCCATCACGCGGATCCGCGGCGGGCGCGCCGAGCTCAAGTACTACGAGGCGGGCCTCGACCTCCGGTTGTCGTCGGACCCGGAAGAGTCCTTCGCCCGGTTCCAGGGCTTGATCCGCCAGGAGTACGAGCAGTTGGTCGACGAGTTCGGCCTGATCCGGATGGATGCGACGCAGACGTTGATCCGGCAGCAGCGTCTGATGCGCGAGATCGTGCGGCCGCACCTCAACGACATCGTGAAGATCTCGAAGGGCGAGGTCCGGGAGGCGCTCGCCTCCGAAGATCTCGTCGGCCGCTACCTCGAGCCGGCATCGCGGGCGACGCTATGACGGAGATGAACTTCTTCGGACACCGCCCGCCCGGGATCGAGACCGACGCGCTGCCGGGCCGCCTGATCGTCATCGAGGCGACCGACGCCGCCGGCCGCTCGACGCACGTCGGTCTCCTGAAGGAATGGCTCGAGGACGAGGGCTACGCCGTGATGGACACCGGCCTCCGCCGCTCCGACCTCGCCGGCCCCGGTATCCAGCTCGCGAAGCAGGGCCACATCCTCGATCCCATCACGCTGAACCTGTTCTACGCGACCGACCTGTGGGACCGTCTCGAGCGCCGGATCCTGCCGGGCCTGCGCGCCGGGATGGTCGTGATCGCGGACCGGTACATGTTTTCGCTGCTGGCGCGCGCGGCGGTGCGGGGCGTATCGCAGAAGTGGCTCGAGGACGTCTACGGCTTCGCGCTTGTCCCGGATCGCGTGATCTACCTGGACGTCGACGTCGAGCACCTGGTTCCGCGCGTGCTCGCGACCTCCGGGTTCGACTATTGGGAGTCGGGGCAGGACTTCCTGCGCGGCCACGACATGTTCCAGAACTTCGTGACGTATCAGCGGTTGCTGCTCGCCGAGTTCCGGCGCTTGGCCGATCGGTACGGGTTCGCGGTCGTCGACGCCCGCGGGTCGGCTCCCGACATCTTCCGCGCGGTGAAGGAAGAGGTCGCGGAGGTCGTGCGCGGGATGCCGCTGGACAACCCGGTGGTCGACGTGGTGCTGGAGCCGGACCTTGCGTTCGGCGGGTTCGGCTCCGACGACGACGGCACCGGCCTCAGCGAGGTCGGTATCGGCTTGGCTGAAGGGCCGGTCGACGGATCCGCGACCGAGAACGGTGAGCGCGCGGTCCCGCTCGGCGACGCTGCCGACGATCAGCCGAGCGAGCGGAGCGCCTTCGGCGGCAGCAGCCAGCGAAGGTAGGCCTGGCCGGGCGCGATCGCGCCCTCGAACGTGAGCGCGAGCACCGCGCCCTTCTTGAACTCGACCGGCAGGTCGATCGTCCCGATCACGCAGAGCGACGCGAGCTCCGAGAGGTTGGGTTCGTGCCCGACCGCGGCGATCGCGTCGGCACCGCTGGCCGCCTCGATGGCTGCGAGCGACTCCTCGGCGGTTCGCTCGGACCGAAGCGCGTCGGTTCGGACCGGGGGCGGCCACCCCGCTTCCTTCGTCAAGATCTCGGCGGTGGACCAGGCGCGCGCGTACGGGCTGGCGAGCACGATGTCGACCGTCGGGACGAGCGTGGCGAGGCCGCTCGCCTCGCGCTCGAACCGTTCGATCCCCTTGGCCGACAGCGGCCGGTCGCCGTCGTCGGGCCACTGCATCGCGTCGCGGTCCTCCGCGATCGCGTGCCGAACGAGGTACAGGTCCATCGACGCGCCAGCATATGGTGTGCCTCTCGGTCGCGCTGGGCGGGAAGGAACCCGGGCGCGTCGTCGTTGGGAGGCGACATGGAGGGGAGAGGCGTCGGAACGGGGCCGCGGCCGTGCGGATAGCCGTCCTCATCGTCGGGATCGCGCTCGTGTTCGTGATCCTGTGGGAGGCATTCGAGACGCTCGTGCTTCCGAGGCGGGTGTCGCGGCGGCTCCGGTTCACGCGCGGCTACTACCGCGTCCTGTGGGGGAGCTGGATCCGGATCGGTCCGCGGAAGTCGGGGTCGTGGCGCGAGGCGTACCTGAGCGTCTTCGCTCCGTTGTCGCTGCTGATGCTTCTCGGGTTCTGGGTGATCGGCGTGGTGGTTGGGTTCGCGCTGATCCAGTGGGGGCTGAACACGCCGCTCGCGCCGGTGGGGTCGGCACCGTTCGGAACGCAGCTCTATCTGAGTGCCACGTCGTTCGTGACGCTCGGACTCGGCGACTACGCGCCGACGTCGGGCGCCGGACACGCGATCGTCGCGATCGAGGCCGCGGCCGGGTTCGCGTTCCTGGCGCTCACGATCTCCTACCTGCCGGTGATGTACCAGGCGTTCTCCCGACGCGAGGTCCGGATCTCGATGCTCGACCAATGGGCGGGTTCCCCACCGAGCGCCGTCGAGCTCTTGCGTCGGGCCGCCGCCGAGGGCGAGCTCGCGTCGGTGTCGGAGCTGCTCGAAACATGGGAGCGATGGTCGGCGGAGCTGCTCGAGAGCCACCTGTCGTATCCCGTGCTCGCCTACTTCCGCTCGCAGCACGAGCACGAGTCGTGGCTCTCGGCGCTGACGTCGATCCTCGACCTCTCGTCCCTGGTGCTCGCCGGGGTGGAGGGCGTCTCGACGTGGCAGGCCCGGCGGACGTTCGCGATCTCTCGACACGCCGTGGTGGATCTCGCCCAGGTGTTGCACATGCCACCGCACGCGATGCGGGCCGACCGGCTCGACGACGAGGGTGTCGCCCGAGCCCGGCGGATCCTGGAGGACGCCGGTATCGGCGTGCACGACGACCTGGAGCGACGCCTCCGCCCCTTGCGCGCCAAGTACGAGCCGTACGTCTACGTGCTGGCCGGCAGGGTGGAGATGGAGCTCCCCGAGTTCCTCCGGCCGGCCGGTGCAATGGACGACTGGGAGCGAACAGCCTGGAACGAGCCGGAGTAGCGTGAGCTGAAGGAGGCCAGGGCTAGATGCTGGAGATCCGCCGCGACGCAGACATCCACCGGGAGGAAGGCGGGTGGTTCGACGCGCGCTGGCACTTCTCGTTCGACCGCTACCGCGACGAAGCGCAGATGGGCATCGGGCCACTTCGGGTGTTCAACGACGACCGGCTCGTGGCAGGCGCGGACTGGCCGATGCACCCGCATGCAGATATCGAGGGGCTCACGTACGTCGTCGAGGGCACGTTCGAGCACGCGGACTCGCTCGGCAACGGCGGCCAGCTGCAGCCCGGCGGCGTGCAACGGATGACGCTCGGGTGGGGCGCGCAGCACTCCGAGCGGAACGGCTCCGACACCGAGCCGATGCGGTTCCTCCAGTTCTGGATCCTCCCGGACGAGGCCAGCCTCCAGCCGAGCATCGAGCAGCACCAGTTCACGAAGGAGGACCGCGACGGGCAGCTGTTGCGGGTGATCGGCGGCGATCCGCCCGCGCTGTCGGTGCACCAGGACGCCGCCGCGTACGTCGCGTCCCTCAAGCCCGGCGATGAGGTGTTGCACGACGTCGACGAAGGCCGCGGCGCATATCTGTATCTGATCGAGGGCGGTCTCCGCGTCGGCGACGGCGAGGATCTGGCGACCGGCGACGCGGTCAAGGTGTTCGGTCCAGAGGCGCTCGCGCTGCACGCGACCGCGGACAGCGAGCTGATCTTGGTTGAGGTGCCCGCGACCTACACGCCCGTCGGTGTGTGGGCGGGGCGCACGTGAACGGGGGAGAGGACAGATGGCGCATCGTCTGACGTTTCGCCCGGCCCTGACGCTCAAGGGCCGGAAGTTCTTCGGGCCGCTGCGAGGATGGGCGGGAAAGCCGGTCCATCCGCCGCTGACCGACGTGCCGATCGCGGCCTACGTGATCGCGGCCGCGTTCGACGTCATCTCGGCGATCTGGAAGTCCGCGAGCTGGTCGCAAGAGATGTTCCACGCCGCCGGCTGGGTGATGATCGCCGGCGCGGTGGTGTCGCTCGGCGCCGCGCTCACCGGCTACTGGGACTGGCTGAAGTCGAGCCCGAAGGGTACGCAGATCCGTCGCACGATCAACGCGCACGCGTGGACGATGATCACCGTGACGGCGCTCGTGCTGATCAACATCGTCATCCGCATCGGCGCGTGGGATGACCTGAGCACGCCGGTCGGGCTCGCGGTCTTCAGCGTCGTCATCGCGGGCCTGGTGGCGATCGGCGCCACGATCGGCGGTTCGCTCGTCTTCGACTACGGGTTCGACGTCCGCACGGCCGGCGACCACCCCGTGTATCACCCATCGGACATCGACCTGCTGCCGGGGCAGAAGCCGCCGCCGAAGGACTAGCCGGCGTCGTCGACGACCGCGACCGTCACGACGTACGCGACGTGCGTCGCGATGCTTGTGGCAAGCACGTCGGGCGGCCACTTCCAGGGAGGAGGCGTGCCGCCCAGCGCGGGGAACAGCGAGAACGTCGCGCTCATCAGCGTGGCGCCGAACACGATGCTCGCCCACGGCTCGGGCAGGCGCTTGCGCAAGATCCCGTGCCACAGGCCGAACGCGGAGCCGTAGCCCCAGAGCAGCGCCTGACGGAGCTCCGCCTGCGTCGCCTCGTCGACCGCGCCCAAGCCGAGCACCTTCGCGACGATCTGTCCGGGCACGAGGCTGTCGTCGTAGTCGAGCGGGCGGTCCACCGCGGGTCGGAGCTCGTGGCCGAGGCGGTAGGCGGCAACCATCGCCGCGGTGCCGGCGAAGCCGGCCAGCACGCTTCGCACGGGCCAGGGGAGCCGTCCGAGCTTCCTCATGTGCCCGCCTCCGTGGGAACGTCGCCGCGTCGCGCCGGTTCATCATGCCATCCGACCGAGGGATGAGCTCCACCCACCCGCCCGCGCGTCGGTCAGACTGATGGCAAGCGATGGATCCATCGACGACTTCGACCCAGCCGCCGGCCGAGGACGACACGCCTGCACCGAAGCGGCGACTTGGGCGTCCTGGACTCGGTGCCGTCCGGGACATCGACGTGCGGGTGTTCTCCTCTGCGAGCGACGCGCCGCGCGCTCGGCGACCGACCGACGCCGTGTTGGTCGCACTCGCCCTGCTGACGGTCGGCGGCATGACCCTCGTTGCGCCGGGACCGGGGGCGCTCGACAGCGCCACGCAGCACTTCGTCCAGGTGCTCCCGGGTCTGTTCGGCTGGTTCTGGGAGACCGCGTACGACGCGCTGTTCCTGTGGGCGATCGTGCTCATCGCGATCCCGATCGCGGCGCGGAAGCGCACACGGATGCTCGTGGGCGAGCTGCTCGCCGTCGGCATCACGTTCGTCGTCGGGTGGGCCGTCGCCGGGCTCGCCGGCGTCTCGGGCTCCGAGAGCATCCGCGCGATCGCGTCGTCGGATCCGCCCGCCCGCTACCCGGCGATGCGGATCGCGATCGCCGCGGCGGTCGTGGTCGCTGCATCTCCACACGTCTCCCGGCCACTGCGCCGGACCGGCCGCATCGTGCTCCTCCTCGGCACTGCGGCGAGCGTCGCGATCGGCGTGGCCCTGCCCTCCGGCGTCGTCGCAGGCTTCGCCGTCGGGATCGGCGCTGCGGCGTTCGTACACCTGGCGCTTGGATCGCCGGGCGGTCGTCTCTCACTGGATCAGGTGCGCACTGCGCTGGACGACCTCGGTGTCGCCGCCGTCGAGCTGCGCTACGCGCCGCTCAGCCCGAGCGGCGTGGCGGTCGTGCTCGGCCGGACGGATGACGGGCGGTCGATCCGCGTCAAGGTCTACGGACGCGACGCGTGGGACGGCCAGCTCATCACGTCGGTGTGGTCGTCGGTGTGGAACCGCGGCGAGACGCCTCGCGTCGGCGGCCGTTTGCAGCAAGTGGAGCACGAGGCGTTCGTGACACTGCTCGCCGAACGCGTAGGGGTCACCGTCCTGCCGGTCGTGACCGCCGGTCTCGCCGAAGGTCGCGATGCGATCCTCGTGATCGACACCGGCGACGCGCGGCCGTTGTCGGCGCTCGGTCCACACGACGTCGGCGACGCGACGCTCGCACGGATCTGGCAGCTGGACGCGGGCCTGTTCGGGGCGAGGATCGCGCACGGCCAGCTCGACGGCGACGCGGTCGTTGTCCGACCCGACGGCAACCCGGCGGTGGGCGATCTCGGCGAGGCAAGCGTCTCATCGAGCTCCATCGCCTTACAGGCCGACCGGGCGCAACTGCTCGTCGCTACCGCGCTGACCGTCGGGGTCGAGCGGGCGGTGAAGGCGGCCCACACCGCGCTCGGCGACGACGCGATCGCGGCCGTCCTGCCGTACCTCCAGTCCGCGGCGCTCAGCTGGCAGACGCGCCGCTCGTTGTCCGACGTCGACTGGAAGCTCGAGGCCCTTCGTGCCGAGGCCGCCCGGGCAGCTGGTGTCGACGTTCCCAGGCTCGAGCAGCTGCGTCGCGTGACGGTCGGCTCGATCCTGATGGTCGTCGTGATCGGCCTGGTCGCGTGGGCCGTGATCTCGGCGATCGCCAACGTTGGGCTGCAGAACCTGATCGAGGAGTTCCAGGCGGCCAACATCGCGTGGCTCGTCGCCGCGCTCGTCGTCGTTCCGCTGGTCGGCGTGCCGCAAGCGTTCGGGACGATCGGCTCGTGCATCCGCCCGATCCGGTTCGGGCCGGTGCTCGCGCTGCAGTGGGCGATCGCGTTCATCGCCCTGGCGGTCCCGAGCTCGGCGGCGCGGATCGCGCTGGAGATCCGGTTCTTCGGCCGCCTGGGGCTGTCGTCCGCGAGCGCCGTGGCGGTCGGCGCCATCGACAGCGTTTCCGGGTTCATCGTCGAGGTGTCGCTCATCGCGCTGATCCTGCTGTCCGGCCTAGCGAGCCTGCATCTGCACGGCGCGGACGGCGCAGCCATCACGTTCAGCGGGAAGTGGTTGCTCGTCGGCGCCGTGGCGCTCGCGATCTTCGTCACGGTCGTGATCGCGATCCCGAAGCTCCGTCGCATGTTGGTCGGGAAGGCCGTTGCGGTGAAGCAAGACATCGGCGACAGCCTCGGCGTGTTCCGCTCACCGGCGAAGGTCGTGATGATCTTCGGGGGGAATCTCGCCGCGGTCCTTCTGTACGCGGTGGTGCTCGGGCTTTGCGTCGAGGCGTTCGGACACCACCTCGCGTTCGCCGACCTGATCTTGACATACGCGCTCGTTACGATCTTCGCGGGGTTCATGCCCGTCCCCGGCGGTATGGGCGTCGCCGAGGCCGGCTACACCGCCGTGCTTGTCGCCCTCGGCCTGCCGCACACCGCCGCGCTGTCGGTCGCGATGACGTTCCGCCTCGCCACCTACTATCTGCCGCCGATCTGGGGCGGGTTCGCGATGGGCTGGCTCCGTCGCCACGAGTACATCTGACCGCCTGCACCGAAACGCCTCGAACGGGCTAGGGTCGTTCCCCGGAACAGCCACACCAAGGGGGGACCGTGGTTCACAAGAAGGTGTCGAAGGACGACCCGGACGCCGAGGGCTTGCTCGCGCCGGCGTACACCCAGCGGCTCGACCTCGAGCCGATCCCGAAGTACCGGATGCCCAACGAGGGGGCGCCGGCCGATGCCGCGTACCGCTTGATCCACGACGAGCTGCTGCTCGACGGCAGCTCGCGCCTGAACCTGGCGACGTTCGTCACGACGTGGATGGAGCCCGAGGCCGACCGCCTGATGGCCGAGGCGTTCGACAAGAACATGATCGACAAGGACGAGTACCCGCAGACCGCCGAGATCGAGCGGCGCTGCGTGAACATGGTCGCGCACCTGTTCCACGCGCCCGACGACCCCGACGCCGACTCGGTGGGCGCTTCGACGATCGGGTCGAGCGAGGCCGTGATGCTCGCCGGGCTCGCGATGAAGTGGACGTGGCGCGCGAAGCGCGAGGCCGAGAAGAAAGACACCACGAAGCCCAACCTGATCCTCGGCTCCAACGTCCAGGTCGTCTGGGAGAAGTTCTGCCGGTACTGGGACGTCGAGCCGCGCTACATCCCGGTCAAACGGGACCGGTACGTGATCGAGCCCGACGAGGTCGTCGAGCGGATCGACGAAAACACGATCGGCGTCGTCGCGATCCTCGGCACCACGTACACCGGGGAGTTCGAGCCGATCGAGGAAATCCACGACGCGGTTGTCGCGAACAACGAAGAGACAGGGTTCGACGTCCCGGTCCACATCGACGCGGCGAGCGGCGGGTTCGTCGCGCCGTTCCTGCATCCGGATCTGAAGTGGGATTTCCGGCTGCCCAACGTCGTGTCGATCAACGTGTCGGGACACAAGTACGGCCTCGTGTACCCGGGTATCGGGTTCGTCGTCTGGCGCTCGGCGAAGGATCTGCCTTCGGACCTGGTGTTCCACGTCAACTACCTCGGCGGCGACATGCCGACCTTCACGCTCAACTTCTCGCGACCGGGCAACCAGATCGTCGGGCAGTACTACAACTTCCTGCGCCTCGGGATGTCGGGCTACCGCAAAATCATGGAGGCGCTCCGCGACCTCGCGGTCCACACGTCGGGCAGGATCGGCAAGCTCGGGCCGTTCGAGCTCGTGAGCGACGGCACGGCGATCCCCGTGTTCGCGATGTCGCTGCGCGACGACGTGCCGTACTCGGTGTTCGACGTCTCGGACCGCCTGCGGTCCAAGGGATGGCAGGTGCCCGCATACACGATGCCCGACGACGCGACCGACGTCGCGGTCCTGCGGGTCGTGATCCGCGAGGGCTTCAGCTACGACCTCGCCGATGCGTTGCTCGCCGACCTGGAGGAGGCGATCGACCACCTGCAGGAGGCGCCGCCTCCGGCCGGGACCGCGGCCGCCGGCTTCAGCCACACATGAGCCGAGGGACCTGAGATAGCATCCGAACAGAACGACAGGAGGGGGAAGCCGATGGCACAGCGTCAAGGGAGTGCGTGGGCGGCCGGCTGGATCTCGTTCGCGGGCTTCATGATGATCATGCTCGGCGCGTTCCAGGCCGTTGCGGGTCTCGTCGGGATCGTCAACGACACGTTTTACGTCAAAGGCTCGAAGTATCTGTTCCAGTTCGACCGCACGACGTGGGGCTGGATCAACCTGATCATCGGGATCATCGTTGTGCTCGCAGGGTTCGGTGTCTTCTCCGGCGCCGTGTGGGCTCGCACGATCGGCGTGATCATGGCGATCATCAGCGGCATCACCGCGTTCGCGTGGTTGCCCTGGTATCCGATCTGGGGCATCGCCATCATCGTTGTTTCGGTCGCCGTGATCTGGGCCCTGACATCGCACGGGCGCGACGTCGAGCGACTCCAGGAATAGCGCCTTCCGGCGAGCGCGGTCGGTGATCCGCGCCAGAGCCGCGCTCGCCGAGTCCGGCTGATCGTTCATCGTGCCCGCGCTTCACGCTCTCGTGGCCGTCAACCCCGTGCCGTGGGCGCGGGCGCAGATGGCGTTCACGCTCGCCGCCCACATCATCCTTGTGCCGCTCGGCGTCTCGTGGGCGTTCATGACGCTCATCGCGAACTACCGCGGCCTGAAGAAGAACGAGCCGGAGTCGCTCGCGCTTGCGCAACGGTGGTCGAAGTATATGGCGGTCACGTTCGCCGTGGGGGCCGTGAGCGGCACCGTGCTCACCTTCGAGTTCGGACTGCTGTGGCCACGGTTCATGGGCCAGTGGGGCGAGGCCTTCGGCGTGCCGTTCGCGTTCGAGGGCATCTTCTTCTTCCTCGAGGCGATCTTCATCTCGATCTACATCTACGGGTGGCGGCGGCTGAAGCCGTGGACGCACTTCTGGACGGGCGTGCCGGTCGTGTTCGCGGGGATCCTCGGCGCGGCATCCGTCGTCGCCGCGAACGCATGGATGAACGAGCCGTCGGGCTTCACGATGGACTCGGCCGGGCAGATCACAGCCGTCGACCCGTGGGCCGTCATCTTCAACAAGGCGATGCCACTGCAAGCGTTGCACATGATCGTCGCGGCCTACGTCGTCGGCGGGTTCCTGATCGCATCGGCGTATGCGATGGGGATGCTCCGCGGACGGCGCGATCGATACCACCGGATCGGGTTCCTGATCCCCTTCACAGTCGCGATCGTGTTCTCGCCGATCCAGATGCTCGTCGGGGACGCGCTGGCGCGGTGGGTCTACGCGAATCAACCGGAGAAGTTCGCGGCGATCGAGCTGGTGCCGAACACCGCGAGCGACGTCCCGGAGACGCTGCTCGGCCACCTGAACTCGAACGGACAGGTCACCGGCGGCATCCCGATCCCCGGGTTCGCGTCGTGGCTGTCCGATCCGAGCACCGGCACGGCGACCGTCGTCCAAGGCCTCAACACGGTGTCGGTCGAGAACCAGCCGACCCTCGCCGACGTCAACATCGTCCACTTGTCGTGGGACATCATGGTCGGGCTCGGGACGTTCCTTGCGTTGCTGTCGGCGTGGTACGCGCTGTCGTGGCTGTTCAGGCGAGACATGCCGAAGAGCCGGTGGTTCCTCCGGATCGCCGCGTCGACCGGCGTGCTTGCCGTGATCACGATGGAGGCGGGCTGGGTCGTCACCGAGGTCGGACGCCAGCCTTGGATCGTCTACAACCTGATGAAGGTCGAGGCGGCCGCGACGGGGAACACCGGCGTCTGGCTGACCTTCCTCGGCGTGCTCGCGCTGTACATCGGGGTCGCCGTCACGCTGATCCTCGTGCTGCGCCTGATGAGCAGGCGATACCGAGGTGAGGAAGGCGGTGGTGACGACGACGTCCCGTACGGCCCGCGCTCCACGCCCGACCTGGATGCGAGCACCGTCGGATGAGCACCGCCGCCGCGATCGTCCTGTTCGTCGGCATCGTCGCGTACGCGGTGTTCGGCGGGGCGGACTTCGGCGCCGGGTTCTGGGACCTCGTCGCTGGCGGAGCGGACCGTGGCGCCCGGCCCCGCGCGGTGATCGAGCACGCGATCGGCCCTGTGTGGGAGGCGAACCACGTCTGGCTGATCTTCGTGTGGGTCGTCCTGTGGACGTGCTTCCCCGCCGCGTACGCGTCGATCACGCTCACGGTGTTCGTGCCGCTCACGATCGCGGCGTTCGGGATCGTGTTGCGGGGGTCGGGGTTCGCGTTCCGCAAGACCGTCACGCGCACGAGCTCGAAGCGGAACTTCGGCGCGGCGTTCGCGTCGTCGTCGGTGATCGTGCCGTTCTGCATGGGCGCAGTGGTCGGGGCGATCGCGACGGGACGGATCCCTGCGGGGGGCGTCGCCGGGGACCCGTGGAGCAGCTGGATCAACCCGACCTCGATCCTCGGCGGCGTGATGGCGGTCGTGATGGCCGCCTACCTGGCTTCGGTCTATCTCGTGTGGGATGCGCGACGGATCGCCGACGACGAGATGGTCGAGTACTTCCGCCGACGCGCGGTGGTGACCGCCGTCGTGGCCGGTGTCGTCGCGTTCGCCGGGATCTTCGTGCTGCATCACGACGACCCGTTCCTATTCAGCGGGCTCACCTCGCGGGGACTGCCTGCGGTGATCGTCTCCGCGCTCTGCGGCCTTGGTTCGTTGATGCTGCTCGTCCGGCGGCGGCCGCACTGGGCGCGAGTGCTCGCCGCCGGCGCCGTCGCGACGATCGTGCTCGGGTGGGGGATGGCGCAGTGGGATTATGTCCTGCCGCAGACCCTCACCGTCGCGCAGGCGGCCGCGCCATCGGGGACGATCGACGCGGTGCTCGTCGCGACCGCGCTGGCCGTCGCGGTTCTCGGGCCGAGCTTCGCGCTGCTTTACACGATGGATCAGCGGAGCCTCTTGCCCGGCGAGGGCGTCCAGGATCAGGCCTCGGGCTCGTAGGCCTCGTACAACGAGCTGCGCGGATCGAAGAACCCACCCGCAGGTCGTGCGTGCGCGTGCCAGTGGTCGGGTATCCGGCGACGTTCACCGTCGACGTAGTAGCCGTTGCCGCCGTAGCGCTCGGCCGCGACCCGCTCGAGGTGCGCAAGGAGTGTTCCCTCGAGCTCGGCGTCGGGCAGACCGTGGGTTCGCCACACCACCATCGGCGTCATGCAGACGACACAGTCGCCGACCCAGCAGTCGCGGTCCTCGTAGTGGCGGTCGGTGAGCGGTTCCGCCGCGCAGAGCATGCAGCCGTCGCTCATGATGGGCACGGAGTGACGCTGAGGATCATCCGATCGCCCACTTCCACGTGCTGTCGTTGGAACCAGTTCGCGTTCGCTTCGAGCGCCATCGTGTACTCGCTGTCGGCCGCGTAGGTCTCGCACGGATCCGCGGTGCACGGCGTCATCTCTTTGATCGTGACGACTCGGCCGTCCGAGCTCACGAATGCGATGGACAGCGGGATGACCGTGTCCTTCATCCAGAACGTCGTGTCCGTGGGAGATGTCCAGGTGAAGGCCATCCCGTCGTTCTTCCCGAGGTCGGTCACACCCATGAGCCCGTGTTCGCGCGAGGCGTCGTCGCTCGCCACGGAGACGTGCAGCTGCGTCAGCGGTTGCTGGCCGATGTCGCCCTTGTAGAAGACCGCGTGATCATCGAACGCGCATCCGGCCACGCTTTGCGTCGCTTGGCTGGCGGTACACGCCACCGCAAGGAGAAGGAGCAGGAAGACGGAGTTGCGCACGGCACTCATCGTGCCATGCGCGTGGCGGGCCGGGCTGCCCGGTTACGGTCGGATACCCGCGTTAGTATTGGGGTCCGCGAATGCCGCCGGAGTGCCGGAGTAGCTCAGTCGGCAGAGTGCCTCCATGGTAAGGAGGAGGTCAGGGGTTCGATTCCCCTCTCCGGCTCTTTCTCGAACCGCTGCACGAACTGCTCATCTCTATCGCCGCCAGGGCGTCGCCTCTTGGTGTCACGGTTGTGTCGCAGCGTGAAGCGTTAAATCGCGTTCGACATCGTCGCCGCCGGCTCAGCGATCTGGTCCGGCGTGAGGCGACGGGTCGTCCCCACAGCCCCTCTGGGGATCGGCTTTTTCCGACGAGATGATCTTCCCGGCGGGCTGAATCGGGACGCAAACCGCTACGTGCTAAGCGTCGCTCCTATGGAGTCGAGAGAAGGCTCTGGGGGTCCCTCTGTTGAGAGTTCGGACGCATGCGCTACCGCGTCGCGCACGATGTGCGCGGCGTGGACGTCAGTAAGCTCGTAGACGACCTCTCGCCCTCGCCGCCTCGTCCGCACAAGGCCTGTTCCGCGCAGCACGCGGAGATGCTGACTGACCAGCGGCTGCGCAGCGCCGATCGCATCGACCAGTTCGTGCACGCAGTACTCAGGCCAATCATGAGTCGGTCCGCCGGGGTGCGCCAGCTCAGATATGTGGCTTGTGATCTCGCGCGGTGGACCCACTCCGTCGGCATAGACCTCGTGCCAACCGAGACCGGCCGTGTCGCCGGAAGCGGACGTGGCTCACGTCACGCACCGAGGCGAGCGCGCGGCGCTGGATGTCGCGAGCCCGCCGGTGCCAGGCTCGCGAGTGCGGTCCTGCGCATGATGCGCCGTGTACGCCGGGCGGACGCGTATCTCGAGGTCCCGTCGATCGACGACCCGGGCTCTCACCCGAAGTGATATGTCTGCACGTCGAACGTGCGGCCGAGCTCGTCCGTGGGAGCGACGGTCACGGTAGACCCATTGACCGTTACAAGCGAGAAGTGGAAGACCTGGTCGATCGACGTCGGGCGCGTGAGCGAACCGCAGGAACTCCCGTGCGTGCTCGAGGAGTACGACCACCCGAGCGCCGCAGCGATTGGGCCCCCGCAGACCGTCGCCGGCTCGAGGTGCGCGCCGCCGCCGCCGGTCACGTACCCGATCGGGAGGCCCGCAGGCGTCGACCGCGCGTAGGTGTGCGCGTGTCCGTTGAAGATCAGGTCGACGCCGTTGTCCGCCAGCAGTCCCTCGAGGTGGCCGGCGCCGTCGAGATAGGTGTCCGATACCTCGGTGCTGCTCGGCGAGTGCAGCGGGAAGTGGAAGAACGCGAACTTCAGACCGCCGGGATGAGCCGCCAGATCCTGCTGGAGCCATTGATACTCCGGACTGGTCGTCGTCCAATGGTTGTCGTAGTCATTCTTGTAGAGGTCTGCGGTGCCGACGTTGGAGTTCGCCCATGAGGCGTCCAGGATGTAGAACCGGGCACGGCCGGCGTTGAAGGCGTACCACGCACTCGGATAGCTGACCGAGCTCGTTCCGTTCGTGCAGCAGTACGTTTGCATCGCGTATTGACCCGACGAGCTCGACGCTGCGCGACTCTCCGGCCAGTTCGTCAATATGGCCGAGTTCAGCCCATGGTTGCCGAGGACATTGAAGTAGGGAACCGTGTCGCCCGGCACCGTCCAGTAGGACGGCCCGAAGACCGTGCTGACGTTCGCGCCCGTCTGGACGAGGTCGCCGTAGTTGGTCTGGGAGCCACCCGGATAGGCGATGTCACCGGTCGTGACCGCGAACCGAGCACCGCTGCCCGCGATCCGTGCGAGCACGTTCGCCTGGTCTGTGTTGATGGCGCTCGTGGCCTGTTCTCCCCAGTCGCCGATCACAGCGAACGAGAACGACGCCGTCGACCCTGCCGCGAGCTGCGTCCTGAAGATCGGTGAGGCATCGGTGCCGAGGAGGTCGGTACCTCCGCCTAGGACGCGGTAGCAGTAGGCGGTGTTCCGCGAGAGCCCATCGAGCGTTGTCCTCCATTGGTACTCGGTCGTGGACCCCACCGTGATCGACGTCTTGGTCGCGTTGACCGTGTGCGCCGTGCAGCTCTCTGTCCCGGATAGGCCGTAGGTCACGGACCCCGACGTGATCGCGGTGGTCGTTGCCCAGTTGATGTTGACATGGCCCATCACCAGATCGGTGAGGTAGGGATAGCGCCGGAGCGCGCTCGAGGTCGCTGCCGAGGCCTGCGGCAGAGTCGCGCTCGCCACAACCACCAGAGAGATAGCGGCCACCGGGGCCAGCAGGCGCCTCACCCCACTGAAGGACGGCATGAGTCCAAGCTACCCACGGTTCGGCCGTCCATACAGACGCTTAGGTGTTTCCCGCGCCCCCCGATCAGTCATCGACCGCCCAGCGTCCCTGGGGGCGGAACGTACGTTTCTCACCGAGCCCTCTGCCGTGCCTGGCCGCGCCGTTACCCCGCGAGCCGCCGAGTAGTTCGAGGTATCTTCGTTCGCTTCCTCGCGTTCTCAGTGCCAGTTTCGTCGGCCGAGTTTCTGGGGTTGCTCCTGAACGCCTAGGTCTCCTGAGATTGATGAGGAATCGTGCGTTCCAGCTGCGTTCGTGGCGGTAGTGGCTCTCGCCGCGCGTTCGGTGCTCGTATGTGTCCGTCGTGAGCGTGATCGACTTTGGTGTCACAAAGTGAGTCACAGAAGGCACGAGAACAGACCGAATAGATAGCGGCGGTGTCGATCAAGCGACCCGGCGAAATCGATCAGAGAAGCGGCTGCACCGGCCGGCGCCGGATCCCGCCGTGAGCCGAACGCATCCAGGCGAAGCACGGGCCCAGGAGTTCGACCTGGTCGTCCGCGCACCAAGCTCGAGATCGGCCGCACCGACACGTGAACTCGTTGCCATTCGCCAGGATCGCGACGTCCCGACACGCGATGCATTCCACACCGGCAACTGCCAACACCGATGAGGTGGAGCCAGACACGAGTGCCATGGGGACGCGGTACCCATCGAAGCGAGTCACAAACGAGCCGGGAGCACTCGGGA
>DATAPH010000085.1:0-55895 GCA_036265325.1 Actinomycetota bacterium | reverse complement strand
GGAGATGGCGGACTTCAAGCTCCAGCCGCTCGAGGACCGGATCGTCGTGCAGGCGAACGAGGGTGACCAGACCACCGCGTCGGGCCTCGTGATCCCCGACACCGCCAAGGAGAAGCCCCAGGAGGGCACCGTCGTGGCCGCAGGCCCCGGCCGGTGGAACGAGGACGGCGACGGCCGCGTCGCGCTCGACGTGAAGGTCGGCGACGTCGTCATCTACTCCAAGTACGGCGGAACCGAGGTCAAGGTCGACGGTGAGGAGTACCTGATCCTGTCTGCCCGCGACGTCCTCGCGACGCTCAAGAAGTAAGGAGGCTCCTTTGGCTTCGAAGTTGCTGAAGTTCGGCGAGGAAGCTCGCCGTGGCCTGGAGGCCGGCGTCGACAAGCTCGCCGACGCCGTCGCCATCACGCTCGGGCCCAAGGGCCAGAACGTGGTGCTGGACAAGAAGTGGGGCGCGCCCACGATCACGAACGACGGTGTCACGATCGCCAAGGAGATCGAGCTCGACGACGCGTGGGAGAACATGGGCGCCCAGCTCACGAAGGAGGTCGCCACCAAGACGAACGATGTCGCCGGTGACGGCACCACGACTGCCACCGTCTTGGCCCGGGCGATGGTCAAGGGCGGCATGAAGAACGTCGCCGCTGGCGCCAACCCGATGGCCCTCAAGCGGGGCATCGAGAAGGCGGTCGAGGCGGCCGTCGAGGCGATCAAGAACCAGGCCAAGGACGTGGAGTCCAAGGACGAGGTCGCGCAGGTGGCGTCGATCTCGGCCGCGGACGCCGCGATCGGGGCGACCATCGCGGAGGCGCTCGACAAGGTCGGCAAGGACGGCGTGATCACCGTCGAGGAGTCCAACACCTTCGGGATCGAGCTCGAGTTCACGGAAGGGATGCAGTTCGACAAGGGCTACATCTCGCCGTACTTCGTGACCGACCCCGAGCGGCAAGAAGCGGTCATCGACGACCCCTACTTGTTGATCGTGAACAAGAAGATCTCCAGCGCGCAGGAGCTCCTGCCGGTCCTCGAGAAGGTCCTGCAGACGGGAAAGCCGTTGGTTGTCATCAGCGAGGACGTCGACGGTGAGGCGCTCGCCACGCTCGTGGTGAACAAGATCCGCGGCACGTTCAACGCGATCGCGATCAAGGCGCCCGGCTTCGGCGACCGCCGCAAGGCCATGCTCCAGGACATCGCGATCCTCACGGGCGGTCAGGTGGTCTCCGAGGAGGTCGGCTTGAAGCTCGAGAACGTGACGACCGACCTGATGGGGCACGCGCGCAAGGTCGTCGTGACCAAGGACGACACCACGATCATCGAGGGCGCCGGCTCGTCCGACGACGTCGCGGGCCGGATCAACCAGATCAAAGCCGAGATCGAGAACACGGACTCCTCCTGGGACAAGGAGAAGCTGCAGGAGCGGCTCGCGAAGCTGTCCGGAGGCGTGTCGGTGATCAAGGTCGGCGCGGCCACCGAGGTCGAGCTCAAGGAGAAGAAGCACCGCATCGAGGACGCCGTGTCGGCGACCCGCGCGGCGGTCGAGGAGGGCATCGTCCCGGGAGGCGGCGTCACGCTGATCCGTGCGGAGGCGGCCCTGGACAAGCTCGACCTGGAGGGAGACGAGGCGACGGGCGCGAAGATCGTCCGCGGCGCGCTCGCCGAGCCGGCCCGCCGGATCGCGTCGAACGCGGGGTACGAGGGCGCGGTCATCGTGTCCCAGACCCGCACCGAGGGCGACGGCCGTGGCTTCGACGCCGCGACCGGCCAGTGGGTGGACATGGTCAAGACCGGCATCGTCGACCCGACCAAGGTCACCCGTTCGGCGCTACAGAACGCGGCGTCGATCGCGGCGATCGTGCTGACCGTCGAGTCGGCCGTGGTCGAGAAGCCGGAAGACGAGGAGCCTGAGGCCGCTGGCGGCCACGGACACGCGCACTAACTCGCACTCCTCACCTGCGTTACTGAAGGGGCGGCCCGAAGGGCCGCCCCTTCTGCGTGGGTTCCCACGTGCCACTCACGGATCTCCAACTGCGCCCGGCGCGCTGGTGCCGAGAGAGGACGGAGCTTCTCGAACGGCTGGTCCCGGCCGGCGGTCCTAGACTGCCGACATGCTGGAAGAACGCCTGCGAGGCTGGGACGGCGAGGAACTCGTCGTCCGCTTCGACAAGGCGACGTCGACCTGGATGTTCATCGGCGTGCACTCCACGGCGCTTGGTCCGGCGATGGGCGGCACGCGGATGAAGCCGTACACATCGCCGGACGACGCAGTTCGTGACGTCTTGCGGCTCTCGCAAGCGATGAGCATGAAGCAGGCGGCTGCGGGCCTTCCGTACGGCGGTGGCAAGGCGGTGCTTGCGGTTCCGGCGGTGCCTGATCGAGGGTCGCCGGAGCGAGCGGCGATCTTGGGCCGGTACGCGGAGCTGGTCGACTCGCTCCATGGCACCTACGTGACCGCCGCTGACATGAACACCGGCCCCGCAGACATGGATGCGATCGGCGAGCGCACGCCGCACGTGCTCGGTCGGTCGCCAACCAACGGTGGCGCGGGCGATCCGGGGGAGGGGACCGCGATCGGCGTGTTCCATGCGATCAGGGCGACCTGCCGACGTGCGTTCGGCAATGACGACCTGTCCGCTCGGACCATCGTGGTCCAGGGCGCCGGCTCGGTCGGCGCGAGGTTGATCACCGAGCTCCTCGACGTTGGCGCGAAGGTGATGGCCGCCGACGTGGACGCGGCCCGCGTCGCGGCGACCGGCGCCGAGCCGATCGAGGCCGGCGCTGCGCTCACGACGCCGTGTGACCTTCTGGCGCCGTGTGCGACCGGCGCCGTCCTGAGCGCCGACACGATCCGAGAGCTCCCGTGTCACGCCGTCGCGGGCGCTGCGAACAACCAGCTCGCCACTTCCGGGGACGCCGCGCGCCTAGCGGCGCGCGACATCCTCTACGCCCCCGACTACGTCGCCAACGCCGGCGGCGTGATCTGGCTCGCCGGCTACGAGACCCTCGGCTGGGACGACGAACACATTCGCGCGCGCCTCGCCGGTATCGAGCAGACGCTCGCCGAGATCTTCGCGAGCGCAGCGGACACGGGCATCACCACCGCCGAGGCCGCCGACCGCGTCGCCCTCGAGCGGATCGCCGCCGCCGGCCGGGAGTGATCGTCGCGGACCATCTTCGCGATACGACGCGCACGGATCTCGTTGCGAGAGTCGGCGGCGACGAGCGCCGACCCGGTCCAGCTCGACGGCCGAGCGGTTACGACCGGCGCCGCGATCGGGATCAGCCTCCATCTGGGGGACGCGCGCGACGCCCGGACACTGATGCAACAGGCAGACCTCGCGATGTACTCGGTCAAGCGCGCCGGTCGCGCTAGGGCGTCGCCATCGCCGGCGATCTTCCGGACGACGAGGCCGCGTCAGGCTGACCGAGCGTCCTAACTGATCGGGTGATCCTGGCTCGCCCGAGTGAGTCCGACCACGAGCCACACCGTGAGCACCACGCTCACCCCGGCGAACAACCACCACAGCGCGGCTCCGGCTCCGTCGGGCAGGTCGAGCAACAGGTGCAGCAGCGTGATCGTCGCGGTCAGCGCCGTCGCGATCGCGAAGGCCCAGGCCCACCACCAGGCGTCGTCGCGCCGCGACACCATGACGGCGAGCGTCGCGAGCGTGATCGAGGCGGCGCCGGTGACGCGCATGTACGTGTAGTCGGGGTAGCGGGGTTGGTTGAAGGCGTCCGTCAGCAGCCAGCCGGGGACGACGAGCAAGGCGATGCCGCAGCCGGCCCAGATGGCCGCGAACGCTTGCAACGCACGTCGAAGGACCGCCATGTCGAAGGCGCTTGGGCCGCAGGCGGCCCGGAAGCGGCTGGTAGGATACGCGAACCGCGGAGCCGCCCTTGGCAGCAGCACGCCTGCTCCGCTCCGTCGCAACATCCAAGGAGTCAGACATGCAGCAGGGCCCCCGGGTCGTCGTGATCGGCCTCGATTGCGGCACACCCAAGCTCCTCTTCGACGATCTCAATGCCGAGGTGCCGACGCTCGCCAAGCTGATGGGCGAGGGCATGTACGGTGACCTGGCGAGCATCACGCCGCCGATCACCGTCCCCGCGTGGGCGTGCGGGATGACCGGCACCGTCCCCGGCCAGCTCGGCCTCTACGGGTTCCGCAACCGCAAGGACACGACCTACGAGGGTCTGTCGATCGCGCACTCGGGCTCGATCAAGAAGCCCGCGGTGTGGGACGCCCTCGGCGCCGAGGGCAAGCGCTCGGTCCTGATCGGCGTGCCGCCGTCGTTCCCGCCGCCGAGCGAGTTCCCCGGGTGGCGGGTCGGCTGCTTCCTCACGCCGCCGTCGGCCGAGAAGTGGGCGTTCCCGCGAGAGCTCGAGGTCGAGATCGACGAGGAACTCGGCGGTTCGGGCAAGTACATCTTCGACATCCCGAACTTCCGCCAGGCGGGCTACGACGTGACGCTCGACCAGGTCTTCAAGATGACCGAGCGGCGATTCCAAGTTGGTCGCAGGCTCATCCAGAACAAGCCTTGGGACTTCTTCATGGTGTGCGACATCGCCCCCGACCGGCTGCACCACGTGTTCTGGCAGTTCTACGACAAGCAGCATCCGCTCTACGAGGCGGGCAACAAGTACGAAACGATCTTCCAGGACTACTACCGGTTCCTCGACAAGGAGCTTGCGAATTTCCTCGAGCTCGTCCCGGAGGACGCGGTCACCATCGTGATGAGCGACCACGGCGCGCGCCCGATGATGGGCGGTCTCTGCTTCAACGACTGGCTCATCAAGGAGGGCTACCTCGCGCTCGAGTCGCCGGTCAGCGACGGGCCGATCCCGATCAAGGACGCGACGATCGATTGGTCGCGCACACAGGCGTGGGGCGACGGCGGCTACTACGGCCGCTTGTTCCTCAACGTGAAGGGCCGCGAACCGCAGGGCCAGATCGAGCCGGCCAACTACGAGGCCGTTCGGGACGAGCTGATCGCGAAGCTCGAAGCCGCGCCCGGTCCCGACGGGCAGTCGCTCGGGACGAAGGTGCTCAAGCCGCAGGACGTCTACCCGGAGGTCCGCGGCGTGGCGCCCGATCTGATCGTGTACTTCGGCGACCTGGCGTGGCGTTCCGTCGGCTCGGTGGGCAACCCGAGTCTCTACACCTATGAGAACGACACCGGTCCCGACGGCGCCAACCACGACCGTGACGGCGTGTTCATCATGAAGGGTCTGCCCGGGCAGTCGTCGGGCAAGGTCGATGGGCTGAAGCTCGTCGACGTCGGCCCGTCCATCCTCAGCATCTATGGCATCGACGCGACGCAAGCGTTGCCGGCGGCCGTCGGAAGGAGCTTCCTGCAGTGAGCGACCAACAGGGATTCACCGTCTGGTTCACCGGGCTGTCCGGGTCGGGCAAGTCCACGATCGCCGAGATGCTGTACCACGAGTTCCAGGCGCGCGGGCTGAAGACCGAGATCCTCGACGGCGACGTGGTTCGCCAGAACCTGTCGAAGGGCCTCGGGTTCTCCAAGGAGGACCGCGACACCAACATCATGCGGATCGGGTTCGTGGCGAACCTTCTGACGCGCAACGGCGTCGCGACGATCTGCTGCCCGATCAGCCCGTATAAGGAGACGCGCGACGCCAACCGCGAGCTGATCGGCAACTTCGTCGAGGTCTACGTGCACGCGACGGTCGAGGAGCTCGCCGAGAACCGCGACCCGAAGGGCCTGTACAAGAAGGCCCTCGCCGGCGAGATCACCGGCTTCACCGGCGTCGACGACCCCTACGAGGTGCCCGAGAACCCCGAGCTCGTGGTCGACACGATGACCGAGACGCCCGAGGAGTCTTTGCAGAGCGTGCTGCGGTCCCTGGTGAAGCTTGGCTACCTCGACTCAGACGACGTGATGGTGCAGGGCGACCGCATGCACTCCGGCTTGACCGACCTGCGCGTCGCCGACACCGGGCACGTCGTCAAGGAGAGCTGAGCTCGCCGTCGGCGACGGCGACGACGACCTCGAGGTTCGCCGACAGGTAGTCCGGCGGCAGGAAACGATCCCGGACGCGCTCGTGCGCCGCTTGCCCAAGGGCGGCCGCCCGTCCCGGATCCGATAACAGATCGCGGACCGCGCTCCCGAACGCCGAGAGGTCGCTGGGGTCCACGAGCAACCCGTGCACGCCGTTCTCGATCTGCTCGAGGATCCCGCCGACGGCGCTTGCGACGAGGGGGCGGCGCTTCCACATCGCCTCCGTGACGGTGAGCCCGAACCCCTCGGCGAGGCTCTTCTGCACGACGACATCGGCCCGTCGCTGCAGCGCGTTGACGATGATCGCGTTCTCATCGACGTCGGCGGTCGGCAGGTTGGCGATGTGGACGCGCTCGCGAACTGGGGCCGATTGCTTCGCCCACGCTTCACGGAGCTCCGAAAGCACCGCCTCGGCTTCCGGATCGTCGGCGACCGACGAGGGTGACGGGCCCGCGAGGATGAGATGGACGTCGCCGAGATCCCTTACCTCTGCGAAGCCGCGCAGGACACCCACAGGGTCTTTCAAGCGGTCCCATCGCGACACCTGCGTGACGATCGGCGCGCCGGCCGGCACGGGCATCGCCTCGAGGATATCGGCGCGCCGCGCCACCTCGCGGACCGTCCCGTCCAGCCCTTGGAACGACGGCGTTTCATCGGTCCGAGCCGTCGCAAGGCCCGTGATCGCGATGATCGCCTCCCGCTGCGAGTCGAGCAGCTCGACGTTCTTCAGGGCGAGCGGGTCGATGCACGGAGGGATCAGGACCACCTTTCGGTGGTCGAGCACGTCCCAGACGTAGGAACCGCGCGTGAAGACGTAGGCCGACGCGTGCTCGACGAACGGCAGGAGGAACCGCCACGCGGAGCGCGTCACGTCGTTCGGTGTGTCGATCCCGACGTGACACGTCCACACGACGTGGACGCCCGCCTCGGTGAGTCCCGCGACCAGCCCAGCCGGCTGCGGATCGTGCACGACTGCGACGTCGCCGGGGCGCACGAGCGCGGCGAGCTGTTCGGCGTTGCGACGGGCGGCTTCCCCGTACTGCTGACGCTCGTGGGCGCCGAGCTCGCCGCCGTCCCCCTCGTCGCCGTGGAGCCGGTTGTGGATCCGCTTCGTGATCTGAAAGAACCCGGGGTCGGCCTCGAAGATCGCCCACCGGACCCGCACGCCGTTGCCTGCCAGGTAGCCGAGATTGGCGCGGAGCAGTTCGGCGACGCCGCCGCCCTCCGCGGTGGAGTTGATGTGCCACAGTGTTCCTCGGCCGAGCGCCTCTCCGGCACGGTCGAGCGCGACGCGGAACCGATCCGCATCCTCACCGCCGACCACAGCCGAAAGGTGCGCGGTCGGGCGAGGTGGAACGGCTGTCTCGTACACGCGTCGGCGCGGATAGTAGCCTGGCTCGGTCCGTGTATCGCCAACGAAGGGGGACCGATATGGGCAAGGACGATCCGGTCGCGCTGTACATCGCGGCCTACGACGACCCGAATGCGGCGCAGCAGGACTACGACGCACTGAAGGAGCTCGTGAAGGCGGGCGCCATCTTCGTCGACGTCGCGGCGCTGGTCGCGCGTGATGACGAGGGCAAGCTGTACGTGAAGGAGAACGCGCACGAGGTCGCCGGCGGCACCATCGTCGGCGCGGCCGCGGGACTGTTGATCGGGTTGATCTTCCCGCCGGCGTTCCTGGCCTCGGGTGTGGTCGGCGGCGCGGTCGGCGCCGGCGTCGGCAAGCTCGTCAAGATGGACCGCACCTCCGACATCAAGAAGGAGGTCGAGGACACACTGCCCGCCGGCACCTCCGGGATCATCGCCTTGTTCGACATCACGTGGAAGCCGAAGGTCGACGAGACGCTGACCAAGGCCAAGTCGATCGACAAGGAAGAGGTTAGCCCCGAGAGCGCCGAGGAGCTGAAGAAGGCCGCCTCGAAGTCTTGACCGACGCAGTGAGCGCGCGCGGATGGGTGCTACCCTGAAGCGCATGCAGCTTCCGAACGCCCATCCCGGACGGGGTGGGCGTTCTGCGTTTTCCACATCGTCCGCCGGCTGACCAGGGAGGCACCCCCGCATGGAGTTCGAGATCGGCATCGGGAAGACGGCACGGCGCGCATACGGGTTCGACGAGGTCGCGATCGTGCCCTCGCGGCGCACGCGTGACCCCGAGGACGTGAGCATCGAGTGGGAGATCGACGCCTACACGTTCCAGCTACCGATGATGGCGAGCGCGATGGACGCCGCCGTCTCGCCGACGACCGCGACCGAGATCGGCCGGGTCGGCGGACTTGCGTGCCTCAACCTCGAGGGTCTCTGGACCCGGTACGAGGACCCGATCCCGGTCTACGACGAGATCTCGGGGCTGCCCGACGAGAAGGCCACCCGCCGGATGCAGGAGCTCTACGCCGAGCCGATCAAGGAAGAGCTGATCGGCAAGCGCATCGCGGAGATCAAAGAGGGCGGCGTGGTCTCCTGCGCATCCCTCACGCCGGCTCGGGTGGAACGGTACGCCTCGCTGGTGCTCGAAGCCGGGCTCGACATCCTGGTGATCCAGGGAACGGTCGTGTCCGGCGAGCACGTCTCGTCCAAGGCCGAGCCGCTCAACCTGAAGGAGTTCATCCCGGCGTTCGACATCCCGGTGATCGTCGGCGGCTGCGCCTCGTACTCCACGGCGCTGCACCTGATGCGCACCGGCGCGGTCGGCGTGCTGGTCGGGGTCGGCCCGGGCAACGCGTGCACCACCCGCGGCGTGCTCGGGGTCGGCGTGCCACAGGCCACGGCGATCGCCGACGCGGCGGCCGCGCGCCGAGAGCACATGCACGAGACCGGCCGGTATTGTCACGTCATCGCCGACGGGGGGATGCGCACCGGCGGCGACATCGCCAAGGCGATCGCCTGCGGCGCCGACGCCGTCATGATCGGATCGCCGATGACCCGCGCCTACGAGGCGCCCGGCCGCGGCTACCACTGGGGGATGGCCACGTTCCATCCGACCCTGCCGCGCGGCGCGCGCGTGAAGACGCAGCAGGTCGCCTCGATCGAGGAGATCCTCACCGGTCCCGCGCACGAGAACGACGGCACGTTCAACCTGTTCGGGGCGCTCGCGACCTCGATGGCGACAACCGGCTACGAGACGATCAAGGAGTTCCAGAAGGCGGAGCTCGTGATCGCGCCGTCGATCAAGACGGAGGGCAAGACCTATCAGACGCAGCAGCGCGTCGGGATGGGCCACTAGGGAGGCATGGCCGAGCCGCGTCCGGTCCTCGTCGTCGACCTCGGGGCGCAGTACGCCCAGCTGATCGCGAGGCGGGTGCGCGAGGCGCACGTCTATTCCGAGATCGTCGCGCACGATCTCACCGCGAGCGAGCTCGCCGCGAAGCGCCCGGCGGGCATCATCCTGTCCGGCGGCCCACTCAGCGTGTACGAGAAGGGCTCGCCGCAGGTCGATCCCGGACTCTTCGAACTCGGCGTTCCGGTGCTCGGCATCTGCTACGGACACCAGCTCATGGCCAAGGACCTCGGCGGCGAGGTCGCGGCGACGGGTGATCGTGAGTACGGCGGAACCCAGCTCCACGTTCGGGAACCGGGGACGCTGCTCCAGGATCTGCCCGCCACCGACACCGTCTGGATGAGCCACGGCGACGCCGTCACCCGTGCGCCCGACGGGTTCCGCGTGACGGCGACGACCGACCGGATCCCGGTCGCGGCGATGGAGGATCGCGAGCGTGGCCTTTTCGCCGTGCAGTTCCATCCCGAGGTTTCGCATACGTCGCACGGCCAAGCGGTGATGAAACGGTTCTTGTACGACGGTTGCGGGCTGCTGCCGGATTGGACGCCGACCAACATCGTCGACGAGCAGGTCCACCGGATCCGCGAGCAGGTGGGCGACGCGCAGGTCCTGTGCGCGCTCAGCGGCGGCGTCGACTCCGCGGTCGCGGCGCTGCTCGTCCACCGGGCCGTCGGCGACCAGCTGACCTGCGTCTTCGTCGACCACGGGCTGAACCGCGAGGGCGAGCCGGAGCAGGTCGAGGAGACGTTCGCGCGGCACTTCCACGTGCCGCTCGTGCACGTGAAGGCCGAGGACCGGTTCCTCGCGAAGCTCGCCGGCGTCACCGACCCGGAGGTCAAGCGGAAGGTGATCGGCGAAGAGTTCATCCGCGTGTTCGAGGAGGTCGCGCGCGACCACGCCGGTGCACGCTTCCTCGTGCAGGGAACGCTGTACCCGGACGTGATCGAGTCGGGGTCGAAGACCGCCGCCAACATCAAGAGCCATCACAACGTCGGCGGCCTGCCCGACGACATGGACCTCGAGTTGGTCGAGCCGCTCCGCGACCTCTTCAAGGACGAGGTGCGAGCCATCGGCGCAGAGCTCGGGCTCCCGGAGGAGATCACGCAGCGTCAGCCGTTCCCCGGGCCCGGCCTCGCGGTCCGGATCGTCGGCAAGGTCGATGCGACGAACCTCGCGAAGGTACGCGGCGCCGACCACATCGTGCGCGAGGAGATCCGGCGCGCGGGCCTCGAGCGGGAGACCTGGCAGGCGTTCTGTGTCCTGCTGGCCGATGTGGCGAGCGTCGGCGTGATGGGCGATGGACGCACCTACGAGAACCCGATCGTCGTGCGCGCGGTCACCAGCGAAGACGCGATGACCGCGGACTGGGCCCGGTTGCCGAACGATGTGCTCGACACGATCGCGTCGAGGATCGTTCGAGAGGTGCCCGGCGTGAACCGGGTCGCCTACGACGTCACGTCGAAGCCACCCGGCACGATCGAGTGGGAATGATCCGCCCCTAGGCGGCCAGCGCTTCCAGCTGTTTCGCCGGGATGCGTCGCGACGCGAACAGCGCCAGCAGCGACAGCGCCGCGAGGATCGACAGTGCCGCCTTCAATCCGTCGAGCCGAGCCTGCGAGTTCTCGTCGACGATCGCCTGGCTCGTCTCGGGGTTCACCCCCGCGTCGGCGAGTCCCTGGGCCAACTGCGCATCGGAGACGAACGGGATGCCACTCGCGAGTTGCACGCTCGCTTGCGCGGACACGTCGTTCGGAACCGCCGTGTTCCCCTGGATGCCCGTCAGGAACGAGGTCGTCAGAACCACGATCAAGAACGAGCCGGCGAGGGCGACGCCGATCGATGCGCCGAGGTTGGTCGCGGTGTTCTGCAGACCGCCCACCTCGGGGCTCTGCTCGTCCGGCACGGCCGAGACCGTCACGGCGCCGAGCTGTGACGCGAGCGCCCCGATCCCGAGCCCGACCAGGAGCAGCGGCATCGTGACGATCTCCGGCCCGGCGTCGATGTCGATCGCCATCAGCAGGATGACGATGCCGGCGAACATCGCAAGGACGCCCAGGCGCACGACGAGCCGAGGGGACGCGCCGGGGAAGTACCGCGGGATCCCGACCGCCGCGGCGAGCAGCGTGATCGACAGCGGCATGATCCGAAGCCCGGTGTCGATCGCCGACAGCCCGAGTGCAACCGAGAGATACAGCGGGATCACGAAGAACACGCCGGCCTGGATCAGGAACTGGAAGAAGAACATGATCAGGCCGCCCTTTAGCTGCGGGATCTGCAGCATCGACATCTGGATCAGCGGCTCGCGACCCAGGCGCTCGCGCCGGCGTTCCCACTCCGTGAACACCCACAGCACGAGGATCCCGGTCGAGATGAACACGATCGTTGGGGACACGCCGCCGATCGACGGGCCACCAGGCTTCGGCAGCACGAGGCCCCATTCGCTCGAACGAAGGACGCCGAAGACCGCGAGGCCGAGTCCGAGCGCCGACAGCACGGCACCGAAGACGTCTAGCTGCGGTCGCTGCTCGACGGGTGCGTCCACGATCTTGCGGGAGAGCAGCAGGATCACGATCACGACGAGCACCTCGCCCGCGAACACCCACCGCCATGAGGCGTACGTGGTGGCGAGGCCGCCGATCAGCGGGCCGACGGCGACCGCGACCGCGCCGGCGGCGGCGACCAGCCCGTAGGCGCGTGGGCGCTCCTCCGTGCGGAAGTTCGAGGCGACGAGTGCGACGATCGCCGGCATGATCAGCGCCGCCCCTACGCCCTCGAGGAACGACCAACCGAAGATCAGCACGCCGAGGGTCTTCGCGATCGACGTCGTGAACGAACCGCATCCGTAGATCACGCAACCGATCGCGAACGCCCGCTTGCGGCCGATTATCGAGCCGACCTTGCCGCCGGGGATCATGAGCATCGCCATCACCAGCGTGTAGAGCGTGATGGCCGTCTGGATACCGGTGACCGTCGTGCCGACGTCCTGGGCAACGGTCGCGATCGACACGTTCATCACCGAGCTGTCGAGGGTCATCAGGAACTGCCCAGCGGCGAGCGTGAGCAGGACGACTCCGGTGCTCTTGGCGGCGACGCTCGTCGCGTCCGGGCGATCCATCCGCCGGATGCTACTGGCCGGAGCCGGGCGGCGCGTGCACGAGCTTCGCGGTGACGATCAGCCGCTGGCTGGAGGCGTACTTCGGGTTGCAGGTCGTCAGCACGAGCGTGGGGTCCGGCGTCTGCGTGAGCACCTTGCCCGCGGTCGCCTCCGGCAACACGAAGTTGGCGGTGACCTCGTAGTCGTAGCGGCCGTAACGGGTGATGAGGCTGATCGTGTCACCCGGCTGCATCTGATCGAGGTTGAAGAACGGGTGCAGATACGTGGTGCGGTGCCCCGCGATCCCGACGCGGCCGGTGCCGTCCCAGGGGTTGGCGGTGTCGACGTAGTGACCCGGGCCCTTCTTCAGGTCCTCGTAGTCCGTTCCTTGCACGACGACCATGTCGAGACCGATCCGCGGGATCACGATCACCGCGTAGGCGTCGCCCGGGAGGATGCGCGGGGCGGTGCCGATAGGCGGCACGGGCTGCGGATGCGCCTGCCACTGCTGCACCGTTGGCTGGAACGAGTTCTGCGCCTGCTGGGTCTGGATCCCGGTTCCCCACAGGAGCCAGGCGACGTAGCCGGCGAAATACGCCGCGCCCATCAGACAGAGCACGCCGAACCAGCGCAGTCCCGTCCGCCACGTGAAGCGCTTCTTCGGGGTGTCGACCTCGGCCGGGACGCTCGCCATCCGAACCACGCTACCCGCGAGTCGGTCTGACCACCATCGACCGGAAGTCCCTGCTCATGCGCCATCCGGTCCCTGTGGCGCCCGGTGCGTCCGCGGCCCCGCCTACACTGCGAACGTGGACGTCCCGTCGCCGCTGCTCGAAGGTCTGAACGACATCCAGCGCGAGGCGGTTCTGCACACCGACGGCCCCGTGCTGATCGTCGCGGGCGCCGGAAGCGGCAAGACGCGGGCCCTCACGCACCGCATCGCGTACCTCGTGCGGGAGCGCGACGTGGCGCCCGGACAGATCCTCGCGATCACCTTCACCAACAAGGCGGCCCGCGAGATGCGCGACCGGGTCGAGGGTCTGGTCGGCACCGGCGCGGCCGGCGGCATGTGGATCTTGACGTTCCACTCGATGTGCGCCCGGCTGCTCCGCCGAGAGCACGCGCACCTGGACATCCCCTCGAGCTTCACGATCTACGACGACGGCGATTCCGAGCGGCTGGTCTCCCAGATCGTCCGAGACCTCGACATCGACCCGAAACGCTTCCCCCCCAAGCAGCTCGCCTCGGCCATCGGCCACGCCAAGGATCGGGTGCTCGGGCCCGACGAGTTCGCCGGGATGGCCTCGAACTTCTACGAGGAGATCGTCGCCAAGGTCTATCAGGCATACGAGACGCGCAAGCACGCGGCCGGCGCCCTGGACTTCGACGACCTGATCAGCGAGACGGTCCGGCTGTTCCGCGATCACGAGGAAGTGCTCCGCTACTACCAGGAGCGGTTCCGGTACCTGTTGGTCGACGAGTACCAGGACACGAGTCGCGCGCAGTACGAGCTGGTGAACCAGCTCGCACGCCGGTATCGCAACGTCTGCGTCGTCGGCGACGCCGACCAAGGCGTCTACTCGTGGCGCGGAGCCACGATCCAGAACATGCTCGACTTCGAGCGCGATTACCCCGACGCTCAGGTGTTCCTCATGGCGCAGAACTACCGCTCGACGGGCAACATCCTCGAGGCGGCGAACGCGGTGATCGCCAACAACGCGCAGCGAAAGCCCAAGGAACTCTGGACGGAGGCCGCGCCCGGCGAGCTCGTCACGACGTTCCGCGGCAACGACGAGCACGAGGAAGCCCTGTTCGTCGCGAGCGAGATCGAGCGCCTGCGTGACGAGGAGGGGTTCCGCAACCGCGACGTCGCCGTCTTCTACCGCACCAACGCCATGTCGCGCGTGATCGAGGACGTGTTCATGCGGGTCGGCACGTCCTACCGCGTGTTCGGGGGTGTCCGGTTCTATCAGCGCCGGGAGATCAAGGACGTGCTCGGGTATCTCCGGCTCCTGCTCAACCCGCAGGACGTCGTGTCGTTCCGACGTGTGGTCAACATGCCGAAGCGCGGGATCGGCGACGCGACGGTGGCCGCGATCGAGTCGTTCGCGTCGACGGAGGGCATCGACGTGCTCGAGGCGTGCCGCCGCGTCGACGAGAACACGCTGCTCAACAACCGCGCGAAGGGCGCCGTCGCGGGGTTCAACCAGGTGATGACGGCGCTGCAGGCGCACTACGACGAGGGCGCGGGCCCGGCGCGCATGATCGAGCTCGCAGGACAGGAGTCCGGATATCTGCTCGAGCTCGAGACCGAGCGCACGATCGAGGCACAGGGTCGCGTCGAGAACCTGCAGGAGCTCGCCGGCGTGGCGATGGAGACCGCCGCGCGCGAGCCCGACGCCACGCTGGCGGAGTTCCTCGAGCTGGTGTCGCTCGTCGGTGAGCAGGACGACTACGAAGAAGAAGACTCGAGCGTCACGTTGATGACGCTGCACATCGCCAAGGGCTTGGAATTTCCGGTCGTGTTCATCGTCGGGATGGAAGACGGGATCTTCCCGCACTTCCGCTCGATGACCGACACGAACGAGCTGGAGGAGGAGCGCCGCCTCGCGTACGTCGGCATCACGCGCGCGCAGCAGCGGCTCTATCTGACGCACGCATGGAGCCGGACGTTGTTCGGTCAGACCAACTACAACCCGCCGTCGAGGTTCCTCGGGGAGATCCCCGAGGCGCTCGTCAGCGCGCGCGAGTCCGAGACGCGGGTGCAGCGGACGTCGCGATACGCGCGAACGGGCCAGGCCGGCGGCGGCGGCGGCGGACGGAGCGGCTACTCGGTCGTCGGACTTCCGGGCAAGGCCGAGGTCGAGGTGCAGCCCGGGTGGACCCCGCCGTCGGTGCCAGGTGTGACGAGGCGAGAGGTGCCGGCGATCGTGGCAGGCGACACCGTCCAGCACGAACGCTGGGGTGAGGGCGTCGTGGTCACCACCAGCGGCTACGGCGACGACGCCGAGGCCACGATCCGGTTCGGCGAGGTGGGGGAGAAGCGCGTGCTCCTCTCGTACGCACCGATCACCAAGGTCGGCTGAGGCGGCCTCCGCGCTTCCGGCGCGTCCGTGGCACTATCGACCGAAGGCATCTGGGAGAGGAGCAACTCGTGCGCGGCATGCGACCCGACGACGTCTACCGGCTCACGAACGCGACGGATCCCCGGCTGTCGCCCGACGCGCGGACGGTGGCGTATGTCCGCTCGTGGGTCGACGACGAGACGCACGAGCCGCGCAGCGCGGTGTGGTCCGTGCCGGTCGACGGCAACGCCGATCCTCGGCAGCTGACCGCGGGCGCCAAGCGTGACGGGAACCCGAGGTGGTCGCCCGACGGCCGGTGGCTTGCGTTCACGTCGGCGCGAGGCGACGACCCGGCCCAGCTCTTCGTGTTGCCTGCGGACGGCCCCGGCGAGTCCCGCCAGCTCACGAGGGTGCGCGAAGCGGTCGAGTCGCCGGTGTGGTCGCCCGACGGTTCACGGATCGCGTTCACGTCTCGGACGCACGACCCCAACGACGACGAGGAGGACGCCTCGAAACGGCCGCCGCGCCGGCTGACCCGTCTGCAGAACCGGCTCGACCATGAGGGCTGGACGCAGGGCCGCGTGCATCACGTGTATGTCGTGGGTTTGGATGGATCGGATCCGCAGCAACTCACCGACGGCGACTACGAAGACGAATGGCCGGCGTGGTCGCCGGACTCGACGACGATCGCGTTCACGTCGGCGCGGCATCCGGATTGGGACCGCGGGACGGCGAACGACGTCTTCACCGTGCCGGTGGGCGGCGGGGAGCCGCGGCCGCTCACGGCCACCGAGGGCGGCCACCTTGCGCCGGTGTGGTCGCCGGACGGCGGGCGGATCGCGTACCTCTTGTTCCCGGGTGAGTTCGACGAGCCGCGGCACGCCCGGCTCGCGGTGCTTGACGTGAGCACCGGCGACCGCACGACCCTGACGGAGGACCTCGATCGCACGGCCGCGCCGTATCCGATGGTGCGCGCGCCGATCTGGGACGGCGAGCGCATCGTCTTCCCGATCGAGGACCAAGGGCGTGTGCCGATCTACGCGGTCCCCGCCGACGGAACCGGCGCGCCGACGCCGATCGCGGATGTCGCGGGCTTGGCCGGGTTCGATCTGGTCGACGGCACGCTGGTGTACGCGGAGACGACGCCGACGACGCTCGCCGAGGTGGTGGTCGGAGATCTCCGGCTGACCGACGTCGGCGCGGAGTTCGCCGCCGAGGTCGCGCTCGGCGAACCCGAGCCGTTCACCGCGATCTCGCCGGACGGCACCGAGGTGCCCGCGTGGATCGTCCGGCCGCCGGGGTTCGACCCGAACGAGACCTATCCGGCCGTGCTGTCGATCCACGGCGGCCCCTTCACGCAGTACGGCGAGCGGTTCTTCGATGAGTTCCAGGTGTATTCGGGAGCCGGCTACGTGGTGGTGTACGCGAATCCGCGAGGCTCTTCCGGCTACAGCGAGAGCTGGGGCCGCGCGATCCGGGGGCCGGTGGGCGACGCCGGGCCGGGCTGGGGGTCGGTCGACTACGACGACCTGATGGCCGTCACCGACGAGGCGATCAAGCGGTTCGGTTTCATCGACGCCGAACGGATGGCGGTGATGGGCGGGTCCTACGGCGGCTACATGACGTCGTGGATCGTCGGCCACACCGACCGCTTCCGCTGCGCCATCTCGGAGCGGGCGGTAAACGACATCGCGTCGGAGGACGGCTCGAGCGACATCGGCGGGTTCTTCAAGGGATATATCGGCGCCTACCCCTGGGACGCACCCGATGCGTACCGCGCGATCTCACCGCTCACGTACGCGGCCGAGATCACGACGCCGCTGCTGATCCTGCACTCCGAGGAGGACCTACGCTGCCCGATCAACCAGGGGGAACAGCTGTTCACGATGCTCCGAGCTCTCGGCCGTGAGGTCGAGTTCGTTCGGTTCCCGGCGGAGAGTCATGAGCTCACACGATCGGGGAGTCCGACGCACCGGGTGCAGCGGTTCGAGCTGATCCTCGAGTTCCTCGGGAAGCACCTGCGCGGCTGATCAGCCGAGGCGGTCGAGCATCGTTCGCGTGATCCGGTCGATGATCGGGTCGCCGAGCCCGTAGGCCCAATCGGTGACGCCGACGTTGACGATTGTGCCGCCCGCGGGCGTCGTCCACACGCCGAGCACCGCGTGGTTGTACGCGATCTCGTCGAGGCGGTCCCGCCACGCGTCGCCCCAGAGCGCGAGCGCGGTGTGTTCGAGCTCGCCGGGCTCGTGTGCGTAGCGCGACGGCTGATCCTGCTGCGCCCACAGCCGCGCGGGCGCCGTTGCGAGGATCTCGAGGGTGTCGGGCGCACCATCCTCGTGCGTCGGCACCGGTCGGCCGTCGGGACCGAGTGCGATCGCACAGCCGTCGACCTCATACGCGACGATCGTGGCGGCCAAGCCGAGCGCGTCGCCCGGCTGCAGGTCGGTGCCCTCGAAGAGCCAGTGCTCAGGGCGGTGCACGGTGAACGCGCCCGACGCGCGCGGGACGCCGAGTCCGTACCGCGAGTAGCCGCCTCGCGTGAACGTGAGCCCGATCGTCGACGTCTCGGGGTGGCCGACCAGCCGGTGCGACCACGGGCCCGACAGGAAGCGTTCGTCGGCGGTTCCGAGGACCGGGTCGGCGTCCGCGCCGTACTTGAAGCACGTCATCGTGCCGGCGTCGTGGTCGAAGCGGACCTGCCAGTAACACGTGTTGCCGCTCAGGATCGCGGCGTTGCCGCCCGCCGCGGTGTGCGCGTCGAGCGCGTCGCGCATGCCCCACGACCAGTACTCGTCGTGTCCGGCGCACGCGAACAGGCGGTAGCCATCGAGCACCCCGGGCACCGTCTCGAGGTCCGTCGAGATCGCGACGTCGAACGCGTAGCCGTTGCGCTCCGCCCAGTGCGCGAACGCGCGTTCCCAGTTCCACCATCCCGCGCCGCCGCTCCACACAGACAGCCCGAGCGGTTCGGCCCATTCGAAGAACCACAACGCTTCGCGGTCGGGCTTGGGCTGCATCTTGCGGCGGTGCGGTTCCGGCTTGACGAGGAACCCCGGCGCCATCGGACGCTGCATCGAGACCTTGGTGCCGCCGGTGTACAGCGAGGGTCCGCCCCAGTCGTTGTAGGCGTCGTAGGTCGAGGTTGACAGGACCAGCAAGATCTCGGCCCGCCGACGGTCGCCGGCCCTCACGACCAGGAACGCGTCGGCGCGTTCATCGCCTGCGGTGACGGTGACCGCGTAGTAGCCGGAGGGCCACTCGCCGACCGGGATCTCCGTCGCGGCCGGCCACGCGCAGCCGTTCGCGCTCGCGTCGCCCGGCCTCGGATGCTCGCCCGCGGCGATGGCGTCGGCGCGCCAGACCTCGGCGGGCTCGAGTGCGTCGCGCGTCACGGTCACGGTGACCGATGGCGCGGCCGACGAGATGTGCAGGCCGACGCGGTCACCCGGGACGACCGAGCGCGGCCAGCAATACGCCTCGAGCATCAGCGGGTGAGCGCCAGGTAGCCGGCCACCAGGATCAGCAGACCCACGACGACGGGCGCGATCACCCAGGCCAGCCCAAGACGTCCGCGGTACGGACCGAGTGTGCCGACCTTCGTCGTCGGCTTCAGGCCGGGCGGCCGGATCGTGATCTTCTTGCGCGCCATCGCGTCAGCAAGTTTACGGACGGATGTCGTCCGCGAACGCGCTTCGTCACCGCGTCGAGGTCATGCCGCCCACCCGATAGATGCGCCAAAGACCCGGCACGCCCTTGAGCGCACGCTCACCGACGTCGTCGAACGAGAGGCCGCTCCCGGCGACGAGATCCTTCACCGTCTGGGATACGAGTACCTCCGAGGCGCCCGCGCTCGACGCGACCCGTGCGCCGATCGTGACAGCGAGGCCACCGACCTTGCCGTCGATGAGCTCGCACTCACCTGTGTGCACGCCCGCGCGGATCTCGATGCCGAGCGTTTGCACGCGATCGCCGATCTCCTGCGCGCAGCGGATCGCGCGGGCGGGGCCTTCGAACGTTGCGTAGAAGCCGTCGCCGGCCGTGTCGTTCTCCGTGCCATGCCACCGAGCCAGGCAGTCACGCACGATCGCGTGATGGCGCTCGATCAGGTCCTTCCAGCCCGCATCCCCGAGCGACGCCTGCTTGGGGGTCGAATCGACGATGTCTGTGAACAGGACGGTGGCCAGGATCGCATCAAGCTCGACCGGCGGGCGAGCGACGCCGATGAACCGTCGGATGGCGTCGAGCGCGTAGCCGTGCTCTTCCGACGTCCATCTCGTACTCGGCATCACGAGGAGCTCCGCCGAACCGATGAGCTCAGCGACCATCTCAGCCTGCGCAAGCGTCTCCGCCTCTTCATGGGCGATGAGCAGCGTCGGCGTGCGAACGCTTGGCAGCGCGCCGCGCACGTCGGTGTCGTACCAGATCCTCGCGAGCTCGGCGGCGACGTCGGGCGTACAGGCATTGCGGCTCGCTTTGGACAACCACGCGACCGCGTCGTCGGCCTCGAAGGCGAACCCCGTCTCGGCCTGGTCCTTCCAGAACCACGATGCATAGTCCTCCGTGCCCCAACCAGCTATCCGGTCGATCTCATCCTCGAGGTCCTGCGCGGAACGCCCCCAGGGATAGTCGATGGCCCGCGCGTATCGAGGCGCGGGGTCGACCCACACCAAGGCTCGCGCGAATCCCGGTCGGCTGGCGCAAGCGAGGGCGTTGACGGCGCCGGTCGACAGATAGCCGACCATCACGGGATCTTCGGCACGGACGGCATCGAGCACCGAAAACAGGTCCGCGACACGTGTCTCGAGCGTTGGCAGTGCGACGTTCCGGCTCGACAGCCCGACGCCGCGGTGGTCGTGCATGATCACCCGACCCAGTGACCCAAGCGCGCTGAGCCATTCGATGTTCCATTCCTCGTCCCATTCCTGGTCGATGTTGCCGGGCCAGTCCGGCTGCTGCACGATGTCGATCGGACCCTCGCCGTCGATGCGATAGCCGATGTAGGCGTCGTCGATCGCTCGCGCGTAGCCGAAGGTCGTCCCCATCGGCGCATCCTCCGCCGCGCAGTCCCGAGGGCGCAACCTGCGCGTTCGATAGACTCGCCCGCATGCCCGAGAAGTACCGCGTGATCGTCGCGAAGCCCGGCCTCGACGGCCACGACCGCGGCGCGAAGATCGTGGCCCGGGCGCTTCGCGACGCCGGCTTCGAGGTCATCTACACCGGGCTGCATCAGACGCCGGAGCAGATCGTCGAGACCGCGATCCAGGAGGACGCTGACGCGGTCGGGCTGTCGCTGCACTCCGGCGCGCACATGACGCTGTTTCCCCGCGTGGTGGCGCTTCTGCGAGAGCGCGGCGCCGAGGACATCGTCGTGTTCGGCGGCGGCATCATCCCGGCCGACGACATCGCCAAGCTCGAGCACGAAGGCGTCGAGAAGATCTTCACGCCCGGTGCGCCGACCGGCGACATCGTCGCGTGGCTCCAACATCGGCTGGAGACCGCCACCCGCAGCGGGTGACGGCCTCCGAGCGCGTCGAGCAGCTGGTTCCGCCGGGTGGAGAAGTACCCGCGACTCGCGTACACCGAGAGCCGACCTGACCCGGTTCCGGCAAGGCCCTGCGGCGGTCTTGGGTAGACTCCGCGCTCGTTCGCGCGGTTGCCGTTCCGGAGGGTCGGTTGGATCTCTACGAGCACATGGGCAAGGACCTGTTCCGAGCCCACGGGATCCCGGCACCTCGCGGGTTCGTCGCCGAGACGCCCGACGAGGCGGCGAGGGCGACCGACGAGCTCGGTGGCAGCTCGGTGGTGAAGGTCCAGGTGCAGGTCGGCGGGCGCGGCAAGGGCGGCGGCGTCGAGCTCTGCCGGTCAGCGGACGAGGCCCACGAGGCGGCTGCGCGCATGTTGGGCTCGGACTTCAAGGGCCACGCGGTCACGCGCGTCCTCGTGGAAGAGCTGCTGCCGATCGCGCAGGAGTTCTACACCTCGGTGCTGCTCGACCGCTCGGTCGGCGAATACCTCTGGATGCTCACCGCCGAGGGCGGCATGGATATCGAAACGCTTGCGCGCGAGCGTCCCGAGGCCCTCCGACGCGTGCACGTGAACCCCGGGCTCGGGCTCCGCGCCTGGCACCTTCGGGAGCTGGTCGCAGTGTTGCCGATGGGGGCGCGCGAGGGTGCCGCGCAGGTGCTCCGCGCGATGTGGTCGGTGGTGCAGGAGGCCGACGCCACGCTCGTCGAGATCAACCCGCTCGTGCAGCTGGACGGCGGCGAGGTCGTCGCGCTCGATGCCAAGGTCACCGTGGACGACAACGCGCTGTTCCGGCACCCTGACATCGAGGCGCTGCAAACGGCCTTCCCGGTCGACCCCGTGGAGAAGCGCGCGAAGGATGCGGATCTGCAGTACGTGAAGCTCGACGGGTCGGTCGGCATCATCGGCAACGGCGCGGGCCTCGTCATGTCGACGCTCGACGTCGTCGCGCAAGCGGGCGGCCGGGCGGCGAACTTCCTCGACATCGGCGGCGGTGCGAGCGCCGAGAAGATGGCGACGTCGCTGCAGGTGATCTTGTCCGATCCGTCCGTGCGCTGCGTGTTCATCAACATCTTTGGTGGGATCACACGCTGCGACGTGGTCGCGCAGGGGATCCTCGAGGCGCTGCAGCAGGTCGAGGCGACGGTCCCGATCGTCGTCCGGCTGGATGGGACGAACGCCGAGGAAGGCCGTCGCATCCTCGCCGACGCGGCGCACCCTCGGATCGTGCCGGTCGCGACGATGGACGCCGCAGCGGAGGAAGCCGCAAGGCTCGCGGGCGCGGCGGCATGAGCGTCCTGGTCGGCTCGGACACCAAGCTCCTCGTCCAGGGCATCACGGGGTCGGAGGGCACGTTCCACACGCTGCGGAACCGCGCCTACGGCACGGCGGTGGTCGCCGGCGTCACGCCGGGCAAGGGCGGCCGGGACGTCGAGGGCATCCCGGTCTTCGACACGGTCGCGGACGCCGTGACGCAAACGGGCGCTGATACGTCCATGATCTTCGTGCCGCCGCGGTTCGCCGCGGACGCGATCTTGGAGGCGGCCGATGCGGGCGTCGCGCTGGCCGTCTGCATCACCGAGGGCATCCCCGTCAGAGACATGGCTTCGGTGCACGCGTACTTGGCAGGGACCGAGACGACGCTCGTCGGCCCGAACTGCCCCGGCGTGATCTCGCCGGGCGTTGCGAACGTCGGGATCATCCCGGGCGAGGTCTGCATGCCGGGACGGGTGGGGTTCGTGAGCCGCTCGGGCACGCTCGTGTATCAGATCGTGCACGAACTCTCGACCGCGGGGATCGGGCAATCGACGTGCATCGGGATGGGCGGCGACCCCGTCCACGGCGTCGGGTTCATCGAGTCGCTGCGGCTGTTCGAGGCCGACCCGGACACCGACCTGATCATCATGACCGGCGAGATCGGCGGCGACGACGAAGAGCGTGCGGCCGCGTTCATCCGAGAGCGCGTGTCGAAGCCCGTCGTCGCCTACATCGCGGGGTTCGAGGCGCCGCCCGGCAAACGGATGGGCCACGCGGGCGCGATCGTGACCGGATCGGCGGGGACGGCGGCGGCGAAGGCCGAGGCGCTCGAGGCCGCCGGGGTCGCCGTCGGCCGCACGCCGTCGCAGGTCGCACGGATCGCCGCCGAGCGCCTGGCGCGATGAGCGCCGCGCAGGTCGCCGGCACGGACGCACCGCCGGCGACCGCGCCGGGCGACGTGCTCGTCTCGGGGCTTCGCCGCGGCGCGCTGCTCGTGTTCCTGCCGGTCTTCGTCGCTGGGCAGGCGCTCGCGTGGCTCACCTACGCCGCCAGCCGCTGGTACCACCCGTACTCCTGGTTCAAGATCGGCCTCGCCGAGACGCTCTCGAGCGTTCGTGTGCCGTTCACCGCGTCGGCCGACGCTGCGGGCTCGCCCGGTCCCGCGGTTCCCGGCAGGCTGGTCCTCGCGACCGGCGCGCTGACGATCGTCGTGCTCGTGCTCGCGTTCCGCGCCGGTCGCGACCAAGCGCGGGGCTTCGAGCGGCGACCCGGCGCTGCGGCCCTCGCCGGCTCGGTGATCGCGCTCGGCGTCGCGATCCCGATGCTGCTGATCGCGTTCCCGGTGACGCTCGGATTCCCACAGTTCGGGATCGAACGACTTGAGCCGGTGTTGTGGCAGGCGTTCGTGATGCCGTTCGTGGTGAGCGGGGCCGCCGGCGCCGCCGGCGGCACCGCGGTCGCCCGGGACGCGCTCGAGGAGCACGTGGGAGGCCGTGTCGTCGGCGCGGTGGTCGGCGGCGCGACCGCGTTCTGGTGGGGGCTGGTCGGCGCGTTCCTCGCGGTCCTGCTCGTGGGCGCGATCTCCCCCGGCCCGACCGGGGCGTACGCGCGCTTCGTATCTCGCACCGGCGGCAGCGGCGCGGCGACCGTGATCGAGCACGCGTCGCTGTTGCCGAACCAATCCGCGCTCGTGCTTCCGATGGCGATGGGTGCGCACGCCACGCTGAGCGTCGGCGGAGAGCCGGCCGTCGTCCTGTCGCGCGAAGGGATCGACGCAAGCCAAGGCGCGGGGGTGTTGCTCGCCGGACTTGCCGGTGCGATGGGCTACACGGCCTCGTTCCCGAGCTGGTTCTGGGCGTTCCTGTTGGTGCCGCTGATCGCGACGGTGCTTGGCGGCCACGCAGCGGCGGCGAACGAGCGGCGCACCGGTGAACGCGCCCTCCGCGGCGCCGGAGGTGGCGTCGTGTTCGCTGCGCTCTGTGTCGTCGCGGCGTGGGCGGCGGCGATCGAGGTGCCTGCCTGGGCCGATCTGACGAACGGCGGCGCCACGCTCGGCGTCCCGTTGCTGATGACGGGCTGGCTAGCGCTCGCCTGGGGTGTCGTGGGCGGGGCGGTCGGCGCCGTGCTGCCGTGGCCGAGACGCGTCAGCGCTGGCTCGGGGATACCTCGGTGAAGTTGTTCTCGATCTGCGCGTAGCGCCGCCACGCCTGTCCCCATCCCTCGTCGGTCCTGGGGAACCGCTCGACGGGCGAGGACGGGTTCTGACGATCCCAGATCCCGAAGAACGTCTGGCCGTACCCGAGTAGGTAGCGCGTGCCGGTGTGCGTGTACTGAAGCACCTGGGTGTCGTTCGCGTCCATCTGCAGCTGCGGCGCGTTGTTCGTCATCGGCGTCGACGCCGGCCCGGGGACGGCGTCGGGGACGGCCACCTGGTTCGGCTCGAGCGTGGCGAACTTCGCCCACGCGTCGCGCCACCCCTGGTCGGTCCGCGGGTAGCGCTCGGTCGGCATCGACGGGTTGTCGCGGTTCCAGATCCCGAAGAAGTCGTTGCCATAGCCCAGCACATAGCGGTAGCCCGAGTGCGTGTACTTCTGGGCGGTGCCGCCACCGCCCATCGTCGAGCCCATCGGGGAGTTCATCGACCCCATCGATCCGGACGCCGGTTGCGTCGTCGAGCTCGAGGGCATGTTCGACGTGGTTCCCCAGGCCGTGGGCTGCGCGTTCGAGGGGTCCGGCCCGCTCGAGCTGGAGCTCCCTATGCCGGGCCCCGAGTCGCCGACGCTGGGTCCTGAGTCGCCGACGCTGGATCCCGAGTCACCGGCGGTCGAGCTCGAACCCGAGTCCGCCTCTGCGGTCACGATGTCCGGCTGGGCGCCGCTGGCGATGTCGTTGGAAGCCGCGCTCGCGGAGGGCGGCGGAACCGTCAGGTCGCTGTGGCAGTAGCGACACTTGATCGCTTCGTCCTGGATCTCTTCCGCGCAGTACGGGCACTTCTTCACGTGTTGCCTCCCGGTCGGACGGACGGACGTGCCAGCTTACCGTCCCTGTCCTGCGGGGATGCGCGCTCGGCTAGCATGGCTCGACTGATGGGCGGGCGTGTGGCGGTGCTGGTCTCCGGCTCCGGAACCAATCTGCAGGCGCTCCTGGACGACCCGGCGATCCGGCCCCACATCGCGCTCGTCCTGTCCGATCGGCCCGGGGTTCGAGCGCTCGAGCGCGCCGATGACGCCGCCATCGAGACCCTCGTGATCGAGCCAACCGGGGATCGAGCAGGGCTCTCGACCGCCGTCGCCGACGCCTTGACCGAACGCGGGATCGACGTCCTCGTGAGCGCCGGCTACATGCGCGTGCTGGCGTCGCCGGTCGTCGACCGCTGGCGCGACCGCTGGCTCAACGTGCACCCCGCGCTCCTGCCGTCGTTCCCCGGAACCCACGCCGTCGCCGACGCACTGGCCGCGGGGGCCAAGGTCACCGGCGTCACGGTCCACCTCGTTGACGCCGGCGTCGACACCGGCCCGATCGTCCTGCAGGAAGCCATCGCGATCCAGCCCGACGACGACTGGGACACATTGGAGCCGCGTATCCACGAGGTCGAGCACCGCCTGTTGCCTCGTGCCGTCCGGGCATTGCTGGAGGACCGGCTCGTGATCCACGATCGGGCCGTCGAGATCAGGGAGGGACCGTGAGCACGAGGCCGATCCGCCGGGCGCTGCTGGCCGTCTACGACAAGGAGGGGATCGTCGAGCTCGCGCGCGCGTTGCGCGACCACGACGTGCAGCTGGTCTCGAGCGGCGGCACGGCCGCCACCCTCCGCACCGCCGGCGTCGACGTCACGGAGGTCGCCGACGTCACCGGCTTCCCTGAGATGCTCGGCGGCCGGGTCAAGACGCTCCACCCGGCGATCCACGCGGGACTGCTCGCCGACCAGCGCGACGAGGACCACCTGCGGCAGATCGCCGGGCAAGGGATCGAGCCGTTCGACCTGCTCGTGAGCAACCTGTATCCGTTCCGCGAGACGGTCGCATCCGGCGCCGGGTTCGAAGACACGATCGAGAAGATCGACATCGGCGGCCCGGCGATGGTCCGCGCGGGCGCGAAGAACTTCGAGTCGATGACGGTCGTGGTGAACCCCTCGCGGTACGACGCGATCGTGGAGGAGCTCGATCTCGAGGGTGGGATCACGCGGGCGACACGGTTCGCGCTCGCCGCCGAGGCGTTCGCCCACACTGCCGGGTACGACGCCGCGGTGGCGGGCTGGTTCGCGCAGCAGGAGACCGACGGCGATGCGATCCCCGGTTTCGTCGGGCTCGCCTACGAAAAGGTCGGCGATCTCCGCTACGGCGAGAACCCGCATCAGCGCGGTGCGCTGTTCGCCGAGACCGACGGACCGGGCGTGTTCGGTGGCGCCGAGGTGCTTCAAGGCAAGGAGATGTCGTTCAACAACTGGCTCGACGCGTGGGCCGCGGCGGATCTCGTGCAGGCCCTGCCCGACGGTGGGTGCGTGATCGTGAAGCACAACAACCCGTGCGGCGTCGCGGTGCTCGGCGATCCGGCCTCGTCCTATCGCGGCGCGTTCGCGTGCGACGAAGTGAGTGCGTTCGGTGGCATCGTCGCCTTCCACGGAACGTGCGACGAGCCCGCCGCCGACGCGATGCGCGAGATCTTCACCGAGGTGGTGATCGCGCCGTCGTTCACCGAGGGCGCGCTTGTCGCGTTCGCCGAACGGCCGAACCTCCGCGTGGTGCGCGCGCCGCTCGACCAGCCGAGCGGGTGGGACGTGCGAACGCTACCGGGCGGTGCGCTCATCCAGGACCTCGACGTGGTACGCGAGACGCGTGCCGACTGGAAGGTGGTGTCGAGCCGCGAGCCAAGCGCGCAGGAGTGGCGCGACCTCGAGCTCGCGTGGACGATCGCGTGGCGGGTCAAGTCCAACACGATCGTGTTCGTGAAGGATGGCGCGACCGTCGGGATCGGCGCCGGCCAGATGTCACGCGTGGACTCGTCGTGGATCGCGGCGCGCAAGGCGGGGGAGCGGGCACACGGCGCGGTGTGCGCCTCCGACGCGTTCTTCCCGTTCCCCGACGCGCTCGAGGTCGCCGCCGACGCCGGCTGCAGCGCGGTGATCCATCCCGGGGGATCGAAGGGCGACGAGGACGTGCTGGCGGCGGCCGAGGGCCGCGGGATGGCGGTCGTCCTGACCGGCACCCGCCACTTTCGGCACTAACGCTCGTCGGGATCTTGGAACGAGAGCACCAGGGTGCGAAGCAGCGCATTGAGCTGCTTGTGCTGCGCGTCGCTCAGCGTCGAGAAGAGCGCGTGCTCCTCCTTGCCGGCGGTCTCGACGGCGTTGACGAGCGTCTCTTGGCCCTTCGGCGTCATCGCAACGAGCACGCTTCGGCGGTCTGCGGCCGCGCGTTCGCGCGTGATCAGGCCTTGCTCTTCGAGTCCGTCGAGTCGGTTGGTCATCGCGCCCGTCGACAGGTCCAGCAACTCGGCCAGGTCGCCCGCCGTCATCTGCTGGTCAGGCGCGACGCGAAGCTTCAACAAGGCGTAGAACGCGCCCGAATTCAGTCCGAATCGAGCGACGACCCCCTCGGTCGAGCGCTTGATGTGCTTCGACAGCATGTGGATCCGATCCACCGCCGCCTCGGTATCTGGGTCGACCCCCGGGAACAGTGCGAGAGAGGACTCCACGAATCGGTCGATGTGGTCCTTTCGTGCGGTGGGCGGTGGGGTCATCGTGCCTGCTCCTTCCGGGTATCTTCAGCTCAACTATCTTGACATCAAGCTTCGTCTCAAGTATCTTGACGTCGAGATGAATGATACCCCCGCCCGGAGGAGGTGCGCAAGATGATGCCCCCGTCGTCGTGGTACCGGCTCGAGGAGTTCGCGCAACTCGAGACGACGAGGCGCCGAGCGGCCGCGCGGCACCGCGACCACAGCTCCACCCGGCGCCGCAAGCGCCGCCGCCGTTCCAGCCGCTGATCGCAGGCGCCGGGTCTGTGGTGCGCTGCACCGCGCATCGCTTTGGAGGCGATTCCGGGCGCCGGTAGGATGCTCGCCGTGACCGCCCGCATCCTCGATGGCAAGGCTTTCGCGGCGCAGATCCGTAGCGAGGTGGCCGAGCGGGTACGCGCGCTCGCCGAGACCGGGATCACCCCCGGCCTGGCCGCCGTCTTGGTGGGCGACGACCAGGCCTCACGCATCTACGTCGGCCAGAAGCACAAGGCATGTGCCGACGTCGGGATCCGATCCGAGCAGGTCGACCTCCCGTCGTACGTGACGGAGCACGAGCTGCTCGCGACGATCCGTCGCCTGAACCGCGACCCCGAGATCCACGGCATCATCGTCCAGCTGCCCTTGCCGAGCCATCTGCACGAACTCGAGATCCAGCGCGCGGTCGCGCCCGAGAAGGACGTCGACGGCCTGCATCCGTGGAACATCGGGATGATGCTTCGCCAGGGTCCGTGCTTCCTGCCGGCGACGCCGTACGGCATCGTCGAGCTGCTGCTCCGTGCCGAGGTCCCGATCGAAGGCGCCGAAGTGACCATCGTGGGGTTCGGTGAGCTGGTCGGCGCGCCGCTGTCGGTGATGCTCACGCAGGATTCGATCCGCGGGAACGCCACCGTGACGTCGACGCACATCCGGACGAAGGACCTGCCGTCGCACACGCTGCGCGCCGACATCGTCGTCGCCGCGGCCGGCGTTCCGAACCTGATCACGGCCGAGATGATCAAGCCCGGCGCGACGGTGCTCGACGTCGGCGTGCATCGGACGAAGGACGGCCTGATCGGCGACGTCAAGTTCGACGAGGTCGCGGAGGTCGCCGGCGCGATCACACCGGTGCCCGGAGGCGTCGGTCCGATGACCGTCGCGATGCTCATGGTGAACACCGTCCAGGCGGCCGAAGCGCAAGCGTTCGCACAAGGATGATCACCCAGATCGGCGGCCACCTGGCCGGACTGTTCGCCCGCGGCGAGTTCACCGTCACCGGCGAGATCGTGCCGCCCGCCGGCGGATCGCTCGCGCCGATCCGCGAACACGCCGTCGCGCTCGTCGGCTCGATCGATGCGGTCAACCTGACCGACAACCCGACGGCGTCGGCGCACATGTCGCCGCTCGCCGGCGTCGCCGCGGCCGCGGCCGCCGGGATCGAGCCGACCGTGCAGCTGACGGTTCGCGACCGGAACCGGCTGTCGCTGACCAGCGATCTGCTCGGCGCGTGGGCGCTCGGGGCGCGCAACGTCTTCTGCCTGTCGGGCGACCCGTTGCACGTCGGTGACCACCCCGACGCGGTCGTGGTAGGCGACCTCACAGTGAACGACGTGGTCGCGTTGGCGAGGCGTTTTCGCGACGAGGGCACGTCACTCGCTGGCGCAGAGCTCGCCGAGCCGCCTCGCTATCTGATCGGTGTCGCCGACGTCCCCCTCGCCGACCCGTACGACCCCGCGAAACTCGGTTCGAAGCTGGACGCCGGTGCCGACTTCGTCATCACGCAGATCGTGTACGACGTTGCCGCGCTCGCGACCTGGGCGGACCGGATGCGTGACTGGGGACTCTTCGAACGGGCGAAGGTGGTGATCGGCGTGACGCCGTTGCGGAGCGCCAAGCAGGCGCGATTCATGGACGAGAAGCTTCCCGGCGTGTCGGTTCCGGCGGACATGATCGCCACGCTCGACGCGGCCGGAGACGACGCGGCGACCGTGGGCGTGGAGCTGGTCGCGCCCCTGATCGAGCAGATCCGGGCGATCCCGGGGATCTCAGGGATCCATGTGATGGCGATGGGCCACGACCAGGTGACCTGGGATCTCGTCACTCGCGCGGGCCTGCTGCCCCGCCCGGTCGCCTGACGGCGACGCGCCCGACCCGCTAGACGCCGTTGATCCAGCCCGAGTTCGGCGCGTAGTCGATCTCGGCGCCCCCGAGCGTGAACCGGATGAACTCCGAGGCTCTCCAATGCAGCCGCTTGAAGCGGATGCCCTTCGTCGAGAAGCGGCACGTCGCCGTGTGATGGTCGGGCCGGTGCAGCGCGCCTTGGCGGATCACCTTGCCGTTCGGACGGCGGAGTTCGCAGTACTGACCGTTCTTGTAGGGGTCGGTGAAGATCGCGGCCGTGTAGTCGAGCGCCGTCGTGCCGCTCGTGTCGAGCTGCAGGGTGAGCGGACTCTGGCGCTGCGGGGCTTTCTTCCAGGATCCCCAGGTTCGGATCGTCCACAGCAAGGTGTGGGGAGCGGGACGCACGAGCTTCGTGTACCGGATGTCGTACGTCGTCCTGTACTCGTTGCCGTCGCTGACCGATCGGGCGATTGCGATGGTGGGCGACGCGATCGCGATGATCAGCGCGAGGGCGACCACCGAGACGATCCGCCGCCGCGTCACGCGCGATCGTCGATCGGGACGTACGTGCGGTCGCGCGGGCCGACGTAGGTCGAGCCCGGCCGGATGATCCGGTTGTCGGCGTACTGCTCGCGAACATGTGCCGTCCAGCCCGCCATCCGCGCGAGCGCGAACAGCGGCGTCATCAGATCCGTCGGGATGCCGAGCATGTGATAGACGCCGGCTGCGTAGAGGTCGACGTTCGGATACAGGCCCTTCTGTTCGAGCGTCGTCTCTTCGAGCGCCGAGAAGATCTCGTACCACTGCGGCTGGCCGACGCGCTCGCCCAGCTGGCGGCAGAGCTCCTTCAGGATCCGCGCGCGCGGGTCCATCGTGCGATACACGGCGTGGCCGAACCCCATGATCTTCTGGTGGGCGGCGAGTCGTTCGCGGACGTACGCCTCGGCGTTCTCGGCCTTGCCGACCTCCTCGGCCATCTTCTGCGACTCTTCGTTCGCGCCGCCGTGCAAGGGGCCCTTCAGGGCGCCGACGGCGCCTGTGATCGCAGAGAACATGTCGGATAGCGTGGACGCGATCACACGCGCGGTGAAGGTCGACGCGTTCATCGTGTGGTCGGCGTAGAGCACGAAGGTCGTGTCGAGCACCTTCGCGTCGTCGGGGTCCGGCTCTTCGCCGTGGAGCATCCACAGCAGGTTGCCGGCGTGGGTCAGCTCGGGGTTCGGCGGGATCACCTCGCGTCCGGTCCGCAGCCGATCGAAGGTTGCGATCAGGCTGGGCGTCTCGGCGATCAAGCGGAGGGCCTTGCGGTACTCGGCCTCGGGGGAGTCATCCCAGCCGTCCGGGTCGAAGGCGCTCGAGGCGGACAACCCCGTACGCAGCATCGACATCGGCGATGCGTTCTGCGCCAGCGTCGGCATCAGCCGCGCGAGGAACGGGTGCAGCTCTCGTTCGCGCACCAAGAAGGTATTGAGCTGCTGCAGCTGGTGGCGGTTCGGCAGCTCGAGCTTGTGGAGCAGGTAGGTCGTCTCTTCGAACGAAGCGTGGGTGGCCAGGTCTTCGATCGTATAGCCCACGTACCACAGGCGGCCTGCCTCGCCGTCGATATCGGAGATCTGGGTGTCGGCGGCGTTGATCTCTCGCAGGCCCTTTTCACTCATCGCAGGCCAGGATAGAGGTTCGTTGGGCGCGAACCCAAACCGCCTTCGTGACCGCTAGGCTCCGGCTCGATGGCGACCCGCGTGACCCTTATCCCCGGCGACGGCGTGGGTCCCGAGGTCACCGAGGCGGCACAGCGTGTGCTCGACGCCACCGGGGTCGCGATCGAATGGGACCTCCGCCCCATGGGAGCCGGCGCCTTCGCATCAGACGGCACACCGCTGCCGGCCGAGACGCTCGACGCGATCCGCTCGTCGCGCGTCGCGTTGAAAGGTCCCATCGAGACGCCGGTGGAAAGCGGTTTGCGGAGCGCGAACCTCGCGTTGCGCCAGGAGCTCGATCTGTTCGCGAACGTGCGTCCGTGTTTCCGCTATCCCGGCGTGCCGTCGCGCTACGACGACGTCGACCTGATCGTCGTCCGCGAGAACACCGAGGGCATGTACACCGGCCTCGAGTTGGAACACGACACCCCGGAGGCTGAGGCGCTCATCTCGTTCATCGCCGCGACGCAGGGACGGACGGTGCGGCCGGACAGCGGCATCTCGGTGAAAGAGATCTCGGCGCCTGCGGCCGAACGCGTCGTGCGGTTCGCCTTTACATGGGCGCAGGAGCACGGCCGCACGCGGGTCACCGCCTCGCACAAGGCCAACATCATGAAGTACTCCGACGGGCTGTTCCTCGAGGTCGCGCGGTCGGTCGCGCAGGAGTTCCCCGACATCGCGTTCGACGATCGGATCATCGACGCGCTCTGCATGCAGCTGATCCAGGCGCCCGAGCGGTTCGACGTGCTGGTCATGCCCAACATGTACGGCGACCTCGTTGCCGAGCTCGGCGCCGGCCTGATCGGGGGTACGGGCGTTGCGCCCGGTGGGCATTTCGGTGGAACCGACGGGCGCGAGCTCGCGGTGTTCGAGGCGACGCATGGCACCGCGGCGCGGCTCGCGGGAACGAACCGCGCCGATCCCATCGGCGTGATCCTGTCCGCTGCGATGTTGCTTCGACACATCGGGGAGCGTGAGGCGGGCGACCGAGTCGAGGCAGCTTCCGCCGCCGTGCTCGCGGACGGGACGTCGGTGACGTTCGATCTGCGCGAGCCGGACGACGATCGACCGGCCGCGGGCACGTACGGCGTCGCCGACGCGATCGTTGCGCGGCTGTAGAGGCCTACACTCCCGGCCTTGAGCGACGTGCCGGCTGCCCCGGGCCCGCTGCTCCCTTCCCATCGCTCCCGTCGCGTTCGGTCCCTTTGGTTCCTGACCGAACGTGCCGTGTCCTCCGTGGGGGTCGTGCGCGACGAAAACGATCCATCGGCGTCCGGTCGCGCGACGTTCGGTAGCCTGAGTCGGTCCCGACCGCAAGGAGTCGCTTCACCATGAAGATCACCGTCGTGGGCAGCGGATTCGTCGGCCAGACGGCCGCGATGCGCCTGCTCGAAAAGGGCCTCGGCGAGGTCGTCCTCATCGACATCATCGAGGGCAAGCCGCAGGGGCTCGCGCTGGACCTGAAGGAAGCCGCGCCGGTCGAGGGCTACGAGCCCACCATCGTCGGTACGAACGACTACGCGGACACCGCCGGCAGCGACGTCGTCGTGATCACGGCGGGGTTCCCGCGTCAGCCGGGGATGAGCCGTATGGATCTGCTCGGGAAGAACGCGGCGATCATGTCCGACGTGATCGCGAAGATCACGCCCGGCTCGCCCGACGCCGTCCTGATCATCGTGTCGAACCCGCTGGACGAGATGACGTTCCTCGCCGCCGACAAGTCGGGGTTCCCCAAAGCGCGCGTCGTCGGGATGGCAGGCGTGCTCGACTCCGCGCGGCTGCGCTACTTCATCGCCGAAGAGCTCGGCGTGTCGACGACCGGCGTCGAGGCGATGACGCTCGGCTCGCACGGCGACGCGATGATCGCGCTGCCGCGTCACGCTATGGTGAACGGCAAGCCGCTTCCTGAGCTCGCCGACGACGCGACGCTCGAGCGCCTATTCCAACGGACGCGCGACGGCGGCGCCGAGATCGTCGGACTGCTCAAGACGGGATCCGCGTACTACGCGCCCAGTGCGTCGGTCGTCGCGATGGTCGAGGCCATCGTGCGCGACTCGAAGGCCGTGTTGCCCGTGTGCGCGTGGATGACCGGGGAGTATGGGATCAACGACGTGTACGTCGGCGCTCCGGCAAAGCTCGGGCGCGGCGGCGTCGAGGAGATCGTCGAACTGGACCTCAACGACGACGAGCTGAGCAAGCTGCGTGGCGCGGCGGAGGGCATCCGCGCGAAGTGCGCCGACCTCGCGAAGCTGTGATCAGTCCAGCGACGTTTCGGCCCCGTCGTCCCGCGGATCGGTCGCGAGGTCTTCCGGCGGCTCTTCGTCCTCGAACGTGATCTCCGGTCCCTCTTCGTCCGCGCCGGCGTGGTCGGCGCTCAGGCGCGCGGCCCAGCGAACGGTGAGGATCCCGCCGGCGGCAACCATGATGCCGCCGGCGATGACGATCCACGGACCCAGGCCCACGTTCGTGTACGGCCCGAGCTGACTCGAGACCGTCGCGAGCGCGGCGCGGACCTCGTCGGGGGAGTGGCCCAGCTCCACCGCGAGCCTGTTGACGATCGAGTCGCTGTCGATGGGGGAGTAGTTCGTCGACGCCGAGCTGATGAACATCGCGCCGACAACCGCCGCGGACGCGCCGACGACCACCAGCACGCCAGCCAGTACGGCGCGCGCTGCGTCGGAAACGACCCGGCTCACCACGACGAGGACCAGAGCCGCGACGGCACAGCCAAGCGCGATCTTCCCCTCGTTCGTGTCGAGGCCCTTCGTCACGCTGGTCAGACCCGCAAGCGCCGGAAGCGTGAAGCCGGCGCTGACCCAGGTGAGCACCGAGCCGACACCGATGGCCAGCGCACCGACCGCGGTAAGGGCGAACGCGATCAGTCGCAGGTTGGACGGACGCGACGTGTCCATCTGCGGAGCAGGTTCGGTTTCGGCAGCCGGGTCCATCGAGGCAGTCTGGCATCCGGCGTGCCGCCGACAAAGCATGGTCGGCGTACTCTTCCTCCATGGCTTCCGAGCTGTGGGACGAGCTCCTCGAGCACGTGGGGATGTTCTTCACGAACTGGCGGAACCCGGACTACACCGTCCCGCAGAAGGTCGTACTGACGTTCCAGAACCGTGCGCGGGCGCTCGTCAACGGCGGCTGCTGCGGCAACCACGGACAACCCGGCTGTTGACGGACGGCAGAATGGGACCTCGGTCGGGGCCCCGGCAGGAACCACCGGCACCACGACGCCGACGAGCACCACGAACACTCCGACGAGGAGGACCACGGTGGCTGAGCAGCCGATCGACGGTCAGGCCGGGTGGCACCGGCAGGTCGCGGTCGACGCCTTCAACCGTGCGTGGGAGCTGATCGAGCTCGGCGTCCGAACGCCCGAACAGGATCGTGAGCTGCTGGAGCTCGCGTTCACCTCGCGCTACCACTGGGGCTGGGTCGGCGGCGACGAGCAGGCGATGGTCGGTGACTGGCTGATCGCGCATGTTGCGAGCCTCGAGGATCTCGGCGAGCTCGCACACCGCTACGCCACGACGGCCCTGGACATCTGCCGGGCGAACGGGTGGACCGACTGGCGGCTCGCCTCGATGCTCGAAGGCATGGCCCGGGCCTCGGCGGCGGTCGACGACGACCACGGGCGCGACCGGTACGCGGCGGAGGCGCGGCGCATACTCGCGACCCTCGAGGACAAGGAGGATCGCGAGCTCATCGCGTCGCAGCTCGCGTCGATCCCGGGGCTCGCGCCCGCGTAGCACGCTCGGCCTAGCTCGGGCCGTGCTCCCAGGCGACGGCCTCGGCGGAGATCGCCTCAGCGAACGCCATCGTGCTCGCGGTGCCGCCCAGGTCGGGCGTCCGGACCTCTTGCTTGCGAAGCGTCTCGTCCACGCCCCACTCGACGTTCTCGGCCGCGTCGATCTCGCCGATGTGACGGAGCAGCATCGCGCCGGACAAGATCATCGCGACAGGGTTGGCGAGCCCTTTGCCCGCGATGTCCGGCGCGCTGCCGTGGACCGCCTCGAACACGGCGTACTCCCATCCGATGTTTGCGCCGGGGATCAGCCCGAGTCCGCCGACCAAGCCGGCGCACAGGTCGGAGATGATGTCGCCGTAGAGGTTCGGCAACAGCAGCACGTCGAAGTCTTCGGGCGTGCGCGCGAGCCGCGACGACAGATGATCGATCTGGATCTCCTCCCAGTCGATGTCGGGGAAGTCCCTCGCGTCTTCGATCGCGGCGTCGAGGAAGATCCCGTCGGAGTAGCGCATCACGTTGGCTTTGTGCCCGACGGTGATGTGCTTGCGCCGGTGCGACCGCGCGTACTCGAACGCGAACCGGACGATCCGGTGCGCGCCGGTCAAGCTGATGGGCTTGAGCGTGATGCCGGCGTTGTCGACGAGCTCGAGACCGCCGACATCGTGGAGCTGGCGCTTCAGGGCCGCCGCCTCCTCGGACCCGCGTTCGAACTCGATGCCTTGGTAGAGGTCCTCGGTGTTTTCGCGGACGATCACGAGGTCGACGTCGTCGTGACGCGTCGGCACGCCGGGCAACGACCGCGCCGGCCTGACCGAGGCGAAGAGGTCGAGCCCGAGCCGAAGTGCAACGTTGACGCTCCGGAAGCCGGTTCCGACCGGCGTGGTGATCGGACCTTTGATCGCGACGCGGCATGCCCGGATGGCGTCGACGGTTTCGTCGGGCAGGAGCGCGCCGTGCGTGTCGAGCGCGCCGGCGCCGGCGGGCATCTCGATCCACTCGATGCCGACGTCCGCGGCGTCCAGAACGAGGCGCGTCGCCTCAGCGACCTCGGGCCCGATCCCGTCCCCGGGGATCAGCGTGACGCGGTGGTTCGCCATGGCCTGCAGGGTAGCGGCCGGGCGGTCGGCGCCGACCAACGGTCGGGAGGTCGGGACCGAACGACGGTTGTTGCCGTTCGTCTCGACATGGCATCGTTGCGCCGTGCTGAAGCGTTCGATCCTCACCGCCGCCCTGGCCGTTGGACTGCTCGCATCCCCGGCGCTCGCCGCGACGGCGACACACGGCCGCGGCCCGAACGCCCAAGCGGCGATGATCGCGCAGACGGCGGGGAGCTCGAAGCAGGCCGTCCAGGTCCTGAACCAGCTGTGTGACAACCCCAACTCGCAGCGCGGATGTGTCCCGATCAAAGCCAGCATGCAGCGGGCGCTCCAGCGTGCGATCCACGCACCGATCACGTGGGTCAGCCACCGGCAACACCACATGGGCCAGTTCTGGGTGCTCGGAACGGTGCGGTTCGACACATCGCCGGTCAGGACGATGGTGTCCTGGCGCGACCCCGGTCGCTACGGGTGCTTCGGTTGGACCCGCTTGTCCTGGGCGCGACATCGTGGCGCTTGGTCGGTGACGCAAGGCATCGCGGCCGAGGGGTGTCAGGCCGCGCCGGTTTCCTAGAAGCGCTCGAACAGGATCGAGCGCTTCACTTCCTGGATCGCTTTCGTCACCTGGATGCCGCGCGGGCATGCGTCGGTGCAGTTGAAGGTCGTCCGGCAACGGAAGACGCCCGTCTTCTCCGAGAGGATCTTCATCCGCTCGTGGCCCGCTTCGTCGCGCGAGTCGAAGATGAACCGGTGTGCGTTCACGATCGCCGCCGGGCCGACGTAGCCGCCGTCTCCCCAGAACACCGGACAGGAGGTCGTGCAGCAGGCGCAGAGGATGCACTTCGTCGTGTCGTCGTAGCGGTGCCGGTCTTCCTGCGACTGGCGGCGCTCCTTGTCCGGCTCGCCCGAGTCGTTGATCAGGAAGGGGAGGACGCCGCGGTACTCGTCCATGAACGGATCCATGTCGACGATCAGGTCCTTGAGCACGGGCAAGCCGCGGATCGGCTCGATCGTCACCTTCGGGCCGACGTCTTCGGCGAGGACCTTGCACGCGAGCTGGTTCCGCCCGTCGATCAGCATCGCGTCGGAGCCGCAGATGCCGTGCGCGCACGACCGGCGGAAGCTCAGCGTGCCGTCGTGGTGCCACTTGATCTGGTGCAGCACCTCGACCAGCCGCTCGAGCGGTTCGCACTGCACGGTCCACTCGTCCCACCACGAGTCCTGCGAGACCTCAGGGTTGAACCTTCGCACGCGCACGGTGAGCGTCATCGCGCCGGGCTTGGTGCCGACCCGTTGGTCGTCGGAGGCGTTGAGCATCTCGGCCGCCGTGGACATCAGTACTTCCTCTCCATGGGGATGTAGGGGCCCATCTTGACGGGCTTGTAGTCCAGTCGGATCGAGCCGTCGTCGTTTCGGTACGCGAGCGAGTGCTTGAGCCAGTTGGCGTCGTCACGCAGCGGGTGGTCCTCGCGGTAGTGGCCGCCGCGGCTCTCGGTGCGGGCAAGCGCGCTGCCGACCAGCGCGTCGGCGCAGTCCAGCAGGTAGCCCAGCTCGACGGTTTCCATGAGGTCGGTGTTGTACAGCGCGCTCTTGTCGGTGATCGCGACGCGGTCGTAGCGGTCGCGCAGGCCGCCCAGGATCGACTGCATCTTGCTCAGGCCCTCCTCTGACCGCACGACGAACGCGAGGTCGAACATGTTGTCCTGGAGTTCCTTGCGGATGTCGGCCGCGTTGTCGCCGCTTGTCCGCCCGAGGATCCCATCCAGCTGCTCGAGGACGCGCGCGTCCGGCTTGTCCGGCAGCGGCGCGAGGTCGGCATCCTTGGCGTGGCGGGCAGCGTCGTCGCCGGCGCGCCGGCCGAACACCACCAGGTCGAGAAGCGAGTTGGTCCCGAGACGGTTGGCGCCGTGGACGCTCACGCACGCGCACTCGCCGGCCGCGTACAGCCCCGGCACCACGGCTTCGTCGGGACCGGTCACGACCCGGCCCTCGGTGTCGGTCGGGATCCCGCCCATCGCGTAGTGGGCGGTGGGCTGGATCGGCACCGGCTCCTTGGTCGGCTCGACCTTCAGGTAGATCCGCGCGAACTCGGTGATGTCGGGGAGCTTCTCCTCGATGATGCGCGGGTCGAGGTGCGAGATGTCGAGGAACGCCCAGTCGCCGTTCGGCCCGCCGCCCCGACCTTCCTTGATCTCCTGGTAGATCGCGCGGCTGACCATGTCGCGCGGGGCGAGGTCCTTGATCGTGGGGGCGTAGCGCTCCATGAACCGCTCGCCGTCCTTGTTGAGCACGATCCCGCCTTCGCCGCGCGCGGCCTCGGACAGCAACACGCCGAGGCGCGCGAGGCCCGTTGGATGGAACTGGAACATCTCCATGTCTTCGAGCGGGATGCCACGGCGCCACACGACCGCCGGTCCGTCGCCGGTGAGCGCGTGCGCGTTCGACGTCACGCGGAACATCCGGCCGTAGCCGCCCGTGGCGAACACGAGGGACTTCGCGCGGAACACGTGGAGCTCGCCGGTCGCCAACTCGTACGCGACGATCCCGGCGGTGGTGCCGTCTTCATCGCGGAGCAGGTCGAGGCAATAGAACTCGTTGAAGAAGCGGACGTTCCGCTTCACGCACTGTTGGTAGAGCGTCTGCAGGATCATGTGACCGGTACGGTCCGCGGCGTAGCAGGCGCGCCGCACCGGGCGCTCGCCGTGCTCGGCGGTGTGGCCGCCGAACCGCCGCTGGTCGATCCGCCCGTCGGGCGTCCGGTTGAACGGCAGGCCCCAGCGCTCCAGCTGGTAGATCGCCTGGATAGCCTCCTCGGTCATCAGCATCGCGGCCGGCTGGTCGACCAAGTAGTCGCCACCCTTGATCGTGTCGAAGGCGTGCCACTCCGGGTGGTCTTCCTCGGTATTGCCCAGCGCCGCGCACACGCCGCCCTGCGCCGCGCCCGTGTGCGACCGGGTCGGGTAGAGCTTGGAGATGACCGCCGTCTTGACCTTGTCCGAAAGCTCGATCGCGGCACGCATCCCCGCGCCGCCGGCGCCGACCACGAGCGCGTCGTACGTGTGGGTCGTCGTCATCTAGACGGCACCCGGCCACTTCGACGGATCGAACGTCACGACGATGATGGTTCCCAGGACCATCAACGTGAACCCGATCACGTACGAGGTCATGTTGATCGCAAGACGGAGGCCGGGGCGTTGCACGTAGTCGAGCGTGATGTTCCGCAGGCCGTTGATCCCATGGACGAGGGCGAGCATGAGCAGCATCCAGTCCCACGTTCGCCAGAACGGGCTCGCCCACCGAACGGCGACGAACCCGAAGTTGATGCGCTCGGCGCCCGTTCCCATCAGGTGCATCACGATGAGGTGGCCGAGTGCGAGCACCATCAGCAGCAGGCCGCTGATCCGCATGAACAACCAGAGCCAGAGCTCGCCGCCGCCGATCGGGCGTTCGCGGCCGAGGCGACGGTTACGCGGGTCGGGATCGCTTTGCGTTGGCCGGGGCGTGGTCGTCGTCGCCATCGTCACGCCTTCCAGAGGTCCCAGGTCTGCTTGAGCATGATCACCGTGGTCGGGATCGCGGTGAGCGCGAACACGACCGCGAAGGCGAGCGAGATACCCCGGATGTAGGTGACCAGCTTGGGGAAGAAGTCGATGAGCGTGATCTTGAAGCCGTTGATCGAGTGGTACAGCACGGCGATCACGAGGCCGAGCTCGAGCAGATGGACGATCGGGTTCTGATAGGCGCGGAGCACGCGGTCATAGGCCTCGGGGCCCCACCCGATCAGGGCGGTGTCCACGACGTGCATGAAGAGGAACAAGATGATCGCGACGCCGGTGATGCGGTGCAGGATCCATGAGTACTGGCCCGGATGGCCCTTATAGAGGCCGCCGTAGTCGCTCTTGTTCTTCCGCACCGTTGCCACGCGCTTCACTCCTCGTCGGTCGCGATCGCCCTTCCAGGCTAACGCCGGAAGGCCCGGGGAAGGTGGCCGGTACGTCCACCGAACCGCGCGGAGTCTACTGCGGGACGGCCAACCTCAGGCTGTCGGGGGCGGGGCGTCACGCCACCCGAAGGGCGACGAAGACGCCGTCGCGGGTCGGGACGATGGTGCTCACGAATCGGTCGTCGTCGGCGATCAGCTGGTTGTGCTCGAGGATCGCGCTTGTGTTCCGATCGGGGCCGGGCTCGACGACGCGCCCCGACCAGAGCACGTTGTCGCAGATGTAGAGGCCGCCGACACGGATCTGCTCGCGCCCCGCTCGCCAGGCATCGGGATAGCCGTGCTTGTCGATGTCGTCGTAGACGATGTCGAACTCACCCGCGATGGTCGCCATCTGTTCGACCGCGTCTCCGACGTGATACGTCACGCGATCCCACAGGCCTGCACGCGTCAGGTAATCCTCGGCCTTCGCGGCGTTGTCGGCGTCACCGTCGGTGCAGTGCACCTCGCCGCCCTCTCCAACCGCTCGGCCGAACCAGTACGCGCTGTAGCCGAAGCCGCTGCCGAGCTCCATCACCCGTCGCGCGTTGATCGAGCGGGCGAGCACCTCGAGCGTGACGCCGACGTTGCGACCGACGATCGGGAAGTTGCGTTCGTGGCCTTCCTTCTCCATCTCGAGCAAGACCGGCTCGTCGTAACGGGCCTGGAGCGACGCCATGTACTGCTCAACCTGCGGGTTCACGATGTCCATGGGCGCACCCTACTCGGGCCGGCTCGCGCGACCAACGGCTAGGCTCGAGGGGTGACCGAGGACCCATACGCGACCGACTCCGGGATCGAACTCCGGCCCGTCTACGATCGCGATCCGGCGTTCGATCCGAGCACGCAGCTTGGCGAGCCGGGCTCGTTCCCGTTCACGCGCGGGCCGTATCCGACGATGTATCGGAGCCGGTTGTGGACGATGCGCCAGTATGCAGGCATGGGAACAGCTGCCGACACCAACCGGCGGTTCCGGTACCTGCTGGATCACGGCCAGACGGGGTTGTCGACGGCGTTCGACCTCCCGACGCAGATGGGCTACGACTCGGACGCGCCGCGGGCGGAAGGGGAGGTCGGCAAGACCGGTGTCGCGATCGATTCGGTCGAGGACATGCGCCGGCTCTTCGCCGAGATCCCGCTCGACCGCGTGTCGACGTCGATGACGATCAACGCGACCGCGCCGATCCTGCTGCTGCTCTACGAGCTCGTCGCGGAGGAACAAGGCGTCGGGCCCGAGGCGTTGAGCGGCACGGTCCAGAACGACATCCTCAAGGAGTACGCCGCGCGCGGCACGTACATCTACCCCCCGGCGCCGTCGATGCGGTTGATCACGGATCTGTTCGCGTACTGCAACGAGCGGATCCCGAAGTGGAACACCATCTCGATCAGCGGGTACCACATGCGCGAGGCGGGGGCGACGGCCGCGCAAGAGATCGCGTTCACGCTGGCCGACGGGATCGCGTACGTGCAGGCCGCGCTCGAAGCGGGTCTCGAGGTCGACGACTTCGCACCGCGGCTGTCGTTCTTCTTCGCGTGCCACCAGCACTTCTTCGAGGAGATCGCGAAGTTCCGCGCGGCGCGGCGCCTGTGGGCGCGGATCATGCGTGAGCGGTTCGGCGCGAAGGACGAGCGCTCGTTGATACTGCGGTTCCACACGCAGACGGGCGGCGCGACGCTCACGGCGCAGCAGCCGGAGAACAACATCGTGCGGACGACGCTCGAGGCGTTGTCGGCCGTGCTCGGCGGGACGCAGTCGCTGCACACGAACTCGTACGACGAAGCGCTCGCGCTGCCGACCGAGGCGTCGGCCAAGATCGCGCTGCGGACCCAGCAGGTGATCGGGTACGAGACCGGCGTCGGTGAGGTCGTCGACCCGGTCGGCGGTTCGTCCTACGTCGAGGCGCTGACCGACGAGCTCGAGCGACTCGCCGCGGCCTACATCGAGAAGGTCGACGGTCTGGGAGGAGCGGTCGCCGCGATCGAACAGGGCTTCTACCAGGACGAGATCCACGAGGCCGCGTTCCTGATCCAGAAGGCGATCGAGCGGGGCGACCGGGTCGTCGTCGGTATGAACCGGTTCCAAGCGGAGGAGGATCGGCAGCCGGAGCTCCAGCAAATCAGCGAGGACGAGGTCGCGGCGCAGATCGCGCGCGTTCGGGAGTTGCGCGCTTCCCGCGATCAGGCTGCGGTAGACGCCGCGCTCGCACTGATACGGTCGACTGCCGACGGCACGGACAACCTCTTGCCGCCGATGCGCGATGCGCTGAAGGCACGGGCGACGCTGGGCGAGGTGTCGAATGCGCTGCGCGGCGCGTTCGGCGAGTACCACCCGTCGTACTGAGGCGCCTTACGTGACCAGGGTCACGATGGCGTTCACCACGGCCGTGATGCCTGCAACCGCAAGGACGACGCCCATCACGCGGAACACCGCCGAGCGCTGGCGCCAGCACGGGAGAGCGATCGCGATGCATGCCGCGCCGACGAGCAGCTCGATCACCGCCGTCACCGAGGTCACGATGCCGGAGGCTACCGGCTAGGCTCGGCCCGATGGACGTCGCGATCATCGGCGGAACGGGCGCGGAGGGGTTCGGGCTGACGCTGCGTCTCGCGAAGGCGGGACATCACGTCACGATCGGCTCGCGTGACGCCGGTCGAGCCGCTTCGAAGGCTGATGAAGCGAAGGGCATCCTCGGTGCGGACGCACGGGTCGATGGGGGCGAGAATCCAGCGGCAGCCGCCGCCGCGCCCGTCGTGGTCGTAACCGTGCCATTCCAAGGCGCTGCAGCGATCTACGAGTCGATCGCCTCCGCCATCACGCCCGAGATCGTGGTGTGCGACTGCACGAGCCCGCTGATGGCCTCGGTGGGCGGCCGTCCCTCGCACGCGCTTCATCCCTGGCACGGATCGGCGGCGGAATTCGTCAGGACGCTCCTGCCGCACGGCACGCGATTGGTCGCGGGATTCCACACGGTGAGCGCCGGCGTGCTGCGCGCGCTCGACAGACCCGTCGACTCGGACACGTTCGTGATGGGGGAGGACGCCGAGGCGAAGGCGATGATCGGGTCGCTCGCCGACAGCATCGACGGTATGCGCTGGGTCGATCTCGGCGGCTTGCAGATGGCGCGCATCGCCGAGCAGATGACGCCGCTGCTCATCTCGGTGAACGCCCGCTACAAGATCCACGATTCGGGGTTCCGGATGACCGGCCACGACTCGTGGGGCCCGCCGGGCTAGTCGATCACGGCGAGGAGCGCGCCCGTCTCGACGACCTGGCCGGCGCGGATCGGCAGGTCACTGATCTCGCCCTCGCGCGTCGAGGCGATGTGGTTCTCCATCTTCATCGCCTCGAGGATGCAGACGACCTCGCCGGCGCGGATCGACTGACCTTTCTCGACGAGCACCTTCACGATCGTGCCCTGCATCGGCGCGCGGATCTCGCCGTGCACGTGTTCGCCCTCATGGCCGCCGCGACCGCTAGGAGCCTTCGGAGCGGCCTCGCGCCGCTCGTCGAAGATGCGCACCGGGATCCGGCGGCCGTCGACCTCGACCAGGATGTCCTGCGGCCGGGTCGCGCGCGCGCCAACTCCCTGCGAGAGGTCGCCTTGCGCGGGCAGGTGTGCATCGGCGAGCGCCTTCTCGAGCCACGTCGTGGTGTGCGTCGAGTCGCGGAACGCCTCGGTCTCGAGGATCCACTGGTCCACGGGGATCGTCGTCGGGACCCCTTCGACCACGTATTCGCCGAGCGCGCGAAGCATCCGGTGGCGTGCCTGTTCCCGGTCAGCGCCGGCCACGATCAGCTTCGCGAACATCGAGTCGTAATCGCCCGGGATCTCGCGGCCTTCCGTCACGCCCGAGTCGACCCGCACGAACGGTCCGCCGGGCTCCACGTATCGCGTGACCCGCCCGGGTCCCGGCAGGAAATTGCGGCCGGGATCCTCCGCGTTGATCCGGCACTGGATGGCATGGCCGCGCGGCGCGACCTCCAGCCCGGCGAGCGAGCCGCCGAGCGCGACGTCGATCTGCAGCGCGACGATGTCCAGGCCGGTCACCATCTCCGTGACGGTGTGTTCCACCTGAAGCCGGGTGTTCATCTCGAGGAAGTAGAAGGAGCCGTCCTCGTCCAGGATGCACTCGATCGTGCCGGCGTTGACGTAGTTGGCCTCGCGTACGAGCGCCATCGCCGCGTCGGCGAACCGTTCGCGGAGCGTCTCGTCCACCAGTGGCGACGGCGTCTCCTCGATCAGCTTCTGGTGGCGCCGCTGGACCGAGCAGTCGCGCTCTCCGAGGAACACGACCTCGCCGTGCGTGTCGGCGATCACTTGCGCCTCGATGTGGTGCGCCCGGTCGACGTAGCGCTCGAGGAAGACCTCGGGACGGCCGAAGTAGGACTGCGCCTCGCGCGCCGCGCGCCTCAGCGAATCCTCGAGGTGCTTCGCATCGCGCACGACGTGCATGCCCTTGCCGCCGCCGCCGAAGGCGGCCTTGACCAACAGGGGATAGCCGACGCGCGGCGCCTCCCGCTTCGCGGCGTCGATGTCGACCGGGTCTCGGGTGCCCGGGACGATCGGCATGCCTGCGGCGTCGGCGATCCGCCGCGCCGCCGCCTTGTCGCCCATCTGTTCGATCGCGGTGGCCGACGGCCCGACGAACGTGAAGCCCGCCTCGTCGACGGCTTGGGCGAAGTGTCCTCGCTCGGCAAGGAACCCGTAACCGGGGTGGACCAGCGTGACCTTCGCCTTGCGCGCGGCCTCGAGGATGGCGCCGATCGACAGGTAGGAGTCGGTCGCGAGGGCCGGCCCGACCCGGTAGGCCTCGTCCGCGAGCTCGACGTGCAGGGCGTCCCGGTCGGCGTCGGAGTAGATCGCGACCGAGGTGATACCCATCTCGCGACAGGTACGGATGATCCGAACGGCGATCTCTCCGCGGTTCGCGATCAGGAGCTTCTGCTTCGTCACTCGCGTATCGTGCCTTCCATGGACGCCCGGTGCCACTAGGTGACCACGTGCTGACCGACGACGACCTGCGCGCTGCCTTGGGTGCGATCCCGATCGCGGCGCCCGTGCGTGCGGAGGAGGTTACCGGGTCGACCAACGCGCTGGCGGTGGCGCTCGCCGGCGAGGACAGCCCCGAGTGGACGCTGGTATCGGCTGCGCACCAGACCGATGGCCACGGGCGCGTCGGCAGGACCTGGACCGACGTCCCCGACCGAGCGCTGCTCTTCTCCCTGGTGCTCAGGCCGTCGCTCCCGCCCTCGCGAGCGGGCCTCCTGTCGCTGCTCGCCGGCGCGTGCATGGCCGACGCGATCCGCGACGTGACCGGCCGCCGGGTCTCGTGCAAGTGGCCGAACGACATCCTGCTCGACGGTGCGAAGGTCGGCGGGATCCTGTTGGAGTCCGGCGTCGAGGACGGCGACCTCCGGTACGTCGTGGTCGGCGTGGGGATCAATCTCGAGGCGCCGAAGGAGATCGAGGGCGCGGGTGCGATCGGCGACCGCACGGGCCAGCGCGAGCTCTTGATCGCGTTCCTCAAGCGGTTCGCATCGGTGTATGGCGCGGCCGACGCCTCGCTGCCCGAACGCGTGCGGCACGAATGGCTACCGGTGTCTTCGACGATCGGTCAGGTCGTGCGGGCACGAACGCTCGACGGCAAGGAGACGACCGGCCGAGCGGTCGGCATCGACGACTTCGGTTCGTTGCAACTATCGACCGACACCGGCGAGGCGCGCGTCGCGTTCGGCGACGTCGAGCACCTCCGCCCGTCGGCCTGACGCGACGCTCCGGATTGCCTGCGCCCGAGTGCCGCGGTAGCGTCCCGCCATGCCGTTTCCGAGGAACCTGCTGATCGAAGGCGAGACCCTCGTCCTCGACCTTCGGCCGCACCCTGTCCAACTCTTCCTGCCGGCCCTCTACACGATCGTTGTGACGATCGCGGCCGGGTTCCTCGCCAGCTGGCTCGGCGGCCCGTGGTGGCTGTGGCCCGCGATCTGGATCGCGGCGATGCTCCTCTTCCCGATCCCGCGGTTGATCCGCTGGCTGACGTCGAACTTCGCCGTGACGAGCGAGCGCGTGATCCACCGGCAGGGTTGGATCGCGAAGCGCTCGATGGAGATCCCGCTCGAGGCGATCAACGACGTGCGGTTCGAGCAGGGCATCTTCGACCGGATCGTCGGCGCCGGCACGCTGCGGATCTCATCGGCGTCGGAGTTCGGAACCAACTCGTTCGACGACATCCGTCACCCCGAAGAGGTTCAGAAGACGATCTACCACCAGGGCGAGATGAACAAGAAGCGGATGTACCAGGGCGACCAGACCGCCGCGCCGCCGCCGCCCGTGGCGTCGAGCCCGCCCTCGGCGCCGAGCGCGACAACCGAGCTCGAGCGGCTCGCGAAGCTCCGCTCCGACGGCGTCCTCACCGAGGCGGAGTTTCAGGCGCAGAAGGCGAAGATCCTCGGCCAGAGCTGACGGTCCTCCCCGGTAGCATCGGGACCGTGATCGTCGACCACGTCTACTACTGGACCCGCGACATGGGTCGGGCGCTCGCGTTCTACACCGACGTCGTCGGGCTCGATCTGTTGCGCCGCGACGGCGACGAGTGGGCCGAGCTCGACGGTGGTCCGGTGAAGCTCGCGCTCCACGGGACCGAGGACCCGCCGGCGAGCGGCACCGTGGTGCTGCGGGTCGACGACCTCGACGAGACGCGCTGGACGCTCGAGCAGCGCGGCGCCGTGTTCGACGCCTACGTCGGCGAGGTCGAAGGGTACGCGCGGTTCGCGACCTTCCGCGATCCCGACGGCAACCCCGTGCAGATCATCGAGTACGCCGGTGGCCGCTGAGCCGTGCCCGCGCTGCGGGCGCCCGCTGCCGCCCGGCGCGAACTTCTGTCCCAACTGCGGCGCGCCGGTCGCTGTGCCCGCCGCGTCCGAGCGCCGGCTTGTGTCGGTCGTCTTCGTGGACATGACCGGCTCGACCGAGCTGGCGTCGCAGGTCGATCCGGAACGCTTCCGCGAGATCCTCGCCGCGTTCCACGGCATGGTGGCCGAGGAAGCCGCCTGGTACGGCGGCGTCGCGGAGCGGTTCATCGGCGATGCGGTGCTTGTGGTGTTCGGCATCCCTTCGGCGCGCGACGACGACGCGGTGCGCGCGATCCGCGCGGCGCTCGACATCCGTGAGCGCGCGCGCGACCTGTGCGAGGACCTCGGGTTGCGCATGCCCGTCGAGGTGCGGATCGGCGTGCGAACGGGACAGGTCGCGGTCGGGACGGCCGAGGATCGCACGATCGTGATCGGCGCAGAGGTGAACCTCGGAGCACGCTTGCAGCAGGCCGCGGACCCCGGCGAGATCCTCGCGGGCTCGTCGACCCGGCAGTTGTCGCGCGACGCCGTCGACTTCGGCGAAGCGCGCACGATCGAGGCCAAGGGTTTCGAGCGCGCGATCACCGCATGGCCGGTGCTCGGGCTTCGCCAACGGATCGTCGACCGTCGCCGGATCACCTTCGTGAACCGGCGACGCGAGCTCGCGCTGTTGAACGACGTCTTCGAGCGCGCGGCGTCGCGCGAGCGCGCACACTTGGTCACGCTGCTCGGCGAGCCGGGCATCGGGAAATCGCGCGTCGTGACCGAGTTCCTCGCGGGTTTGCCCGAAGGCACGAAGGTGCTGGCCGGGCGCTCCAGCCCGTTCGAGGAGGATGTCGAGTTCTGGCCGGTCGCGCAGATGCTGCACCGCCAACTAGGTGATGACGGCGCCGGGCCGGCGGACGACATCGAGGATCGGCTGCGCGCCGCCGTCACGGAGTGGGTCGACTCGAGCGAGGTCGAATCCGCAGCGCGCAGGCTCGGCCTGGCGCTCGGCTTGCACACCGACGGCGAGGACGACAGCCGCTACCAGCTCGCCGAGGTGCGGCAAGGCGTCCTCGCGATGCTCACCGGGCTCGCGCGCAGCGGACCCGTCGTGCTTGTGTTCGAGGATCTGCACCAGGCCGACCCGCTGTTGCTCGATCTGATCGAGCAGCTCGTCAAGGAGGCCCGCAAGGTTCCCCTGTTGGTCGTGTGCGTCGCGCGCTGGGAGTTCCTAGAGGACCGATCGAACTGGGCCGGCGGCCTGCCGGATGCGGTCACCCTGTGGGTCGAGCAGCTCGCGCCCGATCATGCGACGCGGCTGGCGATGGACGCCGGGGGGCTCGACCGCGCCGACGCGGAGCGGGTCGCGGCGCACGCCGGCGGGAACCCGCTGTTCATCATCGAGATCACCGGGATGCTGCACCACGAGGACGGGATCGCGCGGCACACCGGCTTCGGCGACGCCGCAGGGCTCGCGCTGCCGACGACGGTGCAGGCCGTTGTCGCCGCTCGCATCGACCAGCTGTCGTCGCCCGCACGCGAGCTCGTCCGGCGCGCATCGGTGTTCCCTCGCGGCCGGTTCGATACCGACGAGCTCTCGCTGATCGCCGACCCGACACCGGAGCTGCTCGCCGAGGCGGAGAACGAGGAGCTGCTTCTGCCGGACGAGGAGCACCCCGGCGTGTGGCAGTTCCGAAGCGACGTCCTGCGGGATGTCGCCTACGACGCGCTCGCGAAGCGCGAGCGTCGGCGGTTGCACCTGCGCGTCGCCGATCGGCTGTCCGAGCCCGAACTCATGGAGCGCTACCCGCGGACGATCGCGTTCCATCTGGAGCTCGCCGCGCGCGCGTCGCTCGACCTCGATCCGGACGATCGGTCGATCCCCGACCGAGCCGTCGACGCGCTCACGCGGGCCGGGGACGTCGCTCGCCGGCGGATCGAATCGCGTGCGGCCGTCGACCTGTACGAACGGGCGCTCGCGCTCGCCGGCCCGGAGAGCGTCTGGGGGGTGCGCGAGTCGTGGATCGTGAGCATGCTCGGGGAGGCGCGTTACTGGCTCGGCGACTTCGACGAGGCCGAGGCACGGTTCCGCAAGGCCATGTCCTTGGCGGCCGGCGACGACCGTGTCACGGCGCACGCCTCGCGGTTCCTCGCCGACATCACGCTGACGATCCGCGGCGACGATGCGCTCGCGGCCGGGTTGTTCGAACGATCGCTCGCCGCGGCGCGACGGCTGGGCGATCCACGGGTGCTCGCGCGGACGCTGCTGATGGCCGGCTGGGTCCCGTACTGGCGCGACCGGCTCGACGACGCCGAGGCGCTCTTCCAGGAGGCGCTCGATGTGTCGCGGTCGGGGGAGATGCCCGATGCGTGGGCCGAGGTTCGGGCGCTGGTCGGACTCGCGGGTGTGACGTCGCCGCGGGGAAGCGAGGCCGACGTCCTCGCGATCGCCAAGGAGGCGCTCGCCACCGCCGAAGCGAGCGGCCAGCAGTTCTCCGCGGCGATCGCGCATCAGCTGGTGAGCGCCGCCTCGTGCCGGATGCTCGAGCTCGACGACGCGATCTCGCACGCCGACACCGCGGTTCGGATCCTTCGCGAGCTCGGCGCCCGGTGGGAGCTCGCCAGCGTGCTCGGCGATCGCGGGGCGGCCCATCGCGTCGCCGGTCGGCTGGACGCCGCGGAGCTCGACCTCCGCGAGGCGTTCGTCCTGTGCCGCGATCTGAACGAGCGCGCCCTCGTTACCTGGACCGCCTCGGAGCTCGCCAGGACGCTCGCGATGCAAGGTGACGTTGCCGGAGCCCGTTCCGTGCTGGCCGACCCGATCGCTCGCACGGCGGAGGGCCAGCAGGGCGGCTCGACCGCTCTGCTGTACGCGGAAGCCGTCACCGACCTGGCGGAAGGAGACCGCCCGGGCGCCCGAACCCGTTCCCTTGCACTGCTTGCAGCCGAAACGGGCGAGCGGCAACAGCCGAATCGCCGCGCCGCCGCGGTGTGGTGGACGGGGGCGCTGTTCGGTCCCGAGGCTGCCGGCGGCGAGCGCACCGTCGGAGAAGCGCGAGATACGTTGGCGCGCAACGAATGGCATCAGGCGTTGGCCGAACCCGACCTCGTAGTCGACCTCAAGGTGGTTGCAACGCCTTGAGCCGCAAGGGAGGCTAACTACCCCTCATCAGGCCGTCGGTGACCGCCGATGTCTGTACGGTGAGGCGTCCGCATATGACCAGATCGGACCGAACCTTCCCTGTCGGCCCGCGGCTGCTGGCCCTTGGTGCTGCGATCGTGGCGCTGCTCGTCTCGGTGCCCATGGCCGGCGCATCGACCCCGCATCCCACCAAGAACCAGGTTCACAGCGCGCACGCCGCGTACCTCGCTGCCCAGACGCAGATCCGACAGTACCGCTCGCAGATCGAATCGATCCAGGTTCAGTTGAACGCCGCGGTCGAGAAGCTCGACCGACTCGAGGCGGAGCTCGCGCAGATCCAGACGCAGGTCGCCGAGACGAAGGCCAGGATCGCGGACGCGCAGGCGAGCTATGACCGCATCCGGTCGCGCCTCCAGGAACGCGCCGCCCAGGCGTTCATCGCCGGGCCGGCGTCCGATCTCGAGATCTTCCTCGGCGCCACGTCGATGGACGATCTGTCCGATCGCATGGAATTCGTCGACGCGGTCACGCAGTCCGATGCCGCGCTCGCACAACAGGCATCGAACCTGAAGGTGGTGCTCGAGATCGAGGAAAAGAGCCTCGAGGATCTGCTGGCGAAGCAGCAGGACCAGGTGGACCAGCAGACGGCGTTACGCAACCAGATCCTGAACAACCTGTCGACGATCAGTTCATTGCGCGATCAAGCCGTCGCCTCGGCGCAACAGACGCTGCAGCAGTACAAGACGCTGAGCAAGCAGCGCCAGAACTATCTGGAACAGCAGGCGCAATCGACGGTGTCACCGCCGTCGCCCAACGTGCAACTACCGTCCGGCTTCGTGAACCCGTTGAAGGTGTGCCCGGTGGATCCGCCGCGCGCCTTCGGTGACGGGTTCGGCGCGCCGCGCTACACGGGGACGTTCCACCTGCACGCCGGCGACGACATCCTGGCCGACTACGGGACGAAGATCCGCGCGCCGTTCGACGGGATCGCCAAGCCCACGTACAACACGCTCGGCGGCAACGGCGAGTACGTCTACGCACCCGATGGCTCGTACGTCTACAACGCGCACCTCGAGTCATACACGGCGAGATCCAACGGGCCGGTCAAGGCCGGCGACGTGATCGGCCTCGTCGGCGACACCGGCGACGCGAAGGGCACGCCGCACGATCACTTCGAGTGGCACCCGATCGGCGGTGCGCCGGCGAACTGGCCGGCGAGCTTCTACGGGTACGTGACGATCCCCGGTACGTCGGCGGTCAACCCGTACCCCGTCCTCAACAACGTCTGCAACTGATCACGGCGTGACCTCGGTCTGCCATGTGATCTGATACGCCTGCCCGTCCTTCGTCGTCGCCACCGCGTCGATCGTCCAGGTGCCGGGTGTCAGCGTTGGGCTCGCCGCGAAGTGGCCGGCGGAGAACCGCTGGTCCTGCAGATGCAGCGGCGGCCCCACGGCGGGGCTCGCGGCGAGCTCGAGACCGGAGAGCGGCAGCTCGGTCCCGTTCGATGCGAACGCGGTCAGGTGGATCTGGGTCGGCGTACCCGGCGACGAGGTGCCTTGCAGGCGGACACCGTCGGTGAACGCCGCGTTCGCGACCGTCTCGTCGGGTGCGATCCCGGCCGTGATGGTGCCCGTCGAGCGCGTCACGAGCGTGAGCGGCACCTCGGTCACGCTGTCGCCGGACCGGATCTGCGCCTGCATCGCGAACGTGCCCGGCGTTGCGGGGTCCAGCGAATTCGCCACCCAGCCGCCATTGCCGTCGGGCTTGAACTTCACGGATGTCCCGGGGAGGTTCGGCTGGGTGACGGAGTTGAGTTGCAGCGTCAGCTCGTCGGCCTGCACGGGCGTGTCGGTGCCGAACGCGGTGACGGTGGCCCGGTACAGGTTCGCTCCGGGCTGCGCGGGCGTCACGGTCATCGCGACCGTCGTGGTCGTCGCGACGTCGCTGCCTGAGATCGCAACGACATCGCTCGACGGTGGGGGACCGCCGCCGCCGCCGTTTGCCGGCGGTGCATAGCTCGTCAGCGTCGCGGTGAGCAACAGGATGCCGACGGCCGCGACGACCTCCGTGCTCGCGATCCGGAGCAGGGGCGAGGCGTCGGTGTCGAGGCGTCCGACCGAGCGGTATCGGTTGATCGCGCCGAGCCCGATCACGACCAGGACCACGGCGACCTTGATCGCGAGCGTTCGCCCGTACGACGAGCCCCAGATGTGGACGAGCTGACCGATGCCGCCAAGCTCGGAGACGCTCCGGAGCAACCCCGTCGCGACCACGACCGCGATCGCGGTCAGCGCGACGGTCGAATACCGACGAGCCAGCGTCACGGGTGGATCGGCCCGGCGCTCGCGGATCAGGAGGATCAGCAGAACCAGACCTCCCGCCCAGCATGCGCCGGCGATCATGTGCACCCACTGTTCGACCTGGCTCAGAACCGGCGTCGAGGTCGCCGTGGCGTGCCCGCCGTGGGCACGCACCGCCATCGCGACCGCGGCCGCGATGCCGGCCGCCCACAGCATCCACCGTGCATCCACGAGCGTCGCGACCAACGCGAACACGGCCGCGATGACGCACACCACGACCAGCGCGATCGGACTCCTCGCGGCTTGGGACCCGAGGAACCTGCTCATCGACGCGTGCGTCCCTTGCTCCTGGGAAAGGAGGAGGCCGATCGATCCCACGACGGCGGCGAGCCCGGCCCAGGCTGCGATGCGGGGGCGCGCCTTCGGCGCGCCCCCGAAGACGCCCTCGCCGACGACGGCGACGGCGACCACGAGCATCAGGCCTGCGTACAACAGCGCTTTCCCGGCAACGGCGAGGACGGTCGGTCCAGAGGACGTCGCCGGCACTGCGGCGGTCGCGGGTCCCGCCGGCGGCGCCTGCACGCCGACGCCGAACGAGAACGAATCGGTCGTCGTGTGCCCGTCGTCGACCGACACCGCGCTCCAACTGACGGTGTAGACCCCGTTGGGCATGTCACCGGTGATCGGCACGACGAGCGTGGTCCGTCCCTGCAGCGTCGGCGTGCCAATTGCCACCGTCGAGCCCGAGCTGTTCAGGAGTTCGACCTGCGAGAGCTGTGGATCCGGTTCTTCCGAGTAGTTGAGGACGAGTTGGGTCGGCGCGGTCTGCACCGTGGAGCCGCCGGCGGGGTTGGACGACAGCAGGTTCGCATGCGCCAACGCGACACCGGTCATGCCGACGAGCGCAAGCGTCGCGATCGACGCCGCGATGAGGAAGCGGACGGCGCGCTTCATCCCGACGTCCGATCGAACGTGACCGACGTCGTGACCGGCGGGTCGAACGGCAAGTGATCCGCTGCAACGAAGTCGGCCGTCAACGTGTGCCGTCCCGGCGCGACGTTCCGCAGGTCGAGCACCTGCAGCGTGTCGCCGCTCATCGAGATCAACACGCCATCGAGGCTCAGATGGATATGGCCGGTGTCGGGCGTGATGACCGTCGTCGTCAGCGGCGTGAGCGTCGCGTTCTGCAGGTTCATCTGGACCGTCATGGTGTCGCCCGATTCCTTCGCGCCCGGATGCGGCTCGACGAACAAGAGCTTCGCAGGCGACGACGGGCGCGGAGCGCCCGGCACGGCGGTTGGCACCACCGGCCCGATGATCATCCGCGGGACGAACGTCGCGGTGATCACCAAGGTCGCTGCGACGCCGATCAAGGCCCACGCCCCCCACTGCGGGAGACGAGGGAACCCCGTCCGCCGCAGGTGGGACCAGCCGATCCAGCCCACCCAGATGCCGGCGAAGAGCATGACGAGGCTCATCGACTCGTCTGCGCCGGTCCCGTGGGCAAGGATCGGGTTCACGCGGTGCTCGTCATTCCGCGACGCCAGCCGATCACGGCCAGGACGATCGCGATCAACGCGGCCACGACGGCGACGATCGCCACCGTCTTGGCTGAGTCGGCGGCATCCTGCGCCGCGGAGATGGACGCGTCGGTGCGGGTCGACGCGGCGTCCAGCTTGGCGTTCAGGTCGGCGGTCGACGGCGCGTCGACCGGCGGGAACATCGCAGGCGCGGGATCCTCGACCTCGCTGAACGTCGATGGACCGGACGTCATCGAGTACTTGATCTGCTCACCGGCGACGGTGCCGTCGACGGTGAAGGTGTACTTGCCGGGCTGCGTCGGGATGAACGAGGCGATGTAGTCGCCCGGCGTGCCCCATTCGCCGACCTCGAAGTTCGGCTGCAGGCTGAGCGCGGTGCTCTGCCCGCCGAACGAAACCCCGACCTTCAGGTCGCCCTGCCCGACATCGGTGACGGGTTTGCCGCCCTTGGTGATCTCGAGCTCGACGGCGTTGGGTTGGCCGACGTAAGCGGGTTCGGTCTGGAACCCCGTGGCGATGGCGATACCGCCGTGGTCGTACTCCCCATGCGCGAGTGCGGGCACCGCGATCAGCAGGATGAACGCGCTCGCCAACGCGGATATCAAAAGAACACGTCGCATCGGATGTGCTCCTTCCGTTCGTTCGTGGTCCGGCCGCGCAGGATGCGCGACCTCGTGCTACGCAGCGACCAAGAACGACGGGGGAGCGCGGCCGGGCGGCGAGCCCGTCCGGTCGGGCCGGCGCGGCTCGGCGGGTGCGCCGACGAACGCGACCGGTGTGGTGGCCCACGCGGGCACAGGCGCGAGTAGGTCCGCGATCGCCGTCGCGACCCGCAGGAGCAACCGCGCCACGAGCGCGACCAGGGCCGCGATGAGGACCTGGACCGGCAACCCGATCACCAAGACCGAGACAAGGTGCTGCGTGCCACCACCGGAGGCGATCCGCTCGAGCACTTCCATCGAGAGGAACGCGGCCATCTGGAAGGCGACGAGCCGGGCCGCGAGATGCTGTGGAACGGCGTCCTGTGTCCGCATGACCCCGCCGAGGAACAGCGCGGCGAGCGCGATGATCGCTCCGACGAGGCCCATGGCGTTCGCGCCACTGAGGTAGCCGTGACCCGAGGCGGCCAGCTCGAGCGCGCGGGTATGGGCGTCGGGGATCAGGAGGCGGTACGCGACCGTGTGGCCGAGGAGCACCCCGCCGAAGGCGAGGCCAAGAACGAGGGACGGCCGCGAGGACTCCGTGGGCGACATCTGGTCTATCGTACGCACCTTCGAGGCGGGGGTTCACGTGAACACGCAGGATGTACGGCATATCGGTGTCGTCGGATGCGGCCTGATGGGTGCCGGGATCGTCGAGGTATGTGCCCGAGCGGGCCTGCGTGTCACCTTCGCGGAGGGCAGCGCCGACCTGATCGAGGCCGGCCATGCCCGGATACTGCGATCCTTGGACGCCGCGGTCTCCAAGGGGAAGCTCGACG
>DATAPH010000084.1:0-5774 GCA_036265325.1 Actinomycetota bacterium | reverse complement strand
AGCGGCGCCGCGCTACCTTCCGCTGGGGTCGCGCGTCTTGGGTGTTCGATGGCAGCAGACAGCCCAGCCCTGGATGAGAGGACCCTGGTGGAAGCCGACGGGAGCACGATGGCGGAGCTGTACACCCGCTACGTGCCCGCCGGGATCCGCCTGGCGTATCTGCTGACGGGCGACCGCGCGCAGGCGGAAGACCTCGTGCATGAGGCGTTCGTACGTTGCGTTGGACGGTTCCAGCATCTGCGGGCGCATTCGGCGTTCGACGCGTACCTCCGCCGCGCGATCGTGAACCTGCACACGTCGGGGTTGCGGCGACGCCGGACGGAACGCGAGTGGATCCGGCGGGAGGGTCCGCGCGCGGCCGCCGCGGTCGCTACGCAGCGCGACGTCGGCGAGCGCGAAGACCTCTGGCGCGCGTTGTCGACCCTTCCGGCACGCCAGCGCGCGGCGCTCGTGCTCCGCTACTACGAAGATCTGTCGGAACGCGATGCGGCCGAGGCTCTCGGCTGCAGCCTCGCGGCTCTGAAGTCGCTCGTCGCCCGGGGATCCGACGCGTTGCGCGACTCCCTGACGACCTACGCACCCGAAGGTGATGACCGATGAACGACCTTGAGCACGATCTGCGACAGCTGTTCGAGCATCGAGCGACGGACGTCGACGTCCCCGGCCTCGCGCCCAAGGACGTGCTGCGTCGCGGCCGCCGTCGTCAGGTCGGCACGGTTGTCACTAGTGTCCTGGCATGCCTCGTCGCACTCGGCGCGACAGCTGCGGCCGTCGGACAAGCTCGCCACCCTGCCGTGATCCCTGAAGGCGGGAACGGACTCCCCGCGCGGACAACGTCCATCGGCGGCGTCCCGGTGACGGCGCCCGCCGGCTGGACCCTCGTCGACGACTGGCCCTTGGCTGCGATCTTGGCGACGACGTCACAGACCTGCTCATTCACGGGAACCGGCTCGGCTGTCAGCGAGAACGGCTCACCCGTCGATGGAGGCACGACGGCCTCACCGGCAAGCTCGGGCGGAACGATCGGACAGAGCTGCACGAGCACGCAGGTCGGCTACCCGGCCGGCGTCCCCGTCCTTCAGCTGGCGAACTTCGAGGTTCCCGTGGTGCAGACGGTGTGCGGCCTCGCGGATCAAGCGAAGCCAGCGACCATCCCGCCGGACGGAGTCGCCGTGTACGTCGCGGACGATCAGGCACAGGCGGACATCCCTGCCCTGCTCGAAGCTTGTGCCGGGAATGGCGGGTCGCTTCTGGGCGAGCCGCAGACGTTCTTCGATGTGGGCCAGCACACGGACTACATCGCTGTTGCCTTCGCCGGCCCGAACGCATCGACGACCGACATCGACACGGCACGCCACTACGTGGACGGTCTCTCGGGAGTTACGGTGACCCCGTCAACGCCGGCGTCGGTGCGGGGTCCCGGGTACGTCGTCGCGGCCGGCGTCGGCGGCGACACGTCGTGGCGACTCGAGCCGGGCATCACTTCGTTCGACCGGCAGAGCGGCGCACCGACCGTCGGCGCAGTCATGGTGACGACTACCGGCGCCACCGAGGCTTCTCGCACGGTTGACCTCCCAACCGCGAGGCCGGTGAACGACGACTACGTGGACCTTGGGCGGGCGGGGGTCGTGCAATTCGGCACTGCGAGCGCGGCCGTCACCGCGATCGATATCGATCTTCCTTCGGGCGGGGCGGTCGCGGCCACCATGTTCCCGTGGCCCGCTCTCGCGATCCCGAACCTCCCGGCCGCTGATGGGTCTATCTGGTTCGCGCAGACACCCGAACGCGGGGACGTGCACGCCTCACTCCCGCCTGCGCCGCCTTCCGCTCCGACACTGTCTCCGAGTAGTGAAGCGGGACAGCTGGGCACGCGTCAGACCGCGAATGGCGACATCGTGATCTACGGCCACGACCTCGGGCACGAATGGGAGATCCGGCATCAGGACGGGGCGGTCGAGTTCTTCGTGGACGGCGCGCAGGATCCGGCCCAAGCCGTGAGCTTCGATATTGGCTTGGAAACAGAGATCGATGTCAACGGTGGAACATTCCTCCTCGCCGTGTTGGACCCGACCGTCCACAGCCTCACCGTGACGACCGACGCCAGCGATACCCGACCGACGACCACGATCGACGGCCGATGGGCGGCTGCGCAAGACAACGCCGGCCATCAGGCTCGGATATGGCTCCTGCCCCTTCCCGGCTCCGGCACGGGAACAGAGCAGCACAACAGCGATCTGCCGACCTTCGTCTCATGGCCGACGAAGCCGCTCCACCAGGGCAGCTCCTTCAACTCGATAAGCGACGGAACCGTGTCCTGGACGTTGCGTTATCGCGACGATCACTGCGTGCAGTTGGTGACGCTCGGGGCCGACCCCGGCAACTCCGGCACGAGCGACTGCCTGCCCCCGTGGCAAGACCTTGGGAACGACCCCCTCGTCGGCGGCGTGTATGGGTCCACCCGTGCGACGGTCGCCGTTGTCGTCACGCATCGACCGGCAACCTCCGTCACATCGCCGGACCTCAACACGGCCGAACTCCAGTGCGTCGACGTCGACGTCGAGTCGCACTTCGCCGGGACGACGTTCTGCGTCTTCCCGGTGGAGGTGGGTCAGTCTGTGACGCTCGACCTCGCGCAGAGCGGTGGGCCGCCGAACCTGAATGAACCGATCACGGTCACGGCGCGCTCCGGCAGCATCGACTTGGGGGGATCGGGTTCGGCGACCGCCGCGGCGACGCCTTAGACCTGGTTGGCCCCGCCGAAGATCTCACTCACGCTTGACTCTTCGAACACCGCCCGCAACGCCGACGCGACGAGCGGCGCGATGGAGAGCACGCGCAGCTTCGAGAACTGCTTCTCGTCCGGGATCGGGACCGTGTTGGTCACGATCACCTGCTCGATCGGCGCCTCTTCGAGCGTCTGCCGAGCTTTGCCCGAGAAGATCGCGTGCGTTGCGCCGGCGAAGATCGGACCGGCGCCCATGCTCGCGAGGACGTTGATGCCCTGCACGAGCGTGCCGGCGGTGTCGATCATGTCGTCGACCATCACGCAGGGCCGTCCCGAGATGTCCTCCTCGTACACGAGCCGCATCTCGGAGATCTTGTGCGCCTCGTGGCGCGAGCGCCGCTTATAGATGTACGCCAGGTCGGCGTGCAGGTACTCGCGAAGCTTCTCCGACGTCTTGATCCGCCCGGCGTCGGGTGCAACCACGACGAGATCGTTGCCCGAGAGCCCGAGCTCGTCCTTCAGGTAACTCGAGATCAGCGGCAGGGCGGTCAGGTGGTCGAACGGCCCGTCGAAGTAGCCCTGGATCTGTCCGGAGTGGAGATCGACGGACACGATACGGTCGGCTCCGGCAACCCGAAGCATGTCGGCGATCAGCTTGGCGCTGATCGGCTCGCGCGACAGCGTCTTCTTGTCCTGCCGCGAGTAGCCGTAGTACGGAACGACCGCCGTGATGCGTTTGGCGCTCGCGCGCTTCATCGCGTCGATGATGATGACCTGCTCCATGAGCGCCTCGTTGATCGGCTCGTAGTGCGACTGCACGACGAACACGTCGGCGCCGCGCACCGACTCGTCGGCTCGGAAGTAGATCTCGCCGGAGGCGAACCGGCGGACCTCGCCCTGGCTCACGGGGATGCCGAGGTTGTCGGCGATCTCGTGGGCGAGCGTCGGGTGGATCGTGCCGGAGTACAGCATCATCCGCTTCTTGGTGATGATCTCCACGGCTACCCTCCCTTGCGTCGGTTCTTGCCTTTGGCGCGGTGTTCCGCGTCCTTGCGTTTGCGATACCCAGAGACGATCCGCTGCTCAGTGCGTTCGACGGCGAGCGAGCCCGCCGGCACGTCCTTACTGATCACGGAACCCGCCCCCGTCATGGCGCCATCACCGATCGTCACGGGCGCCACCATGATGGTATCGGAGCCGGTCCGCACATCGGCGCCGATCTGGGTGTGGTGCTTGTCATAGCCGTCCCAGTTGGCGGTGACGTTGGCCGCGCCGATGTTCGTGCGCTTGCCGACGCTCGCGTCGCCGACGTAGGACAGGTGCGGCACCTTCGCGTCCGTCGCGATGTCGCTGTTCTTCACCTCCACGTAGGAGCCGATGATCACGTTGTCCGCAAGTGTCGTGCCGGGACGGATCCGCGCGAACGGTCCGACGGTGACGTTGCGCTTGAGCGTCGCGCCCTCGATCACGGCGAAGCGGATCGTCGCGCCGTTGCCGACCGTCGTGTCGCCGATCTGCACGCTCGGGCCGATGCGGCACTCCTTGCCGATGCGCGTCTCGCCCTGGATCGTCGTGTTCGGCAGGATCGTGGTCTCGGCGCCGATGGTGACGCCGACGTCGATGTAGGTGGTGTCGGGATCGAGCAGCGTGACGCCGTTGGCCATGTGCATCGCGTTGATCCGCTCGCGCACGACGCGGGTCACCGCCGCGAGCCCGTTGCGGGAGTTGAGTCCCATCACGCCGCCGGTGTCGACCGCGACGGCGGCGATCGTCTCTCCCTTGTCCAGCAGGATCGGGAACACGCTGTTGAGGTAGAACTCGCGCTGGCGATTGTCGTCGCCGACGGCGGGAAGCGCGCGGAAGAGATCCTCCCGGCGGAAGACCGTCGCGAGCAGCCACACCTCGTGGATCGCGCGCTGCGCGGGCGTCGCGTCGACGTGCTCGACGATCTCGACCAGCCGGTCGCCGTCGCGGATCACGCGCCCGTACCCGCCCGGGTCGTCGACCTCGGCCGTCGCCATGGTGGCCGCGCTCTTCGTGCGTCGGTGCGTGCGGACGAGCGTCTTCACGTCCTCGGGGGTGATCGGGTCGTAATCGCCGCCGAGGACCAATACGTCGGCGCTCCGTCCGACCGCCTTCTCTGCGGCGGCCACCGCGTGACCGGTACCGAGCTGCGACGTCTGCTCGACGAACACCGGCTTGGGCGTGATGCTCCAGGACTCGACGGTGGCGCGGATGTCGTCGGCGCCATGGCCCACGACAATCACCATCTTCGACGGCTTAGCGCCGAGCGCGGCTTGGACCACATGCCACAAGGCGGGCTTCCCGCAGATCGGGTGCAGCACCTTGGGGCGGGCGGACTTCAGCCGCTTGCCCTTGCCGGCGGCGAGGATCACCGCGGTCAACGTGTCCGTGCGTGTGGTCTTCGTCGTGGCCAACGCGCTCGTTTCCCGGTTGGGGGCCCTATGGTCGCAGCCCGCCGCGAGGGCGGCAACGTCACCAGACGTGCGAGGTCAGGCCGTCGGCGGCACCCCGCGCCAGACGACTTCGCCGTCGACGGTCTCGGTTGTCGGCGCCAAGCCGATCGATCGCGCGACCGCTGCCGACGCGTGATGGCCGGGATGGATCGCCGCACGGACCCACACCACCCCGGAGATCGCGACCCACAGGACGGCGGCGGCGGCCGCCTCCTTCGCGAACCCGTGGCCTTGCGACGCGCTGCCGATCGTCCATGCGAGCGTCGCCTCGTCACCCACGATCGTCGCCTGCACGGTGCCGATCACGCGAAGGTCGTCACGCCGGCGCACGACCCAGTTCCGCCATATCTCGGTGCCGTCCGGCGAACGACTCAGCACGACGAACTCGATCCACTTCTCGAGCGCGTCGCGTGTCATCGGCGAGCCGCCGATGAACGTGTGCAACGCGGGATCGTCGAGGATGGCGAACAGCTCGCCGGCGTCGTCGACGGCGATGGGATCCAGACGCAGGCGGGCCGTGTCGATCGGGGTCGTCGTCAGGCTCCGAGCCACGCGATGGCGTCGTCGAACTT
>DATAPH010000083.1:0-45161 GCA_036265325.1 Actinomycetota bacterium | reverse complement strand
TCTAGAGACCCGATCGGACGTGCTCCGAGATCCCGGCCCGTCCTGAGGCCAGTCAGCCACGCGCGGCGGAAGGCCTATCGCGCTGCAGACGGCTGGGCAGTTACTCTCATCAGTCCTGCACCACGATTCCTACCAACTTGTTCCGATCTACCGCTTCGAGGGACGCGCGAACGGGAGCGGAGGGCCGGGTTATCACGACAACGCGGTCGATCCGAGAAGCCAACTGGATGATGGATCCGATCCCACTGCTATCGATGAACGTGACGGCGCTTACGTCCAACGTCACGTCGATAGCGCCCGGCGGCGGTACCAGCTTGTCCAGGTGATCGGCCGAAGCCTTGTCCAACCGCCCGCCCAGGAGGTAGTTGCCTGCGATCGGTCCCGGTTCTATCCAAAACGGCTCCTCGTTCGTCGCGTTGCGAGCGGGTGTGGCGCTCAGGCGTCTGTGCAGTCCGATCCGCCGGTCTGACTCAGCGCTGAGCGGAGAGGTCATCAGAAATCATTCCGCCTCTCATTTCGACGCAGACCTCATCTGGGTGGGCTCTACCCGGACGGGACGGTCCAAAAACGGGAGGGACTCATGACCACGGAGGGTCGAGGTGTCGCGTGGCAGGGTACCCCGGCAACTCGTCCGGGATCGCCTCAGCTCGAGGCGCCGAACTGGCGCCTCCTAGTGGCTCGATCGAAGCGGACTAGGAACTCGGTCCTGGGTCCTGATCAGAGGGGTCGGTCGCCGCCTACTGGATACGTGCGGCTTGCCGCATACGTGGATCCGTCCAGCCGACGCGAACTGGCGCGCCCGCGCGACGGCCGATGAATAGCCGCCCGAACGTCCGACGGCGCGCTCACGTGAAGAAGTAGTCAGTCTTCTGATAGCGCTTCGAGTATCCGCAGTTGGGGCAACGTTCGATGTTGTTCTCGACCCTGATCTTGGCGAAGGTTGTTGGGTCCATCTGCAAGGCTGAGGCGAACTCTTCTCCGCACTGCGGGCACGTCAACGACAGCGTCCTCTCCATTGGGTCATCATCGGCCGCTGACGCCCGTCGCCAGATCCTGCAAAAGCCTCGGAGCATGACGGCCGTCAAAGAGAGAGAGGACCCCCGTCAGGGTATTGTCGGCAGCCCTCTCTCGGTAGTCACTCGGTTCGCGACACAAATCCCTTGAACCGACCCCGACCCTCCCGCAGTACCTGAAAGTTCACCGGCCGATGCTGGCTTTCAATCCTCGGCTGACTTAGTTGGCTCGCCCGAACTGGACGACGGACTCCGTTCTCGGTCCGACCCACGGATGGGGGAACGTGGCCGGCTGACTGTCGGCTGCCCGGTGAGATTGGATTCCACTCGCCCACGTAGCGTGCCTCGCCAGCCCGGACGAATCGCTGACCGCAGGACCTACGTAGCGGAACACATAGGCTCCCATCGGTGCGAACTCTATCCATGCCTCAGAAGGCGGTCAGTGCTCATCTTGCGAGCAAAGGGGAAGACTCGAGGACACGAAGAAGTCGGCCTACTGGTATCGCTTCGATCAGCAGCAGTTCGGCAACATGACTTCGATGTCTTGGCCGCGGCGTCTTTGCCCTTCCATCAAACTTGACCTGCCGCACGGCGCTCGATCGAAGATGTTATCTCGGCTTCGGGAGGGGTAAGACAACTAGCGAGCGAGGGAAGGAGGACTGCCATGCTGAACGAGCGTGACATGTGGACTTACCGCTCGACTTTGTCTACCACACAGGATCTCGAGGGTTTTGACGTAGAAGCCCGCGACGGGTCGATCGGCGAGATCGACGACGCGACCAACGACGTTGGAAACGCCTACGTCGTTGTGGACACGGGACCGTGGATCTTCGGGAGGAAGGTCGTTTTGCCTGCCGGCACGATTGAAGGCATCGATCTCGACAACCGAAAGGTCGTCGTCGGGTTGACGAAGGATCAGATCAAGAACTCTCCGGCGTACGACCCGGACCGCTTCGATGACGACTACCGAGGCCGCCTGGGGACGTACTACACCTCTGCGTAACCCATAGGGCGTCAGGCAGTTGATCCGCCCGGCCGGGAAGGCCGGGCGGATCAACTGTTTCCGAGGCCGAGATAGCGGCGCCAGGAAGGTTCTGTGTGCCGACGCCACGCTTCCGAGTCTGCATTTCCCCGCACAGCTCGGAAGGAGAAGCAAGGACAACGTTGGACGACGTAGCGTGCGGTTGCTTCCGCACGGAGTTGCTCGCTTGCCCGGCAACCGATGGAGCTTGTACCGATCCCCGCTCGGTCCCGTTGGTCGACGAGATCGTCGCGTTGCTCGCGGTACCCCGGCGATCGGTTAGTGCGTAGATCAATCACCGAAGAATCGAGCCCGTTTCCCCCACCGCGAGTACGACGGTAGGGTCGGAGAGCTAGTCTTCGGAACCGAGGGCTCTTAGTGGGTCGGCGGCCAGTTGACGCACCGCACGGTCAGGAACGGCACAGACGTGGAGCTCGAGGCGAGGCCATCCAAGTGACACCAGTCCAAGTGACACCAGTCCAAGTGACACCAGAAGGACTACCTCTTCTGTGACCCAACACGCCGAGGCGGCGCAGTCGCCCAGATCGCGGGACTGGCCAGGCAGACTGGTCTCAGGCAGATCGTCGAGGACCGGAGCCGTTCATCCCCTCGTGCGTCAGCGACGAGCACTGGTTGATGCGAACGTCTCGAACGAAGGGATACGCACCTTCCAGGGCTGAGACCAGCAGCCCGCAAGCTTGCTCCGCAGTCATCTCCGCGGGAGCCACATCAACATCAACACTGATCCGGTGTGTTCGCGTGGGAGCGTCAAGGTCTACCAATGATCGGTCTGGAAAGAGCAGCTGTTCCTGGCTCGCCATCTCGCCCCCCGGACTTCTGTTGAGGATGCCCTCCGAACCCTCATCATGGTTGACCCGTGGCCGCCAGCCAAGACGACGTTCTCCCGACGGCCGGTCGGGTGAGCCGGTTAGGGGCCAAATGGACCAAGGCGGGATTGACCGAGGCGTCGTCTGCTCGGATCGTAAGGTTCTCGCTGGGCTTCGATCGATCGGCATCGTGATCGTGACCGGCAGCACCTACTCATCCCGTTCCAACTCCCGGGCATCAGGTCTTGACCTTAGGCGCCTCACCATCCAGGGGACCGAAGGCGTGTAAATGCCGTGAAAGTCGAGTGCACGCCTGTCGCCAGCTGTGCCTAACCACCTGCCGTAGGGTAAAACGGGGGCATGCCATGGCGCATGGAGCGTGAAGGATCCTCGCTGCGCGTCCACATCGCCTGTCCCGTTGATGACTGGGGTGTGCTCTTCGACCAGATCGAGCATCGTCTCGGTGAGGAGCAAGGCGTGCTCGTGATCGAGATGCCCGAAAGGCTGCCCGGTGCGTCGCCTCTGGATGCGGACATCCTGGTGGTCCTGCGCCGCATGCTCGACCACAAGCCCGGCATCACGGTGCGCTAGATCTCGACCGTCGCTTGCGTCGGGTTGCAAGTCCGTCGATCAAACCGCGAGCGTATCTCCGACGCGGTCGTCTGTGGCGTGTTCGTGCACGCCGTCGGGCCTGCACCGCGGCACACAGTCGGCCAGTCGGCCTAAGATGGGACCCTCGATGCGTCATCTCACCAAGAAGCTCGGCCTCACGCTGGGCGTCGCCGTGCTCATCGCTCCTTTTGCTGTGCCAGCCCAGGGCGCGGTCCGGGCATCCCAGCCCAAGGTCTGGAGGATCGGCCTCGAGGGACCGCTCACCGGAAGCCAGTCCGATGTCGGGATCGGCATGCTCGAGGGTGCTCAGCTTGCCGCCGAGGAGATCAACGCGGCCGGTGGGGTGCTCGGACGTCAGGTTCAGATCATCCCGATCGACGACGCGGCCGATCCCACTGTCGGCGTGGCTGCAGCCAAGGCTGCCATCCAGGCCGGGCTCGACGGGGTGGTCGGTCCGTACAACTCCGGGGTGGGCCTGCAGACTTTGCCGCTCTTCATCAAGGACAAGCTGGTCCCGATCCGCCTCACCTCGTCGACCTCGACCGAAGGCTACGGCGTCACGCTCCAGCCCATGAACGACCAGATCTCGCCGATCGCCGTCCAGGCTCTGACCACCTGGCAGAAGAACACCTCGGTGGCCATCGTCTATGACAACTCCACCGCCTATACCCAGGGGGCGGACACGTCGCTTGTGGCTGGGCTCCAGGCCGCCGGAGTCACCGTATCCGCCAACATCCCGGTCATCCCAAGCGCCACCAACGATGCCGCAGTGATCCAGGCGGCCGTGACTCAGGCTTTGGCGACCCATCCGACCGGGGTCTACGCCGATCTGTACTACCCGGAGGGCGCGCTCATGGCCGACCAGATGCTTGCGGCCGGCGCGGGCACGAACTGCCTGGCTGACTACGCCTCGGCCTCGGTCGGGTACGTGGCCGACGCCGGGATCCCCGCCGTCCAGAACTGTCCCGTGCTCGGCGTGCCCGCCCCGTCCGACTTCGCGGGGTCGGGTCCCTTCCTCTCTGCGTTCGAGGCCAGATTCCACTCGGCACCCGGCCTGTGGAGTCCCTACGCCTTCGACTCGGTCAACCTCCTGGTGCAAAGCGCGGTCAAGGCCCACAACTTCCAGCAAGTACCGCTAGCCAGAGCGCTTTACTCCACCCAGAACTTCGTGGGCTGGACCGGGTCGGCCACCATCCAGTCGCCTACCGGCAACCGCGTGCCGTCCACGGTGACGGTGGATACCTCCGATGCCTCGGGCACCCTCCACGTGGATCTGGCCTGGGCCGCCGCCGTGGGCTACACGCCCTAGAACGACTCCGGCGAGTGCGACACGGGCTTACGCTCAACGTCCATGCCGGACAGCCTGCCTCCACGTTCCGGCTGGGAGCACGACCGAAGGGCCGCTGAGCCGTTTGCGATACAGGGATACGGAGGTCCGCAACTGGCCGCTGGTGGGGGCGGGGGTCGCGGTCCTTGCGATGCTCGTGCTGACGGGGCGTCGTCTTGATGAGACTCCCGAGAATCGAACCCAGTGAGTGGGGATGATCCTGGAATCGCGAGTCGGTCCGCCTCTAATCTCTCTCATGTGGAGCCATCAGATGACATCCCGAGGACGATCCAGCTGCTTGCAGAGCGCTGGGCGAGCCGTTTCTGCACGATCCAGCAGCTGAAGTCTCGGGGAGAAGCGCTGAAGTTCTTCGGCGCGTTCCTCGCTGCGGGTGCGTGGATCGCGTTCGTCCTGCTGGCCAAAGGGACGACCGATTTCCAGGCGAGCGATCTCTTGCTCCCAGGCGTCTTGACCGCGATCGCTGTCGTGATCGCGGGGATCGGGTTCATGCGCGAGAAGCGTGCCGCTCGAGAGCTGCATGAGGCGACCGCCCGGCTCGCGCGGGAACTGGACAAGAGTCCGGCTTCGCAGTCCGACGACCAAACAGCGTCGCGGCCTGAAGGGGACGAACCATCGGCGGAACCTCGTTGGCTGTAACGAGAACCCGCTGTCGACGCGGTCCACGCCTGAGGACGTCGACGCCCCGCCGTACTCTTTGCATCCCTTCGAGGCGAAGTGTGGGGCGGTCAGCTTGCGACTTCGACGCGCGCGCCAGGTCGTCTGGCCGCCCACGCGAACACCGCTGGATTCAGCGTGATCGACAGGAGGGCCACCGCGACGACCGATTGGAACGCTTCTTCCGGCAGAAGCCCGAGGGTGGTCGCGGTCGTCGCGAGGATGAACGAGAATTCGCCGATCTGCGCGAGCCCGCGGCGACGACTAGTCCCGTCGCGGCGGAACGACGCAGCAGGAGTGTCAGACCTAGCGCCGCGGCCGATTTCCCGACGGAGCAGGTGGTTACGAGTCCCCGCCGCCTCGGTCGTCGATCAGTCGGCGCAACGTGAAGTTCTTCGAGCGATCCGCAGGCGGCCGACCGATCCGAGGGTCGGACGCCCAGTCGCACACGCCGCAGACGAACGCCGTGACGTCGCCGTAGATGCCGATCGCGCGCGTGGTCTCGCGAATCTCGTCCGAGCCACACTCTGGACAGGTCGACGGCTTGTCCATCGTCGCAGCATAGGACGGCCGTCGGCGCTTTTCGTGCATGTCAGGGCGGCGAGTAGACTGTCGCGCGGCCCGGGGAACCCGGGCTTTCGTACGGCGGGGTGGCCGAGTGGTTAGGCAGTGGCCTGCAAAGCCGCGCACACCGGTTCGATTCCGGTCCCCGCCTCTTGCTGCGGGTAGCATGCCGCGCACGGGCGGTTAGCTCAGGGGGAGAGCGCTTCCTTGACACGGAAGAGGTCAGAGGTTCAAATCCTCTACCGCCCACCACAGACGTGCTTCCCAGCGTTCGATGACTCAAGTCTCGGCGGGCCGCGCCCGACCACGGTTGTATGGCGGACGAAGAGCTCTTCCCCGACCGATGCTTCGCCTGCTGGCGAACGGTCGAGCCTCACGACGTGTGGCGGAACGCCGATCTGAACGGCCACGATGTCGCGCGCGCCTTCTACACGTGCGAGGCCGATCACGATCTGACGCGCGTCGACTGGTGGACGGATTGGCGAGACTTCGCGCCTCTCGAGCGGATCCGGATCCTCGACCCTTCGCTCGGCGACGGCGGCACGACGTGGGCAGGAATCGTGCTGCCCCAACAGCCGTCGCTTCGCTAGTCGGGTCACCGCTCGGCTCGACGGCGCCGCTCCAATGCGAAGACGTGCGGATTCGCGTTCGCAGAAGGCACTGGGTACGCTGCGCCGATGCCGCTCACGATCCGCATCCCGAAGACGTCGCCCGAATTGAGCCGTCGGCAGGCCGTCTACATGGCCCGTGAGATCGCTCTAGAACAGGGCCACAGCGACCAAGCGCTCCGTCGATCGCGCAGTCGGATGGAAGAGGTCGACGGCGCGGTCTTATGGGAATACGTGATCGAGTTTCCCGACCACGAGTAGAACGCCGATGACGTTCGGCGATTCGGTTTCGACCTGCCTGCGCAAGTACGTCGACTTCAACGGCCGTGCCTCGCGCAGCGAGTACTGGTGGTTCTTCTTGTTCGGCGTCCTTCTGGACCTTGGCGCATCCATGCTGTCGGCGACGACCGGGACTCGCGTCTTCTTCGTGCTGTCGTCCATCGCGGTGTGGGTGCCGCTGCTCACCGTCGCGGTTCGCAGGTTGCACGACGCCGGGATGTCGGGGTGGTGGTGGTTCACGACGTTCATACCGATCGTCGGACTGATCGTGCTGGCGTATCTGCTGGTGCAGCGACCGCAGCCGTGGGACAACAAGTACGGCGCCTACGTCGGCGAGCAGGTGCTGCGGAGTCCGGCGCCGGCGCCGCAGTCGCCCGTCCCGCCGGCGTCTATGCGGTCCCGGCTCGATGGCAGCGGCACACCGTGAGGCCCGGCTAGACCTCGTCCCAGGGGACTGCGGCATACACGCGGCTGAGCGCGTCGACCCCTTCTTCGGAGGGATCGAACGCAACGCCGTCGATCGCCGAGACGCGCCCGATACCTCGAGCGCTCGAGACGAATGCGCCGGCCATCGTCTCCAGTTCTGATCTGTGCACCGGCCGTTTCCGCATCGAGATGGCGTGGGCGGGACCGTAGAGCTCGAGCAGCTGCTTCGTGATGCCGTCGAGCATCGGGGCGTCGGGCCAGATCACGCCGGCCTCGTCGAAGAATCCGATGTTCGCCATCGTGGTTTCGGCGATCCGTCCGTCGAACGCGGTGAGCACGGCGTCGTCGAAATGCGCTCGCTGCGCCGCCTCCCGGTAGAGCCCCTGGTCGGTGTGAACGTGCTTGACGTGCGGGTCGGGACGCAGGTACGCGACCGACCGCAGCCGAAGTGGACTCGCCATCTCCGCGGGTGCCCGCGCGGTGACGACCATGATGGGTCCCTGCTCGCCCCGGTGCACGTAGACCCGCACGGACGCGTCGGCCCTGTCGCCGAGGACGTGCCGGATCAGGAAGCGCGTGCGATCGGGGTCGAACGCCGAGTCGAACACCTCGCGGTTCGATGCTGCGAGACGGTCCATATGGAGCGCGAGCCCGCGAGTCTTCCCGTCGCGGACCTGCATGGCCGTGAAGTGGCCGTACGCGGACGTGACGGCCAGCAGCTGCTCGGGTGTCGGCTCTTGGCCCTCGATCTCAACGCGGTCCACGCGCGCCAGGATGGCGGAAGATCCGCTGCGTGACGAGCCGTGGCCGGGTTACTGGTCGCGCTGGTGGCGCCGCGTGGTCGACACCGCGTAGCCGAGCCACAGCATGAACGGGACGGCGAGCAGGATCGTCAGGAAGACCATGTAGACGGCGATCTCGGCGACGTGCTCGAGCTTCGTGGGCAGCCACGAGACCAGGCCGTTGACGAAGTCCTCCATCGACTCTGCGAGCATCACGCCTCCCCGTCGGACAGGGCGACATCCTACCGCCGGGTTCACGGGATCAGGCGGTGCGGCGGACAAGCCTCGAGGTAGCCCTCGGGGCGCGCGGGTGGCATCATCCCCGGGCGCCGGCCGATCCGGGGGAGGGGGGAGCGCGAACCGTCTGATGTCGTGTTCATCGCCGCCCTCGATCGCCGCGTCGACGTGCGCACGCGGCGCCTCCGTGGATGGGAGGCCGTCGTGAGCGTGCGCGACATGGAAGACGCGCGTGACCGTGAGCTGCTCGGACGCGTGCGCGCGGGCGACCCGGAAGGGACGGCGTTCCGCGAGCTCTTCCGACGCAACGCCGGCGTCGCAAAGTCTGTCGCACTGCGCGTGACGCGAAGCGATCAGCTCGCCGAAGAAGCGGTCCAAGAGGGATTCCTCCAATTGTGGCGGGCGCCCGAACGCTTCGACGAGGCCCGCGCGACGGTCCGGCGGTGGCTCTTGACGATGGTCCACGCGCGGGCGGTTGATCTGGTGCGCCGCGAGCAGGCTCAGCGACGCCGAACCGAGGAGGCCGCGGCGCAACCGATCGTCCTCGCCGACCCGGCGGATGATGTCGTTGCGGAGGTCGCGCGACCGAGCGAAGCGGCGTCGGTGCGCGCCGCGCTCGCCTCGCTGCCGGAGGCGCAGCGTCAGGTGATCGAACTGATGTATTTCCGCGGCGTCTCACAGACCGGCGTGGCGGAAGCCCTGGGACTGCCGCTCGGAACGGTGAAGTCGCGGGCGCTCCTCGCGATGCGGAAGCTCCGCACGGTGTTGGTGGAGACCGAACGATGAGGGACCACACCGAGGTCGAGGAGCTGCTGGCGCTCGAAGCGCTCGGCGGGCTCGAGCCCGGCGACCGGGGTCGCCTCGATGTGTTCCTAGTCGAGCACGGTCCCGATTGCGAGGAGTGTCCCGACCTGCGCGACGAGTTCGCCGACACGGCCGCGATGCTCGGCGCCGCGCTTGCGCCCAACAGCGTCTCCGACGACCTCGAAGATCGAACCGTCTCTGCCGCGCTGCGACGCGCGCCTGCGTCCAGCCACGTCGGTCGCGTCGCGGGCGACGGGGCTTCGACGGCGATCGCGCCGACGCACCGTCGTCGGAACGCCCTCATCGCGATCGCCGCCGCGGTCGTGCTCGTCGCCGTCGGGGCGCTCGGCGGGTACCTCGCCGCTCCTCGCAACCCGGTGGAGAGCTTCCTCGGTCAGCAGGGCGTCCAGATCGTGCCATTCGTGCCCAGCGACGGCACCGGCGGCGCGATGACGCTTGCGGTCGCACCCGACGGGACGAGCGGGTACGTCCTCGGCTCCGGTCTGGCAGCGCCACCGTCGGGCAAGACGTACGAGCTCTGGACGATCCAAGGCAAGACGCCGACGTCACTTGGGTGTGTCGTTCCCACCAACGGGCAGGTCGTCCTTCCGGTCACGGGTTCCTTCGCGGCCGCCGACGTTGCCGCGATGACGGTCGAGTCGAACGCGTGTCCGCGCGTTCCCACGACCTCGCCGGTGATGGTCGCGACCCTCTGACCTAGCGGACCACCAGGTTTCGGGCTTGCGCTCTCTGGGTCGTGCGGGCAAGATGCGCGAGGGTTCGGGCTTGCCCGGCCCAGACGGCGGCACGGCGCGGGCACGTGCCGCCGTCGCTATGAGACCCGTTGGTAAGGTGGCTCGCTCCCGGGCGCGTAGCTCAGCGGGAGAGCGCTCGCCTCACACGCGAGAGGTCGCTGGTTCGATCCCAGCCGCGCCCACTCGTGGCGGTGTGACATGGACTCCACTGCTTGTGCGCGTCGAGACTCCGATCGCTCCCGACCGTCCGGCTAGCGTCCCCAGCCCGCCGACACGAATTGGTACGCGTCCCATGGGATGTCACGCAGGGCGTACCGACCGACGCCGAGTGACGCCCACTCTGAGGACCGTTGGAGTTTGACGGTGCATGCGCCATCGCTGGCTGTGTCCCCGCAGATGGTGCCGTACCGCTGGAGTTGCTCCGCGATCACCCGTGCTCCTGGAGTCAGGGAACCAGGCAACACGTAGGCCGGGTCGATCCTCATCACGACGCCCTCGGGTATCAGCCCCGAGCGAGGCGACTCGAACCCCGTCATGGGCCAGATCGGTTTCCCGTCCTTCGGTTCGTTCGGCTGGCCGACCGCGAACTTCGTGCGATGCTCGATCGCGCCGGCGGCGATCTCGTCGGTGCGCACGCAGTGGATCGACCCGGGCAACCCGCGATGCCCGCGATTTCCCGCGTTGTCGGAGCCGGCTGCTTTCGCCTCCAGCCCATTCGAATCAAGGAAGTAGCGAGCGATGCCGGCCGCCGCGAGCGGGTCGCGTTTGAACCCGAACAGCTTCACGTCTTGGTTCGTCGTGCGATCGATCACCAACAGGCTCGCGTCGTTCCCCGTCATCGCCGCTGCGTCGGCAGGGAGACGGAACGACGTTGTCGGCCCGATGCCCGGGGCGATCGTCACGAGCGGGTCGGAATCGACCGACCAGAAGACGGGCATCGCCCAGTCGCCGTCCCCCAGCGTCAGGAAGTCGTTCGTCAGATGTGTCTTCATCCATGCGACGAACATGGCGGAGTCGGGGTGGAGCGAGCCGTCGACCGGGAGGCGCTGATTCCAGATCGACGTCGTGCTGAACGCGCGGTACGCGCCTGGGGCACTGCGGCCGTCCGGTGACGACCGACACCCCGAGAGGGCGAAGAGGCCGAGGAGCGCGGCGCCGCGACAGAACTGTCTCCTCGACAACGACACGGTCGGCCTCCTTTCTCGTTCGTCCACACGGTCGGACCTCGGGGATCCGGCCGGCAAGGGTAGACAGTCGCCGCGCACTCGTTGACGTCGGCAGGATGTTCGTGACCACGCGAGTCTGGCGGTGGCCTTCGGAATCGTCATCCGGAGCGTCGGCGGCTCGGCGTCGTTGGGCCGGTCTCCCGCTCGACGCGGACGGACGCCGCGACCATCGCGATTCCACGAGGCATGTCGCTGCATCGCAGCGATACCTGCACACGTCGTCCATCCGGCGTTCACATATCCGTTGCTACACTTCGGCGAACGTTGAGGCCGCAGGGGTCATCCGCACGGTCTGCGCGCGGGTCCGACGACTGCGTGGCCGGCCGGTCCCCACTACCCTCGGAGGGAGTAGCTGTGTCGATGACGACCACCCAGCCTGCCGCACGAGCCGTCGAGGTCCGCAAGGTCTACGGCAGCGGCGACGCCGCCGTCGAGGCGCTCCGCGGCATCTCGCTCGACCTCGCCGCAGGCGAGTGGACCGCGATCATGGGACCTTCCGGCTCCGGCAAGTCCACGTTGCTGCACGTGCTCGCGGGTCTGGACACGCCGACCGAGGGCAACGTCTTCATCGGCGACATCGATCTCACCACCCTGTCGGACAAGCAGCTCACGCAGCTTCGGCGAGACCGCGTGGGGTTCGTCTTCCAGGCCTTCAACCTGATCCCGACCCTGACCGCGAGCGAGAACATCACGCTGCCGCTGGACATCGCCGGCCGTGACGTGGACAAGAGCTGGTTCGACACGGTCGTCAATACGGTCGGGCTCGGCGACCGGCTGCACCATCGGCCCGCCGAGCTGTCGGGCGGGCAGCAGCAGCGTGTCGCCGGCGCTCGCGCGCTCGTCTCGCGCCCCGAGATCATCTTCGCGGACGAACCGACGGGGAACCTCGACTCGAAGAGCGGGGCCGAGCTGCTCGATTTCCTTCGCTCGGCGGTCGACGACCCTCGGCAGACGATCGTGATGGTGACGCACGACGCGCACGCGGCCGCGCACGCCGACCGGGTCGTGTTCCTCGCCGACGGCAACTGCGTGCACGAGATGCGGTCACCATCGGCCGACGCGATCCTCGATCAGATCAAGTCGCTGGAGGCATAGTGCTCCGAGCGACGCTGAAGAGCCTTTTCGCGCGGAAGCTTCGTCTGATCCTGACGGCGCTCGCGGTGGTACTCGGCGTCGGCATGACGGCGGGCTCGTTCATCCTCACCGATACCGCGCTCAAGAGCTTCGACAACCTGTTCGGCGACGTGTACAAGGGAACCGACGTAGTCGTGCAGGGCACGACGGCGTTCGAATCGAGCGGGCAGAACAACACCGGTGGCGGCAGCGAGCGCCAGCCGATCCCCGCGAGCGTGCTGCCGAAGGTCCAGGCGGTCAACGGCGTGGCCTCCGCGGTCGGATCCATCGGGGGCACGGCCTGGATCGTCGATCCGAACACGAACAAGGTGATCCAGAACGGCGGGGCGCCTCCGATCGGCGGCTCGTGGGACGTTGGCACCACCACGCTGCAGATAGACCCCGGAGATGGTGCGCCACCCGTGGGGCCGAACCAGGTTGTGATCGATGCGGGTACCGCCGCGGATCACGGGATCTCCGTCGGGCAGCAGATCAAGGTGGTCACGATCAAGGGGCCCGCCGAGTACACGGTGTCCGGCGTGGCGCACTTCGGCGCCTCCAACAGCCTCCTCGGCGCGACGCTGGCGTTGTTCGACCTCCCGACCGCGCAGAAGCTCTTCGATCGCGAAGGCGAGTACGACACCATCTACGTGAAGGCCGACTCGGGGATCGATCCGAACCACCTGGCGGCCAGCGTCTCGTCCGTGCTGCCGAAGGGGTACGAGTCGATCACGGCGGCATCGGCGGCGAGCCAGCAACAAGATCAGGTGTCGCAGGGTCTCGGGTTCCTGCGGACGTTCTTCTTGATCTTCGGATTCGTGGCGCTGTTCGTCGGCGCGTTCATCATCTTCAACATGTTCAACATCGTGGTGTCGCAGCGCACGCGCGAACTTGCGCTGTTCCGCGCACTGGGTGCGAGCCGACGGCAAGTGCGTACATCGGTGTTGCTCGAATCGATCGCGGTCGGGCTGATCGGCTCGATCCTCGGCATCGGGCTCGGCGTGATCTTGGCGTTCGGGCTGAAAGCGCTGCTCGGCGCGCTCGGTCTGAAGCTGCCGCCGACCGCGCTCGCGATCGAGACGCGGACCGTCGTGGTGTCGCTGATCGTGGGCATCGGGGTCACCGTCGTGGCGGCCTGGGTGCCGTCGCGTCGCGCCTCTCGGGTGGCCCCGATCGAAGCGCTGCGCGAGAGCTCGACCCCCGACTCGTCGATCCGTCGGCGCGTGATCATCGGCGGGATCGTGCTCGCACTCGGCATCGCGGCGATCTTCGCTGCGTTGTTCGGTGGCGCCGCGAACCCCGGCGCGCTCGTCGGGCTCGGGGCCGCGCTCACGTTCCTCGGCGTCGCGACGCTCTCGCCGCTCTTCGCGCGGGGGCTCGCCGCCGTGATCGGCCGGCCGTTCCGCCGGACGGCGACCGGACGGCTCGGAGACGAGAATGCGAAGCGGAGCCCTCGCCGGACGGCATCGACCGCGTCGGCCTTGATGATCGGGCTCGGGCTCGTCGCGTTCGTCTCGGTGTTCGCGGCGTCGCTGAAGGCCTCGGCGGTGAAAACGCTCGACGAGGTCCTGCGCGCCGATCTCACGCTTTCGTCGAACCAATTCAACCCGTTCTCGACCCACTTGGCGGAGCAACTGCGGCAGGATCCGAACTTTTCGGTGGTGTCGGAGCTTCGGCAGACGGAAGCCCACGTGGGTCCGTCGAACACCGACACCTTCCCCGTCGCGATCGACCCAGCGACGTTCGCGCAGGTCGCCGACACCACGATGACCTCCGGCTCGCTCGCGGATCTGTCAGAGCCGGGTGCCGTCCTCGTGTCGAAGAACGAGGCCGACAGCAGGGGCTTGTCGGTCGGGAGCCCGGTCGAGATGACCTTCAGCGCCACCGGGGCGAAGCAGCTGCACGTCGTCGGGGTCTTCGAGAACAACGTCATCTTGAACGACTACGTGATCTCGATCGCCACGTACAACGCGAACGTCGAACAGCCGCTGGATCAGAACGTGTTCCTGAAGTACGCGCCGGGCGTGTCGCAGACGGATGCAAAGGCCGAGCTCGATGCGATGCTCCAGAAGGACTACCCGAACGTGCAAGCGAACGACGCGGCGGCGTCGAAACAACAGTTCCTCGACTCGATCAACCAACTGTTGGCCTTTGTCTTCGTCCTGCTGTTCCTGTCGATCATCATCTCCGGGTTCGGCATCCTGGCGACGTTGTGGCTGTCGGTGTTCGAGCGGGTGCGCGAACTTGGGCTCCTTCGCGCGGTCGGGATGGCGCGCGTGCAGGTCAAGAGGATGGTGCGGATCGAGGCCATCATCGTCGCCGTCCTTGGTGCGATCCTCGGTCTTGCGATCGGCATCGTGTTCGCCTGGGCGCTCCAGCGATCGCTCTCGAACCTCGGTATCACGGAGCTCTCGCTGCCCGTCGGCCAGTTGATCATCCTGCTGATCCTCGCGGCGCTGATCGGCGTCGCGGCCGCGATCCTGCCGGCGCGCCGGGCGGCGAAGCTCAACGTCCTCGAGGCCATCAGCTACGAGTGATCGCCGGAGGGCCTGAGGGCGTCGGCTATCCTGCACCGCATGCCGGCCCTGCGCCTGCCCGACGGCACCACGGTGAACCTCCCAGAGGGGGAGCCGGTCGGCAGCGCCCTCGCGCCGAGCGCGATCGCGGCGCGGGTCGATGGCACGCTCCGCGACCTCTCGTTCGTTCCGCAAGCGGACTGCACCGTCGAGCCGCTGGAGGTGCGGACCGACGACGGTCTGCACGTGCTCCGGCACTCGACCGCGCACGTCCTTGCCCAGGCCGTCACCCGCCTGTGGCCGGGCACGAAGCTCGGCATCGGTCCGACGATCGCCGATGGCTTCTACTACGACCTGGCCATCCCGGCGCACGTGTCGGTCGATGACCTGCCGCGCGTCGAGGAAACGATGCGGGCGATCGCGGCCGAGGATCAGCCGTTCGTCCGTGAGGATGTCTCGACCGAGGAGGCGCTCCGGCGTCTGACCGAGCAACCGTTCAAGCGCGAGATCGTCGAGGGACTCGGCACCGACGAGGCGGCCGGCGACATGCGAACGGGCGCGCAGACGGCGAGCTTCTACCGCAACGACGGTTGGGAGGACCTGTGCCTCGGCCCGCACGTGCCGTCGACGGGAAGGCTCGGCGCGTTCAAGCTGACCGCCGTCAGCGGCGCGTACTGGCGCGGCGACGAGAAGAACGCGCAGCTCACCAGGATCTACGGCACGGCGTGGGCGACCCAGGCTGACCTCGATGCGTATCTCGAGCGACTCGAGGAGGCCGAGCGGCGCGATCACCGCAAGCTCGGCACCGACCTCGACCTGTTCTCGTTCCCCGAGGAGATCGGGTCGGGACTCGCGGTATTCCATCCGCGCGGCGGGCTGATCCGGATGCTGATGGAGGACTACTCGCGACAACGGCACGTCGAAGACGACTATCTGTTCGTCAACTCGCCGCACATCACGAAGCGTCAGCTGTTCGACGTGAGCGGCCACCTCGATTGGTACGCCGACGGGATGTTCCCGCCGATGGAGCTCGACGGCGGGACGGAGTACTACCTCAAGCCGATGAACTGCCCGTTCCACATCCTGATCTACCGGTCGCGGACGCGATCGTACCGAGAGCTGCCGATGCGGCTGTTCGAGTTCGGCTCGGTGTATCGGTACGAGAAGTCCGGGGTCGTCCACGGCCTGACGCGCGTGCGCGGCATGACCCAGGACGACGCCCACATCTTCACGACGCGGGAGCAGATGGGGCAGGAGCTGCAGTCGTTGCTCAGTTTCACCCTGTCGCTGCTGCGCGATTACGGGCTCGACGACTTCTACCTCGAGCTGTCGACCAAGCCCGAGGAGAAGGCGGTCGGCGCCGACGAGGATTGGGAGGAGGCGACCGAGGCGCTGCGCCAAGCGGCGATGGCGATGAACCTCGAGCTGGTGATGGACCCCGGCGGCGGCGCCTTCTACGGGCCAAAGATCAGCGTGCAGGCGCGGGACGCGATCGGCCGCACGTGGCAGATGTCGACGATCCAGCTCGACTTCCAGCTCCCGCAGCGGTTCGACCTGCACTACGCCGGCGCCGACGGCAAGCGGCACCAGCCGGTGATGATCCACCGGGCGTTGTTCGGGTCGGTCGAACGGTTCTTCGGCGTGCTGACCGAGCACTACGCGGGCGCGTTCCCCCTGTGGCTGTCGCCCGAGCAGCTCTGGATCGTGCCGGTCGCAGATCGGAACGTCCAGGCGGCGCACGAGCTTGCCGGTCGGGCGCGCGACGCCGGGCTCCGCGTCGCGGTCGATGACTCGAAGCAGTCGGTCGGCAAGAAGATCCGCGCTGCGCAGTTGATCAAGGCGCCCTACGTGATCGTGGTCGGCGACCGTGACCTCGAGGCGGGGACGTTCACCGTCCGCAAGCGTGGCGGCGAGGAGGTCGCCGGACTCGGCTTCGAGGCGATCGTGCGGTCGCTGCTCGAGGAATCGCGTACCCGGTCACTCGAGCAGACGCTCTCGGCGGGCTGATCGCATGGAGCGCCTGTGGAGTCCATGGCGGATGGAGTACATCCAGGCCAACAAGGACGAGCCCACCGACCGTGCCTGCGTGTTCTGCGCGCTGCTCGACGGCACTGCCGACGAGGAACGGATCCTCGCGCGCGACGAGCGCGCGTTCGTGACGCTGGCCAAGTTCCCCTACAACCCGGGCCACCTGCTCGTGCTGCCGACCCGACACGTCGGCGAGTTCGCCGACCTGACCGAGGACGAGAACGCCGCGATCGCCGTGTTCGAGCAGCGATGCGTCCGGGCGCTGCGTGAAGCCTCGGATCCCCACGGCTTCAACATCGGGTTGAACCTCGGGCGCGTGGCCGGCGCCGGTATCCCGGAACACCTCCATTGGCACGTCGTCCCACGCTGGGGCGGCGACACCAACTTCATGCCGGTGGTCGCTGAGACGCGCGTGCTGCCGGAGCTCGTTGCGGAGAGCTACCGGAAGCTGCAACCCTTCTTCACATGAACGGATCGCTGCAGCTCGCCGGCGGTGGCTCCCTGAATTTCGACGATGTCGGCGAGGGGCCCGCCGTCGTCCTGCTGCACCCGGGCCTGTGGGACATGCGCACGTGGGAACCGCAGGTCCAGACGTTGGTCGATGCCGGCTTCCGGGTGGTGCGCTTCGACCAGCGGGGGTACGGCAGATCGTCGATGCCGGACAAGACGTACTCGAGCGTCGACGACACGATCGCCTTGCTCGACGAGCGGGGGATCGAGTCGGCCGCATTCGTCGGCTGTTCGATGGGCGGCGCCTTGGCGCTCGAAACGGTGATCGAGCATCCCGAGCGTGCGTGGGCTCTGGTGCCCGTGGCGTCCGGATGCCCTGGCTATCCGTGGGATGAAGAGCTCGAGGCGACATTGTTCGCCCCGATCGAAGCGGCGATGGACGCCGGCGACCTGGTGCTCGCGACCGACGAGGCGATGAAGGTCTGGACCGCGCTCGGCACCGACGATCCCGCCGGCGCCCGGATCCGCGAGATCGCGCTGGACAACACGCAGAACTTCGAGATCGACGAGGAGCTCGATGTCTGGGCGAAGTACCCGACGTACGAGCACCTCGAGGAGATCGATGTGCCGACGTTGGTGATCGTTGGCGACACCGACGTGCGATCGATCGAAGAGGTGGCGGACATGCTGGCGACGCGCATCCCGGGTGCCCGGAAGATCTTGATCGAGCAGGCCGACCACGTGGTGAACATGCGGCAGCCGGAGGCGTTCGACGCCGCGGTGTTGCCGTTCCTGCTCGAGGCACAGCCGTAGTGGGCCGGCTCCTTTTCGGTGTCGGCGCGACGCTCGGGTTCCTCGGTGTGGCGGCCGGGGCCTTCGGCGCGCACGCGATCCAGCAGCGCGTGTCACCTGAGCGACTCGACAACTGGAAGGCCGCCGCCGACTACCAGCTCTGGCACGCGCTCGCGACGATCGCTGCTGCGGTGATCGCGGTTCGATGGGAGAGCGGGACGGCCGCAGCGGCTGGATGGTGCTTCATCGCGGGCGTGTTCGTGTTCAGCGGCAGCCTGTACGCGCTCGCGTTGACCGACCGCCGCAAGCTCGGCGCGATCACGCCCATCGGTGGCGTGCTGTTCCTTGCCGGCTGGGCGCTCCTCGCGGTTGCCGCCATCCGCGGCTAACGGCCACTTCCCTTCAGGGCAACGAGACTCTACGCTGCGCCGATGGACGGTGGAGGGATCGTTATCACTCGCCGACGGGCGCTCACCGTGTTGCTATTCATCCTGCTCATCGCCCCGATCCCGGTGATGGACCTCGCGAACGCGAACGACCCGCACGCGCCACTCTCCACCGGCCCGAACTGGTGGTGGCTGCTCATCGTGTTCGTGGTTATGGGTTCTGCCCTTCGCGGGAACCGGTCGGCACTCGGGCTCTGGGCGGTCTTGTCTGGCGCGATCGGCATCGCGTTGGTGGCCTCGGGTTTCACGGTCGAGAACGGTGCCGTTCGGTTCCTCGGCGGGTTCTTGGCGCTCGCGGCGTCGATCGTCTTCGCGCTGCTTCGACGTGATCTCGCAGAACCAGCAGGTGACGGGCGACCCGCGAGCGAACGCGTCGGCGCGGGCTAAGCGCTACTTCTTCTGGGCTTCCTCGCGGGACCGCTGATACTCCTGGATCACCTTCGAGGCGAGGTTCTGCGGCATCTCCTCGTAGTGGTCGAAGGTCATCGTGAACGCGCCGCGGCCGCCGGTCATCGAACGCAGGTCGATCACGTACCGCGCGACCTCGCTCTGTGGCACCAACGCGCGGATGCGCTGCTTGCCGCCGCCGATCTGATCCATCCCCTGGATCTTGCCGCGCTTGCCGTTGAGGTCGCCCATGATGTCGCCGGTGAAGCTCTCGGGAACGACGACCTCGAGTGAAACGACGGGCTCGAGCAGGGCCACGCCGGCAGACTCGACGGCTTCCTTCAACGCGAGCGAGCCCGCCACCTGGAACGCCATGTCCGATGAGTCGACCGTGTGGAACTTGCCGTCGACGAGCGCCACGTGGAGGTCAACCATCGGGTTCCCGCTGATCACGCCGTCGGTCATCGTCTTGACGATGCCCTTCTCGACGGACGGGATGAACTGCTGCGGGATCGCGCCGCCGACGATCTTGGATTCGAACACGAAGCCCTCGCCGTGGCCGGTGGGGGACAGCTCGATGTCGCAGATCGCGTACTGGCCGTGCCCGCCCGACTGCTTCACGTGCCGGCCGTGTCCCTTGGCTGATCCCTTGACCGTCTCGCGGTAGGCGATCTTGGCCGGTTGGTGCACGACGTCGACGCCGAACTTCTCCTTGAGCCGGTGCATCTGAACGTCGAGGTGCGCCTCGCCCATCCCGTAGATCACGGTCTCGTGCGTCTCCTCGACGCGGTCGACTCGGAACGACGGGTCCTCCTCGCGCAGACGCGTCAATCCCGTCGCGAGCTTGTCCTCTTCACCCTTCGAGGCCGGCGCGATGGCGTACGCCAGCAATGGCTCCGGCAACGACACCGTCGGCAGGGTCACCGGGTGGTCCTTCGTCGACCACGTGTCGCCGGTGTGCGCGTGCTGCAGCTTCGCGACGGCCCCGATGTCGCCGGGCCCGACCGACGGGATCGTCTCGTGCTCCTTGCCACGGAGCGTGAACAGCTGACCGATCCGTTCTTCGGTGCCCGCGGTCGCGTCGAATACGGTCGAGTCCGGCTTCACTTGCCCCGAGAACACGCGGAACATCGTGATGTGCCCGACGAACGGGTCGGACACCGTCTTGAAGACGAACGCGCACAGGGGCGCCGACGCCTCGGGCTCGCGCGTCTCCTCGGCGTCACCCTTGCCGACCACCGTGATGCCGTCGCGGTCGGTGGGCGAGGGGAACTCCTCGACGATGAAGTCGAGCATCCGGTCGATGCCGATCGCCTTCGCGGCCGAGCCGCAGATCACCGGGGCGAGCCGCGCGCGCGCGAAGCCGTCCTTGGCGCCCGACACGATGTGCTCCTCGGGAAGCGTGCCGGAGTCGAGGTACTCCTCGATCAACGCGTCGTCGGACTCCGCGACCGCCTCGATCAGCTTCTCGCGCGCCGGGTCGGCCATCGTGTGCAGGTCGTCGGGCCACTCCGACTCCTCGGCCTTCGGGCCGCTCGGATAAAGATCCGCCTTCTCGTGGAGCAGGTCGGCGATGCCGCGGAACTCGTGCTCGGTGCCGATCGGAAGCTCGAACGGCGCGACCTGGTTGCCGAAGCTCGAGACGAGCTGTGCCAGCGTGCCCTCGAAGTCCGACCGCTCGCGGTCGAGCTTGTTCACGAAGATCGCCCTCGGCAGGCCCTCTTCGACCGCGAGCTCCCACGCGTACTCCGTCTGCACCTCGACGCCGTCGACCGCGGAGACGACCAGGATCACCGCGCCGGCGGCGCGGATCGCGTTGCGGAGGTCGCCGACGAAGTCCGCCGTACCCGGCGCGTCGAGGACATTGATCTTGGTGTCGCGCCACTCGATCGGCGCCATCGCGAGCGACACCGAGATGCCGCGTCGTTGTTCATCCGGATCGTGGTCGGAGACCGTGTTGCCTTCCTCGACGATGCCCATCCGGGTGATGTGTCCGGCGGTGAACAGCATCGCTTCCAACAGCGATGTCTTCCCCGCCCCTGCGTGCCCGACCAACAAGACGTTGCGGATCTCGTTCGCGCCGTAGGCCTTCAACGCGGCTCCTTCCGAAGGGTGCGGAACAGGTCCGGGGATACTACCCAGTCAGTTGCTACCCTCGCGCCACGCCATGGTCCGCTTCCAGCGCCAACCACCCGGCACCGCACTGACCCGCACGAGCTCGTTCATCGGGATGGTCTGCGCCGTCGCCGCGGCCGTCCTGATCGTCGATGAACAGCCGGTCCGCGCCGGGGTCCTGTCGGCGTTGAGCGGCGGGCTGCTGCTGATCGGCGGCCACCGCGCGAACCACGGGCTCGGGGGTCCCGTCGACCGCATGCTCACCGAGCTCTTCGATCGCGCGTGGGACGCGTGCCTGCTGGCGCCGATCGTCTGGGTGTCGTTCGGCGACCATCCCGAGATCGCACTGGGCGCGTTGGTCGCGCTGTGCGCGAGCTTCCTCTCCTCGTATGTGCGTGCGCGCGGTGCGGCGCTCGGCTATTCGGTGGAAGAGAGCCACGTGACGCGCGGCGTCCGCTACGGCGCGGTGTCGGCCGGCCTGCTGTTCGGGTGGCTGCCCGTCATGGTCTGGGTCGCCGCCGGCGTCTCGGCGCTCGCCGCGATCGTGCGGACGGGTCAGGTCGCGCGTGAGGCCCGAGCGTGAAGACCGACGCCGCTGTGGAGGCCGCCGAGACCGAAGAGACCCGACGCGAGCAGATCGCATACTTCGTCTTCGCTGGCGCCTCGTGGATCGCGAAGCGGCTGCCGACGCGCGTCGGCCGCGCGCTCTTCCAGTGGGCGGGCTTGCTCACCTACCGATTCGCATCCGGCTTGCGCGCGACCGTCACCGCGAATCAGGCGCGCGTGCTCGGCCGCCCCATCGACGACCCGTTCGTCGTCGCCAACACGCGCGAGGCGTTCCGGCGGTACGCCCGCTATTGGTACGACTCGTTCGCGATCGAGGAATGGGACGACGACGACGTCCTCGCGAACTTCACGTGGGACGGCGACGAGCATCTGTTCCGGTTCGCCGACGAGGGGAACGGCACCATCGCGGTGCTGCCGCACCTGGGGAACTGGGACGCGAGCGCGCGGGCGATGGCCGATCGGGGTCTGCGGATGGTCGCGGTGGCCGAGCACCTGCGACCGGAGCGGTTGTTCCAGCTGTTCGTTCGGCAGCGGGAGCGCTACGGGATCGAGGTGATCGCCCTCGAGGCGCACCACGGTGTCGGCAAGGCGCTGACGTCGGCGCTGGCCAACAACAAGTTGATCGGGCTCTTGTCCGACCGCGACCTGACGGGCCGCGGGATCGAGGTCGAGATGTTCGGCGCGCGCCGGCGGTTGCCCGCCGGCCCGGCGATGTTGGCGATGTCCACCGGCGCGCCGGTCGTCGTCGTCGGCACGTTCCAGACGCCGACGGGTTGGCACGGTGTCGTGTGGCCGCTCGACATGCCGGAACGAACGGGCGACCGTCGCGCCGATGCGACCGCGATCACACAGGCCATCGCAGAGGCGTTCGAGCGCCTGATCTCGATGTCGCCGGCCGACTGGCACGTGTTCGAACCGGCCTGGCCGGAAGACGCCGGGTGATGCGCATCGCGCTGGCGTGCCCGTACGCCTGGGGCGATGCGGGCGGCGTCCAGGTTCACATCCGCGAGCTCGCGGAGCATCTGCAGGAGCGCGGCCACGAGGTGGCGGTCCTCGCACCGACGCGCGAACCACCCCTCCAACAGTGGGTCGTGCCGGTCGGGTCGCCCGTCGACATCCGATACAACGATTCGAACGCGCCGATCGACCCGCGGCCGTGGTCGCGTCGGATGGTCCGGCGCGCGCTGGCGACGTTCGGGCCGGACGTCGTGCACGCACATCAGCCGATGGCACCCTCGACCGGACTCTGGGCGACGCTCGAGGCGCGCGCGCCCGTGGTGGGCACGTTCCATTCGGGCGCCACGCGCGCGCGCCTGTACGACCTTGCCGCGCCGCTGCTCCGTCGCGCGGCAGCCCGGCTGGCGGTGCGGATCGCCGTCTCGGACCGCGCGGCAGACTTCGAGCGCCAACGGATCGGCGGGGACTTCCGCGTGATCCCGAACGGCATCCAGGTTGCGCGGTTCGCCGACGCCAGGCCGGCCGACCTGGGGCCGGGACGCAAGCTGCTGTTCGTCGGGCGCCTGGACGAGCGCAAGGGGTTCCCCATCGCGATCGCCGCCTTCGAACTTCTCGCCGCCGACCGTCCTGATCTCCACCTGGTGGTGGTGGGTGACGGTCCCGAACGCGACACGGTGGATCGATTGCCGACACTGCTCCGCGCTCGCGTGACGATGCTCGGTGCCGTTGCGAACGAGGAGCTTCCGCCGATCCATGCCGCGTGCGACCTGTACCTCGGGCCCGCGACCGGCGGCGAGTCCTTCGGGATCGTGCTCGTCGAGGCGATGGCGGCGGGGCTGCCCGTGGTCGCGAGCGACACTCCCGGCTACGACGAGGTGGTCACCGACGAGACCCAGGGGCTGTTGGTACCGCCGCGCGATCCGGCCGCGCTCGCGGCCGCGGCCTCCCGGGTGCTCGACGACGTCGACCTCGCCAAGCGCCTGCGGACCGCAGGCGCCGACCGGGCGCGGGGATTCGACTGGTCGACCACCGTCGGGCGGATCGAAGAGGCGTACCGGGATGCCCTGGCGATCGGCCAGGGAACGGGTGGACCGCAGCTACGATAAGGACATGGGTGTCGCGGGCTGGATCGTGATCGCGGTCGTCGTGCTGCTCGTCCTGTGGACGATCTACGCGTTCAACCGGCTCGTGAAGTACCGCAACCGCGTCGACGAGGGCTGGGCCCAGATCGACGTTCAGCTCCGTCGCCGCTACGACCTGATCCCCAACCTGGTCCAGACGGTCGAGGGTTACGCCGCCCACGAGCGCGAGACGTTCGAGCAGGTCACTGCCGCCCGCGCCCAGGCCGAAAGCGCGCAGGGCGTCGCCGGGCAAGCGGACGCGGAGAACGCCGTCAGCAGCGGGCTCCGCCAGCTGCTCGCGGTTGCCGAGAACTACCCCGATCTGAAGGCGAACGCGAACTTCCTTGCCCTCCAAGAAGAACTGACGGGCACCGAGTCGAAGATCGCCTATGCGCGCCAGTACTACAACGACCAGGTGCGGCTGCTGAACACCGCGATCCAGTCGTTCCCGTCGAGCGTCCTTGCGACGACGTTCCACTTCTCACCGCGCGAGTTCTTCGACATCGAGGACGCGGTGCGCGCGCCCGTCCAGGTCGACTTCGAAGGGCAGTAGAAACCGGTGCACGAACAGATCGCGGCGAACAAGCGCAAGACGGTTGTGCTCATCGTCCTGGCCATCGTCTTCACGGGCCTCATCGGCTGGCTGATCGGATACCTCTTCTTCTACGGCGGCACGACCGGGCTCATCATCGCGGTCGGCCTCGCGTTGGCGTTGTCGCTGGGTTCCTATTTCTTCGGCGATAAGGTGGTGCTTCGGTCGACCGGCGCCAAGCCCGTCACGCCCGAGCAGGAACCGCGGCTGCACAACGTGGTCGAAGGGCTCGCGATCGCGGCCGGCGTGCCGAAGCCGGATGTCTACGTGGTGCCCGAGATGGCGCCGAACGCGTTCGCGACCGGCCGGGACCCGCAGCACTCGTCGATCGCGGTCACGCAAGGGCTGCTGAACATCATGGATCGCGTCGAGCTCGAGGGCGTGATCGGACACGAGATGTCGCATGTCTTGGACCGCGACATCTTGATCGGCACGATCGTCGCCACGGTCGTCGGGGCCGCGATCTTGCTGTCGGAGATCTTCACGCGGACGTGGTTCTGGGGCGGCGGCGGCCGGCGGAGCAACAACAGCGGGGGGGGAGACGCGGGCATCCTGTCGCTGATCCTGTTCGCCGTCGGGATCTTCCTGTTGATCCTGGCGCCGCTGGCCGGGCAGCTGATCAAGCTGTCGGTCAGCCGCAACCGCGAGTACCTCGCCGACGCGCAGGGCGTCTTGCTCACGCGGTACCCACCGGGCCTGATCTCGGCGCTCCAGAAGATCGCCGACGCGCCCCACGCGATGCGCGCAGCGAACAACGCGACGGCGCACCTCTGGCTCGACCAGCCCTCGCGCGTGCCGGGCAACGACACCAGCACGATGGAGCGCCTGTTCTCTACGCACCCCCCGATCCAGGAGCGGATCAGGCGCCTCCAGGAGATGTAGCCGAGGCACTGCGCCGCAGGTCGCGGCGGTAGACTGGCGTTTTCCACACCAGAGACGAAGGGGGATCCACCGATGCAGCGCGAGACCGGCACCTTCACTGTGAAATCCGGCCTGGCCGAGATGCTCAAGGGTGGCGTCATCATGGACGTCACCACCGCCGACCAGGCGAAGATCGCCGAGGACGCCGGCGCGTGCTCCGTGATGGCCCTCGAGCGCGTGCCCGCCGACATCCGCAAGGAAGGCGGCGTCGCGCGGATGGCCGATCCAACCAAGATCGAGGAGATCAAGGCGGCGGTCACGATCCCCGTGATGGCGAAGGCCCGGATCGGTCACTTCGCCGAGGCGCAGGTCCTGCAGTCGCTCGGCGTCGACTACATCGACGAGTCGGAAGTGCTGACGCCGGCAGACGAGGAGTTCCACATCGACAAGTGGGCCTTCACCGTGCCGTTCGTGTGCGGCTGCCGCAACCTGGGGGAGGCGCTCCGCCGGATCGCCGAGGGCGCCGCGATGATCCGCACCAAGGGCGAGGCGGGAACCGGCAACGTGGTCGAGGCCGTGCGGCACGAGCGCGCGTTGCTCGCCGGGATCGCCGAGTGCACGCAGCTGCGGTCAGAGCAATACGTGACGAAGGCCAAGGAGCTCGGCGCCCCGGTGGAGCTCGTGCGGATGGTCGCCGAGCAGGGCCGTCTCCCCGTCGTGAACTTCTCCGCCGGCGGCATCGCGACACCGGCCGACGCCGCCCTGATGATGCAGCTCGGCGTCGACGGCGTGTTCGTCGGTTCCGGCATCTTCAAGTCGGAGGACCCGTCGACGATGGCGCGCGCGATCGTCGAAGCGACGACCCACTTCCAAGATCCGGATGTGGTGGCGAAGGTGAGCCGCGGCATCGGCGACCCGATGCAGGGCCTGGAGATCGGGACGCTCGAGACGCGGCTGCAGGACCGCGGCTGGTAGCGCCGGGGCTCAGATCTCGGCAACCTCGCGGTCGACGCGCACCCATCCGCGCGCGTTGCCGTCGGCATCGAGCAGTGGCACGCACTTCATCTCGACGGTGAGGCCGTAGCCGTCCTTGTCTTGTAACGAGCCGACGCCGCGCCAGCCGTGCATCGCCTGCACGAACGGGTCCCACGCGGCCGCGATGTCGGCTTCGTCGCGGAGGATCGATGTCGGCAGCGGGGCGCCGATCGTCTCTGCGGCAGACCAGCCGTAGAGGCTCTCGGCCGCCCGGTTCCATGCGGTGACCGTGTCATCCGCGCCGTAGGCGATCACGGCGTCGCTGATGCTCTCGAGCAGCCGGGCCTGGAAGTCGCGTTCCTCGACGGCGTGCTTGCTGTCGCTGATGTCGTAGAGGACGCCCTGCAGACACAGTGGTGTGCCGTCCTCGTCGTGCACGATCGTCGACTCGTCCCGGATCCAGATGACCCGGCCGTCGCGGGTGAACATCCGGTACTCGCTCGTCAGCAAGCGATCTTCACTGCCTGATGCAGCCGCGGCCGCCTCTTCGGCGATAGCGTGCTCGAGGTCTTCGGGGTGCACCGACGTCGTCCAGGGCGCGTCGTGCGCCATCCACTCCTCGGGCGTCCAGCCCAAGATCTCCTCGATCTTCGGGCTGACGTAGAGCCACTCGCCATCGGTGCCGAGCTCGGAGGTGTAGACCACCGCGGGCAGGTGCTCCACCAACACCTTGTATTTCGCGAGCGCTTCGCGTCCTTCGTTGACGCGCTCACGCCCGACGTCCGCCGTCTTCGATCCAGCCATGCGCTCACTCCAACCTTGCGCGCTGAGGTAACCCTCGGGCGGGATCCGCGATACCTGAAGCGTTGAATCGTGCAGTCGCTGCGCCGCAATGGTCCGGAAGGCGACAGAGGAGACCCTCGGTACCATGACGCGCATGACCAAGGCAGGCGTCCTCGCGCTCCAGGGCGACTTCCGCGAGCACGCGAAGGCGTTCGCGTCGATCGGCGCGAACCCGATCGAGGTCCGCACGCCCGCGCATCTCGCGGAAGTCGACTGCTTGGCGATCCCCGGGGGAGAGTCGACGACGATCGGCAAGCTCGCGCGCGCGTACGACCTCATCGAGCCGATCCGCGAACGCGCCGTGGCGGGTATGCCGATCCTCGGCACCTGCGCGGGGATGATTGTGCTCGCGCGCGAGGTCGACGGAGGCGAGCCGCTGTTCGACCTGATGGACATCGAGGTGCGGCGGAATGCTTACGGCCGGCAGGTCGATTCGTTCGAGACAGACCTCGACGTGCGCGGCGTCGATCACCGCGTGCGCGGCGTGTTCATCCGGGCTCCCTGGATCGAGCGCGTCGGCGACGCCGTCGAGACGCTCGCGACGTTCGAGGACCGCCCGGTCGTCCTGGAGCAGGACAACCTGGTTGTGGCATCCTTCCATCCTGAGCTCGTGGGCGAGACCGGGCTCCACGATTACCTCTTGAGGAAGGTGTAGCGATGTCCGGCCACTCCAAATGGGCGACGATCAAGCGCAAGAAGGAAGCGACCGACGCCAAGCGCTCCAATATGTACGCGAAGCTCCTCCGCGCGGTCGAGGTCGCGGCGCGGGAAGGCGGCGGCAGCGTCGAGGGCAACATGACGCTCGCGAGCGCGGTCGAGAAGGCCAAGAGCTTCTCCGTTCCGAACGAGAACATCGATCGCGCGATAAAGCGGGGGACCGGCGAGCTCGGCGACGGTCAGAGATACGAGGAGATCGTCTATGAGGGATACGCGCCCGGCGGGATCGCGCTCCTGATCGAAGCGCTGACCGACAACCGCAACCGCACCGCTCAGGAAGTTCGCCACGCGTTCACCCGCAATGGGGGGAACCTCGGTGAGAGCGGGACGGTGGCGTGGCAGTTCACCCGCAAGGGCGTGATCGTCGTCGAGAAGTCGGTCGCGCCCGACGAGGAGCGGTTGTTGGAGATCGCCCTTGAGGGCGGCGCCGAGGACCTCACCGATTCCGAATCGAGCTGGGACATCGTGACGTCGCCGCAGGACTTCAAGGCGGTCGAGGCGGCGCTCGTGTCGGCCGGCGTGCCGATCTACTCCGCGGAGCTTTCGATGCTCCCGCAGTCGACGATCCCGGTGGAAGGCTCAGAGGCGACGGCAGTGCTCCGGCTGATCGACGCGCTGGAAGACCTCGACGACGTCCAGAACGTCTACGCCAATTTCGATATCCCCGAAGAGGTCATGGCGTCGCTCTAGCGGCGTCGTCTTCCTTCGCAACCCGAGCGGCGTGTGGGTGTAGCGTCCGCGCTATGCGGGCACGCCGAGTCCTGCTGCTCGTCGCGACCGCGTTGGTCGCGGCCTCGTGTACGTCGACGACCACGACGGTCACTGCGACGCCGACCATCGCGAGCCCACCGCCGACATCGGCTACGACGTCGCCTTCGCCGACCGGCGCCACGCTCGCCGACGGAAGCGCGCTCCCATCGAAATGCGACGGGAAGGTGGTTGCGAGCGAGACAGTCGCGTTCGTGGCGGATGGGCGCGCATGGGTGCTCGATCCGCGCAGCGGCGATCTCGCGTGCCTGTTCCGCGTCGGGCAGCCGGGCGCGTTCGCGTTCGGGCCTCAAGGGGACCGCGTGATGCTCGCGGGCCTTGGCATCGTCGGCGTGCCGAACGGCGAGCCGACCTGGCCGCCGGTCGGACAAACGCCGGCCGTTTTCGACTGGGGCCACCCGCTCGGGCTCGCCGTCGTCTACGCGTCGCCGAGCGGCGCGCCCGAGAAGCGGTTCATGGACACCGGCAAGGTGGAGAAGCTGACCGACCTCCCGACGGGGACGTACCAGTCGATCGCGTACCACCCGAGCGGCCTTGCGCTCGGGATGATCATCGATCAGGGGCAGCGGCAAGGTATCTGGTTGTCGAGCAATGAGGGCAAGGATCCTCTGCGGCTCGTGTTTTCGCGGCCCGACACGACGTTCTCGTCGGTGGCATTCAGTCCGGACGGCACCCAGATCTGGTGGATCGCGCAGCACGCCGGCGCATTGAGCGAGATCCATTGGATGGATCTCGCCGATCGGTCGACGTTCCAGACGGTCCTGTCGATTGGGCTATCGCCGACCGCCCAGAGTCTCCAGCTCGCACCGTCGGGGCCGCTGATGTCGGCGACGCAAGGCGCGTCGTGCGAGCAGGAACAGGCGATGGTTGTCGACAAGCAAGGTGCGCATCCGGCGATCACCGAAGCCGGGGAGCCGACCCACGCCCTCGGGTGGCTCGATGCGAAGACGCTCCTCGTCGCGACCGGGGGATGCGGTCAGCCGGAGTCGTTGTCCTCGGTCGCGTGGAGCCACGGCGAGGGCACCACGACGGCGCTCGTTGACGGGGTCGACGTCGGCGCGCCGCGGACCGTTCTGAAGAACGCGCCCACCGAAGTTCCGTCGCCGCCGAACCAAGCGCCGCCGGCGCCGCCCGGCGGCGTGGGGTGATAGTCCCACCCACCTAGGCGGCCGGTCGGCCGCCGCCAGACCCGAGGTTCAGAGCGGCTCTCGCGATCGCCTCGTTCCGTTCGATCAACAGGCGCGTCAGGTACCGCGCGACCAGCCCTTCGAACGGCTTCCCTAACAGACCGAGCGGCGCCGCGACCTCGACGACGTCGGTCATCACGGTCGAATGGCCCACGGCGGTGAAGTGATGGCCGTGCCGATACGTCCCGAACGGTCCACGCACCTGCGTGTCGCTGAATGAGACGGGTCGATCGAACGAGTCGATCCGGCTCGTCATCGTCCACCAGACGCCGAGGTGTCGAGCACGCCACGTCACCCACTCACCCAGGACGATGCGGCCCGATGTCCGTCCAGCGACGGCCCGCTCGCGGGACCGGTGCATCGACGCCTGATGAAGGTCGAGGTCGGTCGAAAGGTCGAAGACCACGTCCGGTTGAGCCTCGACCGACGTCGTGAGGATGAGCCTGCGCACTGAGGGGAGGCTAGTCGCGGGCGCGCGGTCATAGGGTGGTCGGGTGTTCGAACACAGCGCGCACGTCTACGACCTCTTGTACTCGTTCAAGGACTACGAGACGGAGGCGCACGACCTCGCGGCGATGATCCGCGAGCGGAACGCGGGCTCCACATCGCTGCTCGACGTCGCGTGCGGCACCGGCAAGCACCTCGAAGTGCTTCGTGCCAACTTCCGAGATGTCGCGGGGGTGGATCTCGACGCGAGCCTGCTCGAGATCGCTCGGGAGCGGCTCCCTGACGTCTCCTTCACCCAGGCGGACATGCGCACGTTCGATCTGGGCCGCACGTTCGACGCCGTCACGTGCCTGTTCAGCTCGGTGGGATACCTCCGTGACGATGACGAACTCGCCGAGGCCGTCGGCCGGATGGCTGCGCACCTCGCACCTGGCGGCGTCCTCGTCATCGACGGCTGGTTGCGGCCCGACGCGTGGTGGCCCGGGATGAACGTTGATGCGCTCGCCGAGTCCGCGAACGGGGTTGCCGCGGCTCGTGTTGCGAGGACCTGGCGAGACGGCGACCGGACCGTCCTCGACATGCGATACCTGATCGCCACGGCAGAAGAGGGGTTCGAGCAGCAACAAGAGGTGCATGAGCTCACCCTCTTCAGCGACGCGGCGTACCGAGCGGCGTTCGCCAAGGCGTCCCTCACCCCCGACGTCGTGTCATCGCCGATGCCGGACCGGGACCGATACATCGCGGTCGCGTCTTGACGGTCGTTGCCCTCGCCGGACGGCACCCCTAGACTGCGGCGAACAGATGTTCGAGAGCTCCGTCCTAGGCGTGGATCCGGGCGTCGCCCGGTGTGGGATCGCCGTCGTCAGCCGCCGCGGCCGCTCGAACGACCTTCACTTCGTGACGACAGTCACCACGCCCTCCGATGTCGACGAGAGCCTGCGCCTCCGTGCGATCGCCGACGCCGCCCGCGCGGCCATCGCGGAGCACAAGCCGGCTGCGGTCGCCGTCGAGCGTGTCGCGTGGAGCCGGAACCAGGTGAGCGCCCTCCATGTCGCGCGCGCGACCGGCGCGATCATCCTTGTCGCAGCTGAGGCCGGTCTCGCCGTTGCGGAGTACGCGCCGAACGAGGTGAAGCAGGCGGTCACCGGCGCCGGCAACGCGGACAAGGCGCAGGTGCAGCGCGCGCTCACACGGATCCACGGACTCGACGGCGTCCCGGCGCAAGCCGACGCCGCCGACGCGGTCGCGGTCGCCTTGACGCACCTGCTCGCCGCGCCGATGCGAGCCGTCGCCGCGCGGGTGGGCGCGCGATGATCGCGTTCCTCGACGGAGACGTCGTTGAGGTCGGCCTGGGTCGCGTCGTCCTTGACGTCGGGGGAGTCGGCTATGAGCTCGTCGTGCCGACCTCGCTGCTGTCACAACTCCCGCCCGTCGGCGGTCGCGCGCGCGTGCACACGAGGATGGTCGTCCGTGAGGACTCGATGACGCTCTACGGGTTCCCGTCGCCCGACGAGCGCGAGCTGTTCGATCTCCTTACCGGGGTCACTGGGGTGGGGCCGAAGGTCGCGCTTGCGTTCCTCTCGGCGCTGAAACCGGACGCGCTCCGACGCGCGGTCATAGCCAACGACGCCGACGCGCTCACGGTGGTGCCGGGCGTCGGCAAGAAGGTCGCCCAGCGCGTCGTCCTGGACCTTCGCGACAAACTCGGCGGCGGGGGGGCGGAGATCATCGCGACCGGCCCGCTCGCCGATGTGCGAGACGCGTTGCTCGCGCTCGGCCTCACGCCATCCGAGGCGTCACAGGTGCTCGCCGACATCGACGCGGAGGGCAAGGCGCCCGACGACCTCCTCCGCGAGGCCCTTCAGAAGGTGGGACGATGACGGCCATGACCGAGACCGACGCGACGCCCGACGAACGCCTTCTCGAGTCGTCGGCGCGAAGCCCGGAGGATCGCGAGTTCGACGTTGCCCTCCGGCCGCGGACCCTGGCCGACTTCGTGGGCCAGGAACGCGTCAAGGAGCAGCTCCATGTCCTGCTCGAAGGCGCGCGCCAGCGCGACGAGCCCGTCGACCATCTGCTGTTCAGCGGGCCGCCCGGCCTCGGCAAGACGACGCTCGCGCAGATCGTCGCGATCGAGATGGGCGCAGGGTTCCAGCCGACGAGCGGCCCCGCGCTCGAGCGGCCATCCGATCTCGCTGCCATCCTCACGAACCTCGGCGACGGCGACGTCCTGTTCGTCGATGAGATCCATCGCATGCCTCGCGCGGTCGAGGAGGTCCTGTACCCCGCGCTCGAGGACTTCAGCCTCGACGTCGTGCTCGGCAAGGGGCCGACCGCCCGATCGATCCGTCTCGACCTGCCGAGCTTCACGTTGATCGCCGCGACCACGCGACCCGGGAGGATCACACTCCCGCTGCGCGAGCGGTTCGGGTTCAGCCCGCGCTTGGACTATTACGACACGCAAGACCTCACGACGATCGTCCTGCGGAGCGCCGGGATCCTCGGCGTCGACACGACCCGGGAGGGAGCCGGCGAGATCGCGCGGCGCGCACGGGGCACACCCCGGATCGCGAACCGGCTGCTTCGCCGAGTCCGCGATGTCGCCGAGGTTCGACACGACGGAGCGATCTCCGGCGACGTCGCCCGGTCCGGGCTCGAGATGTTCGAGGTTGACGGCGAAGGGCTCGATCGCCTCGATCACGCCGTGCTGCTCGCGATCATCGAGCGGTTCTCCGGTGGCCCCGTTGGCCTGACGACCCTCGCGGCCGCGGTCGGAGAGGAGCCCGACACGGTGGAAGACGTGGTCGAGCCGTATCTCTTGCAGCTCGGGTTCCTCCAGCGGACCCCGCGAGGCCGAACCGCGACGCCGCGCGCGTATGCCCACCTGGGCGTCACCGCGCCCGGCCAGCTGCCCCTCGCCTGAGCCTCGACCACCGTTCCCGCAGGTAAACTCGCGTCTCGCGCGGTCCGCCCGCGCCATGGCCACCAGATCGGAAGGACCCCCATGTTCCTCGCACAGACCTCGGGCGGCGGGAGCCCCATCGTGCTCCTCCTGTTGCTCGGGATGCCCGTGATGCTGTTCGTGATGATGCGCTCCCAGCGCAAGAAGGCTGCGCAGCAGCAGAACCTTCAGCGCAGCGCAGGCGTCGGCTCCGAGATCATGACCACCGCGGGGATCTTCGGGACGATCGTCGACGAAGACGAAGACGAGGGCACGATCGTGCTCGAGATCGCGCCAGGCACACAGATCAAGCTCATCCGCGGCGCGATCGCGCGCGTGGTGGACGAGGACGACAGCGAGTCCGAGGAGTACGACGACGACGAGGATGCCGACGAAGATGACGATGCGGTCGTCGACCTCGCCGACGCCGAGCACGAACCCTCCGCGGCCGACGCCGACAACGCCGAGGGCCCGTTCCGCTCGTGAGAGAAGACGCCGTCGGGACGCCTCATGGCGCGCCGATCCCAGATGTGCCCGCGGTCGAACCGGTGGCCGACGTCGCCTCGATCACCCTTGGCGACATCCAGTCGGACCCACAGCTGTCGATGTTCATCGCGTCGGCGGATCGGGTGATGGATGCGATGGGTTACACGGAACACGGGTTCCGTCACGCACACTTGGTCGGCAAGATCGCCTACCAGGTGCTGCGGCGGCTCGGGTTCAGCCAGCGCGAGGCCGAGCTCGCCAGGGTTGCGGGCTACCTGCACGACATGGGGAACGCGTTGACACGTGACGGACACGGACAGAGCGGCGCGATGCTCGCGTACGACGCGCTCCGTGAGCGGGCCGAGAGTGCCGATCTGATGATGATCATGGCCGCCATCGCCAACCACGAAGAGAGCGAGGGCTCCGCGGTCTCACCCGTATCGGCCGCCGTGATCCTGGCCGACAAGGCCGACGTGCATCGCAGCCGCGTCCGCCGTCCGACCGACGTCGACCTCGCAGGCGACATCCACGACCGCGTCAACTATGCCGTCGAACAGAGTTTCCTGCGGGTAGACTCCGACGCCCGCACCGTCAGCCTCGAGCTGACGATCGACACCAAGATCAGCCAGGTCATGGACTACTTCGAGATCTTCCTCGGCAGGATGCAGATGTGCCGTCACGCCGCGACGGCCATCGACGCAACGTTCCAGTTGTTCGCCAACGGGCAGGAGCTGGCATGAAGCGCTCCACCAAGGGCCTGTGGGTCTCGATCATCATCGTCGTGGTTGTGGTCGCGCTGTCCATCGGCGCGTTCGCGACCGGACGGCTCGAGCCGACGCTCGGATTGGACCTCAAGGGCGGCGTGTCGGTCATCCTGTCGGCGCCCGACGGCACGCCGGCGGACACGATGCAGCAGGCGCTCGAGAACATCCGCAGCCGGGTCGACGCGTTCGGCGTCGGTGAGCCCGACATCGCGCTGTCCGGCAACACCATCGAGGTGCAGATCCCGGGCTTGTCCGACAGCAAGATCGAACAACAAGCGGTCGACCTGCAATGCATCGCCGACCCAAAGGGCGCGACGTACGGCTGCTCGAACGAATCGAAGACGCCCGCCACGGCGCTCAAGGGTTTCACGGTGACGTCGAAGCAGTCGCAGGTCTGCGTCTACGCGGGCACGACGCAGCTCCAGTGCTCCAACACGCAGGCGGGGGCCGACGAGATCAAGCAGGGCATCACGCCGGTGTCGAAGGCGTCCCTGTCCGCATCTGGGACGCCCTCTGCGTCCGCCTCGACGAGCGCTACGCCGTCTGCGAGCTCGACCCCGTCGCAGGGACCTGGCTCGAGGCTCGGGCAGTACTGCCTCACCGACATCTCCAACACCGAGCTGAAGTGCTACCACGACTACGCGGCCGCGCAGGCCGCGTTCAAGTCGATGACGACCAAGGTGACGAAGACCTCGTGGTGCATCACCGCGCCGGGCACGTCATCGGCGACCGGTGCCGCACCGACCCCGACCCCCGCGCCGGCGCCGCCGAGCGGCAAGACGAAGCCCTCGTCCAAGCCCTCATCGACGCCGAGCGCGAGCGCTTCCCCGAGCGGAAGCCCGAAACCGTCGCCGGCCGAGACCGCGTACGGCCAACTCGACACGACGGGCTCGTCCCCACTGCCGTGTACCTACACCTCCAAGCAGGACGCGCAGGCCGGCCTCGACGCGTTGTCGGTGCAACACGTGACCACGCAGTACTGCGTCGTCAGCTCTGCGGGGGAGAACCTCGGCTGCTACACGTCCCAGGACGCAGCCGCCGAGCAGCAGCGCGCAACCGGGCAGGAGAGCTTGCTGAACTTGATCGGCAAGACCGCCCGGCTCGAGGAGCGGCCCACGATCGAGATCGTGACTCCGAGCGATCCGCAATACCAGTCGATCCAACTGACCTGCCCGCCCGCCGAGGCCGAGACCAAGGCGTGCCAGGGTGGGGCCAACGACTCGACCGACGTGTGGTACCCCGACAAGAACACCCCGCCCGACTACGTGCACCTCGGGCCGGTCGTGATCACGGGGGCCAATATCACGAGCGCGACGGCGTCGCTGTCCGGCTCGTCGCAGGGCCTCGCGTCCTGGGTGATCGACTTCGTCCTGGACTCGGCGGGGACGTCGGCGTTCGCCAACGCGACCCGCGTGGCCGTGAACGCCCAGTCGCCGCAGAACCAGATCGCGATCGCGGTCGACCACCAGATCATCTCGAACCCGGTCGTGCAGTCGCCCATCACGGCGGGCCGCGGCCAGATCACCGGCAACTTCACCGAGGACGATGCGAAGAACCTCGCCGCGATCCTCAATGCGGGGTCATTGCCGGTGAACCTGACCAAGCAGTCGGTGCGCACCGTCAGCCCGACCCTCGGGACCGCGTCCTTGAAGGAAGGCATCATCGCCGGCGCCGCCGGTCTGATCCTGTTGTTCCTCTATCTCCTCTTCTACTACCGACTGCTCGGCATCGTGGCCTGGCTCGGGATGTCGATCTGGGCGATCTCGGCGATCGCGCTGATCTCGCTGGCCGGACGCAGCTTCGGGTACGCGCTGACCCTCGCGGGTGTCGCCGGGTTGGTGATCTCGCTAGGCGTCACGGCGGACTCCTACATCGTGTTCTTCGAACGATTGAAGGACGAGGTGCGCGCCGGCCGCTCACCGCGGACGGCGGTGCAGCCCGCGTTCCAACGCGCCTTCAAGACCATCGTGGCAGCGGACATCGTCACCGGGATCGCGGCCGCGGTGCTGTACTTCACCGCTGTCAGCTCGGTTCGCGGGTTCGCCCTCACGCTCGGGGTCGCGACCGCGTTGGACCTTGCCGTCGTGTACTTCTTCAAGCGGCCGACGGTGTTCCTGATCGCGCGGAGCAAGCGGCTGTCGACCCTTCGCGGCTTCGGCCTCGTCTCGGCAACGGGCGCCGACCACATCGAGCACGAACAGCAGCAGGCGGAGGGCGCTTCGTGAGCCTGAGGAGCGCGTACAACGTCTATCGGGGCTACCGGGTCCCGCGTCTGCAGCTGATCGAGCACCGCCGCTGGTGGTTCATCTTCTCGGGCATCCTGATCGCGCTGTCGCTGATCGGGATCATCGTCAACGGGTTCCATTTCTCGATCGACTTCGTCGGCGGCGCCGAGCTCAACTACTCGCCGAGCACGGCGGTGACGCCCGATCAGATCCAATCCGTGCTCGACAAGTACAACCTCCCGGGGGAGATCCAGCTCGTCTCGGGTGGCGAGGGCGTCACGATCCGTACCGATGCGCTGACGGCCGTCGGCGACCGCCAGGCCCTGATCAACGATCTCGCCAGCCAAGCGAAGATCTCTCCCGAGGAGATCAACGTCGAGGACGTCGGACCGACCTGGGGACAGGAGATCTCACGCAAGGCGATCCGTGGCCTGGTGTTCGTCTTGCTGTTCATCGCGATCTACATCGCCTGGCGGTTCGAATGGTCGATGGCTGCCGGCGCGATGGTCGCGCTGGTCCACGACGTCTTGATCACCGCCGGCGTGTACGCCTTGGTCGGGCGCGAGGTGACCCCGGAGACTGTGATCGCGATCCTGACCATCCTCGGGTTCTCGCTGTACGACACCGTGGTCATCTACGACAAGATCAAGGAGAACACCGAGTCCGCCGCGCTGACCGCCCGGCTCGGATACGTCGGCGTCGTCGACATGTCGCTCAACCAGACCGTGATGCGGTCGGTGAACACGTCGCTCGTCGTGCTGCTGCCGATCCTGTCGCTGCTGCTGTTCGGGGGCCAGACGCTGAAGGACTTCGCGTTCGCGATGTTCGTCGGCGTGGCGATCGGTGCGTACTCCTCGATCTTCATCGCCGCGCCGGTGCTCACGATCATCCACGAGCGCCAGGTCAACCGTGGCAAGGTGGCGCAGCCTACCCGTGGTGCCGTCCGCGCGCCCGCCGCCCAGCCTGCGATCGCAGCGGCCGATGACGCTGCCGCGACGGGCGCGACCGCGGCGCTGGCGTCGCGCCCGCGGCCCAAGCCCAAGTCCAAGCCGCGGAACAAGAAGGGCCAGCCGGCCAAGCGCAAGCGGAGGTAGCCGTGCAGATCGAGCAGATCGAAGCGTTGATCCGCGACGTCCCCGACTTCCCCGAGCCGGGCATCGTCTTCAAGGACATCACGCCGGTGTTGGCCGACCCGATCGCGTTCTCGACGATCATCGACCTGATCGTGGTGCACTTCGGCCGCGGCAACGTCGACAAGGTGGTCGGCATCGAAGCGCGCGGGTTCATCCTGGGCGCGCCGGTCGCTTACCACTTCGGCGCCGGGGTCATCCCCGTCCGCAAGAAAGGCAAGCTGCCCCACGAAACGCTCGAGGAGTCCTACGCGCTCGAGTACGGCACCGCTTCGCTCGAGATCCATACGGACGCGGTCCAGGCGGGTGAGCGGGTGCTCGTCGTCGACGACGTGCTCGCAACCGGGGGCACGGCCAAGGCCGCCGCGAGCCTGGTCGAGCGCATCGGCGGCAAGGTCTGCGGGATCGCGACCTTGATCGAGCTCGAGTTCTTGCACGGCCGAGACAAGCTTCAGGGCTACGACCTCTTCACGCTGATCCAGTACTGATCGCGGGAGCGGTGCAGGCCGGCCGTACACTGGCCCGCAGGCGTGGATACCCGTGATGACCTCACCGTCGGCAGCGCTCAGCCCCCCGCCCGGCGCGGCGGGAGGCTCCCACTGCCACGCCGTCGCCGCGCCGACTCCGAGCCGACGGGGTTCGACGCCCTTCAGCGGAAGGTCCGGTCCTACAATCCGAAGGGCGACCTGAGAGGTCTCGAGGCCGCGTATCAGACGGCCGAAGCGGCCCACGCGGGACAGCGCCGCCTGTCGGGCGAGCCCTTCATCGAGCACCCGCTCGCGGTGGCGCAGATCCTCGCCGATCTCAGACTCGACACGACGACGCTCGAGGCGGGGTTGCTGCACGACACCGTCGAGGACACGACGGTCTCGCTCGAGACGATCCAGACCGAGTTCGGCGAGGACGTCGCGGAGATCGTCGACGGCCTGACGAAGCTCGACAAGCTCCAGTTCCAGACTCGCGAGCTGGCCCAGGCGGAGAACGTCCGCAAGATGATCGTGGCGATGGCGGGCGACATCCGCGTGCTGTTGATCAAGCTCGCCGACCGCCTGCACAACATGCGCACGCTGAGCGCGCTGGCTCCGGCCAAGCAGCGCCGTGTCGCCACCGAGACCCTGGAGATCTACGCGCCGCTCGCGAACCGCCTCGGTGTCCAAGAGGTGAAGTGGGAGCTCGAGGACCTCGCGTTCAAGACGCTGCACCCCGGCCCGTACAAGGAGATCGCGCAGCTCGTCGAGACCCGCCGCGACGAGCGGACCCGTCGCATCAAGGACCTCACCGAGACCCTCCGCCAGAAGCTCAAGGAGCTCGGCATCAAGGCGGACGTCGACGGGCGGCCGAAGCACCTGTACTCCATCTACGAAAAGATGGTGATCCGAGGCAAGGACTTCGAGGAGATCTACGACCTCGTCGGTATCCGGATCCAGGTCGAGTCGATGAAGGACTGCTACGCGGCGCTCGGCGCAGTGCACGCCCTGTGGAAGCCGGTTCCCGGCCGGTTCAAGGACTACGTCGCGATGCCTAAGGCGAACATGTATCAGTCGCTGCACACGACGGTGGTCGGGCCCGAGGGACGCCCGATCGAGATCCAGATCCGCACGAGGGATATGCACCGCACCGCCCAGTTCGGGATCGCCGCGCACTGGCGCTACAAGGAGGGCAAGCAGAAGGAGGACGCGGACCTCGCCTGGCTCGGTCAGATGATGGAGTGGCTGAAGGACATGGCCGACCCCCGCGAGTTCATGGAGGGCTTGCGGATCGACCTCTCGGGCGGCCGCGTCTTCGTCTTCACGCCGAAGGGCGACGTCACCAACCTGCCGCAGGGCGCCACGCCGGTCGACTTCGCGTACACGATCCACACCGAGGTCGGGCACCGCACGATCGGCGCCAAGGTGAACGGCAAGCTCGTCCCACTGGACTACGAGCTGCGGACCGGCGACTCGGTCGAGATCCTGACGTCGAAGGCCCAGGGGGAGGGGCCGAGCCAGGACTGGCTGCAGTTCGTCGCGACACCGCGTGCGCGCAACAAGATCCGCCAGTGGTTCGCCCGCGGCCGTCGCGAGGACGCGCTCGACCAAGGCCGCGACCTGCTGCAGCGCCAGATGCGGAAGCAGAACCTGCCGTTCAAGCGGCTCGCGACCGAGGACGCGATGGAGCAGGTCGCGACCGACCTCAAATATCCGGACCTCGACGCCCTGTACGTGGCCGTAGGCGAGGGACATGTGTCGCCGCAATCGGTGGTGGCGCGCCTGTCACGGCTGGTCACCGGAACCAGCGACGAGGACGTCACCAACGACGTTCCGCTCGCGCGGCCGGTCAAGATCACGCGGCCCGATCACGTCGCGCAGGGCGTCATGGTCAAGGGACTGCCCGACGTCTGGGTTCGGCTCGGGCGGTGCTGCACACCCGTTCCGGGCGACGACATCGTCGGGTTCGTGACGCGCGGCCAGGGCGTCAGCGTGCACCGGGCCGATTGCCCGAACGTGAAGACGCTCCGGCGCGAGCCCGAACGGATGATCGAGGTGTCGTGGTCGGGCGGCAAGCCGACCTCGTTCGTCGTTGCGATACAGGTCGAGGCCCTGGACCGGACCCGGTTGCTCTCCGACATCGCGACGGTCCTCTCAGACCAGCACGTCAACATCCTGTCGGCCAACTCCTCGACCGGACGCGACCGCATCACGCGCCTCCGGTTCACGTTCGAGCTCGCGGACATCACGCACCTTTCGTCGATCCTCGCGGCGGTCAAGCGGATCGACGGCGTCTACGACGCGTACCGGGTGGTCCCCAGCTAGTGCGGGTGGTCCTCCAGCGCGTCCGCCGCGCGTCGGTGGCGGTCGACGGCGCTGAGGTGGCCTCGATCGGCCTGGGGTATCTTCTGCTCGTCGGGGTCGGGCACGAGGACGCCGAGGCTGACGCGGACCAGCTCGCGACCAAGATCGTGGGCCTGAGGATCTTCCGAGACGCGGACGGCAAGACGAACGAGGACCTCGCGGCCGTCGGGGGCGAGGCGCTCGTGGTGTCGCAGTTCACGTTGTTCGCGGACACGCGCAAGGGCCGCAGGCCGTCGTTCCTGGGAGCGGCCGAGCCGGGTCGTGCCGCGGAGCTGGTCGAGCACTTGGCGGCGCAGCTCGAGGCCGCGGGCGTGCGCGTCGGCCGCGGCGTCTTCGGCGCCGAGATGACGGTCGATCTGCTCAACGACGGCCCCTTCACGGTGCTGTTCGACACCCGCGCCTCGTAGCGGGGGCAGTCTGCCCCTCCGGTAGCATGACCGCTTCATGGACGTCGACGTCTTCGATCGCAACCCGTACGGAACCGATTGCTGGCTGCTGTCCGCGGAAGGCGGCGACGAAGCGGTCGTCGTCGATCCAGGGTTCGAGCCAGTGGCGGTCCACGCGCTGCTCGACGCGGCCGGCAAGCGCCTCGCGGCCGTGCTCCTGACGCACGCCCACTTCGATCACGCCGGCGAGGCGGGGACGTTCGCGGGCGAGCGGCCCGTCTACGTCCACCCGGACGATGTCCCTGCGTTCTCCGACTACACCGGTTGGGGTGGCGGAAGCGCGACGGCGCTCGACGCGGTCGCCGACCTGCGGACCTTCGTCGACGGCGACGTCCTGCGCCTGGCCGGACTCACGATCGAGGTCCTCCATACGCCCGGTCACACGCCGGGCTCGTCGTGTTTCCGGATCGAGGACGAGGTCGCGCTCCTCTCGGGCGATCTCGTGTTCGCCGGCACGATCGGCCGCTCGGACTTCGCGAACTCGGACCCGGCGGCGATGCGACGGTCGTTGATCCGGTTCCTGACGCTGCCCGACGCGACACGTGTCCTGCCCGGTCACGGACCGGAGACGACGGTCGGCATCGAGCGAGCGTCGAACCCGTTCCTGCGGGAGGCGGGATGAGCGAGTTCGCGCCGAGCCGTGGCACGCGCGACCTGCTGCCGCCCGACGGCGGCGTGATGCGCGCGCTCTACGATCGCGCCGCCGAGATCGCGCGCGTCCATGGGTTCCGGTACGTCGAGACCCCGGGGTTCGAGGCCACCGAGGTGTTCTTGCGGACGTCGGGCACGACGAGCGACATCGTGAGCAAGGAGATGTACACGTTCACCGATCGTGGCGACCGGTCACTGACGCTCCGGCCGGAGGGCACCGCGCCGGTGGTGCGCGCGTACCTCGGTGACCGGCAGCGCCTGGGCGTGCCGTTCAAGGCCTACTACCTCACGCGGATGTATCGCTATAGCCGCCCGCAGGCCGGCCGCTATCGCGAGCATCGCCAGTTCGGCGTCGAGGTGCTCGGCACCGAGGCGCCGGCCGCCGACGTCGAGGTGATGGCGGTCGGCGACGCGCTTCTTCGGTCGCTGGGTATCACGCGGTACCACGTCGAGCTCAACTCGCTCGGCGATGAGACGTGCCGTCCGGCGTATCGCCAGGCGCTGCTCGAGTATCTCCGCGCCCATCGGGACGAACTCCGCGACGAGCACAAGGATCGGTTCGAGGAGAACCCGCTTCGGGTGCTCGATTGCAAGGACGAGGCCTGCCGGGCGGTCGCGGCCGAGGCGCCGGCGATGATCGAGCATCTCTGCGACGACTGTCGCGCGGCGTTCGACGCGGTTCGCGAGGGTCTCGCTGCGGCGGGGATCGACGCGGTGCTCACGAAGACGCTGGTCCGGGGGCTCGACTACTACACGCGGACGGCGTTCGAGTTCGTGTCGGACGCGCTCCAGGGCGCCGGCAACCAACAGCAGTCGACCTTGTTCGCGGGCGGCCGGTACGACGGCCTTGCCGAAGCCCTTGGGGGGCCGCGTGTCCCGGGCGTCGGCTTCGGGATGGGCCTCGAGCGTGTGCTCCTGGCGTTGGCCGACGAGGGCGTGACGCTGCCGACCGAGCCGTCGCTCGCGGTCTTCGTCGTGGCGCTCGGCGACGAGGCGCGTGCGACCGGCTCGACACTCGTGTCGGACCTGCGACGCGCCGGCGTATCGGCCGACGCCGCGTACGAGGACCGACCGATGAAGGCCCAGCTGAAGATGGCGGACAAGGGCGACGCCCGGTTCGCCGCCATCATCGGCGCCGACGAGCTCGCCGCCGGGACGGTGTCGCTCCGGCGACTCACCGACGGGGTACAGGAAACGATCGCGCTCGCAGACGTGGCCGGTCGCGTGGCCGGAGACGTTGCATGACCGGCGAGCGCTCGATGTTCGCGACCGCCATGCGCACGCACGCGTGCGGCGAGCTCCGCGCATCCGACGCCGGCGCCGAGGTGACGTTGTGCGGTTGGGTCGCGAGACGCCGCGACCATGGTGGCGTGACCTTCATCGACCTGCGTGACCGCGAGGGCGCGGTCCAAGTCGTGTTCCATCCGCAGGAAGCGGCCGAGGCGCACGCCACCGCGCAGGACCTTCGTGCCGAGTGGGTGGTGCGGGTGACGGGAACCGTGTGCGAGCGCCCGGATGGGATGATCAACCCCGCGCTGAAGACGGGCGAGGTCGAGGTCGTCGCGAAGGCGCTCGAGGTCGTCTCGCGCGCCGACACGCCTCCGTTCTTGATCGAGGACCGGGTCGAGGCCGAGGAGCACCTCCGGCTCGAGTACCGGTATCTCGACCTCCGCCGTCCGGAGATGACGTACGCGCTCCAGCTCCGGCACCACGTCACCCGGCTGATGCACGCGCATCTCGACGCGCTCGGCTTCGTCGATGTCGAGACGCCGTTGCTGGGGCGCGCGACACCCGAGGGGGCCCGCGACTTCCTCGTGCCCGCGCGCATCCGCCCTGGGACGTTCTTCGCTCTGCCGCAGTCGCCGCAGCAGCTGAAGCAGTTGCTCATGGTTGGCGGCCAGGACCGCTACTACCAGATCGTGCGCTGCCTGCGCGATGAGGCGACGCGCGCCGACCGCGGGCTCGAATTCACGCAGCTCGACATCGAGATGGCCTTCGTGGACGAGGAGGACATCATGGCGGTGATCGAGCCGCTCTACGCGCGGATCATCGCCGAGACGCAGGGCGTCGAGGTATCGACGCCGTTCCGACGGATGGCATTCGACGAGATGGTCGACCGATACGGCTCGGATAAGGCGGACCTGCGGTACGGCATGGAACTGGTCAACGTGGTTGACCTCTTCGCCGGCTCGGGGTTCAACGCCTTCGCGAAGGTCGCGGCCGACGCCGGGCTCATCAAGGCTCTGTGTGCGCCGGGCGCCGGGACGTTCAGCCGCAAGGAACTCGACAAGCTCGTCGAGGACGCCAAAGGCCGGGGCGCCGCCGGACTGGTGTGGATCGTGGTCGAGGAAGACGGCATCCGCTCGCCGGTCGAGAAGTTCCTGAGCGAGGTCGAGGTCAACGACCTGATCAAACGGACCGGCGCCTTGCCCGGCGACCTGATCTGCATCGTGGCCGACCGTCCAGACCGCGTGCATGTCGCCCTTGACGGCCTCCGGCGCGAGCTCGCGGTTCGCCTCGATCTGATCCCCGGGAACACGTGGGAGTTCTGCTGGTACCTGGAGCCGCCGCTGTTCGAGTGGAGCGACGACGAAGGGAAGTGGACCGCACAGCATCACCCGTTCACCGCGCCGCTCACCGACGACCTCAACCCCGAGACTGCGAAGGCGCGCGCCTACGACTTGATCCTCAACGGTTCCGAGATCGGCGGTGGCTCGATCCGGATCCACCAGCCCGAGGTGCAGCAGGCGGTGTTCGACGTCCTCCAGCTGTCGCCGGAGGAGCAAGAAGAGAAGTTCGGGCACATGCTGAAGGCGTTCCGCTACGGGGCGCCGCCGCACGGCGGCGTGGCGATGGGCCTGGATCGGTTGATCATGGTGCTGGCGGGCAAGGAATCGTTGCGCGACGTCACCGCCTTCCCCAAGGCGCAGTCGGGCCTCGACCCGATGACCGGCGCGCCGGCTCACGCCGATGAGGCGCAGCTTGCCGAGATGGGTATCGCGGTGATCGTGCCCGACGACGAGGAGGAGCAGGGATGAGCGTGGAGCTGACCCAAACGGATCGCGATCTCCTTCACGCCCCGAACTACGCGTGGATCGTCACGCTGAACCTCGACGGCTCCCCGCAGGCCTCGATCACCTGGGTCGACGCCGACGAGAGCCACGTCTTCGTGAACACCGCCGTCGGACGCCGGAAGGACCGCAACGTGATCGGGAACCCCCACGTCGCGATCGCGGTGCAGCGGGGGGCGGACGCGTATCGATGGATCTCGGTCGAGGGCGTGGTCGACGAGCGCGAGCTCGGCCCCGAGGCCGATGCGCACATCGACTCGCTGGCGCGGGCGTACGACGGCGAGGCGTGGACGCCGGTCGCGGGCCAGCAGCGCGTTCGCTGGCGTGTTCGGCCGACCCGCATCGTTCGCTACGGCGAGTAGGCCGGTGTGAGCGATCAACCGCTCGCGGCGCGGATGCGCCCGCGCACCCCGGCCGAGTTCGTCGGCCAGCGTCACCTCGTCGGCCCGGGCCGCGCGCTCCAGAAGCTCCTGGACCGCAAAGCCCTCCCGTCCATCATCTTGTGGGGCCCGGCGGGCACGGGGAAGACGACGCTTGCGTATCTGCTCGCCGACGCGGTCGGCGCCGAGATCGTGACG
>DATAPH010000082.1:0-3557 GCA_036265325.1 Actinomycetota bacterium | reverse complement strand
GCTCACGCCGGGAGGGTGGCCGAGTGGACGAAGGCGACGGTCTTGAAAACCGTTAGGGGCGAGAGTCCCTCCAGGGTTCGAATCCCTGTCCTCCCGCTCACCCGGCCGTCTCGGTCGGCCTGTTCACCCGATATTCCGATACGCACGCGTTGCGGAATCGACCCATCGCCGGTACCATTTCCGAAACGCACGCGTATCGAAAGGTGGCAACCGTGGCACAGATCCTGACGCCCGAGCATACGGAGGGGTACGACCGGCGCTGGTGGGTCCTCGGCGTTCTGTGCCTGAGCCTGCTTGTGATCGGTCTCGACAACACGATCCTCAACGTGGCGCTCCCAACCCTGTCCAAGGACCTGGGCGCCACCAACAGCCAGCTCCAGTGGATGGTCGACGCCTACGTATTGGTGTTCGCCGGCCTGCTGCTGACTACCGGCAGCCTGTCCGACCGGTACGGGCGGCGGAAGGCCCTTGCGCTCGGGCTCATCATCTTCGGCGTCGGCTCGACCCTGTCGGCGTTCTCGGGCACGTCGAGCGCCTTGATCGCGAGCCGCGCGCTGATGGGCGTCGGCGGCGCGCTGATCATGCCGTCCACCCTGTCGATCCTCACCAACATCTTCCCTGCGCATGAGCGAGGCCGTGCGATCGGCATCTGGGCCGGCGTGTCCGGTCTGGGTATCGCCATCGGCCCGATCGTCGGCGGCTGGCTGCTCGCCCACTTCTGGTGGGGGTCGGTGTTCCTCGTCAACGTGCCCGTCGTGATCCTTGCCCTGATCCTCGGCCGGCTGATCGTGCCGGACTCCAAAGACCCGCACCCCAATGCGCTCGATCCGGTCGGCGCCGTCCTGTCGATCGTCGGGCTCGTCAGTCTGGTCTACGCGATCATCGAGGCGCCGTCGCACGGCTGGACCTCGACGCGAACCCTCGCCACTTTCGCGTTCGCGATGATCGTCCTCGCGGCGTTCGCGGTCTGGGAGCTCCGCAGCGACCACCCGATGCTCGACGTCACGTTCTTCGAGAACCCGCGCTTCACCGCCGCGAACATCTCGATCGTGCTCGTGTTCTTCGCGCTGTTCGGGTCGCTCTTCTTCCTGACCCAATACCTGCAGTTCGTGCTCGGCTACACGCCGTTGCAAGCCGGCATCCGTGTGGCGCCGATCGCGCTGGTGCTGATGGTGGCCGCGCCCCTCGCAGGTCGGTTCGTCGAACGCTTCGGCAACAAGGTGCTGGTCGCGACCGGCATGACCGCGGTCGCGATCGGCCTCGGGTTCCTGGGCACCATCACCGTGTCGTCCGGGTACCCGCACGTGCTGATCGCGCTGGTCATCCTTGGTATGGGGATGGGCACCGCGATGGTGCCGGCGACCGAGTCGATCATGGGCTCGTTGCCGCTGGCGAAGGCCGGTCTCGGTTCGGCCATGAACGACACGACCCGCCAGATCGGCGGCGCGCTCGGCGTCGCGATCCTCGGCAGCGTGTTCGCGTCGTCCTTCGCCTCGCACGTCACGACGGCGTTGTCGGGGCTGGGTCTGGCGCCCGAGGCCGTGGCGACGGCGTCCGAGTCGGTCGACAAGGCGCTCGGCCTCGGCGTTCAGACAGGTGGCACGACCGGCGCGGCGATCATCGCGGCGGCGAACCAGTCGTTCATCTCGGCGATGGATCGCGGGCTGCTCGTCGGCGCGTCGATCGCGTTGATCGGCGCCATCGTGGCCCTCGTGTGGCTGCCGAACCGCGCGCACACGCCGACCGAGGAGCTGTTGCCGGAGGAGCTCGCCGACGCCGAGGTGCCGGTCGGGGTGGAGGCGTCGGAGTGAACGCCGGGGTCGAGCTCAGCGCCGCCCGAGCACCGGGCCGGCCGCGCGATCCGCAGGTCGACCGCTCGATCCTCGCGGCAACGCTCGAGCTCCTGGGCGAAGAGGGTTTCGACCGTCTGTCGATCGAGGCTGTCGCCGGGCGGGCCGGCGTCGGCAAGACCACGGTCTACCGGCGCTGGCCTTCGAAGATCCCCCTGGTCGTCGACGCACTCACGGCGATGAAGTCGCCGGTGCCGTCTGCGATCCCCGACGACGTGTCGACGCGCGACGCGCTGGTCCGCGCGATGGGCGGCTTCACGAAGCCCCACGAAGGCTCGGCGGCGCGGGTCCTCGCCGGCCTCGTCGACGCGATGTCGCGCAACGAGGAGCTGGCGACGGCCGTTCGCGCCGTGCTCGTGACCGAGCGGCAGCGCGGTCTGATGGAGGTGATCCAACGCGGCAAGCGTCGCGGCGAGATCCGCCCCGAGGTCGACGCCCACGTGATGATCGACCTCCTCGGTGGCCCGATGGTGCTCCGCCGCCTGATCACGGGCGACCCGGTGAACGCCCGCCTCGCGCTCGCGATCGTCGACCTCGTCATGGACGGCGCGGCTCCGGCGTCGTCGCGATAGGCTCGCACGCATGGCGTCGAAGATCCCGCGCAAGGCGTATGAGGCCGAGCTGAAGCGACTCCAAGAATCGCTCGTTCGCATGGAGGACTGGGTAACCGCATCCGGCGCGCGGATCGCCGTGATCTTCGAGGGACGCGACGCGTCGGGCAAGGGCGGCACGATCAAGCGCATCACCGAGTACATGAACCCTCGCGTAACGCGCCACATCGCACTGCCCAAGCCGACCGAGCGCGAGCAGGGGGAGTGGTACTTCCAGCGCTACGTCGCGAACCTGCCGACCAAGGGCGAGATCGCCCTGTTCGACCGCAGCTGGTACAACCGCGCCGGCATCGAGCACGTGCTCGGGTTCTGCACGCAGCACGAGTACTACACGTTCTTGCGCCAATGTCCGATCTTCGAGCGCCTGCTCGTCGAGGATGGCGTCCTGCTGATCAAGTACTGGTTCTCCGTCTCGGACGAGGAGCAAGAGCGACGGTTCCAGAAGCGGATCGAGGACCCGATGCGACGGTGGAAGCTCTCGCCGACCGACCTGTACTCGCGCACGAAGTGGGTCGACTTCTCGAGGGCCAAGGACGAGATGTTCGTTCACACCGACATCCCCGAGGCGCCGTGGTACGTCGTGCCGGCCGACGACAAGAAGCGCGCGCGCCTCAACGCGATCGCTCACCTGTTGAGCGTGATCCCTTGGGAGAAGCGGCCGCTGCCCGAGATCGAGATCCCGGCTCGGCAGCAGGACGAAGGCTACGTGCGGCCCCCGACCGACCTCTACACGTACGTGCCCGATCACGCGGCGTCGTTGCTCGAGGGCTCGCACGGTTCCTGAGCGTTGCCTGAGAAGGGTTCCGAGCACCACGAACCCTCCATATCTGTTCGTTGACCGGCGGGAAGACGGGCTGCCATCCTGACGCCATGGCATCGAAGCCCGCGTGGCTCTTCTGGGTGCGCGGCATCCTGCTGAGCGCGATCTGCGGTCATGCGGTCGCCAACGCGTTGTTCGACGCAGACGAGTATCACCACGCCGGACTCTCCTACTCCTGGTCCGCGTACATCCCGATGGCGATCCAGGCGCTCGTCGTCGTCGGCGCCTGGTGGGGGCTCGGCCGGGTCAGGTGGCGGCCGCACCCGACGCTCGAAC
>DATAPH010000081.1:0-37768 GCA_036265325.1 Actinomycetota bacterium | reverse complement strand
GAACCGGTTGGGTTCCCCCTCGAACCCGGTGATCTTGAAGCTGTCCGCGGGCTGGTCGGTCTTGAGCACGACCATCTCGTGGTCCATCGTCCCGGCGTTGGTGATCAAGAAGCTCACCGTGCCGGCCGGGGCGTAGCTTTGGCTCAAGGTGATCGACATCTGGGTGGGTGAGGTGTCGGCCAAGGTGGCCTTGATCACGCTGGACGCCGGCGGATAGCCCGCCGGCTGCGTCGCATCCGTCGTCGCGCTCGATCCGCGATAACCCGGGATCATCGCCACGGTGTTGCCGCCCGCGCCACTCTGCAGGCAGGCGGTCAACGCGAGCAGGAGCCACGCCGTCCCGAGGATCCGCACGCGCCTGCTCATCTCATCCTCCCGAGGGGGTTCGCCAGTCCGGCCTACTCGGCGCCGTCGGCTGCCACGACCGGACGTACGTGACGATCGCCTCGATCTGCTGCTGGGTGAGCGCGCCGCCGTAATCCGAGAGCCATGCCGGCATCGCGCTTCCCGGCACACCGCCCTCGACGATCCCGGCGATCTGCTGATCGGTCACCGACGAGAGGAACTCCTGCGAGTTCAGGGCGGGCGCCGTCACGCCTTCCCCCGTCTTGCCGTGGCACGTTGCGCAGTTCTCGCTCCAGAGCTCCTGTCCGGTCGCGATCTGCGCCGCGTTCTGGGAGAGCTCAGCGTCGGCCCGGCGAGACCCCTCGGTGAACCGGTACGCGGGGAACGACAGAACCAGCACGAGGAACACCCACACGCCCGCGATCTGCCAGCGTCGCGTCGAGCGGCGCACGTCGACCGGGTCGCGCAGCGTCTCCGTCATGACGGCGTCGCCTCCGGGGTCGGCGAGGACGCCGTCGCCTCCCCGCCGGAACTCACGCACGACGGTCCGGCGGCCGCGGTCGGGCCTTCACGCACCCCGCGCGGCGGCCCTTCGACGATCGACGCCGTGTCGACGAGCACGGTGCCGTCGCTCTGGATCGAGATGGGGAACCGGTCCATCCCTCGCGGGGCGGGCCCTTGCTGATACTCGCCGATGATGTTGTAGATGCTGCCGTGACACGGGCATTGGAACTGCTGGGCGCTGTCGCAGTACGGCACGCGGCACCCGAGATGCGGACACTTCTGATACAGGGCGCGCAGGCCGCCTTGATACTGCGTCACGTAGAAGCGTCCGTTCAAGAAGTACTGGATGGCTCCGTCCTCGCTGTAGTCGGCCACATTGCCGGCCGCGACCGTCCCGCCGAACCCGGCGGCCGGCTTGGGGTGCAAGATGTCGTAGCTCGTCCACGCCGCCTCCGCGACGAGGGCAACGCCGAGGACCTTCCACGTCCCGTTGAGGAACCGACGGCGGTCGATGTCCTCGCCGTCTCGCTGCGTTTCGTCCGTCATCTCGATCAGAGCTCCACGAAGAGGTGTTGCCACGGCCAGACCCACGACCAGCCCGGGCCTCGGAAGAAGGTCCCGATCACCGTCAGGACGAGCGCGGCGCCGGCGACCGCGGTGAACACGACGACCACCACCTTGCGGTCACGGATGCGCCATCCCTTCCCGCGGTCCATGTACGGCAGGAGCACGAGCCACAGCAGCGCGACGGTGGGGACGATGACGCCCGCGACCATGGGCTGCACATGGCTCAACAGCTCCTGCAGCCCGGCGAAGTACCAGGGCGCCTTGGCGACTTCAGGCGTCTGGTTTGGGTTCGCGATGTCTTTCAGGGGCGCCTGGAACAAGATCGCCAGGACGAACACCACCGCGACCGTGATGCCCGCCACGACGGCATGCCGGACGAGCAGGTGCGGCCAGGTGAAGACGTCATCGTCGGGCTCCTGCTCCTTGCGGATCTCGACGTCGCGCGGGACGACGCCGAGCAGGCGGTAGCGGCCCTCGGGGTCAGGCGTCGACATCGTGCACCTCCACCGGCGCTTCGGCCGGCTCGTCGGCGGGCGCCTCCTGGTGCGTGCGGTCCACGACCGCGAAGTTGTCCTTGCGAACACGCCAGATGTGGATAGCGATGACGAGCGTCATCAGCGCCGGGATGAAGTAGATGTGCAGGACGTAGAACCGGAGCAGCGTCGCGGCGCTCACCTCGTTGCCGCCGAGCAGCAGCGAGCGCACCTGGTCGCCGAAGACCGGCACGTACCCGGCGATGTTCGTCCCGACGGTGATCGCCCAGTAGGACAGCTGGTCCCACGGCAGCAGATAGCCGGTGAACGACATGAACAGCGTCAGCACGAGCAGGACCACGCCGATCACCCAGTTGAACTGGCGCGGCCGACGGTACGCGCCCGCGTAGAAGACGCGCAGTAGGTGCAGGAACACGACGAGCACCATCAGGTGCGCAGACCACCGGTGGACGTTCCGCACGAACTGTCCGAACGCGACGCCGGTCGACAGCGTGTGCATGTCGAAGTACGCGTCCGGCGGCGCCGGGTGATAGAAGAACATCAGGTACATCCCCGACACGAACAAGATCATGTAGAGCGTCGCCGCGATGAACCCCAAGCGCAGCGTCGTCCGCGTCTTCACGATCTCCTTCGGCACCTTCACCGGGTACAGGTGCAGGAAGAAGTTGTGGAACGAGGTCATCGCGCGACCGCGCGGCGTGGTCGTCTCCGGATGCCGGATCGCCGACGTGTAGACCTCCGAGCGCTTGAACGACTTCCCCGGATGGAACATCGCGAGGTACCAGGAGCGCTCGCGCACCGGTGGGCGATCGGTCGACACGGGTTCCCTCCTCACGTTCCGACGGGCGTCAAGGCGATCGGGGCGCTCGAGGCCTCCGACCATCCGTCCAACGACAGCGCATGTGTGGGACAGCGGTCCACGCAGAGCGCGCACCGGATGCACCGCTCCTCCTGCAGGATCAGCGCACTCGAGGGCCCGTCAGCCGTGACACCGTCGATGGCCTCCGTGGGCACGATCCGGATGCACTGCTCGGGGCAGATGTCGACGCAGCCGCCGCACAGGATGCAGATGCTCGGGTCGAGGTTGATGTTGAGGAAGCACTGGAGACACCGGCCCGCCTCGGCGCGCGCCTGCTCGGGCGTGTAGCCGAGCTCGATCTCCGACGAGCCGATCCGGCGCTCCGTCGCTTCGGCCGGCACCTCCACGCGGGTCCGCTCCGTATAGGTCGCGGCGTCGGGGCCGCGAGTGACCGACACGATCGGGAGCATCCGTCGCCCGCTGAGCGACGGGCGTTCCGGCTTCGCGCCGGTGAGCTGCTCGTAGATCGAGGCGGCCGCGCGCCGACCGTCGGCGATCGCGTCGATCAGGTTGCGGGGCCCGAAGGCAACGTCGCCGCCGGCGTAGACGCCCGACACGCTCGTGGCGAGCGACTCCCGGTCGATCGCGATCGTCCCTCGGGGGCTCGCCTCGACATCGCCATCGGTGCGCCACGAGAGGTCCGGCGCCTGCCCGATCGCGAGGATCACCGAGTCACACTCGAGCACCCGCTCGGTGCCCGCAACCAACTGAGGGTTGAACCGGCCGGTCTCGTCGAAGACCGAGGCGACGTCGATCGTTTCGAGCCCGGTGACGTGGTCCGTGCCGACGATCCGGTTCGGCCCGAGCCGCCCGCTGATCTCGATCCCCTCGACCTCTGCCTCTTCGATCTCGAACTCGTGCGCGGGCATCTCGACGCGGTTCTCGAGGGCGATCACCCGAACGCGTCCGGCGCCCAGTCGCTTCGCGGTCCGGGCGACGTCGAAGGCGGCCGTCGAGGTCTCGCCCACGCCGGCAAGATCGCGGAGCGCCGTCCGGGCGGCGTCCAGGGCAACGTTGCCGCCGCCGACCACGATCACGTCGTCGCCGAGGTCGACCGTGTAGCCGAGGTTCGCGTTCAAGAGGAAGTCGACCGCGTTCAGGACGCCATCGAGCTCGACGCCGGGGATCTGCAGCTCGCGCGCGCGGGTCGCGCCGATCCCCAGGAACACCGCGGCGAACCCGTCTTCACGCAAAGAGGCGAGGCTGAAGTCGCGACCGAGCGCCTGCCCGGTGCGGAGCTCGACGCCCATGTCGAGGATCGCGTGGATCTCGTCATCGATCAGGTCGCGCCGGAGACGGTACGGGGGGATCCCGAGCACCATCATCCCGCCCGGCCGTTCCTGGGCTTCGAACACGACCGGCTGGAACCCGTACGTCGCCAGATCGTGCGCACACGCGAGCCCGGCAGGTCCCGCGCCCACGATCGCGATCCGTTCGTCGCGCCGCGGCGCGCGCGGCGCGGCGGCCGCGTACGCGCTCGCGGCGCCTGCTTCGACCCCGTGGTGCTCACACGCGTAGCGCTTGAGCGCCCGGATCGCGATCGGTTCGTCGATCGCGCCACGGCGGCACGCGAGCTCGCACGGCGCGGCACAGACGCGCCCGCAGATCGAGGGGAACGGGTTCGGCAGCCGCGCGATGTCGTAGGCGAGCGCGTCGTCGCCGGCCGCGATCGCTGCGACGTACCGCCCGGCGTTCGTCAGGACCGGACACGCGCGGGTGCACGGCACGTTGTCGTCGAACCACGAGCCGTCGACCGGCTGCGCCGTGAACGCGACGCTCACGCTCGCGTCCCCTGCAGCCGCACGAAAACGACACACCCGACCAGGAACGCAACGGCCGTGTACGCGAGCATCGCCAGGTCACGCCACAGCGGGACCAGATGCAGCGAGAGGTACGCGAGCAGCCGGTCAGGGACGATGAGGAACAGCACCACCGCGACGACCAACACGATCGCCGCCCGCACGATCGCCCTTCCCCATCGGACCTCGCCCGTCATGCAGGCAAGCGTGACGGGCGGTTGGGTGCTCTGCAAGGACAGACGGCCTGCCGGCGACGGGACCTCCGGCCCCAGCGATCAGACCTCAGGCTGCGGACACGCGCCCGATCTCGGGGTGGTCCAGCGCCAACTGCCCAGCGTCGCAGGCCCGGTCGGTGAGCCCCGCTTGGACCTCCGACAGCTCGAAGAACTCCTGCTCGATGCGTCGATAGGCATCCCACTCGGGTGGCAGTTCGTCCTCATGGAAGATCGCGGTGACGGGGCAAACCGGCTCGCACGCGCCGCAGTCCACGCACGCATCCGGTCGGATGTAGCTCTTGCGCACGCCGTCGTAGATGCAGTCCACCGGGCATTCGTCGACACATCCGCGGTCGTGCACGTCCACGCACGGTTCGGCGATCACGTAGGCCATCGCGAGACCTCCTTGCTCGGAGCGCCGGGCTCCGGCGCACTCGAAACGAACGTACCGACGTGCGTGTTAGCGCCCGGCTAAGAGTGGATGAAGCCTTGCCCCAGATCGCCGGCGTCCGGCGCTCATGCGTTCGCGACGCCGACGATGTGGCCGACCCACTCGTCGTGCGCGAGCGCGTCGAGGAGCGTGGCCGCGAAGTCGGCCCGGGTGAGCGACCGCGCCGGGGGTTTGCCGTCGACCGCTATCGCGACGTCGCCAGTGGCGGCCTCGTCGGTGAGGAACGGCGCGGCGAGCAGCGTCCAGTCCAGCCCGCTTGCAGCCAGGATCGCCGCGTCGCGCCGGTGCTCCGCGGCGACGTTCGCGTACTCGCCGGTGACCTCGTCGTCGGTCAAGACCTTGCCGTTGGCCGCCGCGACGATCCGGCGCACGCCCGCGCGCACCATCCCGTCAACCACCGCCTGCGTCGCTTCCGACACCTCGGTGACGGTCACGCCGGTCACCGGACCGATCGCAGATACGACCGCGTCAGCTCCCGCGAGCTCCGGCGCGATCGCGTCCTGATCGCGCAGATCGAGGACGGTCACCGCGACGCGCGGGTCGGTCGGGGACTCGGGCTCGTGACGCACCAGCGCCACGACGTCCATGCCGCGCTCGAGCGCGAGGTCCGCGACGATGTGGCCGGTTCGCCCGGTGATACCGAGGACGACGACGCGCATGGCCCGAGCCCTACCCGGTTCGACGGCCGCTCACGCCGCTGGCGTCACGGCGACGGGCTCCTCCGCACGGAGCGCCACCGCCAATACGTCACGCACATCCTCGACGGGGTGGAAGGTCATCTGCTCGCGGACCTGCTCGGGCACGTCCTCGAGATCGCCTTCGTTCCGCTTGGGCACGATCACCTCGGTGAGGCCGGCACGGTGGGCTGCGAGAACCTTCTGCTTGAGCCCGCCGATCGGCAGCACGCGCCCCTGCAGCGTCACCTCGCCGGTCATGCCGACGCTGGCGCGCACCGGCTGATCGGTCAGCAGCGACACCAACGCGGTCGTCATGGTGATGCCGGCGCTCGGGCCATCCTTCGGCACCGCGCCTGCCGGCACGTGGAGGTGGAACCGCCCACGCACACGGTCGCCCGGGATGCCGAGCTCCGCCGCGTGCGAGCGCACGTACGACAACGCGATCTGCGCCGACTCCTTCATCACGTCGCCGAGCTGGCCGGTCAGCGTGAACCCGTCGCTCGCCTCGCCCTCCTCGCGGGTCGCCTCGATGAACAGCACGTCGCCACCCGTTCCGGTGACCGCCAGCCCGGTCGCGACGCCCGCGACCGCCGTGCGCTCGGCAACCTCGAAGAAGAACCGAGGCCGTCCGAGGTACCCGCGAACGTCGTTCGCGTCGACAACGATCGGCGTGTCGTGCTCACCGGAGGCGCCACGTGATGCGATAACCGTCGCGGCCTTGCGCAGCAGCTTGCCGAGCTCGCGCTCGAGGCTGCGGACGCCCGCTTCACGGGTGTAGTCCGCGACGACCGCTCGCAGCGCGTCATCGTCGATCGTCACCTCGTCGGTACGAAGACCGTTCCGCTCGAACTGCCGTGGAAGGAGGTGGTGCCGCGCGATCGCGACCTTCTCTTCCTCGGTGTACCCGTCGATCCGGATGACCTCCATCCGGTCGAGCAGCGGCGCCGGGATCGTCTCCGCTACGTTCGCCGTCGCGATGAACAGCACCTCGGACAGGTCGAGGTCGACGTCGAGGTAGTGATCGCGGAACGTGTGGTTCTGCGCCGGGTCGAGCACCTCGAGCAGCGCGCTCGAGGGGTCGCCTCGCCAGTCCGCGCCGACCTTGTCGATCTCGTCGAGCATCATCACCGGGTTCTTCGTGCCGGCGTCCTTCAGGGCCCGCACGATCCGGCCGGGCAGCGCACCGACGTACGTTCGCCGGTGGCCGCGGATCTCCGCCTCGTCGTGGATCCCGCCGAGCGACACGCGAACGAAGTGGCGGCCCAACGCGCGCGCGACGGACTCGCCGAGCGACGTCTTGCCGACGCCGGGAGGACCGACCAGCGTGAGGATGGCGCCGGAACCGCGGCCGGTCGCCTCGGCCAGGCCGCGCTCCTTTCGGAGCTTGCGCACAGCGAGGTACTCGAGGATCCGGTCCTTCACGTCGTCGAGTCCTTCGTGGTCGGCGTCCAGCACCGCTCGCGCCTGATCGATCTCGAGGTTGTCGTCGGTGCGGACGTCCCAGGGCACCTCGGTCAGCCAGTCGAGGTACGTCCGGATCCACCCGTACTCGGGCGACTGGTCGGAGGTGCGCTCCAGCCGGCCGAGCTCACGCTCCGCCTGCTCGCGAACCTCGTCGGGCATCCCGGCGGCCTCGATCTTGGCGCGGAGGTCGGCGATGACGTCATCGCCGCCGTCGTCGCCCAACTCCTTGCGGATGGCCGCCATCTGCTCGCGCAAGATCACCTCGCGCTGGCGCTTCTCGAGGTTCTCCGACACCTCGTCGCGGATGCGCTCCTTGACCTCGACCTCGGCGAGCGTGTCCTTGGCCCACGCGAGAACCTTCTCCAGGCGCTGCTCGACGTCGACCGTCTCGAGGATCTCGACCTTCCGCTCGAAGCTGAGGTCGGGTGAGTAGCCCGCCATGTCGGCGATCTGACCGGGGTCGTCGATGCCGCGCAGGAACTCCGCGATCTGAGGGATCCCGCGCGCCTCGACGATGGTCTCCAGGGTCGCGCGGTAGTCGCGAGCAAGCTTGCGTGCGCGAGCGCTCGGCTCGGGCTCGTCGACCGGGTCGATCTGGACCCATGTCGCTGATCCGGTGCCGGGAACCCCGACACCCACGACCCCCCGGTGGAGGCCGCGGATCACGGCGGCTTCAGCGCCGCCACGCACCTTGCCGACCTCTTCGACCTTGGCGACGGTGCCGACGCGTGCGTACCGGCCGTCGATCCTGGGCACCAGCATGAGCTCGCCGCGGGCGGCGGCCTCGATAGCCGCGGCCGCGTCCGGCGACTCGATCGTCAGGGTCACGACCATGCCGGGAAGGACGACTCCCGTCGTAAGTGGAAGCAGTGGAAGCGTTTCGGTGTGGAGTTCAGTCATCGAGGTCCATCCCCTTCGGGTTCTCGTACATCCTCAAACGGCTGGGGCGCCATTTGCATTCCATGTAAGGATGATTACACGCTTCCTGAAGAGAGACGGCCCAGATCGCGACGCGGCGGGATCGACCGACTCCACCCGCTCACGTCGCTGCGTGGATGCGTGGTGGGCGTACCTGGGGAGATGCGCCGTGCCGTCGCACCATCCCCTCAACTCCGAGCAGGGGTGTGCGTGTTCCGGGATAGCGCGGGACAGCCGATCGGAGGCATCATCGTGCCATCTCGGCTCCACGTTGGCCGAGCGAGAGAGGGAGGTCCACGATGCGGGCTCGTGCCCTGTACGTTGCCGCCGCGGGCTGCGTCGTCGCGGCGTTGCTCACACTCCCCGCGCCGGCCGGCGCAGCCACGGTCCCTGCGGCCGTCGCGTGCGACACGCGCCAGGGCGCCTGCTGGCACCCGGCCTTGAACGCGCGCTGGCAGTACCAGCTCCAGGGGGTGTCGACGTACGCGTCGACCGGCGGGATCAACGTGGGCATCTCGAGTGCCCCGTACACCGGCGGCGCCGCGGTCAAGCCGACCGTCTTCGACATCGACCTGTTCACCGACCAGGCGATCTCCGGCAACAACACGACGCTGAACACGGCGGCGGTCAACGCGATCCATGCCGCAGGCGCCAAGGCGATCTGCTACGTCGATGCAGGAACGTGGGAGAACTGGCGTGCAGACGCGAACCAGTTTCCCGCCTCGATCCAAGGCAACAAGAACGGCTGGCCCGGCGAGAAGTGGCTCGACATCCGCCAGACGTCGATCCTGCTGCCGATCATGGAGGCGCGCGTCCAGAAGTGTCAGCAGGCTGGTTTCGACGGCGTCGAGTGGGACAACGTCGACGGCTACTCCAACAGGACCGGCTTCCCGCTGACCGCCAACGACCAGCTTGTGTACGACGCGTCGCTCGCCAACCTCGCGCACAAGTACGGCCTGACCGTCGCCATGAAGAACGACGTGGAGCAGGTCCCCAACCTGGCGTCCTACTTCGACTACGCGATCAACGAGCAGTGTCAGCAGTACAACGAGTGCGGCAACTACACGACGTACTTCATCAACGCGGGCAAGACGGTGTTCCAGGTGGAGTACAAGCTGTCCCTCACGAAGTTCTGCCCGCAGGCAAACAGCGCGAACCGGAACGCGATCACGAAGACCTTCGACCTGTTCGACACGCCCTGGACGCCGTGCCGCTGAGTTAGGCGAGCGTCGTCGGGACGCTTTGGGCGAACCGGAACACGTCGTGTGGGTCGTAGCGGCGCTTGACCTGGACCAGCCGGTCCAGGTTGGCGCCGTAGTAGGCCTGCCTCCACCCGTTGAGCTCGGGGTCGATGTAGTTCACGTACGCCGCGCCGCTCGCTGAGCCGCGGAGGGAATGCCAAAGGCTCGTGAGCCACTGGCCGTTCGCCGTGAGCGTCGCGTCGTCGGGGACGCTCGAGAACGTGACGAACTCCTGCGCGAGGAATCGCGCCTGGCGATGGGGGAAGGCCGTCGCATGGTCGCCTAGCTGCGCGATGTGGCCGCCCCAGGAGTCGAAGATCACCCCGCCGGAGCTGCCCCTGAGCGCGGACGTGGAGCGGGCTTCGATGCGGCCGAGCATCGCGTCGACGTCGGAGGCGGAGATGCGGTGGTCGAAGAAGTCGGACTTCGCCAGCGACGCCTGCCGCGGCAAGGTGCCGCCGTGGATCTGGAGCGAGCACTCGTCGGCGGGTTGTCCCGAACAACCGGCGTACAGCTTCGCAACGTCGAGGTAGGGAAGCGTCGAGGTCGACATCGAGTTGGGACGCACCGACGACGTGAGGTCGTTGAGGACCGGCGTGAGGCCCGATGGAGAGCCTGACCACGTGCCGATCATCGAGACCTGCGGGCCGGAGCCCGGGATCCATCGGAGCCGGAGGCTGGACCAGAGGTCGTGCGGCGCCGACGGCGCCCAGTCTGACCACGCACGGAGCACGTGCGCGGCCGCCGACCAATGCCATGACAACGAGCAGATCGTGAGGTGCGTCAGCGGGTGCGCAGCGAACGTGAATGACGTGACGACGCCGAAGTTGCCGCCGCCGCCACCCCGCAGTGCCCAGAAGAGATCGTCGTGCCGGTTGGCGTCGCAGTGCACCACGCTGCCGTCGGCGAGCACGACCGTTGCCGCCTCGAGCGAGTCACACGTCAGTCCGAACCGACGGCCCGTAACTCCCTGACCACCGCCCATCGTGAGTCCGGCGATGCCGACGGTGGCGCACGTGCCCCCGGGAACGACGAGGCCGTCGGGCGCCAGGCCGTTCGCCACCTGCATCAGCGACGCGCCCGACCCGACCGTTGCACGCTTCGCCGCAACGTCCGCCGTGACGTCGTCGAGGCCGGACACGTCGATGACGACGCCGTTGCTGAGGGAATATCCGGCGTAGCTGTGTCCGCCTGATCGCGCGGCGAACGTGAAGCCATGCTCTCGCGCGAACGCGATCGTGCGCGCGACGTCGCGCGTGGACGCGACCCGGACGATCGCGCGCGGGTGGATGTCGTCGAACAGCGGGTCGTACCCGAGCCGAGCGGTCGGGTACTTCGCGGAGCCGGGCCGGATCAGATCACCGTCGAGACTTGCCGCCAGCCGGTGCCACGCCGTGCCGTTGGTCCGCGCCGCGGACGTCGTAAGGCTGGCGGATGGGATCGCGTCGGCCGCCACCGACGACTCGCCCGACGCCGCGGTGCACGCGGCTGCGAGCGCGGACACGCCCGGCAGGGCGACCGACCACCGGGCGGCCGTACGGAGGAAGGTCCGGCGATCCACCAACGCGATGCTACGGCGGCGAGCGGGCCAACGCCGCTACCCGGCGCTTCCGACTCCGGTATCGTCGCCCGGTCATGGACGCGGCCCGGCTGGACGACTTGCTTCGTGGAGAGGGCCCTGCGCAGGGCCACGCGTACGTCAGGGTCGGTGAGCTTCCCGGCGGCTCCGCGATCGACGTCCCCGCCACGGTGATCCGCGGCGCCGCGCCGGGACCGACCGTCTGGATCATGGCGACCCGGGACGGCGACGAGGTCCACGCGACCCTCGTGGCGATGGCGCTGCAGCGTCGTCTGAATCCGGCCGACGTGGCGGGCACCGTCGTGGTGATGCCGATCGGCAACGTCCCCGGGTTCGGCGTCCTCAGCCGTGAGCACCCGCTGGCGCCGACGTACCTCGAGAAGCAGATGGACGACCGCTACTTCGACCTGATCTCCGAGCGGGGCGGCTCGTTCATCGACCTGCACAGCGCCGGCGTGCCGTCGGACACCGTCGACTGGACGCTCACGGTGCAGGGCGATGGAACCGGGCTCGCGATGGGCCGCGCGTACGGTTCACCGTTCCTGTACGAGCACCGGATGGGCGATCCCGACACCGACACCGGTTTGCTCGACGGCGCCTTGTACGTCCGGCTTTCGAAAGCCGGCGTGCCCGCGATCTTGATCGAGGCGGGCGGTGGGTTGCCGCCGTCAGAGGCGACGGTCGATCGCGCGACGGACGGCGTGTGGAACGCGCTGCGCGTGCTCGGCACGGTGAACGAACCCGTAGCCGAGACCCCGGAGCCGCGCATGATCCACGGGTTCCGGATCGTCACGCCGGATCACGGCGGCTTGTTCATCGACGGTGTCGCCGTCGGCGCGGAGGTCGCGCAGGGCGACGTGCTGGCCCGGATCATCGACCCGTTCGGCGATGTCGTCGAAGAGCTGACGGCGCCCGTCGGCGGTGTCGTCCTTACCGTCCCCGTCAACCCAGCGGTCGGCACGGGGACCTGGGCGTACGAGATCGGCTGGTAGCGGGCGCCGTTCGAGCCATGGCCGAAGCGGATCCTCCCGCGTCACCTCCCTCCGCCGAGGTGCTCGACGCGTTCTCGGCGACGGGGCGACCGGAGCCGCTGTCGGGCGGCAGACACGGAACGTGGCGCGTTGGCGACATCGTGCTCAAGCCCGCGGACATCTCGAAGCAGCAGCTGACCTGGCAGGCGGCGCTTCACGAACGCCTAAGGACGCACGACGGGTTCCGGGTTCCCGAGGCGGTCCGGGCACACGACGGCCGGCTCCTCGTCAACGGGTGGTACGCGATGACGTACCTGCAGGGTCGACATGAACCCGGGCGCTGGCTGGACATCATCGATGTGGGCGCGCGCTTCCATGAGGCCGTTGCCGGCGAGCCGGCGCCGGGGTTCCTCGCCGAGCGAACCGATCCGTGGTCCATCGGAGATCGCGTCGCGTGGGGCGAACTGGCCGCGACAGACGTTCCTGAGACGAAGCACCTCGAACGGCTGCTCGCCCTCGTCGATCCGATCTCAGCCCCGTCGCAGCTGATCCACGGAGATCTGACCGGCAACGTCTTGTTCGACGATCAGCGACCGGCGATCCTGGATCTCTCGCCGTACGTCCGGCCGGCGACGTTCGCGTCTGCGATCGTCGTGGCTGATGCCCTCGTTTGGGAAGGAGCGGACAAAACGCTCGCGCGTGCGTTCGACGCGGACGACCGCTTCCCGCAGTACTTCCTCCGGGCGCTCATCTACCGGATCGTCACCGATCGTCTGTTCCGGCTCGACGAACCGCTCCGTCCCAACGATGCCGATCCATACGCGATGCCTGTCGACATCGCCGAGCGGCTCGCCGGTCGTTGAGCGCGTGCCCGGGGTGGGACTCGAACCCACACGCCCCAGATGGGGCCGGCGGGTTTAAGCCGCCTCCGTCTACCGGTTCCGGCACCCGGGCTTGCCGGGATGCTACCCCCGCTAGGATGCCCCGCATGCGTGGGCGGGCTGCCGCGGCACTCGTTGCGATCGTCGCCGTTCTGACGCTCGCCGCGCCCGCAACGGCAGCGATCACGTTCGGCCGTGCACGGCGCATCTCGTCGCCGTACGCGTGGAACCCCGGCAAGTCGCTCACCGCCACGTCGAATCGGTTGCTGACGATCTTCGCGTCGGATTGCCCGCCGCCGTCCGGGCGATGCGCCGACGACAACGGCCCGCGGATGGGCGTGTTCGTCCGACGATCGCCCGCATCATCACAGGCCGGCGACTGGAGGAAGCCCGTTCGGATCAGCCCGTCATCGGTCCAGGCGGAGCGGCCGTCGATCGCGGCTCACGGGTCGACCGTCATCGCCAGCTATGTGACGCAACGCAGCTACCTCCACTACCGGCCGTCGGCCCCGCGCGCGCTCTGGATCCGCGTGAGCCTCGACCAAGGGCGAACCTGGCACAAACCCGTTCGGGTGTCTTCGCGCACCGGCAGGGTCGACTACCCGCGGGTGGCCGTGGCAGGCGGGCGGATGTTCGCCGTCTGGACGCAGGCCGACTCGGGCTCGATCCGGATGGCAACGAGCGACGACCGCGGGCGCCACTGGTCCGCGGCGACGATCGGCTCGACGACGTCGAAGTCACCGATCGGCGAAGGGTTCCGCGGCCTGCCGGACATCGGCGTGAGCGGTGACGACGTCGCCGTCGCGTGGTTCGCGACGAATGGTGGAGCCCAGGACGCCGTGACGTCGAACACGCAAGGCGACGACCTTGCGACGGCGACACCCATCGCGCTCACCGGGCCGAGCCCCAACGACGGTCAGCACTATCCCGCTGTGGCCGGCGCCGTGGGAGCAGGAGACCCACGCGTGGCCATCGCATTTTCGACCAACACCGGTCTCGATCTTCGGGTCTTCGACGGCGCCACTCTGTCGCCTGCTGCGACGGTGTTCACGTGGAGGGCGGCGGTCGGCGGCGCGGGGTACGTCGATGGCTACGGCCCGGCGGTGCTGCCGTTCGGAACGTCCCAGATCGCGATCGCCGTCGCGGGCTGTCGTCACAACCCGCGGGGACAGCCCTGCCGCCCGCTCGCTCGCGGCGCGCGGGTCGACGTGCTGTACCGGCACAGCCCGGACAACGGCACGACCTGGGACGGCCCCCTCCGCTTGACGAACGCGGGCAGCCATCCCCCGTATCGCGTGAACGACGAGCCGTCGCTCACGGTCACCGGAGCGACGCAACGCCTGTCGTATGACCGGTACGAGCGGTCGTTCAGCCAGTACGACGTCTGGATGCGGTCGTCGAGCTGACGATCAGCACGACCGGCGAAGGCAGAACCACCCGAAGCGCGAACGATCGATGCACGCGTGGAACGTGCCGCCGCAACCCGAGCACCGATAGAGGTTGCCGCCGCACAGGCAACCGGTCTTGCTGATCGGTTCGCACCGCACGCGACAGGGCGTCGGGCGAACATGTGCGGACGCGCGGTCTCGCCCGAGGCCCGCTGCGAGCCCGAGACCGCTCAGCGCGACGCCGGACGCCCGCGTGACGAAGCCGCGGCGCGTGATCGGCTCAGGCATCGCCGGCCTCCGGCAACACCTGGATCCCACGGCCTTCGCGGACCAGCGCCTCGACGTCGGCCAGCGTCGCCGCGCCGCCTTGGGCAACGATGGCGCCGCCCTCGTCGATCACGAAGAGGTGCGGGCTGACGTCCACGTGGAACGCCTCGCTCACCTCGTCGCCGTGCTCGACACCTGTCCACCGGCCTGCCCAGGAAACCGGCATCGCAGCGTCGTCCTCGCGGGCGATCACCACGACGGGCGGCAAGGCTCCGGTGGCCGATGCCTCGACCGCCGCCGGGACCAGGTCGTCGCACGCTCGGCATGACGTGTCGGCGAACAGCAGCACGTGGCGCGTCCCGGCCAGCGACGCCGCGGCGAGCGACCCGCCATCGGCGATGTCGATCGCCCAATCCGGCGCGGTCCGGCCGACGGGAAGTCCGCCTTCGAGCCGGATCGGCGCGATCGTGGCCTCGAGATCCTCGATCCGCGCGCGCAACCCAGCCTGCGTGCGGATCAGCGCGATGAGCGCGAACCCGAGCCACAGCACGAGTGCGAACAACAGCGCGACGACGACCCATCCGAGAAGACTCATCGCTCGGCCACCGTGAGGTTGCGGAGCTGGTTCCCGAGCTCGTGCATGGCGCGTTCGAGACCCGGTCCGCGACGGGCGACGACGTAGAGGCTGAACGCGCGTCCGTGCTCCGAGAAGAACCGCTGGACGCCGGCGCGCCCCGGCGCCTGTCGCTGTACGGCGCGCGGATCCAGTTCGCCGGACTCGAGGTCGGGAACGCCGCGCGGCGCGTACAGGCCCGTGCCGGCAAGCGTCGGCGAGAACTCCGCCAGCGACGCAACGACCTGGCCAGGCCGCAGACCGTCGGCGACGTCTTCGGCGTACGTGTTCTTCGTCACCGGCAAGGCGAAGTTCGCGAGCCGCACCACCGCGTGGTTCTCCGCAGGAGGCGGCAGGTCGGGCATCCAGATCCGCGCCTCCCAACCGTCGTGCACGGCGAGCGTCAAGCCGTGCCCTTGCAGCGTCGAGGTCATCGAGCGGCTCCGAGCAAGGCGACTGCGGCGATCGACGCGCCGGCCGCGACGGTCAGCCGTCGCGCGGGCGCCGCGAGCCGCTGCAGCGTGCGGTCGACGCCGAGCAGCTGGCCGCTCGTGCGCACGCGTGCGACGGTCAGGATCGGGACGGCTCGCGCGAGCCCGAATGCGAGCCCGATCACGGCGCCCGTCGCGACGGACCCGGCGAGCACCGCGCCGAGCCACGTCACGTAGACGAACGCGGTCATCACGACGGTGACCACGCCGAGGGCGAGCTGCGCGCCGAACGCGAGCCCCCACACCCACCCTCGATACGACGCCCGCCACGTCTCGTCCACCTGGCGGTGCGTGCTGGGGATCCGAAGTCCGCCAAGACCCAGATCGGATGCGATGCCGACCGCGGTCGCGGTTCCGAGCAGGACCAGCCGGAAGCTCGCGGACATCTCGAGCGGCGACCCGATCCACCCCAGGACCGCGCCGAGCGCGGCGCCGCCGGCCAGCGACCCGATCAGGTACGCCGACACCGTGACGCCCCACCTGGATCCGCGTCCCCGCTCCCCGAGCGGAGTGATGCTCCCTAGCATCGACGCGCCTCAGGGCGACCACGTCGATCGGAGGCCCGCGACGATCGCGACCGCGGCGCCGAGCGCCACGACCGCGTTCATCCGAGCTCCCGCGCGTGGTCTTCGTCGAACAGTGCGTCGGTGAGCAGCGACGACACCTGGTGCCACGTCATCGCCGCGCCCTCGGAACGGAGCTCGCCCGTCGGGCCGTCGACGAAGCAGAAGTACGGCGACATCTGCACGCCGAAGTCCTCCCACGCGGCCGACGACTGGATCACCGGGACGTCGGGGGGCGCCAGCTTCGCGAGACGCGACGGCGACTCGAACGCCGGATCCTTCACCACGACGACGACCCTCGTGTCGCCGGGAAGCGGTTCGCGGGTGCCCGGCTGCAGCCCGTCCCAGAAGCCCTGACACGTCAGGCAGCCCGTCGACAGGAACGCGAACAAGGTGTTGGTTCCCGATGCGGCCGACACGACGACGTGGTCGCCGTCGAGCGTTGACCCCGTGACGTCGTGCCCACGCGAGGCGACGCGCTTCGGCCTCGGCAGGTCGGCGGACAATAGGGGTCGCTCCGGCTCGGCGTGATCGTGCACGTGCTCGTGCTCCTCGTCGGGCTCAGGCAGACGGCGCAGCAGCTCGGCGTGGCTGCGCAACAGCGAGACGACCACGATCGCGAGCAGCGCGAGCACGATCGTTTCGACGATCACCATCGACGTCAGGACGCCGGTGCTCATAGACATCCTGCGTTGTGCGAGCACGTCGTCTGGTCGACCGCCGCCGAGCAGCTGCAGTCGAGACAATCGATCCGGCACGGGATGACGCACGTCACGAGCCGGCACTGGATCGGCGTGATCGCGCCGATGTTCGTGTTGCAGTTCCCGTACCGAAACACGACGCAGCACGTCTTGAAGTTCGAACATCTGTTGTCGCCGCAGTGGCAGCCGCCTGGACAGCTGTGTCCGGGGTTGATCGAACAGTCGAGGTAGTAGCGCATGTTGGTCGTGCCGCAGAGGTCGGTCCCGCCGTAGTTGCATTGCCACCAACCGCCGATGAACGTGTTCGGCGGACACCCGAAGTTGTCGCCGCCGGGAAGGGTGCAACACAGGGCCGTGTACGACCCGCAGCATCGGCTGCCACCGGGACAGCTGCCGCACGTGCGTCGGACCACCTCGGTCGCCGTGATCGGGCGAACCGCATACCGGATCGGCGCAGCGACGATGGCGCTCGCGACCTCAGCGACCCGAGCCGTCCGCCGTCGCGTGCGCGTCCGGCGCGGCTGCACCGTTCGCAGCGCAGCGTCCAGGACGGCGCTCACGCGTCCTCCGGCTTCGTGCTCGGCCACAAGCTCGCGTGACCCGGGGCGATCCCCGCGTGTGCGAGTTCGCGGTCGGTCGACCCGTGGTCGTGTCCGTGGGACGTGTGCTCGTGGTCGTGATCGCCGGGCGTCCACGAACGGAAGGCCGCCGGCGCCGCCGTCACCGCGACCACGGCGAGCCATCCGGCCACGAGGAGTCCGAGCACGATCGGCACGGCCGCCCAGCCCAGGCTCGCGACCCACGCACCGAGTGTTGGCGCGTGGGTCAGTGCGTACGCGAACCCCGCAGCGGTGGCCACCACGTTCAACGCAAGATGCAAGCGGCTCGGCGGCACCGGCGTCGGCCCGGCGCAGCCGCACGATCCGGCGTCGGGTCGCGCCACCAGCAGGAACCCGAGGTAGCCGGCGAACAGCACGTACAACGCGCCTAGCGCGACGGCGCCGCCGGCCGCCGGCGCGGCGCACGCCCACACACCGACTGCGATCTCCACGACGCCGACCCCGCGAGCCGCGCCGAGCGATCCGGGCAGTCCGGCGTCGAGCAGCGCCTGCGCAGTCGGATCCGGACGAAGGATCTTCGTGGCGCCGGCGAGAACCAGCAGGCCGGCGGCGAGGAAGAAGACGGGTGCGAGCACGTCGGGCGTCACGACCCGGGGACGCTACCCGCGCGGCGCGCGCAGGGTCAACGCCCCAGGACGCTACGGCCGGGTGTAGGTCGTCTTGACGGTCGTATAGAACTCGACCGCGTAGCGCCCCTGCTCGCGCGGACCGCTCGAGGACCCCTTCGTCCCACCGAACGGCACGTGGTGGTCGACGCCGGCGGTCGGCAGGTTGATGGTGACGATCCCCGCCTGCAGGCCATCTCGGAACATCGCGGCGTGCTTCAGCGATGTCGTGCACACGCCTGCGGACAAGCCGAACTCCGTGTCGTTCGCAAGCGCGAGCGCGTGCTCCGGGTCGTCCGCCTTCACGACCGACGCGATCGGTCCGAAGATCTCCTCGCGGTTGACCCGCATGTCGTTGGTCGTTCCGACGAGCAGTGCCGGTTCGAGGTAATAGCCCTCGGTGTCGCGGTCGAGCTGGTCCCCGCCGGCGGCGAGGTCCGCGCCCTCCTTGTTGCCGATCTCGAGGTACTCGAGGTCCTGCTGCAGTTGGTCGGCGGACACGACGGGGCCGATCTGCGTGTCGGCCGCCAGTGCGTGCCCAACGCGAAGCGCCCCCATCCGCTCGATCGTCGCGTCGACGAACCGGTCGTGGATGCCTGCGGTGACGACCAGCCGGCTGCTCGCGGTGCACCGCTGCCCCGTCTGGAAGAACGCGCCTTGGACCGCGCAGTCGACGGCGACGTCCAGATCCGCGTCGTCGAGGATGACGAGTGGGTTCTTGCCGCCCATCTCGAGCTGCGAGCGCCCGAAGCGGGCCGCGAGCCCCGAGGCAACACGAGCGCCGACGGCTTGCGACCCGGTGAAGCTCACGCCCCGGACGCGAGGATCGTGCAGCATGCGCTCGCCGACCACGCTGCCCGGGCCGATCAAGAGATTGCAGACGCCGGGCGGAGCCCCAGCGCGCGCGATGGCGTCGACCATCGACCACGCGCTCGCCGGGACGAGCTCCGCGGGCTTGAAGACCACGGTGCACCCGTACGCGAGCGCCGGCGCCACCTTCCACGCCGGGATCGCGATCGGGAAGTTCCACGGTGTGATGATGCCGACCACACCGAGGGGCTCGCGCAGCACGTCGACATCGACGCCGGGGCGAACGCTCCGTTGGTGTTCGCCGGCGATCCGCAGGGCTTCGCCGGCGAAGAACCGGAAGATCTGCGACGCGCGTTGAACCTCACCGATCGCCTCGGCGCGCGGCTTGCCTTCCTCGCGCGCCAACTGCTCGCCGAGCTCGTCGGCCCGAGCGGCGAGCTCGAGCCCCGCGGTCTCGAGGACGGTGCTCCGCTCCATCGGCGTCGCGGCCGCCCAGGTCGGAGCGGCATCGACCGCCGACGCGATCGCCGCATCGACCTGCGACTCGTCCGCCACGGCGAACTCGCCGACCACATCGGATAGGTCCGACGGGCTCCGGTTCAGCACCGTCGTCGCGCCCTCGACCCATTCGCCGCCGATCAGGTTCGCGTGCATGGCGCGAGCCTAGCCGCTGGCCCGCGGCGGCGAAGCGCGTGCATGCCTCGTGACCGACGGGGATACCATCGTCTGATGCGCGACCTCCGTTCCCTTCCCAAGGTGGAGCTGCATCTTCACCTCGAGGGGAGCGCCAGACCTGCGACGCTCCGGGAGTTCGCCGACCGCGACGGCACCGTCCTGCCGCACGGCATGGGCTCGGATGCGTGGACGTTCAGCGGGCCGCTCGACTTCATCGACAACTATCTGGAGCTCTGCCAGCTGCTCGCGACGATGGATGACTTCCGGCGCCTGGCGACCGACCTCTGTGAAGACCTCGCGGCGACCGGGGTCGCCTACGCCGAGGTGGTCTTCAGCCCCGGGAACCATGCGCGCCGGCTCAACCAGGACTGGTTCGGGCCGATCGAGGCGGTGCTCGATGGCCTGGCGGCGGGCGAACGCGATCACGGCGTTCGCGTGCAGCTGTGCCCCGACATCGTCCGCGACAACGGTCTCGACGACGCGCAGCGCACCCTCGAGGTCGCGCTTCGCTTTGCCGGCAACGGCGTCGTCGCGCTCAACTGCGCGGGGAGCGAACGAACGAGCGTCGACCGGTTCGCGTGGATGTTCCGCAAGGCGCGGCGCGCCGGACTCAAGAGCGTGCCGCACGCCGGCGAATGGGCCGGGCCGGAGAACGTACGCGCCACGATCGACCATCTGCGTCCCGACCGGATCGGGCACGGCGTCCGCGCCGTCGAAGATCCGGCGCTCGTGGCGGAGCTCGCCGACCGGCGGCTCCCGCTCGAGATCTGCCCGGTGTCCAACGTCGCGACGGGCGTCTACGAGCGGATCGAGGACGTGCCACTGCTCGCGCTTCGCGATGCCGGCGTCCCGGTTACGCTCAACAGCGACGATCCGACGATGTTCGGCGGCTGGCTAACGGACGTCTACGCCGCGGCACGCGATGCGTGGCAGCTCAGCGACGCGGAGCTTGCCGACCTCGCACACACCGCGGTCCAGGTGAGCTTCGCCGACGAGGATCGAAAGACCCTGCTCCGCGACGGGATCGACGCCTGGCTCGCCGCGCCCGTTGCGCCGGCCAAGGCGCCGGCGATACCCTGACCCCCCGCGCGCATGGACCTTCTCGACACCGACCCGCTCGAACGCCTCGCCGCGTCGATCCGAGACCGGACCGCGGTCGTTGCCGTGATCGGGCTGGGGTACGTGGGCCTGCCGCTCCTGGTCGGCGTGCGTCAGGCGGGCTTCGAGACGATCGGGCTCGACGACGACACGACCAAGGTCGCCGCGCTTCGCGCGGGGCGTTCCTACATCGTCGATGTCCCGGCCTCGGAGATCACGGCCCTTGACCACACGACGTTCACTGAGGACGCGGCGACCCTCGAGCGCGCCGACGTCGTCGTCCTGTGCCTGCCCACCCCACTCGCGGACGGCGCACCGGACCTGTCGATGGTCGGAGCCGCGGCCGAAACGGTGGCGGCGCACCTCCGGCCGGGCGTCCTCGTGATCCTCGAGTCGACGACCTGGCCCGGCACGACCGAAGAGTTCCTCCGGCCGATCCTCGAGACGTCCGGCCTCGCGGCGGGCGCCGACTTCGCCCTCGCCTACTCCCCTGAACGGATCGACCCGGGCAGCAGCGGGCATCAGCTCGCGACGACGCCGAAGGTCGTGAGCGGCCTGACCGACCGCTGCCGAGACCTCGCGGTCTCGTTCTATGCGCCGATCGTCGGCTCGGTCGCGGTCACGTCGTCGCCGCGCGACGCCGAGATGGCGAAGCTGATCGAGAACACGTACCGCCAGGTCAACATCGCGCTCGTCAATGAGCTCGCGGTGATGGCGAAGGACCTCGGCGTCGACATCTGGGAAGCGCTGCATGCCGCGGCGACCAAGCCCTTCGGCTACCAGCCGTTCTGGCCGGGACCCGGCGTGGGCGGCCACTGCATCGCGATCGACCCCACGTACCTGTCGTGGCGGGCCGGCCAACAGCTCGGGTACCGCGTCGGGTTCATCGAGCACGCGAACGAGGTCAACAACCGGATGCCCGACTACATCGCGACCCGCGTCGCCGAGATGCTGAACGGCGCCGGCAAGGCGGTGAACGGCTCACGGCTGCTCGGCGTCGGCGTCGCATTCAAGGCCGGGGTCGACGATCTCCGCGGTTCGCCGGCGATCGACGTCCTCGAGCGACTGGCCGCGAAGGGCGCCGACGTCCGGTTCCACGACCCGTACGTCGACACGATCACGATCGGCGGCCGCGAGCTGCGCTCGGTGCCCGCCGCCGCGGCGACGTTCGCCGACACCGACGCCGTCTTGATCCTGACGGCGCACGCGCAGATCGACGTGCACGCGATCGTCGCGGGCGCCCCGCTGGTGTTCGACGCGCGCGGCGCGACCGTCGGCATCGACGAGCCGCACGTCGAGCGGCTCTGAGCATTCAGCCGCTCGGGCTCGGCGTCGGGGTCGGGGTCTTCTTCTCGATCGTGACGGAGTCGATGTAGACGGCTTGGGTCGGCGGTCCGTCGCCGCTCTTCGGCACGAAGCTGTTGATCTGCTTGGCGACGTCGAGCCCGTCGGTGATGTTCCCGAAGATCGTGTAGTTCGGGTTGCTGTCCAGGTTCGCACCGCCCGGCCCGGTGATCAAGAAGAACTGGCTCCCGCCCGTGTTGGGGCCGGCGTTGGCCATCGCAACGGTCCCGGGCGCGTAATGCTCGCCGCCCGCGAGCTCATCGGGGATCGAGTAGCCGGGGCCGCCGCTCCCCGTGCCCGTCGGGTCGCCGCCCTGGACGACGTCGATCGACTTCACCACCCGATGGAAGAACGTCCCGTCGAAGAACTTCTGCTCGGCCAGGAAGACGAAGCTCGCCACGGTCTGCGGGGCCGCCGTCGAGTCGAGCGCGATCGTGATGTCCCCGCACGAGGTGTGCAAGATCGCCGTGTACTCGGTGTTCTTGTCCAGCACGTCGCTCGGTGACGGCGCGTGATCGAACTGCGGCTTGGGCGTCGACGCGGCTGGCGGGACGCTCGCACCACAGGCGACCTTGTTTGCGGGCTTGGCCTGGGCAGTGATCGTGCCCGTCTGCTTCGGGGCCTTGTTCGACGTCGGCGAGGTCGTCGCCGACGCCGACGACGTTGCGCTCGAGCCGGCGGTCGTGCTCGAGTTGTTGCGGTTCAGGAGGGTGACGCCCAGCGCGATGATGATGATGCCGGCGATCGCGCCACCGACGCTGAGCGCGATCGTGCGCCGGCGGGCCGCGCGCTCGCGCTCGAGACGCCGGCGTTCTGCGCCTTTGGCCAGGTGCCGTTGACGGGACTTGCTGGGCATGGCGCCACAGGCTACCCGACCCCGAGGGCGTCATAGGCGAGGCCCCACAGGATGTCCGTTTCAGACACCAGGGCGCGCTCTATCCCGAAGCGGCGCATGGTCTCGACCAAGATCGCGCCGCCCGCGACGATGACGCCGCCTCGCCCGGGAGCCATCACGGGCAGCGCCGCCCGCTCGGCGGTCGTCATCCGGCAGAGCCCGTCGAGCACTCGCTCCGCATCGGGCAGCGAGAGCCACGTCCGGTGGATCTCGTCCGGGTCATCACGGTCCAGCCCGAGCGCGATCGCCTGGAACGTGGTCGCCGTGCCCGAGACGGCGACGAACGTCCGGGCGGTGTGGATCTCGGGAACCGCGACCTCGGCCTCGTCGAGCCGGTCGGCGATCAGTCGGCGGAGGTCGTCGAGCTCGGGCCGCGCCGGCGGATCCGTCGAGATCGCACGCTCGGTCATGCGCACCGACCCCATCTGGGTGCTGGCGCGTTGCGCCGCCCGGCCGGGTTCGCGCCCAACGACGAACTCCGTCGACCCGCCGCCGATATCGAGCAGCAGGAATGGCCCCTCCTTTGCCGAGAGCCCGTAGGTCCCGCCGAGGAAGGACAGCCGTGCCTCCTCGGCGCCGTCGATCACCCGTGGCGCCGAGTCGACGTGGCGCAGGACCGACGCGACGTAAACCTCGCGGTTGGAGGCGTCGCGAACCGCGCTCGTCGCCGTCACGCGAACCGTCGGCGCACCGAGCGCCCGCGCGCGACGGACGTACCCCGCCAGCACCGCCTCGTTGCGCGCGACCGCCGTTGCGTCGAGCGCACCCGTCGCATCGACACCGGCGCCGAGCGCGGTGATGACCATGTCGTTCGCCAGCTCGATGAGCTCGCCGCCGGGCGCGCGCTCCACGACCAGCAACCGACAGGAATGCGTCCCCTGGTCGACCACGGCGATCCGTTCGGCGGGCGCGCGCTCGGGATGGATCGGCTCGATCTCGGCAGCGACCGCCGAGCCCACGACGTCCTCGCCGCCGGCCATATGGTTGGCGTAGTGCGCGTGCAGGCATTTGATCCCCTGGCGCGTCCCGCCCACCCCGCCCCACGCGCGCCCCTCCGGCAGCATGCGCGCGCGCTCCTCGGCGGCCTCCGAGTGCGCGCGATCCAGGGCCGCGCGGAACGCCGCGTCGGCGTCGTATCGCTCGTTCAGCCGGCCGATCTCACCGCTGGCCTCCAGCCGCGAGACGGCGCGAACCGCGTCGGGACACGTCAGCCAGAACGTCGTCGGGAACGGCTCGCCCCGCTCGTCGAGCGGCGCGTTCCGGATCACCAGCGGATGCCCGACCGGGCAGCGCACGATGACCTGGAACGCGGTGGTTGGCTCGCGGCCGAGCTGCTCGCGGATGGTCTCGACATCGGACGCGCGGTGCTCGCGCGACATCGGACCGCTACTTGCGCTTGTGCTCGGTGGCGCGCCGGAAGTCGACCTGGCGCTCCTCGCTCTGGCGCATGAACTTCTTGAGCTTCTGCTCGAACTCTTGGTCCGTGCCCCGTCGGGACTGTCGCGGGGCGGGGTCCTGGAGGGCCTTGATCGAAAGGTCGATCTTGCCGTCGTCCTTGATCGAGGTGACCTTGACCTCGACGCTGTCCCCTTCGCGCAGGTGCTCGCGGACGTCCTTGACGTAGTTCCGGTCGATCTCGGAGATGTGGACCAGGCCCATCCGTCCGTCCTCGAGCTGCAGGAACGCGCCGTAGTTCTCGATACGCACGACGGTCGCGGTGACCGTGGCGCCGACCTCGATAGCGATCTGGTGATCCTCCTGTTCGCACAGCCCCCGAGCCACCCTCGGGGCGAGGCGCCCAGCATGCGGGAGAGGCAACCCCGCCGTCAATGCATCGGTGCCTTCCCGTAGCATCCGCGGATGGAGGTCACGCGGGTCAACGGCGTCGCCGAGTACACCGACCTCGTGACGCCCCTGCTCGATCGGTCGCCGGCCCGGCACAACCTGATCCGTGGCCTGCTCGATGTGCTCCGCCGTCGCCCAGACACCTACCCGGGCTTCGGCCTCTGGGCCGTCCACGACGGCGGCGCCCTGGTCGAGGCCGCCATGCAGACACCGCCGTACAACCTCGCGCTCGCCGAGCCGCTCGACGAGGCAGCTCTTGGGCCGCTGGCGGCCGGCATCGTCGACGCCGGGGTCCATCTCCCGGGAGTTGTGGGCGGCGTCTCGGAGGCCGAGACGTTCGCGAAGGCGTGGACCGCGATCGTCGGCGGGGGCACCGAGATCATCACGGAACAGGGGATCTACGAGCTCACCGCGGTGCTCGACCGCGGCGACGCCGACGGAACGGAGCGGCTCGCCACGGCCGGCGACCTCGACCTGATCATGGACTGGCACGATGCGTTCATCGCCGAGGCGGTGCCCGACATCGCCGGTGATCTCGAGTCACGAGCACGTCGCGTCCGATCCTCCATCGAGGAGGGCGGCTACTGGCTTTGGGAGGTGGACGGCCGACCGGTCTCGATGACAGGCTCCTCGCCGGCGCCGCCCGACGGGATCCGAGTCGGTCCCGTCTACACGCCGCCCGCGGAGCGCGGACATGGATACGCGACGGCGCTCGTGGCGCACCTGAGCGGCGTCGCGCTCGAGCGAGGCCGCCGCGCCTGCTACCTGCACACCGATCTCGCGAACGCCACCTCGAACGCGATGTATCAACGGATCGGATACGAGCGCGTGTGCGACGCGGTCGACGTTCGGTTCGTGCCCGCCTAATCGCAGGACGGCGGCGTCGGCGCGCGCCCGCGCGGCACCGGGACGAACGCGATCTGACCCGGGTCGACCATGCCGAGGCACTCGCGCGCCAGCCGCTCGAGCTCCGCCGGGTCCTGCAGTCGGTTGAGCTGTTGCTGGAGGTCGGCGTTCTGCTGCTCGAGCTGCGACACCTGGTTGGCGAGCTGGTTCCGTTGGGCGCGTTGCTCGAGGTAGGCGCGCGCGGGCGCGACCGCGAAGATCGCCGCCACGAAGATGACGAAACCGAGGATCGAGGCGCGCGGCGTGATCCGCGCCATCCGCGACCGTTCTGTTTCCTTCCCTCGGGCCTCGGCGGGGGAAGTCGCCGTGGTCCGTGCGCTCATGGCGCGCCGCCACCTCCCGGTGATCGGCCACGGATACGCGGCCTTCCCGCATATCTCGCGTTCTCACCGAGCTCCTGTTCGATGCGGAGCAGCTGGTTGTATTTCGCGGTCCGCTCGCCGCGGCTCGGCGCGCCGGCCTTCAGCTGGCCGGCGTCGGTCGCGACGGCGAGGTCGGCGATCGTCGCGTCCTCGGTCTCGCCGCTGCGGTGACTGATCACGACGCCGAAACTCGAGCGCTGCGCGAGCGCGACGGCGTCGAGCGTCTCTGTGAGCGACCCGATCTGGTTCACCTTTATCAAGATGGCGTTCGCGGACTCGTCACGCACGCCGCGCTCCAGGCGCTCGGTGTTGGTCACGAACAGGTCGTCGCCGACGAGCTGCACACGGTCGCCGAGCCGGCGCGTGATCGCCGCCCACCCATCCCAGTCGTCCTCCGCCAGCGCGTCTTCGATCGAGACGATCGGGAATCGGTCGAGCAGGCCGATCCAATAGTCGATCATGTCGTCGCTCGAGCGGGTCTCGCCCTCGAGGCGGTAGCCGCCGTCACGGTACAGCTCGCTCGCGGCCGGATCCAGCGCGATCGCGACCTCCTCGCCAGGCTCGAGTCCGGCGCGTTCGACCGCTTCGAGCAACAGCTCGCACGCCTCGGCTCCCGTCGAGATGGCCGGCGCGAAGCCGCCCTCGTCGCCGACGCCGGTCGCAAGCCCTTTGTCGCGAAGCAGCGCGTGCAGCGCGTGGAAGCATTCGGCACCCCACCGCACCGCCTCGGCGAGTGACGCGGCGCCCACGGGCATGAGCATGAACTCCTGCAGCTCGAGCTCATTGTCGGCGTGCATGCCGCCGTTCAGCACGTTCATCATCGGCGCCGGCAACACGTGGGCGTTCGGGCCGCCGAGGTAGCGATACAGGGGCTGGCCCGCGCTGTCCGCCGCGGCGTGCGCGACCGCGAGCGACACACCCAGGATCGCGTTCGCGCCGAGCGACGCCTTGGACGAGGTGCCGTCCAGATCGAGCATCGCGCGGTCGACGCCACGTTGGTCGAACGCGTCCATGCCCGCGATCGCGTCGGCGATCGGGCCGTCGACGTTGGCGACCGCACCGGTGACGCCCTTTCCCCCGTAGCGCGCCGGATCGGCGTCGCGGAGCTCGAGCGCCTCGTGTTCTCCGGTGGAGGCCCCGCTCGGCACCGCGGCCCGGCCCATGGCGCCGTCGTCCAGCCACACGTCGACCTCAACCGTGGGGTTGCCACGGGAATCGAGGATCTGGCGTGCGGAAACCGACGCGATCGCGCTCATCGCCGGCCGATGGTACCCGACGCTTCCCGTCGCACCGTGGAGCGCCGGACGCTACGGACCGGAGGCGGCGTCCCGCGCCGCAGCCTCCTTCGCTTCTTCGTACAGCTCGAACAGCTCCCCGTCTGCGAGCGCCTCGGGATCGAGCCCCCGGTCGGTCGCGAGCGCCAGCGTGCGCTCGGCGCGGTCGGCGAACCGCATGGTGGCCCTGCGCAGCGCCGACTCGGCGTCCAGGCCGAGTTGCCGCGACACCCCGACGACGGCCAACAGCACGTCTCCGAGCTCCTCCTCTGCGCGAGCGGGATCGTCGGTGGCGTCCTCGAGCTCGCCGACCTCCTCGCGAAGCTTCGCGAGAGCGTGCTCTCTGCTCCGCCATGCGAACCCCCAGCCGGCGGCCCGCCGCTGCACCTTCGCGGCACGCGCGAGAGCCGGTAGCGTCGCCGGGATGTCCTCACCGACCGACTTGCGGCCGCCCGTCTCCTCGGCCTTCAACTTCTCCCAGTTGACCAAGACCTCGTCGGACCCGGCGACCTCGACGTCCCCGAAGACGTGCGGGTGCCGGTGCACGAGTTTCGCGACCAACGCGTCGGCAACGTCGTCGATGTCCCATCGCCCGTCGTCGGCCGCGATCTGCGCGTGGAACGTGACCTGGAGCAAGAGGTCGCCGAGCTCGTCGCGGATGGCGGGATCGTCGTCGGCGTCGATCGCCTCGAGCAGCTCGTGCGTCTCTTCTAAGAGGTGTCGCGCGAGCGTCCGATGATCCTGCTCACGGTCCCACGGACACCCGTCCGGCGCGCGGAGTCGAGCCTGGACCCGGACCAGGTCGAGCAGCCCTTCGCCGCCTCGGGAGGACGGCACCGGCCCGCCGACCGACGCGTCGCGGCTCACGGCGTGGCCGGCGCCCCGTTGACCGCGCCGCTCGGCGGCGCCTGCGTCGCGCTCGGATCGGTGCTCGAGATCCGTTGCACCTGCAAGGTGGTCGGATCGAACCGGCCGAAGCTCGGGTCAACCTGGATCTGCCCGACCTGGCTCTGCACGTAGTCCTGGAACGCCTTCGTCGAGACCTGCTGCAGGATCTTGTCGCGCGCCTGCGCGAACGGCGTCACCTGCTTGTCGATCATGTAGATCACGTGCCACCCGTACTGCGTGTGCACGGGCTTGGAGATCTCGCCGGGCTTGAGCTTGAGCGCGGCGTCGGAGAACTCGCTCACAAGCTGGCTCGCCGGCAGCGTCAGCTCGCCACCTGTCTGCTTCGCCTGCGGGTCGGTCGAGACCTGCTTCGCGAGGTTCTGGAAGTCCTGCAGCGTCGACCCGGGCGCGGTCACCTGCTTGTAGACCTCCTCGGCTTTCCCCTTCGAGTCGACCAGGATGTGGTCGACGTGCAGCGTCGTGTAGTCGCCGATCGACTGTTGGTACTGCTGCTGCAGCTGTTGATCGGTGAACTGCGCCTCGGCGAGTGCCTTGGCGACCTCCTGTTGCACGATCGACGCACGGACCAGCTCGCGGACGTCGTCCTCCGTCACGCCGTTCGAGGAGAGCTGCCCGTGCAAGGTGTCTGCGCCGACGTTCTTTTGGAACGTCTCGAACGCCTTCGTCACCTTCGCGTCGTCGACGGTGATGTTGTTCTGCGCCGCGTACTGGTCACTCAACCGGAACAGGATCATCGCGCCGAGCGAGAACCGATTGCACGCAGCCTCTTGCGTGTCGGTCGCGCCGTCGGTCTGACCGCACGGCTGTTGCTGCAGGCCCGCGACGGTGTTGAACACGCCGGCGGTCCGGGCGAGGTCGTCGGTCGAGATCGAGGAGCCAGCAACGGTGGCGGCCGGCGGGCGTGCGGTGGCCTCGGAGCAAGCTGCGAGCGCGATGGCAAGGACGGCGGAAAGGAGTATGGGCAGCACGGAATGGCGAGAAGGAAGCATCGCGCCAGTCTACGAGGCGGGAACCGGTGCGCGGTCGGTCGGCGCGAGCCCGGGCTCGGCGTTCTCGCCGACCGCCTGCCGAAGTCTGCTCTCGACCCATCGCACGAGGTCGACACCGAACACGCGCTCCGGCTTGAGATTGAGTGTTCGTGTTGCTTCGACGAACGTCGCGCCCGGGATCAGCGCGGACAATCCGAGCTCCACCACGTCGGAGAGCGTGACCGGCCGGATCCGCACCTGCTCGCGATACGTCGCGATCTCCTCGACGCCGAGCCGCTGCGCGGTCAGTCGAAGGGATCCGATCGCGAACAGCACCTCGACCGGATCGGGCAGGGCGCCGAACCGGTCGAGCGTCTCGTCGCGGATCATCTCGAGCTGCTCGTGGTCGCGCGCCATCCCGATCCGCCGGTAGAGCTCGAGACGCAGCGACTCCTGCGCCAGCCAGCCGGGCGGGACGAACGCCTTCACCGCCAGATCGATCCGCAGGTCCTGCTCCTGCTCGACCGGCGTCCCCTGCAGCTCCTGTACGGACTCCTGCAGGATCCGCGCGTACGCATCGAACCCGACGGAAGCGATGTGGCCGCTCTGCTCGGCGCCGAGCAGGTTGCCCGCGCCTCGGATCTCGAGGTCGCGGAGCGCGATCTTGAACCCCGAGCCCAACGCCTGATGCTTCGAGATCGTCGTGAGGCGCAGGTGCGCCTCCTCGGTCATCTCTCGATGCTCGGGAAAGAAGAAGTACGCGAACGCGCGCTCGGCCGCACGCCCGACGCGACCGCGGAGCTGGTACAGCTGCGCGAGCCCGAGCATGTCGGCACGGTCGACGACCAACGTGTTCGCGTTGGGGACGTCGAGCCCGGACTCGATGATCGTCGTGCACACGAGGATGTCGGCGTCGCGCTCCCAGAACCGAAGCATCCGGCGCTCGAGCAGGTCTTCGTCCATCTGTCCGTGCGCGACGACGATCCGCGCATCGGGCAGCAACTGCTCGAGGCGTCCCGCCTGCCGGTCGATCGTCGCGACGCGGTTGTGCACCCAAAAGATCTGGCCCTCGCGGAGGAGTTCGCGACGAACGGCCCCGATGGCGAGCTCCTCGTCGAACGACCCGACGAACGTCCGCACCGGCTGTCTGTCCTCCGGCGGCGTGTCGATCGTGCTCATCTGCCGGATGCCCGTGAGCGCCATCTCGAGCGTCCGCGGGATCGGCGTCGCCGTCATCGTCAGCACATCCACCTGCGCGCGGAGCGACTTCAACCGCTCCTTGTGCGAGACGCCGAAACGCTGCTCCTCGTCGACGACCAGCAGCCCGAGGTCTGCGAAGATCACGTCGCGTCCGAGCAGGCGATGCGTGCCGACGACGATGTCGACCTTGCCGGCGCCGAGGTCGGCAAGGATCGCGTCTTGCGCGTCCGGATCGACGAACCGCGACAGCATCTCCACCCGCACGGGGAACGGCGCGAAGCGCTCGCGGAACGTCAGCAGGTGCTGTTCGGCGAGCAATGTCGTCGGCACGAGCACCGCGACCTGCTTGCCCTCCATCACCGCCTTGCACGCCGCCCGCACCGCGACCTCCGTCTTGCCGAACCCCACGTCGCCGCACAGCAGCCGGTCCATCGGGAGCGGCTTCTCCATGTCCCGCTTGACGTCGTCGATCACGCGAAGCTGATCCGGCGTCTCGACGAAGGGGAAGGCATCTTCGAGCTCTCGCTGCCACGGCGTATCCGGACCGAATGCGTGGCCGGGCACCGACATCCGAACCGTGTACAAGCGGACGAGCTCGCCGGCCATGTCGCGGACGGCGCGTTTGACCTTCGCGGTTGCGCGCGCCCAGTCCGAGCCGCCCATCCGATGCACGCGCGGGAGGTCGCCGCCGATGTAGCGCGCGACCATCCCGACAGCGTCGGACGGCACGTACAGCTTGTCGCCCTTCGCATACTCGATCACGAGGTAGTCGCGTTCGGAGCCTGCGAGCTCCCGGTGCACGATGCCCTGGTAGCGGCCGACCCCATGGATCCGGTGCACCGCGAAGTCGCCGGGCTCCAGCTCGTCCGCGACGTTGTCGCTCCGTCGCGCCGCGAACCGTGGCGCCTCGCGCGTGAACCGGCGGGCGCCGAAGAGGTCTTCCTCGGTGAGCACGGCGATCTTGCCGGGCCCGAACACGAACCCGGCGACGAGCGGCGCCTCGACCGTTTCGACGTCGACGTCGCCGAGCACCTCGCGCGCGCGCTCGAGGGATCCGTGGCCGTGCGCCGCGACGACCACGTGGTAGCCGAGCGCGACGAGATCGCGCGTCTGCCCCGCGAGCGCACCGGGGTCGCCGCCCTCCGCACCCCAGCCGCGCAGCGACAGATCCTGTCCTTCGGCGAACGCCGATAGGTGGAGCTGCGCGCCTGCGCCGAGCGCCTCCTCCGGCGACCGGACGACGTGCGGCCCGGGCCACGCCAGTGCGGTCGCGAGCGCCTCGGCGTCGTCGTGAGTCTGGCGGAGGCGCCCGAGCGTCCTGCGCGCCTCAGTCACGACGACCCACGAGCCGTCGGGCAGCAGCTCGGCCGGCGTCGGCATCTCGTCCCATAGGAAGGCCGCTGCAGCCTCCATGCCGTCGGGGAGCGCGCCCTCGCCGATCCTCGCGAGGAGGTCCGCGATCCGGTCGCCGCCCGCCTTGCCCGCCGCGTCGCGGGCGCGCGACCGCAGGTCGTCGTCGAGCACGAGCTCGCGAGCAGCATCGACCGTCGCACGGTCGAGCCGCTCGCTCGACAGCTGTGTCGACGGGACGAACACGCGGATCGACTCGATCTCGTCGCCCCAGAACTCCAGCCGAACGGGCCGGCGCGCGTCGGCCGGGAAGACGTCGAGGACGCCGCCACGCACCGCGAACTCGCCGCGCCGCTGGACGACGTCAGCGCGCTCGTAGCCGAGCAGGACCAAACGGTCGGCGAGCGTGTCGGGCGCGGCCTCGTCCCCAGTCGCGACCTCGAGCGGCGCTGCGGTGCCCGTGCTCGGCGCGATGCCTTGCGCAGCGGCGACGGCAGGCGCGACCACGACGAGCGGGCCCGAGGCCTCGCGCAGCCGTCGAACGGCGGCGGCACGACGGGCCGCGATCTCCGGCGTCGGCGAGAGCAGCTCGTACGGGAACGCCTCCCATGCCGGCAGCAGCACGGCCCGTCCAGGCAGGAAGGCCTCCACATCTGCCACCAGGGCTTCGGCTTCGTGCGGCCCGGGCGTCACCGCAAGCACCGGGAGTTCCAGCGCGGTCGCCAGGCCGGAGACGACGAACGCCTCGCCGGTCTCCGCCTGGGCGACGAGCGGCCGCTCCCGGGACGCGAGGAGCCGCTCGAACGGCTCCGAGCCGATCAGCGTCTCGACCAACGATCCGAGCGACACCCAACCCCTTCCGAACAGCACCGAAAGCCCCAGCCGCAAACGGCAGGGGCATACACGGTCAGTCTACGGGAGGCGCCGCGTGGTCAGATGGCGTGCAGACCGCGGCTGGGCGCCCGGCGGTCGCCCTCGTCGTCGATCTCGCCGGACTCGCGGTCAAGGTTTCGCACCGACAGCCACCGAGTGAATTCGATCGCCGAGATCGGCTTGGAGATGTAGTAGCCCTGGGCCTCGTCGCAGCCGAAGTCCGCGAGCCGGTCGAACGTCGCGAGGTCTTCGACCCCTTCGGCGACGACGCGGAGGCCGAGGTTCCGGCCGAGGTCGACCGTCGCACGCACGATCATGAAGTCGTTCGCGTCCACGTGCATCTGCATCACGAACGAGCGGTCGATCTTGATCTCTTCGATCGGCAACCGCTTCAGGTAGGACAGCGACGAGTACCCCGTGCCGAAGTCGTCGATCGACAGCCCGACGCCGATGTTGGACAACGCGTCGAGCACCGCGATCGATCGCCCAGAGTCGCCCATCAGGAAGCCCTCGGTGAGTTCGATCCGAAGGAACGCCGGCGGAACCTGCGTTTCCTGCAACAACTGTCGGATGGCATCCGGGAAGTCCGCATCGAGCAACGACCGCGGCGACACGTTGATCGCGATCGGGATACGGATACCCATGTCCGCCCATTCGCGCCACTGCTTGAGGACCGACTCGGCGACGTAGTGCGTCAGGGGGCGGAGCAAGACAGTCTTCTCGACGAGCGGGATGAACTCGTCAGGAGGCACAAGGCCGAGCGTGGGGTGCTCCCATCGGATCAACGCCTCGGCTCCGGCGACCCGTCCGTCCATCAGACGCACTTTCGGCTGATAGAACATGACGAACTCACCGCTCTCGAGCGCCGGCCGGACCTGGCCGATCAGGGTGAGCCGCTGCGGATTATGGCGGTCGAAGGAGTCCTGGTACACCTCGTAGCCGCCACCGTTCTCCTTCGCAACATACATCGCAACGTCGGCGCGGCGAAGCAACGCTTCGGCGTCCTCGGCGTGCATCGGGAACATCGCGATCCCGATCGAGCCGGACACGTCGAGCGCGAGCCCTTCGACCGCGACGGGCCGCTCCAGTTCCTCGAGTACACGATCCGCGATCCGGAGCGCCACCTCTTCGCTCGGCAGATCCGGCAGCACGATGCCGAACTCATCGCCGCCCAATCGGGCCATGAGGTCATTGTCGCGCAACACCCCCGCCAAACGCGGCCCGATCTCTTGCAGCAACAGGTCGCCGAAGTGGTGACCGAGCGTGTCGTTGATCTCCTTGAAGTGGTCGAGGTCCATCAGCATCACGGCCATGCGCCCATGCGTTCGGCGGGCCTGCTCGATCTCCTGAAGCAACCGTTGATGGAAGAACATCCGGTTCGGCATGCCCGTCAATGAGTCGTGCAGGGCCTGGTGTTCGTTCTCGGCCTGTTTCACCGCAAGCTCGTCGGTAGCTCGTTGAAGCGAGTGTGTTCGTTGGAACATCTGTCTCGCGAACAGCAGCGGCGCCAAGAAGATGGCGACCGAGAAGATCCCGTACTGTGAGTAACCCGTGATCACGAGCACACTAAACAGTGCGAGTCCCATGTACGAAACGAGGAACTCGCCGAATACGCCGGCGTGCACCTCACGCACGAATCCCAGCGGACTCTCGCCGAGCGCGAAGTAGTTGTACACCGCGACGAAGAGAAGGTTGATGAAGTAGCCCACCATCGATGCGCACACGACGGCGATCCCGACCTTCCAGACCAGGGCGTGGTATCCGCCTTCACCGAGCCGCGACCACTCGGGATACATGTGCTTGAAGACGATGCTTTCGCAGATCGCGGCACCCGCGATCTGCGCCCTTATGAACAGTCCCTTGAACAGCGGCAGCTCACCGCGGAACTCGCGCTTGTCGCTCGTCCCGAGCAAAGCGATCAGTGCGGCGACGGGAACGGGAAACAGCATCGCGACCGACAACTCGATCGGGAACGACAGACTGAAGTTGACGCTCGACATCGTCGTCGGAACTGGCATGAGATCCACGCCGGCGATCGCCACGATCCAGATGACGATTTGCCACCATGGCACGCCCAACTGTTGGACCATGTGGGGGTTCTGGACGAACGACCAGACGATGTACGCGACGATCGGGAGCGTCACCGCGATCTCATAGATGCGTACCGCGAGGGTACGAGGCACCGGGACGGCCGGATCTTCGACCCCGCCGGGAACGAGATCGACGTCGGTCAGATCGTTATCCGCCGGCATGCGCCACCTCGTTGCTCGTCACGGGTTCCGGCTGTCGGCTCGGCTTGCGCATGGCGCCGACGATCACGATGCCGACGCCCCCGTACGTGAGGATGTCGCCGACGCTGATCGCCTGTTCCACCGGCGAGGGCAGAGGGATCGCGTCGCCGAGGAAACGCAGCAGGTCGTCCTCCGTGGCGAGGTGATGCTTGGGATATGGGTTGTTCTCGAGGTCGCCGAGGAACTGGCCCTGATCGGAGGCCCGCAACGCGTGCTTCGAGACCGGCATCCCGCCGTTGATCCCGATCACCAGGAGGTTGCACAGCACGCCGGCCAAGATCACGGGGAACCCGAGCACGCGGATGTTCTTGATCGTAAACACGATCAACAAGGCGAACGAGAGATACAGACAAAACAGCGGCACGGTCGACCCCGGCCCCGTCACGAACTGCAGGGCGAGCCCGATCACGGCAAGCCAGGCCCACTCGATCTTCAGGTCGCTCAGGTTGCGCAGCCGGCCACCCAGCAGGAACCCGATGACCAGGATGATGGCCATGCAGATCGCCATGAGTCTCATAGCGGAGCTATCGGAATGGACAGGGTCAACTGAAGCTCTCCCACAACGAACGTGGCCCCCGATCTGCTCGGTGGGACCGAGCAGATAGGGAGCCTCGCCTGGTACTGCTCTTGACCTAGTTGGGCCTGAAACCGGCGCCCACCGCAAGGGCGAAAACCGCGAGCGCACCGAGGGAATACACGATCTTGCGCAGCATCTTTAGCTCCTCTCCAGCGCGGTTCGGGCGGCTAGTTGGGCTTGTACCGAGCACCCGCCGCGAGCGCCAACGTGACCAGCGCAGCCGCGGCGAACAGCGTGTGCTTCCAGCTGTTCCATTTCGCTCGCATCCACACACCTCCTTTGCAACGTCCTGCGAGTGTCGCCCACCGCGACCGATCGACACATCGGTCTTCGTGTCGGAACTGCGGTAGCCCGCTCCCAGGGTTCAGGTAGGCCTTTCGGTCTAGCCGGTCGTGGTCATAGTGACTCCGCCACAAACGCAACGAGACCCTCGGAAGCGTCGGGGTGAGCCGACGATCCGAAGGTCTCGTTCACAGAACGTTGAGCTTTAGTTCGGGCGGAAGCCCGCGCCCACGGCCATGGCCAGAACGGCCAGCGCGCCGAGGGAGTACATGACCTTACGAAGCATGTGATCCCTTCCTTTCCGACAGGTGTCCGATCGCGCCTTAGTTCGGCTTGTACCGGGCACCGGCCGCGAGCGCGAGAGTGGCCAACGTGGCTGCCGTCATCAGCAGGTGCTTCCACCCAGAGAACTTCGCTCGCATCCGATCACCTCCTTGGTTCGTTCCCCAGAAGTGTCGGCCCTCGCGCCGTGTCCCCGTATCGGGCGAGGGTCGAGAACCCCGATGGGCCGATACCGGATGCTGAGTAGGACCAACAGAGCGGCCGAAGGACCTGCCTACGAGCGGCCGGCGCCCCGGTTGAACCGTTGCTGCGCAGGCTCGAGACCCTCGCTCAGCAGGCATTCCACCGCGTCGGCCGCTCGGGCGATGCTCACCGCGAAGTCGTCCCACGCGCTCGTCGCGACCCGTTGGAGCACGAAGTCGGCCGGGTCTTGGCGACCGGGCGGCCGACCGACACCGATCCGGACACGGAAGAACGCCTGGCTCCCGAGCGCCTGGGCGAGCGACTTGATCCCGTTGTGGCCGGCGCTCCCCCCGCCGAACTTCACCATCAGCTCGTCCGCCGGGATCTCGATCTCGTCGTGAAGCGCGACGACGTGGGCGGGCTCGATGCCGTGCTTCCGGGCGAGGCTCGCGTACGTCGGGCCCGCGTCGTTCATGAACCGCGTGGATGCGACGAGCCACACGGTCTCGCGCCCGATCCGAACGTCGTCGGCCTCGGCCGCCTGGAAGCGAACCTTGCGAAGCCGTGCCCCGTGCCGTTGCGCGAGGTCGTCGAGCGCCAGCCGACCGGCGTTGTGCCGTGTGCGGGCGTACTCGTCGCCGGGGTTGCCCAGGCCGGCGACGAGCCAGGCCATCGAGGGCGGTTAGCCCTCTGAGTCGGGCGCGGGCTCGGCGGGCGCCTCGCCCTCCGTGGGTGCTTCCGCGGGCTCCTCTGCGGCCTCGGCGGCGGGCGCCTCCTCGCCGGGCAGCCCGAGATCGGCCTCGGTGCGGAGCGCGGCAGGAGTGACCACGGAGATCACCGGCGTGGTGGGGTCGGTCAGGAATGTGACACCGTCGGGCGCGGCGATGTCGCCGAGGCGAAGCATGTCGCCGAGCTCGAGCGCGCCGATGTCCGCCGTGATCTGCTCGGGCACGTCGCCCGGCAGACACTCGATCTCGACCTCGCGGAGGTGGTGCTCGATCACGCCGCCGGTCTTCACGCCTGGCGCCTCGCCGGTCTCGTGGATCTCGACCGACATCTTGACCCTCTCATCCCGGCGGACCTCGAGGAAGTCGATGTGCACATACCGCCCATGCAGGTGGTCGCGCTGGATCTCACGCGGGATCGCGAGGTGCTTCTTGCCGTCGACCTCGAGGTCGACGACGGTCGCGGCGCCATGCGTCGCGTGGAAGAAGTGGAGAAGATCCTGGCTCGAAAGGGAGATCGACACGGGCTTCATCCCGTGGCCGTAGAGGACGCCGGGCACGAGCCCATCGGCGCGGAGCCGGCGGGCGGGACCCTTGCCGCGACCGTCGCGCGCGGTGGCCTTCAGGACGGTTTCCATGGTCGATGAACCTCGCCTCGATCGGGGAACCCGCCGATGGTACCGGAACCCGCCGTGGCCGCCCAGGT
>DATAPH010000080.1:0-35408 GCA_036265325.1 Actinomycetota bacterium | reverse complement strand
CCTCGAACGGATACGGCTCCACCTCGCGGAGCCGGGGTGACAGGTGGACCACCTATGCCTCCTCGGCGAGGAACGCCGACACGATGTCGTAGGTGCGTGCGAGCGCGGCCGCGTTGACCTGCTCGTCGTCGCTGTGAGCGTACCGCGGGTCCCCGGGGCCGAGGTTCACCGCGTCGATGCCGGCGATGCCGAACTCCGCGACGGGCGTCCAGGCCTGTTTCGGCCGAACATCGCGCCCGGCAGAGGCGCGCAGTCGCACGACGAGCGGGTTGTCGAGGCAAACACGCCCCGGTGGGGCGTTACTCACGATCTCGACCTCGGTTGCAGGATGGTCGAGCGACTCGGCGAGCCACGCCTCGGCGTCCGCAGGGTCGCGGTTGGGCGCATACCGCATGTTGACGTGCGCCTCGACGAGATCCGGCACGACGTTGCTCGCGATGCCGCCCGAGATCGTCGTCACCGAGACGACCTCGCGGAACACGAGCCCGTCGACGTCGACATCACGGACCGGGAACTCGGCGATCGGCGCGAGCGCCGCGATCGCTGCGTGGATGGCGTTCTCCCCGTGCCAGGGCCGAGCGCTATGGGCGGCTCGGCCGCGCACGCGCACGACCGCCTGGAGGTTGCCGTTGCATCCGACCTCGAGCGTGTTGTCCGTCGGCTCCAAGATGACCGCGAGCGCCGTGTCCCGCAGCGCCGGCACACGCTCGAGTGCCGGGATGAGCGCTGACTCGGCGATCGGAACCTCCTCGCGTCCGAAGAACAGGTACCCGACGTCGACGTCGGCGCCCCGCACACCTTCTTCCGCGAGCGCCAGCATCACGGCGAGGCCGCCCTTCATGTCGGCTGCGCCCCGCCCGCGCACGACGTCGCCGTCGATCGATCCGTCGTCCGCCCCTCCCACGGGGACCGTGTCGAGATGACCGGCGAGCACGATCAACGGCGCATCCCGCCTGCGGTCGGGGAGCGCGACGAGGACGGCGTCGCCGTCGTCCACCAGATGCAACCTCGGCGACGAGACCAAGCGCAAGCGGATGGCGTCGACGATCGCCTCTTCGTGGCGGCTCTCCGATCGGATCCGGATCAGCGCGAGCGTGTCGGCGGCCAAACGCGCCGCCGGGTCCGTCATGCGTCGAGCTCGTCCAGATCGACGACCGCGTCGAACACGTGCTGGACCGGCCCGCCCAAAAGCACCTCGCCGTCGGTCCGCCGTTCCACATGCAACGGTCCCCCGCGGAACCGAACCACGACCTCGGCGGGGGCCTTCCCCTGCTCGTTCGCGACGACCGCGACGGCGCAGGCCCCCGTGCCGCAGGCAAGCGTCTCACCGACCCCGCGCTCCCAGACGCGAACGTCGATCACACCGTCATCCGCGATGCGCGCGAACTCGACGTTCGTTCGTTGCGGGAACAGCTCATGGTGCTCGAGCGCGGGACCCATGTGCTCGAGGTGGTAGCGCTCGGGGTCCTCGTCGGTGAAGAGCACGAGATGCGGGTTGCCCATGCTGAGTGCGGTCGCGCGCATGGTCCTGCCGTCACCCGCGTCGAACGGCTGGTCCTGGAACGTCTCCCACGCAGGGCCGTGCATCGGGATCGCGGCCTTCGTGAAGTTCGGTTGCCCCATCGCCACCGTCGCCCCGTCGAGCGTGAGCCACACGTGCTTGATGCCGGCGGGCGTCTCGACGTCGAATGAGGCACCGTGCCCCACGCGCTCGGTGTCGCGGAGCCACGCGCCGACGCACCGCATCCCGTTGCCCGACATCTCGGCTGAGGTTCCGTCGGCGTTGGTCAGCTCGAACGAGAAGTCCGCCGCGCTCCCCCGCCCGACCACGATGACGCCGTCCGCGCCGACGCCGAACCACCGGTCGCACAACGCCGGCACGTCGATCGATGGCGCGGGCGTGTCCAGCGCGTCGAGGATCAAGAAGTCGTTCCCGCTCGCGTGGTACTTCGAGAGGGAGAGCGAGCGAGTCACGAAGCCTCCAGATACGTTGCAACCTCGTCCACCAGGGCGACGGCGCCGTCGTCGCCGGCGTCGAACCATCGCACACGCGGGTCACGCCGGAACCACGCCATCTGGCGCCGCGCGAGCTCCCTCGTACGCTTCACGGTTCGTTCCATCGCTTCGTCGAGCGCCAGCCTACCGTCGAGATGTGCGGCGAGCTCGGCATAGCCGATCGCCTGACTCGACGTCAGCCATGCGCTGAAGCCGCGCTCCATCAGGTCGCGAACTTCGTCGAGCCATCCAGCCTCGAGCATGCTCGCCACGCGGCGGCGCACCCGTCCGTCCAGCGCCGCCGTGACGAGCCTGATACCCGCGACCCGCACCGCCGACGGGTCGTACACCTCCCATGCGGCGGCGAAATCGCTGAACGGCGCACCGGTGATCGTCGAGACCTCGAGCGCGCGGATCGTTCGCCTGACGTTGGCGGCATCGATACGAGCCGCGGCGACCGGATCGGCCGCCGACAGGCGCGCGTAGAGCTCGTCGCCGCCGAGCGAATCCGCTTCGGCCTCCAAGGATGCCCGCACGGCCGGGTCCTCGGGCGGGAAGCGAAGACGATCCGCCACCGCCCGGAAATACAGACCCGAGCCACCGACCAGGAGCGGATCTGGCACGCGCTCGAGCAGGTCCTGCGCGACGCGTTGGTACCGGGCAACGGTGAATCGCTCGGAGGGCTCCGCCAGGTCCAGCAGGTGGTGCGGCATCACGCGCCGCTGTTCCGGGGTGGGCTTCGCCGTCCCGACGTCCATCCCCCGGTACACCAGCATCGAGTCGACCGACGCGATCTCAGTCCGGAGCCGTGCAGCGAGGGCGATCCCGGCCTCGGTCTTGCCGCTGGCGGTCGGGCCGACGAGCGCCCGCAGCATCAGACCACTGCGGGCCGCGGCGCCTCGACGACCCGGCCGAGCAGGTGGTGCGCCGCAGCCTCGGTGATCTCAACCGTCGCGAACGTCCCGGCCGCGAGCGATTCCCGGAGGTGCACGATCCGGTTGGTTCTGGTGCGCGACTGTGTCGACCCCTCGCGCTTTCCGTCGCCCTCCACGAGGATCTCGACGAGCTCGCCGACCTGTCGCCGGTTCCGCTCCGCGGTGATCGCCGTCTGCAGCGCGACCAGCCGGTCGAAGCGCTCCTGCACGACCTCCTTCGGCACCTGATCGGGCATCGACGCCGCCCGTGTTCCCGGCCGCGGGGAATATTGGAACGTGTAGGCGCTGTCGAACGTGGCCCGCTCGACGGCGTCGAGCGTGTCGGCGAAGTCTTCCTCCGTCTCACCCGGGAATCCAACGATGATGTCAGTCGACACCGCGATCGTCGGGATCGCTTCTCGGATCCGCTCGAGCCAGGACAGGTAGCGCTCGCGCCTATAGGAGCGCTGCATCGCCTTCAGCACGCGATCCGACCCCGACTGCAGCGGGAAATGGATGTGCTCGCATACCTTCTCACTGCTCGCCATCGCGTCGATCACGTCGGGGGTGAAGTCGTGGGGATGGGGCGACGTGAACCGGATCCGCGCGATACCGTCAACTTGGTTGACCATACGCAGCAGGTCTGCGAAGAGCGACCGCCGAGACGACTCGGGGACCGTCATGTCCCGGCCGTAGGTGTTCACGTTCTGCCCGAGCAGCGTGACCTCGAGGACGCCCGCAACGGCGAGCCCCTGCACCTCGGCGAGGATGTCGCCCATCGAGCGAGATCGCTGCGCCCCGCGCACGAACGGCACGATGCAGAACGTGCACGCGTTGTCGCAGCCGGTCGCGATCGAGACCCAGGCGCGGATGCCATCGGCGCGCGCCGCAGGCAACGCGCTCGGGAACAGGTCCGTGTACTCGCGAACGTCCATCTGCGGGCCCTCGCGCTCGGCCCGTTCGAGCAGGTCGAGCAGGTGGGGCAATGCATGCGTGCCGACGACCACGTCGACCCACGGGGCCTTCCGCTGGATCTCGCCCTGGTCCTTCTGCGCGAGGCAGCCGGCGACCACGATCCGGACGTCGGGGCGTCGATCCTTCAGTGGCTTGAGGTGGCCGAGGTTGCCGTAGAGCTTGTTGTCGGCGTTCTCGCGGATCGCACAGGTGTTGAGGACGATCACCCGGGCATCGCCCGGGTCGTCGGTCGGCGTCATGCCGTCGGCCATCAGGACGCCGCCGATCCGCTCCGAATCATGCTCGTTCATCTGGCACCCGAAGGTGCGGATCAGATAGCGCCGCTCGTCCATCGTCATCGAGGGTAGCCCAGACGATCAGCGCGCATATTCGGTGGCGCGGATCTCCCGGACGACGGTTATCCGGATCTGGCCCGGGTATTGCAATTCCTCCTCGACCTGCTTCGCGATGTCGCGCGCGATCACCTGGGCCTGTATGTCGTCGATCGCCTCGGGCTGCACGAGCACCCGCACCTCACGACCAGCCTGCATGGCGTACACCTTCTCGACGCCGTCGAAGGCGTTGCAGATCTCCTCGAGACGCTCCAGGCGCTTCACGTAGGTCTCGAGCGACTCCCGCCGCGCACCGGGGCGGCCACCGCTGATCGAGTCGGCGATCTGGGCAAGGACCGCGTGGATCGTGCGCTGCTCCACCTCGCCGTGGTGCGACTCGATGCAGTGAACGACCTCGGGGTCCTCCTTCATACGGCGGGCGATCTCGGCACCGATGATCGCGTGCGACCCCTCGACCTCGTGCGTCACCGCTTTGCCGATGTCGTGCAGGAAGGCGCCACGCTTGGCGATCGCGGGGTCGAGCCCGAGCTCGGCCGCGAGCGCCGATGCGATGTGCGCGCTCTCGACGAGGTGCCGAAGCACGTTCTGGCCGTAGCTCGTCCGGTATTGCAAGCGTCCGAGCAGGCGAACCATCTCCGGGTGGATGTCGGTGATGCCCACCTCCGCGACGGCGTCCTCGCCCGCGCGGCGGATCCGCTCCTCGATCTCGGCCATCGACCGCTCGTGCACCTCTTCGATCCGGGCGGGGTGGATCCGGCCGTCTTGGACGAGTTTCTCGAGCGTCATCCGTGCGGCCTCTCGGCGCACCGGGTCGAAGCTACTCAGCACCACGGCCTCCGGCGTGTCGTCGATGATGATGTTGACGCCCGTGGTCGCCTCGAAGGCGCGGATGTTGCGGCCCTCGCGGCCGATGATGCGGCCCTTCATGTCCTCGCTGGGGAGAGCGAAGACGCTGACGGTCGACTCCGCCGTCTGCTCCGACGCAACGCGCTGGATCGCGATCGTCAGGATCTTGCGGGCCCGCTCCTCGCCATCTTCCCGTGCGCGTTGCTCGATCTCGCGCACCTGAGCCATGGCGGAACGCTTGGCGTCGTCCACGACGTGCGCGATGAGCTCTTCGCGCGCCTCCGATGAGGTCATGCCCGCGATCCGCTCGAGCTGGATGCGGTGCTGGTCGGCAGCCTTCTCGAGCTTGAGTCGGGCGCCGTGGAGCATCTCGTCGCGCTCGTCGAGCTCGGCGCCGCGTTGGTCGAGCTTGCGCGTGCGCTCGCGGAGGTCGTCCTCCGACTCGGATATCCGGCGCTCGAGACGGGCGATCTCGTCCCGTCGGGACTTCACGTCGTCCTCGGCGTCTCGGCGGATCTGGGTGGCCTCGGACTTTGCGTCCTCGTTGGCCCGCTTCACGGTGGTGGCCGCCTCTTGGCCGGCCTTGACGAGCTTCTCGTCGGCCTCGATCGACTTCTGGCGCGCCTGCGCCTCGAGGGCATTGGCCGACGACTTCGCGATGTTGGCGCGGATCAGGAACCCGACGAGGACGCCTGCCGCGAGTGCGACGGCGCCCACGATCACGGGGATCATGTGGCCTCCCTGCGGGGTGTCAGGGAGAGGACCGCTCAGGCCATGACGGAGCAGCGACCGTTGTTCGCCCTAGGGGCGCCCGTGCCTCCGGCGTTGTTGCTGTTGAGGGTTGTGGGTTCGGTCGTCCATCGAAGTGGTTGCTCGTGACTGGTCGGGTGGTGCCTCTCGTTGGGTGGATGTTCGCTGTTTCCACACCTTACGGCCACCCAAGGGCCCAGGCAAGGTTCAGGCCTCGATGCCCTCCAGCCCAAGCGCTCTCCGTGCCGCCTGCCTAGCGACGGCCGGAGGATAGCCGCGGCGCATCAGGAACCCGCTCACCCTGGCGAAGCCGGTAGCCGGATCCAGTCCCGCAACCCGCCCCGCGCGAGACGCAGCGAGCCGGTCGGCCCGCTCCTGCTCTGCATCCGGAGCCTCGTCCAGGGCCGCCAGAGCGACCTCGCGGTCGACCCCGGCCTGCTGGAGCTTGATACCGACCGCCCGCCTAGACTCACCCCGGGCGCCCATCCGGCTTTCCACGACAGCGGCGGCGAACGCCGCGTCGTCGATCAACCCGACCTGCTCCAGCCGGTCTAGCTCGGTCTCGACGGCGTCGCGCTCGAAGCCGGCTTGGACGAGCCGGCGCTCGAGCTCCCTGCGGCTGCGTTGCCGAACCGCCAAGAGCCCGAGCGCCCGCTCGTGGATGTCCTTGCGCTTGCTCGGCCGGTCGCCCCGATCGCCGGACCCGACGGCCCGCCGCGTGGACGCTGGCACCAGCTAGTCGCCCTTCTTGCCGGCCTTGACCGGAGGCTCGAGCTCGACCAGATCGGGAGCGATCTCGATCGGCTGGTCGTCGTCCTCGGTGAACCCGTTGAGCCCGACCGCTTGGCGGACCTTCGTCTCGATCTCGTCGCGGACGTCGATGTGCTCGGCGAGGAACTGGCGTGCGTTCTCTTTGCCCTGCCCGAGCTGTTCACCCTCGTAGGTGAACCAGGCGCCACTCTTCTTGATCATCTCCAGGTCGACACCGACGTCGAGGAGCGAGCCCTCCTTGGAGATGCCCTTGCCGTACATGATGTCGAACTCGCACTGACGGAACGGCGGCGCGACCTTGTTCTTCACGACCTTGACGCGGGTGCGCGAGCCGACCACGTCGGTGCCGTCCTTGAGGTTCTCGATCTTGCGCACGTCCAGGCGCACCGACGAATAGAACTTGAGCGCACGGCCACCGGGCGTCGTCTCGGGCGAACCGAACATCACGCCGATCTTCTCGCGGAGCTGGTTGATGAAGATCGCCGTGGTCTCGAACTTGGACAGCGATCCCGACAGCTTGCGCATCGCCTGGGACATCAGCCGCGCCTGGAGGCCGACGTGCGTGTCGCCCATCTCGCCCTCGATCTCGGCGCGTGGCACCAGGGCGGCCACAGAGTCGATGACGACGAGCGACAGTGCCCCGGAGCGCACCAGCATGTCGGCGATCTCCAACGCCTGTTCGCCCGAGTCGGGCTGGCTGACGAGCAACTCGTCGATGTTGACGCCCAGCTCACGCGCGTACGTCGGGTCGAGCGCGTGCTCCGCGTCGATGAACGCCGCGATGCCGCCCTGGCGTTGCGCCTCGGCGATGATGTGCAGACAGACGGTCGTCTTGCCCGAGCCCTCCGGTCCGAACACCTCGACGACACGGCCGCGCGGTATCCCGCCGATCCCGAGCGCGATGTCCAGAGCCAACGATCCCGTCGGGATGGTCTGCATCTCGACGTTCATCGGGTGCTCCCCGAGCTTCATGACGGCTCCGCGGCCGTGCTGCTTCTCGATCTGCTGGAGCGTGACCTCCAAGATCTTGTCGCGGTCCACGCGATCCCCCTTCCCATCGCGGCCCACCCCGGAGGAGGTTCGAGCGAGCGCACTTGCCTGACGTTCGAGCACCGTAGAGGCCGCGTCTGACATAACTTACACCCCTGTCATTCGATGATTCTAGGGGCCGAACGCTACCCGAACACGTGTTCGATGGCAAGTAGCCGGGCGTTAGCCGGCGTGGTGCGGAGGCGTCGCGTCGGCGTGAACCGGGGCTCCGCGCATGGGCGGAACGTCGCCCGAGGCGGCCTGCTGGACGGCCTTCACGATGCCGTCGTAACCGGTGCAACGGCACAGGTTGCCCGACAGACCGATGCGGATCTCCTCGTCGGACGGGGCGGGGTTCGACCGCAGCAGCGCCGTCGCCGAGATCAGCATGCCGGGTGTGCAGAACCCGCACTGGACGCCGAACTGCTGGAGGAACGCGCGCTGCAGCGGTCCAACCTCCTCATCGCCGGCGAGGCCTTCGACCGTGGTGACCTCCCTGCCCACTGCTTGCATCGCGAGGTAGGAACACGAGTTCACCGGCTCGCCGTCGAGCAGCATCATGCAGGCGCCGCACTCGGAGTCGTCGCAGCCTTCCTTCGAGCCGGTGAGGCCGAGCTCATCGCGCACCGCACGGAGCAGGCTCACGTGCGGATCGAGCTCCACCGGGTAGCTCGTGCCGTTGACCATCAGGGTGGCTGCGACCTTCATCAAGACTCCTTGGCTCCGTACATGGCCGGGCTCGCGGGGATCGGAACGGAACCGCCTCGAGCTCGGGTCAGCGCCGCGGCGATCGCGCGAGTCGCCATGACCTCAGCCATGGCGCGGCGATACTCGGCGGACCCGCGCACGTCGCTGATCGGTGTCGCGGCTGCGGCGGTCGCTCGCGCGGCCGCCTTGACGGCATCGGCGTCGGCCGCGGTGCCGACGAGCGTCTTCTCCGCCGCGGGCACGCGCCGGATGGTGGGCGTGAGCGCGGTGATCGCGATGCGTGCATCGGCGACGTTGCCGTCGCCGAGGACGACGACCGCGGTCGCACCGACGACCGCGATCTCCATCTGACGGCGGTACTCCAGGCGGACGTAGCACGAGCCGGTGCCTTCGCCCGGAGCGGGCAGGTCGACAGAGACGAGCAACTCGTCCGGCGCGGCAGAGGTCTTCCCAGGCCCGGTCCAGAGCGCATCCAAGCCGATCGTCCGCTCCCCCTTCGCCGAACGCAGGGTCACCGTCGCGTCGAAGCACAGGAGCGGGCCACCGGTGTCCATCGCCGGCGAGGCGTTCATGACGTTGCCGCCGATCGTTCCTTGCGCGCGCGTCGCATGCGAGCCGACGATCGCCGACGCATCGGCGAGCGCGGTGAACCGGTTGCGGATGTCGGCGTTGGCGACGATGTCGCCGTGGGTGACGAGGGTGCCGAGCCGAAGTCCCGCGTCGGAGATCTCCAGTGCGCGAAGGCCTTCGACCCGGTCGATCGCCACGATGTCGTTCGGAAGCGGCGCCTTTCCTTGCCGCGCGCCGACCACGAGGTCGGTCCCTCCGGCGACCGGTCGCGCGCCAGATGCGACCGCCGCGAGGGCGTCGTCCAACGTCGAGGCGGACGTGAAGCTCGGGCTCATGCGCCATTCCCGTGGGTCGCGAGCCAGACCCGCTCGGGGGTCATCGGCAGCTCGCCGACGTGCCTGCCGATCACCTTGGCGATCGCGTTCGCGATGGCGCCGGCGGTCGGGACCTGCGGCGGTTCACCGACGCCCTTCGAGCCGCGCGGTCCGACGGAGTCGTACTCGATCCACTCGACGTCGATCTGCGGCGCGTCGGAGCAGGTGACCAGCTTGTAGTCGAGCAGGTGCGGGTTCCGCTGGCGGCCCTGGTCGTCGAGCATCGTGCCCTCCGATAGCGCGAGGCCGACGCCCATCACGACGCCGCCGAAGACCTGTCCGTCAGCACCCTTCTTGTTGAGGATGCGGCCGGAGTCGTGCGCTGCCGCGACGCGGAGCACCCGAACGACGCCCGTCTCTCGGTCGACCTTGACGTGCGCGGCCTGGGTGATCAGCTGTGGCGCGAGGAACGTCTCGTTGCCGAGCCGACCGACGCACCCGCCTGTGTCGCCTTCGGGCGCGTCGAGAACCTCGCCCGAACCTTTGCCGTGGACCGTGCCGATCTCGCCGACGAGATCGGCGATCGCGACCGAGCGCTCCGGCGATCCTTTCACGCGCGCGCTTCCCTCCGTGAGCTCCAGGTCGCCGCGGTCGGCCTCGAGCTGCTCGGCGGCGGCGTCGAGCAATTGCTCGCGCACCTCCTGCGCGGCCGCGAGGATCGCGCGCCCGCTGTTGAACGTGGTCTGCGAGCCGCACGAGCCCATGTCCCACGGCGCCACATCGGTGTCCTGATAGATGACCGACACGTCGTCGGGATCGATCCCGAGCTCCTGTCCGACGAACATGGGCATCGCCATCACCGCGCCGCTGCCGTTCTCTTGGGCGCCGGTGACGATCGTGGCGCTGCCGTCGCCGTTCATCTGGACGTAGGCGCCCGACGACGCGGGCATGCACGGCCACCAGCCGATCGCGACGCCGATCGCCTCGTCCTCCGGGAGCTCGCGGCCGTAGTCGATCATCTCGACGGCCTTCTCGAGCGTGTCCTTGACGCCGACGTGATCGAAGACCTGGCGCGTGGGGCCCTCCGCGCCTTCCTCGATCAGTGTGCGACGGCGAAGTTCGACGGGGTCCATGTCGATCGCCGCCGCGACCTCGTCCATGTGCTGCTCGAGACCCCAACAGACCTGGGGCGCCGTGGGCGCACGCACGGATCCCGAGGGCTGGTTGTTCGTGTAATTGAGGTGCGACTCGATCTTGATGGCGCCGATCTGATACGGGCCACAGGCGTGCATGGCCGCCATCTGCCCGAGGAATCCGCCCTCGCCGCAGTAGGCGCCCTTGTCGAGGATCAACGTGGCGCGGCGAGCGATGAGCTCGCCGGCGCGGGTGACGCCTGTCTCGAAGTCCATCGAGATGCCCTCGCGGCGCTGCGCGATGGCCTTGAACTCCTCCTCGCGCGAGAAGACGAGCCGAACCGGGCGGTGCGCGGCGCGGGCGATGGCGGCGACCTGCCCCTCGAAGTGCAGGTCGCATTTCGCGCCGAACCCGCCGCCGAGCAACGGCACGATGATCCGTACGTCGGCCTCGGGGATCCCGAGCGTCTGCGCCACGCCGGCTCGCGCGGCGTAGGGCACCTGGGTCGAGGACCAGACGGTGACCTTGTCGCCCTGCCACTGCGCAACCACCGCGCGCGGCTCGATCGGCACGCCTTGCGAGGCGTCCGAGCGGTAGTGGCTCTTCACGACGACATCGGCGCCGGCCATCGCGGCGTCGGCATCCCCCTTCACGATGGTGTGGAACGCCATCGTGTTGCCGTTGGCCAGGATGTTCTCGTCCTTCTCGTAGTCCGCGAGGCCCTCGTGCACGAGCGGTGCGTCCGGCGACATCGCCTCGACGTAGTCGGAGATGACGGGCAGCGGTTCGTACTCGACCTCGATCAGGCGTGCGGCCTCGGCGGCGATGTCTTCCGTCAACGCGGCGACGCCGGCGACGATCTCGCCCTCGAACCGCACGACGTCCCTGGCGAAGAGATAGCGGTCCTGGACGAAGCCGCCGAACCGGACGTCAGGCAGGTCGGCCTGCGTCACCACGGCGACGACCCCCGGCAGGGCCCGCGCCTTCGCGGTGTCGATCTTCAGGATCTTCGCGTGAGAGTGGTCGGCGTAGCGGAACTTCACGTGCGCCATACCGGTGAGCGTCAGGTCGGCCGTGTAGCGGCCGGTGCCCGTGACCTTCTCCTTGCCGTCCTGCCGTACGAACCCCGGGGCGGTCTCGACCGTCGCCACGCGCGCCCTCCTCCCATTCCTTCGGCCATTCCTTCGGCTGTCGAAGGCGCATCCTATCCGGCGGCAGACCCGCCCTGCAGCCCGAACCGCGCGATCGCCTCGTAGCGGGGGTGCGGCGAGCCGAGATGGCTCCGGAACACCGTCACCGCGCCGACCGTGACGTCGCGGTCCAGCGGCGGCAAGGCATCGAGCGCGCGACCCGTGATCCGGACCGGCTGTTTGGCCCGCGCGATGGTGATATGCGGCCGGAAGGGGCGGGCATCGGTGAGACGGTCGGCGACGGCGCCCCGAGCGAGCTCCGCCAGCGCTGCGAGCGCGTCCGCGCCGCTGGTGAACCCGACCCACAGCACCCGCGCCCTTCCGCGCTCGGGGAACCGTCCCGCGCCGCCGAGCCGAGCGGTGAACGGTTCGGCCGGCGCGACGGACGCCTCGATGGCCCGTTGGATCGAGTCGACGTCGTCGGGCTCAACCCAACCGAGGAAGACGAGGGTGAGGTGAAGGTTCTCGGCCGGGACCCAGCGAAGGCCGGCGATCGTCGTGCGGAGCGGCGCCGTCGCCACCTCGATCGCGGTCCGGACGTCGGCCGGGAGCTCGATGGCGGCGAACAGCCGGATCTTCGGCCGGTCGCTCACTCCGGTAAGGACGTGTCCGGCAGCGGCACGCCCTCGAGGTGGCGGCGCACGAGGTCGAGCCCGGCCTGTTCGGCCCACCGGCGGACGCGGTCGCGCTCTCCACGGGAGACGAACCCGCGCGCATGCGTGAAGCCGTACGGGGCGGCGATCGCGACCCAGATCGTGCCGGGCGCCGCGCCATCGTGTGGCTCGGGGCCCGCGGCGCCGGTCAGCGCGAGCGCAACGTCCGCCCCGTACAGGTCGCGCGCGCCGGTCGCCATCGCGAGCGCGCACGCTTCGGTCACCGTGCCAGCGGCGAGCACATCCTCGGGAACGCCGAGCACCCGGCCTTTCGCCTCGGCCGTGTACACGACCGCGGAGCCGACGAACGACGACGACGCGCCGGGGACCGCGGTCAAGCGCTCGCCGACACCGCCGCCGGTGAGCGACTCGGCACAGGCGAGGGTCCGTCCGGTTGACGCAAGCAAGCGCAAGACCGCCTGTTCGAGCGTTTCGTCGTCGGCGCTGAAGACGACGTCGCCGAGCCGCGAGCGAACCTCCGTGATGACCGGCTCGGCGAGCGCCTCGGCATCGGCTCGCGACGGAGCTTTCGACGTGATCCGCACCTTCACCTCTCCCATCGAGGCGAGGTAGGCGATCGTCGGATTGGTCGACGACGTGAAGAGGTCGGCCAGGCGCTCCGCGACGAGCGACTCCCCCATCCCGGCGCAGCGAAGGATGTGGGACACGATGACGTCGCCGCCGGCCAGCTCGCGGAGCTCGGGCACGATCGTGCCGCCGATCATCTCCTGCATCTCGTCCGGCACACCGGGGACGGCGTAGAGACGGGTGCCGCCGAGACGCAGCGCGAGGCCGGGCGCGGTGCCACGGTCGGGCATGATCCATGTCGCGCCTTCCGGTACATAGGCCTGCCGAAGGTTGCTCTCCGGCATCGCGCCGATCGCCGACCACCGGCGGAACTTCTCGCGGAGCATCGTCTCGAGCTCGTCGTGAAATACGAGCGGCACGCCGGCGAACGTCGCGATCGCGTCTCGCGTGATGTCGTCCTCGGTCGGCCCAAGGCCGCCGCTGAGCAGCACCACATCGGCGCGGCCGGCGGCCAGACGGAGCGCGTCGACGATCCGGTCGAGGTTGTCGCCGACGGCCTGATGGTTCGTGACGTCGATCCCCGCGTCGGCGAGCTGCTCGGACATCCACCGGGCGTTGGTGTCTGCGATCTGACCGAGGAGCAGCTCGGTCCCGACCGCGACGATCTCCGCTCTCACGACGCAGCGACCCGATGTCGCGAGGTGAGGAAGTACTCCAGGCCCGAATACACCGTGAGCACAACCGCGACGATCGTGACGGCGAGCACGACGCCGTCCCAGGAGGCCGGCAGCGGCGCGATCGCCATGCCGACGGCGGTGAGCTGCGACACCGTCTTGAGCTTCGCGACACGCGATGCTGGCATCGACACGCCGCCGCGCTGGTCGAGCCGCCACCGCAGCCACGTCACGGCGACCTCACGCGCGACGATCACGACGGTCGCCCACCAGGGGAACTCGCCGCGGAGCGACAACACGATCGCCGGGACGGCGACGAAGAGCTTGTCGGACAGTGGATCCAACCACGCGCCCGTCGCCGTGGTCATCGCGTGACGACGCGCCAGGTACCCGTCCAAGAAGTCGCTCGCCGCCCCGACGATGAAGATCGCCGCCGCGGCCCAACGCGCGGGGTCGGTGTCCTTCACGATCAGCGCGACCACCGCCGGGATCAACGCGATCCGTACCACCGAGATCACGTTGGGCCAGCCGAAGCCGAAGGGATCGTGCCGAGGCGAGGCGTCGCTCATGTGCTCGCCGCCTCGGGTGTGAACGTCTGCGACCAGGGCTTCCCGCTTCGCCCCGGCGTGCCGGTGTCGTGACCATCGACGGTGAGCTGGATCGCGCCGCCATCGTTGACGGAAACCTGTAGCTGTTCGGTCGCGATCAGCGACACGGATTCCCCGGGGCGAAGCGTCGTCGGATCCTGCGTCACGCCGTCGATCACGGCCGTCACCTGGACGGGCGCCGTCGCCGTGACGACCACGTCCACCCCGGATGCGGGCGACGTCGCGCCCGACGCCGGCACGAACGACGGGGTGGTGATCGCGCCGGCGGGCGGGGCGCCGTTGCGCGACACCAACCCGAACCCGATCAACGCGACCAAGATCACGGCTGCGGCGACCAACAGGAACTTCTGGTTGTCGCGAACCCGGCTCGCGGCCAGGCCTCGCTCGACCCGCCCGAGCTTGCCCGGCGGCTCCGGGGGCGCCACCTCCTCGCCGTGCTTGGTGTAGACGGACAGCACACGGTCGGGCTTGAGGCCGAGATACTGCGCGTACGTCCGCAGCATCGCGCGCGCGTACACCGCGTCGCCGAGGTCCTCGAACGATTCGTCCTCCAGCGCCTCGAGCTGCTCCGGACGCAGCTTCGTGTCGCGGGCGGCCTCATCCAGCGTGATCCCTCGGATCTCACGGGCACGACGAAGCGCTGCTCCCACTCCGATGGCGCCGGCCATGACGAGCCATGCTACCCCGGGCTCTCGGCCGCTCCGGCGTAGCTACACTCCGCGGATGGCGCCCGAGGTCCTGACGGTCGTGGTCGAGATCCCGAAGGGCTCGCGCAACAAGTACGAACTGGACCACGACAGCGGCGCGATCTACCTCGACCGGATGCTGTTCACCTCGATGCAATACCCGGCCGACTACGGGTACATCGACGGGACGCTCGGCGGCGACGGGGATCCGCTCGACGCCCTCGTGTTCGTCGGGGAGCCGACCTTCCCCGGCTGCCGGATCCGCGTCCGACCGATCGGGATGTTCCGGATGACCGACGAGAAGGGCGAGGACGAGAAGGTCCTGTGCGTGCCGCTGCGCGATCCGATGTGGTCGCACGTGGAGGGGCTCGCCGGGATCCCCAAGCCGCTGCTCGACGAGATCGAGCACTTCTTCCAGGTGTACAAGGACCTCGAGGGCCACGCGGTCGAGACCGACGGGTTCGAGGACCTCGCCGCCGCCCAGCGGGTGATCGAAGAAGCGTTCGTGCGCGCCGGCACGCGCCGATGACCCGCGCCCTCGCGCGCAGCGACCGAGTCGTCATCCGCCACCCGGCAGCCGAGGACGCGGCGCCGTTCGTCGCCGCCGCTCGGCGCTCGCGGCGCCTGCACGGTGTGTGGGTTCAGGCGCCGGACACGCCCGAGGCGTTCGAGGGGTATCTGCGCCGCGCGCGGCGAGCAGACCAGGCGTGCTTCCTGATCTGCCGGGAGGCCGACGGCGCGATCGTGGGCGCGGCGAACGTGTCGACGATCGTGCGCGGCTCGTTCCAGAGCGCCTTCCTCGGCTACTACGCCTTCACGCCACATACGCGCAAGGGGTACCTGCGCGAGGGGCTCGAGCTCACCGTGCGCTATGCGTTCGACGAGCTCGACCTGCACCGGCTCGAGGCGAACGTCCGGCCCGAGAACGTGGCCTCGGTGCAGCTCATCCGCTCGCTCGGCTTCGAGCCGCGGTCACGCTCGCCCCGATACCTGTTCCTCGACGGCGGGTGGCGCGACCATGTCGGCTACGTGCGGCTGCGAGAATCGGGGCCGCCGGTCTTCGGATCGTTCGGCGCCGTGACGTTGCACGACGTGACGCCGGCCGACCGCCGCCCGCTCCTGGACCTTCGAGTGGCGCGCGACCAGCGGGCATTCGTCGGCGACGTCGCCTTGTACCTCGCGACCTCCCTGCTCGAGATGACGTGGCAGCCGATCGCGATCCGTGCCGACGGCGAGATCGTCGGGTTCATGATGTGGGCCCGCTCGGCGGTGGACGGAAGCTACTGGATCGGCGGGTTCCAGATCGACAAGCGATACCAGCGGCGCGGCTACGGGCGCGCCGCGCTCGTCGCGATGATCGAGGCGCTCCGCGCGAAACCCGAGTGTCGCGAGATCGTCCTCACGTATCTGCCGGTCAACGACGTCGCGCGACGGCTGTACGGGTCACTCGGGTTCCGCGAAACCGAGGAGATGATGGAGGACGAGGTCGTCGCGCGTCTGGCGGTCACGCAGCGGACCCGGCGCAGGGCCTAGGCCCGAGGCACGACCTCGCGGCCGGTGGATACAGCCGTCCGCAAGGTGCGGCGAGACCCGTGCGACCCGTAGCATCGCCGTCGGAGAGACGTTCTGACGTTCGAGCCGGGGGGGCGCGTGCGAGCACGTGATGATGAGCTGCACCACAACGAGTCGCCGCTCGCCGCCCTGCGCGATCGCATCATCGCGCCCGACGCACTCGCCGAGGGCCCCGTCCGATTCCTGCTGATCTCGGGCGCGCGCGACGACGAGAGCTGGGGGCTGATCGGCGCGTTCTGGCTCTCGATCGACGGCACGCGCGGCGGTTTCCTGGTCGCCCCGGAGTCGATCTGGCCCGGTTCCGAGATGGTGCGGAACGTCCGGAGCGGGCTCGCTCGTGGCTGGTCCCACGAGCAGATCTACCGGTACTGGCAGGCACAGGTCGGCGCTGCAGGAACGATCATGATCGACCCGCAGCAGCACGCCGACACGATGTTCCAGGTCGCACGCCGCGTCGGCGCGCTGTAGCGCTCAGGCGCTGCGGCGCTCTTCCCACTCCTCAGGCGTGATGAGCACGTCGCGGGCCTTCGAGCCGAGCGACGGGCCGACGATACCTTGTTCCTCGAGGAGATCCATCAAGCGACCGGCGCGCGCGAAGCCGACCTTGAGCTTGCGTTGCAGCATCGACGTCGAGCCGAGCTGGGAGCGGATCACCAGATCGGCCGCCTGCTCGAGCAGGTCGTCGTCGCTGCCGAGTCCGCCCCCGCCGTGCAGCTCGGCGTCCGTGAGCGGCAGGCCCATCCCTTCGACCGTGTGGTCGTACGAAACCTCGCGCTGCCCTCGGATGAAGTCCGTGATGCCCTGGATCTCCTGCTCCGTGACCCAGGCGCCTTGCAGACGGACCGGTTTTGACGCCGACGCCGGCGCGAAGAGCATGTCGCCGTGGCCGACCAGCTTCTCGGCCCCGTTCATGTCGAGGACGACGCGAGAGTCGGCTTGCGAGGACGTCATCAGCGCGATGCGCGACGGGATATTCGCCTTGATCAGCCCGGTGACGACGTCGACGCTCGGCCGTTGCGTCGCGACCACGAGGTGGATGCCGACCGCGCGCGCCATCTGCGCGATCCGACAGATCGCGTCCTCGACGTCGCGCGGCGCGACCATCATCAGGTCGGCCAACTCGTCGATCACGACCACGATGTAGGGCATGTGCTCGTACCGGTCGTCCATGCCGAGCGGGATGCGCAGGGTGCCGTCTCGGAGCCCCTCCTCGTACCCGTCGATGTCGCGAACGCCGACGGTGGCGAGCGTCTCGTAGCGGTTCTCCATCTCGCGGACGATCCATTGCAGCGCCTCGGTCGCTCGCTTCGGGTGCACGATCACGGGCGACAGCAGGTGCGGCACCTCCGCGAAGTGGCTCAGCTCGACGCGCTTGGGGTCGACGAGCACGAGGCGCACGTCATCGGGCGAGGTGCGCGCCAGCAGCGACGTGATGAAGGAGTTCACGAGGCTCGACTTGCCGGCCCCGGTCGCTCCTGCGATCAGCACGTGCGGCATCGTCGCGAGGTTCACCAGACGCGCGCGGCCGTGGACATCCTTGCCGAGGGCGACCTCCAGCGGATGCGTGGCCTCGCGCGCCGCGGGCGAGCGAAGGATGTCGCCGAGCATCACGAAGTCGCGGTGCTTGTTCGGCACCTCGATCCCGATCGCCGACTTGCCGGGGATCGGCGCCTGGATGCGGACGTCGGGTGTGGCGAGCGCGTAGGCGATGTCGCTGGACAGCGCGAGCACCTTATTGACCTTCGTGCCGGCCGCGACCTCGACCTCGTACATCGTGACGGTCGGCCCGCGGTGGGCGCCGGTGACGTGCGCGTCGACACCGAACGTGCGAAGGGTGCGCTCGAGCGCCTCCTGCATCTGGGCCTGATCGGCGTTGTCGGCGTTGCTGGGTGGCGCCTCGCGCAGCAGGTCGAGCGGCGGCAGCTGGTAGGAGCCATCGGCGGGGACCGCAGCACGGCCTCGTGCGGGCGCCGCGGCAACCTCTCCCTCGTCCGCGCCTTCGTCCAAGTCGTATGTCTCGTCGTCTTCGTCCGCGTCGAGCGTCGGCTCGTCTTCGTCCGGCTGCTCCCACGCGGCCTCCGGCACGGACACGACATCGCCGTCCTCCGGCACCGCCAGGCCGAACGCTTCCTTGAAGTGGCGGAGCCGCTCCTTCTTCGGCGCCGGTGCATCGGCCGCAGCGGCCGGCGCGGTATCGAACCCGATCTGCGCGGCCTCGTCTTCCTGCGGGGCCGCCGTCTCTTCCACGTCGGCGGCCGTGAAGAAGCTGCGGAGCGCCGCCCACACCGTCGCGATCGGCGTGCCCGTGAAGATCAAGGCGCCGAGGATCGCGAAGCCGAGGCAGACGATCGCTGCACCGATCGGCGAGACGACGCTCGACAACGGGTGCGCCACCAACGCGCCGACGACGCCGCCGGCGTGAGCGACCGCGTCGTACCCGGCGGTCACGGCCGGGTTCCCTCCGAGTAGCGACAGCAGCCCCAGGATGCCGAGACCGAGCACGGTGAACCCGATGAACATCCGGACGCGTTCCTCGCGGGCGGTGTCGCGCAGCAGCAGGATCCCCCAGTAGATCCCGATCACCGGGAAGGTCATCGCCGCGACGCCCCACGCGGCGCGGAACGCCCACCCGAGGAAGTCTCCGACCGGGCCGGCAGCGTCGAACCACAGGCCGAGCACGGCCACGAGCGCCAGGACGCACAGGAAGATGCCGAGCGCGTCACGGGCGTGCGGCGACAGGATCTTATGGACCGGGGTCTTCGGCGGCGCCTTCTTCTTCGCGGGCGTGCGGCGGGCCGGACGCTTGCGATGCGAAGAAGAAGTGCTGCGGCGCTTGCTGGACGCGCGGCTGGAACGCCGCGAGGGGGAAGTCTTCGTGGCCATGGGGAGGTCAGTCTGACGTGTCAGAGGGCCGTGGCAAGGAGGCTCGGGGTATCACGCCTCCATGATCACCGGCAGGATCACCGGCTTGCGCTGCGTGACCTCGACGAAGTAGCGCTTCAACACCCGCCTGATGTTCTGCTGCAACGCAGATGGGTCAGTGACGTGCGCGTCGGCCGACTCTTCGAACGCCTGGATCACCCTGCGCCGGGCCTCCTCCAGGATGTCGCCGGAGGTCTCCTCGTGGACGAATCCCCGGTTCACGACGTCCGGGCCACCGACGAGCTCGCCCGACTGCGCGTCGACGGTCACGACGACCACGACGACGCCGTCGCCGGCGAGCTTGCGCCGGTCGCGAAGCACCTCCCCGCCGATGTCACCGATGCCGAGCCCGTCGACGAACGTCATGCCCGCGCGGACGCGCTCGCCCTTCGCGACGCGCTCCCCGATCTCGATCACATCGCCGTCCTCGCAGATCAGGATGTTCGACCGTGGGATGCCGACCTCCTCGGCCAAGCGCGCGTGGTGTTGCAGATGCCGGCGCTCGCCGTGCACGGGGATGAACCACCGGGGACGCACGAGCGACAGCAGCAGCCGGAGCTCTTCTTGTGCCGCGTGCCCGCTCGCGTGGACAGGGTCGGACGGCATGTGGAACACGTCGGCGCCGCTTCGGTACAGCGCGTCGACGACGCGGTGGATCGCAGGCTCGTTCCCCGGGATCAAGCTCGACGACAGGACCACCGTGTCCCCTTCGGAGAGCTTGACCCACTTGTGCTCACGGGCGGCCATCAGGCTGAGCGCCGAGTACGGCTCGCCCTGACTCCCCGTGCAGATGATCACGACGCGGCCCGGGTCGAGCGCGTCGACCTCGGAGATGTCGATCACGTCGCGGTCGTCCAGGCGCAGGATGTCGAGCCGGCGTGCGGCCGCGACGGAGTTCTGCATCGACCGGCCGAGGAACGTCACGACGCGGCCGTCGGCGATCGCGGCGTCGACGATCTGCTGGATCCGATGGATGTGGCTCGAGAAGCACGCCGCGACGACGATCCCCGGCGCGTTCGCGACGATGTCGCGCAGGATCGGTCCGACGCTGCGCTCGCTCATGCTGTGGCCCGGCTCCTCGGCGTTGGTCGAGTCCGACAGCAGGACGTGCACGCCGCGCCCGGCCTCTTCGGCGAAGCCGTGCAGGTCGGTGGCGAAGCCGTCGATCGGCGTCGGATCGAGCTTGAAGTCGCCGGTGTGCAGGACGGTGCCCACCGGGGTGTCGACCGCGACCGCCAACCCGTCGGGGATCGAGTGCGTCACATGGAAGAACCGCATCGAGAACCCGTCGATCTCGAGCGATCCGCCTGGCTCGGCCACGATCCGGTCCGCGAGCCCCGTCACCTCGTGCTCCTCGAGCTTGCCCTGGAGCAGTTCGAGCGTGAACGCCGATCCGATGACCGGCACCGGACGTCCCAGGTCTCGCAGGAGGTATGGCAGCGCGCCGACGTGGTCCTCGTGTCCGTGGGTCAGGACGACCGCGGCGACGGCGTCGGCGCGGTCACGGACGAACTCCATGTCCGGCAACACCAGGTCGATCCCCGGCATATCCGCCGACGGGAACGACAAGCCGACGTCGATGATCAGCAGGCGGCCGCCGACCTGGAGGCACGCCATGTTCCGGCCGACCTCCCCGATGCCACCGAGGAAGATGAGCCGGCAGTCCGCGTCAGGCAAGGAGACCGGCGTCCTCGAGGGCGGCGCGGATCCGGATGGACTCCTGCGCGGTGGCGGCAACGAGCGGCAGGCGCGTGGGCCCGGCGCCGCGGCCGAGCATGTCCAGCGCGGCCTTGACCGGGATCGGGTTGGACGTGATGAAAAGCGCGTTGAACAGCGGGGTGAGCTCCTCGTGGATCTTCCGCGCGGCCGGCACGTCGCCCGAGGAGATCAGATCGAGCATCTGATGGATCTGGCTTCCGACGAGATGGCTCGCGACGCTCACGACGCCCACCGCGCCCAAGCACGCATACCCGAACGCGGCCCAGTCATCGCCCGAATAGATCTCGAACCCGTCGGGCGACTGGGCGATCAAGCGCGACACCGATTGGAAGTCGCCGGTCGAGTCTTTCACCGCGACGATGCTGGGGTGGCTCGCGAGCTCGAGCAACGTGTCGTCCTCGATCCGCAACGCCGTACGGCCCGGGATGTTGTACAGGATCACCGGCACGTCGGTGGCGTCGGCGACGGCGGTGAAGTGCGCGGTGAGCCCGCGCTGCGGCGGCTTGTTGTAGTACGGCGTCACGACGAGCAGCCCGTCGGCGCCGACACCCGCGGCGGCCTCCGCGAGCTCGAGCGTCTCCGCGGTCGAGTACGTCCCGACGCCCGCGATCATCTTGCCCTTGCCGCGCACCGCCTCGGCGACCGCGCGGAACAGCTCGATCTTCTCCGTGTGCGTGAGGGTGGGCGATTCTCCCGTCGATCCGGCGGCGACCACCGCATCGGAGCCGTTCGCGACGAGCCAGGCGGCAAGCTCCTGCGCCCGATCGAGGTCGAGCCCGTGGTCGGCTCTGAACGGGGTGACCATCGCGGTGACGAGGGAGCCGAACGTGCCGGTCATCGTGAGGAGGCCTCCTTCCCCGGCGCACACCGCGAGGCGCCCGCCGGACGGGCCCTATGCTAGCCGCCCATGCCGCGCATCTACACGAAGACCGGCGACGACGGCACGACGGGGTTGCTGTTCGGCGGGCGCGTCGGCAAGGACGACCTCGTCACGGAGGCGTACGGCACGACCGACGAGGCCGTCGCCGCGCTCGGACTCGCGCGGGCGCTGACCGACGATGACGCGATCGCGGCCGACGTGTTGGCCCTGCAACGCGAGCTGTTCGTGGTCGGCGCCGACCTCGCGACCAACCCGGATGAACGCGATCGCCTGGAACCGGGCGTCTCGCTCGTGACCGACGAGATGGTGATCGCGCTGGAAGCGCGGATCGATGCGTTCGTCGCCGAACGCCCGTTGCCGCAGGTATTCATCGTGCCCGGGGCGAACCCGGCGAGCGCTGCGATCGACCTGGCGCGCTCGATCGTGCGCCGAGCCGAGCGGGCGGTGGTAGTGCTGGAGCGCGCCGACCGTGCGCCGAACCCCGCGGTTCGCGTCTACCTGAACAGGCTGAGCGATCTGCTGTTCGTCTTGGCGCGCCGGCAGGCGGGCGAGGGCGAGCCCGTCAGCCGCTGACGCCGGCGCTACCGGAACCGGAGGTATCGCCACGGCGACGTGTCGCCGAGATGGTCGCGATGCGTCGGCAACGACACGCGCACGCGGAAATTCACGTTGCGGGATCCGCGGATCGCGAAGCCGATCACGCTGGAGGCGTTCAGCCGGAACGGTCGCGCGGCCGACCTCCGCCACCGCCCGTTCGTGAACATCTGCAGCAAGGCACGAACGGCGAAGCCCTTGTGGTTCGGGACCACGCGGGCGATGCACGTGGCGCGCGACCCGCGCCGATAGATGTGGTATCTCCCCGACCTCGCAACGGCCTTCGTCAGTTCCGCGCGCACGATCACACGAACACGGGTGCCGACCTCGTCATCGCCGGCCCGGTGTGCGAGGTCTCCGTCGTACCGAGCGACGAACCTCGTGTCCTTCGACGGCGTGAACGTTGCGTGCAGGTCGCGGCGTCGGCCGACGTCGGCCTCGCGGACCAGCGTCTCGCTTCCGCCGACGGGCTTGGCGTAGATCGAGAGCGTCCGCGTGGCGGTGCCGCCGCCGAGGTGCGCCGTCAGATGCACCGACGTCCCGAAGGTGACGGTTCGTGCGCTGACGGCGAGCGACACGTGCGAGGCGAGCTTCGCGACCGACACGGAGTCGCTCGCGGTCGCCGGGTCGTCGTCGGTTGTGCCGGCGAAGGACGCGTCGTACGTGACCTGCCCGGCGACGTCGACCGTGTCATCGGCGCGGTATATCCCGTCAGGGTTCGTGACGACGTCCGGAAGGGGATGGCTTCCGGCTGCGTCGTCGCGGGTCAGCGAGATCGTCTGGCCGGCGCTCGACGAGGCGTCAACGAACATCAGCGTGCCGGACAGATGGATCCGATCGCCGACGGCGGCCTTCGCCGGCTTCGCTTGGAGGGTCAACATCGAGCCGGTCGCGGCCTGCGCGGCGATGGGGGCTGCAAGCTGAAGCGCGACGACGATCGCGCCCGCAAGCGCGATCCAACGGACGGAGATCGGGCGTCGCTTCATGGTCGCCACGCTAGGCAGGGTGGGTTTCTACCGGCAACCGAACCGCTAGTGCTGGACGACCTTGGGCCCGAGCGCGCCCCAGTTGACGTCGCCCAACGTGAGGACGACGAGACCGAGGTCGTTGACCGTCAGACCGCCCGGAAAGGTGATCGTGTAGTCGCCCGACTCACCTGGATCGAGCGCTGCGGCGCCGGCCGCTCTTCCGTCCACGTGCCGCTGGTCCTTCGTCACGATGTACACGTCGGGGGCCCCGACGGGGTTGTCGCTGCCATTCTTCACGTGGAGGGTCGCCGCGCTCCCTTCCTTCCAATCGAAGCTGGCCCTCACGCCGAGGTACTCGTACGTCCACTCCCCCGGCACGATGGACACGTCCGTCGTGGTCGTGGGTGGCGCGCTTACGGGGACGCTGGAGGCCACCACTGTGCCGGTCGAGCTGTCGTTCGTACAGGCCACAGCGGCGAGGAGCACGAGCGGGACGAGCAGGGGGAGCAGGCTTCGGGCGCGCATGGATGCGGCATGATACGCGAGCCCCTCAGGCCGGACGGGGTCCGAACGGAAACGCCATACGCACGGGAGGCCGTGTTGGAACAGCTGGAACTGCGGCGGCACGCGCCCCGCGAAGCCGAACGCGACGCGTTGTCCGCGCGCGGACGAGCGCTCGCGGAGGACGTCGGCCGCGCTCGAGGCGTCCGCTACGACGCCGTGTTCGTGTCACCCGCCGAGCGTGCCGCCGAGACCGCCGCGTGGATCCTGCGAGGCGCCGGTCAGCCGCTGCCCCCCGGTCATGCGGTGATCCCGGGCCTCGCGGGCCAGGATGCGAGCGGCGGCTCGCCGGAGGGCATGGCCGCCGGCGTCCGGGCTCTTCTGGACCAGATCCCCGACGATGGGATCGGGCTCGCGATCAGCCATACGCCGTTCGTCGAGCGCGCCGCCGCCGGGCTCACCGGCCGAACGGGCGAGCCGATGCGCGAATGCGAGGGGCTCTTGATCACGCGCGCCGACGACGGCACGATCACCGTGGACGAGCTGCGGCTGCCCGCAGGCGTGTGAACGGACGATCGCCAGCACGGTCGGCGCCGCGCCGAGCGACCTGACCTCGCGCCGCGTGGGCAACCGTCTAGAAGTAGAAGGCCGGCCACGGCGCGACGTCGCACCTGAACAGCCCGTCGGCACGCGCCAACGCCCCCGGCGTCATCTCGTCTACTCGGTTCGCTCCGGCGAGCGTCGTCCACGTCACGCCGCCGACGTACGTCGATCCCACCGCATGGGCAGTGCAGCGCAGATCCGGCTCGCGATCGGTCCGCGTACACGCGCCGAGCCCGTCATCGACCTCGAGCAGGAACGTGCCGGCCGCCTCGGGGCGGAATGCGTCATCCACCTCCACGACGAGCGAGCCGCTCCCGACGTATCCGCGCGCCGACCACGCGGCCGCAACGTCGACCGGCCGAAGGAACAACCCGTCCTCGAGATGCGGCCGAAGCGCACGCGGCTCGTCGACGAGCCACTGCAACGGTTCGTCGACCGGCCGAAGATCGGCCTTCACGCGTGCCATCAGGTCGATCGAGCACAGGTATCGCCACATCCCGATGTGGCTCTCGGGGGTCGTCGCGACGAACCGCTTCAGCTTGACCTCCGAGCTCGGGAGCCCTCGCGGCCATTCGTGCTTGATGCCGTACATCGCGAACGCGTCCGGCGTGCGGGCGTCATCCTCATGGATCGCGTAGAAGACGCGTTCGTCGTCCTTCTTCGACTCCCAGAATCCGACGTCCATCCATCGGTCGTCGACCTCCAAAGCCGCAGGTCGCCCGTCGATCGCGCGGTCATAGACCCGACGCATGACCGGTAAGGCGTCGGCCCGTTGATGCAACGTCACCGTGCCCGTCGGCTCGGTCCCCTCGGCCCACGCGAGGCGATCCAAGGAGATGTCGAACTCGAGATGGTGCGCCGCATGTCCGAATCCGAAGCGTCCGTAGATCGCCGCTTGCGACGCGAACAACGACGCCATCGCCTCGCCCCGCTCGGCCGCCTGGTCGAGCATCATGACCATCAGCTCGCGAAGGATGCCGCGACGACGGTGCGTCGGCACCACGCCGACCATGGTCACCCCGGCGGTCGGAACGCGGGCGCCACCCGGCACCACCATCTGCTGCGTGTAGACGCCGGCGCACCCGACGATGCGGTCGTCCTCGAAGGCCGCGAACGTTCGGTCGACCTCGACCACCTTCTTGTCGGTCTCGACCTCTTCGGGGTCGGGCCGCGGATCGGAGAACGCGACAGCGAGCGCCGCGAAGAAGTCGTCGACCTCGTCGGGCACGATCGCGCGGAAGAACAGGTCGCTCACCCCGCCCAGCCTATCGGCAGCGCGGGGGCCCTCAGTCGAGCAGCGCGTCGAGCCCGACGGTCAGACCGGGCCGGTCCGCGACCGAGCGGACGGCCAGGAGGACTCCCGGCATGAACGCCGACCGATCCGTCGCGTCATGACGAAGCGTCAAGACCTGTCCCGGGCCACCGAACAACACCTCTTCATGGGCGACGAGGCCCGGCAGCCGAATCGCGTGCACCCGAACGCCGTCGACATCCGCGCCCCGGGCACTCGGATCGGCGCCGATCGCGTCCGGGGCGGACCAGTCCCCCGCGCGCGCGGCGTTGATCGCTCGCGCGGTCGCCAACGCGGTGCCGCTCGGCGCGTCGGCCTTGCCGTCGTGATGCAGCTCGATCACCTCGGCGGCGTCGAAGAATCGCGCGGCCTCGGCGGCGAACCGCAGCAACAGGACGGCGCCGAGCGCGAAGTTCGGTGCGACGACGACGTTGGCGTCGGCGTCGTCCGCGACCGAACGAACCTCGTCGAGATCCTGAGGCGAGATGCCCGTCGTGCCGACGACCGCATGGACGCCGTGCGCGAGACACCAGCGGATGTTCTGCATGACGGCCGATGGGTGGGTGAAGTCCACCGCAACGTCGGCGTCGGCGAGCGCCTCGATCGTCGCGGCGATCGCCACGCCATGCGCATCCTCACCGCCGTGATCGGGATCGACGGCCGCAACGAGCTCCAGGTCGGCGGCCGACGCGACGGCGTCCCTGACTTCGCGACCCATCCTGCCGGCGGCCCCGAGGACCCCGACCCGGATCACGCGTGGACCCCGCGCAACCCCTTCATGCTCTTGGGCCCCACGACCGCGAGCGTCATCGGCTGCGACAGTACCCGCTTCGCCACCTCGTTCGCATCGTCGAACGTCACGGCGCGCACGCGCGCAAGGGTCTCGTCCAGCGTGAGGATCTCGCCGTGCGCGACCTCGGACTTCCCGAGGCGGGACATCCGGCTCCCCGGGTCTTCGAGCGAGAGCACCGTCGAGCCGAGCACGTGCCGCTTCGCCCGATCGAACTCCTCAGGGGTGATGCCGCCCTCGCGGACGTTCGCGATCTCCGAACGCATCAGGCGGATCACCTCGTCGGCGCGCGCGGGCGTCGTGCCGGCGTACGCGCTGAACACCCCCGCCTCCGTGTACTGCGAGTGGTAGCTGTACGCGGTGTACGCGAGCCCTCTCTTCTCGCGGATCTCCTGGAACAGCCGCGACGACATCCCGCCACCCAGCACGGTGTTCACGATGAGGAACGGGAACCGGTCGGGATCGGTGCGCGGCAGCCCGTTGGTCCCGTACACGATGTGGGCCTGTTCGACGGGCTTGCGTTTGATCGCGTCGTGGCCCGACGGCTTCGGTGCACGGGCGGTCGACCGAAGCAGCATGGCGGAGCGACCGCGCGGCCCGAGTGGTTTCCCGACCTCCATCCGGTCGCCGAGCATCGCGAGCAGCTTCTCGTGCCGGACGTTGCCGGCGACCGACACGACCATCCGTCCCGGCACGTAGTGGCGCCGGTAGAACCCACGCACCGACGCCCGGGTCGACGCCTTGATGCGATCCTTCGTCCCGAGGATCGGGCGCCCGAGCGGATGCCCTGGCCACAGCGCCTCGGTGAACACGTCGTGCACTAGATCCTCCGGTGAGTCCTCGTGCATGTCGATCTCGGACAAGATCACGTCGGTCTCGGCCGTGAGGTCGGTCGACGCGATCGTCGAGTGCTGCAGCATGTCGACCAGGTGGTCGACCGCCATCTCGAGATCGCGGTCGAGTACCCGTGCGTAGTAGCAGGTGTACTCCTTGGCGGTGAACGCGTTGACGTCGCCGCCGACCGCGTCGAAGTCCTCCGCGATCTGCAGCGCCGTCCGCCGGTCGGTGCCTTTGAACAACAGATGTTCCAGGAAGTGGCAGTGCCCGCTGATCGCCGGGCGCTCGTCGCGGGAGCCGGCGAGCACCCAGACGCCGATCGAGACGGAGCGGACGCCAGGCATCCGCTCCGTCACGACACGCAGACCCGAGGTGAACTCGGTGCGCGTGATCGACATCGAGGTCAGGTGTCGCTGCGGTCGCCGCCGCTACCGCTGCCGCCGTTCCCACCGTCACTGTCGCGGAACCGCTTGCCTTGCCGCTGCGGCCGACGCTCGCGGTCACGCGAGCCGCCGCGATCGCGCCGCTCGCCGCCGCCGTCCCCCGAGCTCTCGGCGCCTTCCGGCGCCTCCCACTCGGGACCGACCGGCTTGAGGCTGATCTTGCCCTGCGGATCGATGTCCTCGACGAGCACGGTCAGGTCGTCGCCTTCCCGCACGGCCTCCTCGACGCTCGAGAGGCGCTTGCCCTTCCCGAGCTTCGAGATGTGCACCAGACCGTCGCGGCCGGGGACAAGGTTGACGAATGCGCCGAACGTCGTGGTCTTCACGACGCGGCCCTCGTAGGTCTCCCCCACCAGAACCGGACGCGGGTTCGCGATCTCGTCGATCATGCGAGCCGCCTCGTCGGCGCCCTCGCCGCCGCTGGACCCGATGAACACCGTGCCATCGTCCTCGATGTTGATCTCGGCGCCGGTCATCGCGATGATCTCGTTGATCTTCTTTCCCTTGGGGCCGATCACCTCGCCGATCTTGTCGACCGGGATCTGGATCGTGATGATCTGCGGCGCGTTGGCGTTCACCTCCGCGCGCGGCTCGGGGATCGCGTCGAGCATGACGTCGAGGATCTTCAGCCGTGCGTCCTTCGCTTGCTGCAGAGCCGCAGCGAGCACGTCGGCCGGCATCCCCGCGACCTTCATGTCGAGCTGGATCGCGGTGACGAACTCCTCGGTGCCGGCGACCTTGAAGTCCATGTCGCCGAGCGCGTCCTCCGCGCCGAGGATGTCGGTCAGCGTCACGAACTTGCCGCCGTCGGCGATCATGCCCATCGCGATGCCGGCCACCGGCGCCTTGAGCGGCACGCCGGCGTCCATCATCGACAGGGTCGAACCGCAGACGCTCGCCATCGACGTCGACCCGTTCGACGACATGACGTCGCTCACGAGCCGGAGCGCGTACGGGAACTCCTCTTCGTGCGGCACGACCGGGATGAGGGCGCGCTCGGCGAGCGCACCGTGGCCGATCTCCCGGCGGCGCGGCGAACCGACGCGGCCGGTCTCCCCGGTGGAGTACGGCGGGAAGTTGTAGTGGTGGATGTAGCGCTTGGTGTCCTCGGGATCGAGCGTGTCGATCATCTGGGTCATCCGGAGCATGCCGAGCGTCGTCACGTTGAGCACCTGGGTCTCACCCCGGCTGAACAGCGCCGAGCCGTGGGCCCTCGGCAGCACGCCGACCTCCGCCGACAGCGGCCGGATGTCGGTCGCACCGCGGCCGTCCAGGCGTACGCCCTGCTCGATCACGCGGCGGCGCATGACCTTCTTCTGCAGCGATTTCCACGCCGCCGAGAACTCCTGTCCACGTTCGTCGAGCGCGTCCTCGCCAAGGGTCTCGGCCAGGTGCGCCTTCGCTTCTTCCTTCACGGCGCCGAACGCCTCGTCGCGCGCCTGCTTGTCGGGCACGATCGCGGCCTCGAGCTTGCCGGCGAAGTTGGTCCACACGGCGTTCCAGATGTCCTCGCCGTACAGCGGCGTGGGCTCGAACGCCATCTCCTGGACGCCGGCGGCCGCCAGGAACTCCTCCTGGAACGCGATGATCTTCGCGATCTCGGCCTTGGCGACCTCCAGGCCCTGGGCGACGACCTCCTCGGTCGGGGCGAGCGCGCCGCCCGACAGCAGCGGCCACGTGTTGGTCGGCGCCTCACCCTCGATCATCAGGATGTCGACGCCACCGTCGTCGGCCTTCGAGCCGGCGATCACGATGTCGAACGTCGCATCCTCGGTCTCGAGGTAGGTCGGGTTGACCTGCCACGTGCCGTCGATCAGGCCGAGGCGCACCGCGGCGACCGGGCCGTCGAACGGCAGCCCGGCGAGCCCGACAGCGCACGCAGCCGCGTTCATCGCGGGGATGTCGTACGGGTTCTCCATGTCGACGGACAACACGGTGCAGACGACCTGCACCTCGTCGCGGAACCCCTCCTTGAAGGTGGGCCGCAGCGGGCGGTCGATCAGGCGCGCGGTGAGGATCGCGGTCTCGCCCGGCCGGCCCTCACGCCGGAAGAACGAGCCCGGGATCTTGCCCGCGGCATACGCCCGCTCTTCGACGTCGATCGTGAGCGGGAAGAAGTCGATCCCCTCGCGGGGCTTGGAACGGACGCAGGTGGCGAGCACCTGGGTTTGTCCGTAGGTAACGACGACGGCGCCGTCGGCGAGCTTCGCGAGCTTGCCAGTCTGCATCGTCAGGTCGTGCGCGCCGATGGGGCGCGACATCTCAGTGACCATCCGGTCGGGTCCTCCTTGGACTCAGTGGCGCGCGACGCGCGCCGGCTTCATGAGTGAGGGCGGCGGCCGGTTGTCAGTGGTGAGCCTCCGAACCGCATGGCTGCGGGGACTCGCGACTGAGAACCGACCGGCGTCGGGTTGGCCTCCCTCGGGGCCGGGCTTGGGCTTCGGACATCACCCCCCTGGGTGTGGAACGGGCCCCCGAAGGGGCCCCACAGGCACTGCCTCAGCGACGGAGGCCCAGGTTCGCGACGATGTCGCGGTACCGGGCGATGTCCTCGCGCTTGAGGTATTCCAGCAGCCGGCGGCGGCGGCCGACGAGCATCAGCAGGCCGCGGCGGCTGTGGTGGTCGTGCTTGTGCAGCTTGAGGTGCTCGGTCAGGTCCGCGATGCGCCTGGTCAGCACCGCGATCTGCACCTCGGCGGAGCCCGTGTCGCCCGTCGACCGGGCGTGCTCCGTGATGATGGCGGTCTTGGCTTCTTTGGTCAGCGTCATGTTCGGGCACAAGGCTACCAGTGCAGGTCAGGGCCGTCCGAGGCGCTCCGAAAGCGCCTCCGCGGGAACCTCGTCCCGGGTCCGGACGACGTCCGCCTCGATCGCGTCCACGAGCGCCTCGATGTCCTCATAACGCTCCTCATCGCGCAGCCGTGCCCAGAACTCGATCGACAGCGGCTCCCCTGGAAGGTCGGGCCCGTCGTAGTCGAGTAGGAATGCCTCGACGTGCAACGGCTCGACCCCGAACGTCGGATTCGTGCCCACGTCGAAGGCGGTCCGGTACCGTCGGCTCCTGTGCTCCGCGACGCCGGCGTAGATGCCCTGGCCGGGCAGGAGCAGCCGTGGCCAGGTACGGAGGTTCGCGGTTGGATACCCGAGGCCCTTGCCCCGTCCGTGCCCGGTGACCACCTCGCCGTCGAGGACGAACCGCCGGCCGAGCGCCTCGAGTGGCCAGCTCAGGTCTCCCTCGGCGAGCGCATCTCGGATCGACGTCGACGACACGGTTCGGCCGTCGATCTCGACCAGCGGTACGGCTTCGGCCGTCAGCCCGAACGGCGCGCCGAGGTCGGGCAGCGTCGCCATCGTCCCGCGCGCCTTGAACCCGAACGTGAAGTTCGCGCCCATCGCAGCGTGCACGGCGTGGACGCCGTCAACCAGGGTCTCGGACACGAACGTCTCGGCGGGGATCATCGAGAAGTCCCGGTCGAAGGCCAGCACGATCAACACGTCGATGCCGGCGGCCTCGATCAGCGAAGCCTTGCGCTCGACCGTTGTGAGCAATCGCGGCTGGTCGCCGGGCGATAGCACCTCGCGAGGATGGCGGTCGAACGTGATCGCCACGCCCCGCACGCCGCGCGCGGCCGCCTCCTCGACCACCCGACGGAACACGGCCTGGTGCCCGAGGTGGACGCCGTCAAAAAAGCCGACGGTGACGACGCTGAGCGCATCATCCAGCGGCAACGCTTCGACGCCATAGAGGACCTGCATCGCGGGCAGGCTAGTCGAACGGCCAACCCGTATGCCTGGGCTACCATCGACCGGTGGGAGGCGGATCCGAGCCGGGCGCGGGCCGGGCGCGTGAGGCGTACGTCGTCGGCCATCGCGGTGTCCACAGGCGTCCCTCCGGCGAAACGCCTCCTCTGCCGAAGGCGCCGTGGTGGCCGCGCATCGTCGCGATCCTGGTCGTCGTGATCTTGCTCGGGTTCGTGATGGTCGCCGCATTCGGGTCGGACCCGCCGGCGGGGCTCCTCGCGTGGTTCGCCCGATTCCAGCACGAGCCGATCGTGTCGATCGCGAAGGTGCTCAACTGGTTCGCGACCAAGACCGGCATCATCGTGTTGCGGGTCGGGATGGCGGTCGTGCTCCTGGCGTTCCTCCGGCTCCGCCACGGGTTCGTCGCGATCATCGCGATCGGCGCGACCGACCTGCTGGCGACGTCGCGCTTCCTTCAGTTCAAGCTCGACGCCCCCACGAGCCCCGTGATCGTGCCGCCGACGAGCGGCATCTGGTATTTCCCTGCATCAGCGATCGCATCGCTCGCGATCACGCTCGGGGTGATGGTCTTCGCGCTCGCGCCGCTCGGGCCGTGGCGCCGGCGCGCGTTCGTCCTGGCCGTGGCGTTCGGGATCCTGGTCATCCTCGCGCGCGCGATCCTCGGCGCGACCTACCTCTACGCGGGGGCGTACTCGCTCGCGCTCGGGTTCACGGTCGCGGCGTTCGCCTTCGGATGGCTCGCGCCTCCTGAGGCGTTCCCGGTCTCGTATCGACGAGGCGGGAACGCCGCCCACCTCGAGCTCACCAGCGACCGGGTCGAGGCGATCACCCGCGCGCTCGGCGACCAGCTTGGCCTCATGGTGACCGGCGTGGAGGCCTTCGGCGCGGAGGGCTCCGGCGGCTCCACACCCTTGTTGATGACCCTTGACGACGGGTCGCGCGTGTTCGGCAAGATCCTCGCGACGAGCCACGTCAGATCCGACCGTTGGTACCGGACGGTACGCACCATCATGTACGGGCGCCTCGAGGACGAGACATCGTTCTCGTCGGTGCGGCAGCTGATCGGCCAAGAGGACTATGCGCTCCGATTGCTCGACGACCAGGGGTTCCAGGTGGCGCACACGTACGGGATCGTCGAGCTCACGCCCAACCAGGAGTATCTGCTCGCCGAGCAGTTCTTCGATCACGCGGACACCCTCGGGCACGCAACCGTCGACGACGAGGTCATCGACCAGAGCATGCGACTCGTCCGACGCCTCTGGGACTGGGGACTCGCACACCGCGATCTCAAGCCCGCGAACATGCTGGTCGTCGACGGGCACCTCCAGGTGATCGACGTGTCCGGTCTCGAGGTTCGTCCGTCGCCCTGGCGGCAAGCTGTCGACCTGGCGAACATGATGCTCGTCATGGCGCTTCGGACCGACGCTCCTCGCGTGTACGACGCCGCGCTTCGATACTTCACCCCCGACGACGTCGCCGAAGCGTTCGCGGCCGCGCAGGGGATGGCCATCCCGACGGAGCTGCAGCGCTACCTGAAAGAAGATCCACGCGACCTCATCGCGGAGTTCCGCGAGCTTGCGCCAGCCCGCCCGCCCATCTCGATCCAACGCTGGAGCTCCCGGCGCATCGGGCTGACCGTCGCGGTCGTCGGGGGGACGATGGTGCTCGCGATCTGGTCCTTCGAGGTCTTCTTCCACGTGCTCGACTGAGCTAGGCGGGCGCGATGATCACGAGCGGTCGGGCCTTGCCACCGTCGTCGCGGTACACGCCGACGAGCTGCCCATCCGGGTCGTAGACGCCGTACGGACCCTCGATCGCCGCGGGCCCGAGGATCCTGCCGTGCGATGCGGCGATCGCCTCCTCTTCGATCAGCTCACAACGAGGGAGATGCGCGACGGCCCGGTCGAGAGGCAACGGCTCGCCCGGGTCGTTCGGCGGGCGCGCGTCGACGACGTCGAACGGCCCGATGGCGGTTCGCCGCAACGCGGTGAGGTGCGCGCCGCAGCCGAGCGCGTCGCCAACGTCGGCCGCGAGCACGCGGACGTACGTCCCCCCGCTCACCGCAGCGACGAAGGTGACGTCGTCGCCCACCCGCGAGGTCCGCTCGAACCGGTCGACCCGCACGATGCGCGCCGGCGCCTCGAGCACCTCTCCCTTGCGCGCCGCCGCGTGCAGCGTGCGGCCGCCGACCTTGACGGCGGAGAACGCGGGCGGACGCTGGGCGCTCGCACCGAGTTTCGCGGCCATCGCGGCGTCGACGTCGTCGTCGGTCACGTCGACCGGCGCGGTTCGCGTCACGGTCCCCTCGGCGTCGAGCGTCTGGGTCTCGATCCCGAGCCGAAACGTCCCTTCATAGACCTTCGTCAGGTCGCCGAGGAAGCGGAGGAGTCGCGTCGCGCGGCCGATGCCCATCACGAGCAAGCCGGTCGCCATCGGGTCGAGGGTGCCCGCATGCCCGACCTTCCTCGTGCCGAGCGCGCGCCGAACGACGGCGACCGCGTCGTGCGACGTGATGCCGGACGGCTTGTCGATCAGCGCGATGCCGTCGGGACCGGCGCCTCGGCGCTCGTCGCTCACGAAGCGGGCGCGGGCGCCATCACGGCCGCGCGCAGACGACGGATCGTCTCGGCCGGGCCGACCTCGCTCGTGTACCCGGCGGCGAGCCGGTGGCCGCCGCCGCCGAAGGCGGCGGCGACGGCACTCAGGTCGCGCGCCCCGCGTGAGCGAACGCTCACCTTGAACCGGCCGTCACGCTGCTGTTTCACCAGCGCTGCCGTGTCGGCGTCGCGCGTCGCGCGCAACACGTCGATGAGGTCGTCGACGTCGCCGGACTCGGCGCCCGCCTGCTCGAGGTCCGACCACAGCACATAGGTCCATACGAGTTCGGCCGCGGCGTCGAGCTCGGCGCGGTCCATCGCCACCCCCAAGACGTGCAGGTACGCCGAGCGGTTGTTCTCATACAGCACCTGCGAGAGATGCGAGTGATCGAACGGATGCTCGCGCAGGCGAGCAGCGAGCCGCAGCGTTTCGGGCGTCGCCGCCTCGTACTGGAACCGCCCAGTGTCGGTCACGAGGCCTGCGTACAGACAGATGGCGGTCTCGTCGGAGATGTCGCCACCGATCGCATCCAGGAGCCGCGCGACGACTTCGCAGGTGCTCGACGCGTCGGGATCGACAAGCCGGATCGTTCCACGACCATCGTTGGACCGATGGTGGTCGATCCAGATCAGCTCCTCGGCCCCTTCGGCCGCGGCACCGAGCACGCCGAGACGGTCGAACGCCGCGCAGTCGCACGTCACCATCACTGCCGGGGCCGTGGGGAACGCCTCGACCGGCACCACGAGGTCTCCACCGGGCAACGCGGCGGCCCACGGAGGCAACTCGAGCGGCTGATTCGGGAACCCCACTACCACCGTGGCGCCGCGAGCGACGAGATGGTGCGCCAGGCCGAGGCTCGACCCGAGCGCATCGGCATCCGGGTTGACGTGACACGCGATGGCGACGTCGCCTGCCTCGCGCAGGACCGCCGCCGCTCGCTCGAGGTCCTCAGTCATGGTCGCCATCCGCATGCACCTGATCCAGCAGCGCGTCGATCCGCTCGGCCGAGGCCGGCACCTCGTCCTGCTCGAACCGCAGCTCGGGCGTGACCTTCAGCCGGATCTGACGCCCCAGCTCATGGCGCAGGTGCGGCGCCGCCGAGCGGAGCGCCGCACGAGTGCCGGCCGCCGCCTTCGCATCGCCGAGCACCGTGTAATACACCCACGCGACGTGCAGGTCGTGCGAGACCTTGACCCCTGTCACCGTGACGAAGCCGACCCGAGGGTCCTTCAACCCCTGGATCGCCTCGGC
>DATAPH010000079.1:0-7516 GCA_036265325.1 Actinomycetota bacterium | reverse complement strand
TTCCGGTATCTCTGGCCGGTATCTCTGGCCGGTATCTCTGGCCGGTATCTCTGGCCGGTATCTCTGGCCGGTATCTCTGGCCGGTATCTCTGGCCGGTATCTCTGGCCGGTATCTCTGGCCGGTATCTCTGGCCGGTGTCGCTCAAGGCTCGGACCGCGCCTCGGTCTCGGCGTATCCTATGGCACTCTTCCGGTGCAACGGCCGCTTCTTGCCGTGATGATCGCGGAGCTGCCGTTCGAGCTTGGCCCGCACCAGATCGATCGCCGCGGGCACATCGTCAGCTTCGGCATGTGCGCGGAAGGTCTTTCGCGGGATCCGCAACGAAGCCTCCACGCGTTTGAGCCCGCCGGGGCGGGGATGGTGCTCGTTGATCACCTCGACATCGAGGGTCGTGGCCCGCGGCTCGATCCGGGCGAGCGGTGCGAGCTTGTGCTCGGCCATATCCCGGATGGTGTCAGTGACCTGCAGGCCGCGCCCCGTGAACGTCATGTCCATGTCCCGGGTCCTCCTTCACGAGACGGGCTCCCGTCCGGCTGACCTGGTCTTTTGCCCCACACTCGCCTGCGGGGGCGCTTGCCCGGCCGCCTGGACGTCCACGGCACCCGAACTCCCGCCCTCTCCCGGTCACCCGGGGCAGGACTCACATCTAAACCGCGCCATGCTCAGCCACCAACGGTGGCCTTACGTGGGTCGTTTCGCCCGCGGCTGGCATCGACTACCGGGGAGGATCCCCGGGCAACCACAGACCCGGACGAGAGCCCGCCTGAGCTTAGGCAGTTCTGCCGGGACCACGCAATGCCGGGCGACGACGCGCGATCGAGCGGGCAGCCGTAACCGCGTGGACCTCGGTCGCGCCCGCCTCGCGCAAGGCGTCGGCTGCCGCAGCCATCGTCGCGCCGGTGGTGAAGACGTCGTCCACGAGCAGCACCCGTGGCGGGCTCGGGCGGCTCGCGCGGAACACCCCGTGCATCGCCATCCGGCGTTCGGCGCCCGAGCGTCGCGCCTGCGGCGTCGTCGCCACCGGACGCTGGAGCTGCCGCCGCGCCGGACGCTCCAGGCGCCGTGCGAGCGCAACGGCGAGCGCGCGAGCCTGGTCGAACCCACGCTCGGCGCGACGGCCGCGCGCGAGCGGCACCCACGTAACGACATCGACGTCGGGGATCCGGCCTGCGCTCGCGATCGCGTCGGCGAGCGCGGATGCGACATCGCGCCACCCCGAGAACTTGAGACGCAGCACCGCGCGTCGTGCAGGACCGTCGTACACGAAGGCCGACCGCGCGGTCGTGAGCGACGGAGGCGGACAGTCAGGGCAGGTTGCCTGCGGTTCGTCGGTGGGCGTCCCGCAGCGAGCGCACCAGGGCGGCTCGATCGGGCGCAGACGAGAAAGACAGTCGCCACAGAACGGCCAAGGTCCCGCGCGACAGCCCGCGCACGACCGCGGGAATAACACGTCGAGCACGGCGCCCCTCATCGCGCGACCCTACCGGCGCGCACCGACATGACGCGCTACCGTTCGCGCATGCATACCGTTCGTTCGACGTCGATCCGGTCGATCGCGCTCGTCGTGTCTTGGCGTTCCAGTCCGTCGCGCTCGCAGGCCTCGCGCTGAGCCCGCTGCTCATCGGCTCGATCACGGGCGGCTTGCTGGACGACTTCTTCTTCAACGGTGGTCACCGCATCACGATCACGTTCATCGCCCTGGGGAGTCGATCGGCTGCTCGCGTGCGTAGCCGCCGGCACCGCTGCCATCGCGATCGGTGCGAACCTCGGGTACCGCGGCACGCTCCATGAGACGTTCTGGCGCACGATGGTCGACGCCTGGGTGATCGTCGAGGTTGGGTGGATCACAAGTCGCAACGAGCACGACCGATCCCGGTGTCGGCAACAAAATCGGATCGTCCGTCGGGATCGCGATCGGCGCGGTTGCCGCGGCCGGATGTGGGGCGGCGTGGCGCGCCCGCGCACGTCCGCTCGCCGCGGCGGCGCCGCCCGCGCCACCCGTGGCAGTTGCCTAGGGCAGCGGAACCCCGACAGGAGACTCGTCCTTGATCTCGATCGTGAGCGTTCGGTCCGACCGCAGCACCGGGTAACCGGTCAGCACGCCCCTGCCGGTCCCCTCATCGAACTCGAGCTCCAGCACGGTGTGCCGCCGTCCGTCCACGCCGAGCGCGAGCGCGGGCTCAGCGTCGGCCGCGAACGCGAGCCGGATCGTGTCGCCGAGGCACTCGAGCGTTTCGAGGGCCACGCTCGACACCTTCGTCCCGATGGTCACTCGCCCTCTTCGCACGGCCGCGCGCGGCCACGGGATCGCGAACCGGTCGCCCGGCCGGACCACCTCGTGGTCACCGTCGACGACGAGGTCGCACTCCAGCCTGTACCACCCGGCCGCCATGTCCATCGTCGAGACCTCGAACGGCACGAACGTCTCTTGGGTCGGCGACACCTCGAGCACCACCGACTCGACGCCGACCGGTTGCGGCGTTCCCCCGCTCAGCTCCGCGGCGTGCGCCGCTTCGAGGCGGACCTGGTGGGGCATCCCGTCGGCGCCGCGCAATAGGAGCGCGCCCTTGATGGCCGCGGGGAAGCGCTCGAACTTCGCCCTGATCGCAACGAGATCGCCCATCGGTTCGACCCTAGCCTGTCCTCACGTGCCCTGCTCCCACGAGCTCAGGTAGTGCACCTGCTCGGGGGTGAGCTCGTCGATCTGGACATCCATCGCACGGAGCTTCAATCGCGCGACCTCCTTGTCGATCTCCAGCGGAACGGGATACACCCGCTTCTCGAGCGTCGCGTGGTTCTGCACCATCCACTCGACCGAGAGGGCCTGGTTCGCGAAGGACATATCCATCACGGCCGCCGGGTGCCCTTCGGCCGCCGCCAGGTTCACGAGGCGGCCCTCCCCCAACAGGCAGATCCGGCGGCCGTCGGCGAGCGTGTACTCGTCGACGGAATCGCGCAGACGCCGGACACCGCCCGTCGCGAGCTCCTTCAGATCCTCCTTGGAGATCTCAACGTCGAAGTGCCCGCTATTGCACACGATCGCGCCGTCCTTCATCAGTTCCATATGCTCGCGACGGATGACGCTCGTGTCGCCGGTGACCGTGATGAACAGATCGCCGATGCGGGCTGCCTCGCGCATCGGCAGCACGCGGAAGCCCTCCATCAAGGCCTCCAGCGCCGCGGTCGGGTCGACCTCGGTGACGATCACGTGCGAGCCCATACCGCGCGCGCGCGACGCCACCCCGCGTCCGCACATGCCGTAGCCGGCGATCACGACCGTGCGCCCGGCGAGCAGGCGGTTCGTCGCGCGCATCACGGCGTCCAACGTGGACTGGCCGGTGCCGAAACGGTTGTCGAACAGATGCTTCGTGTCGGCGTCGTTGACCGACACGATCGGGTAGCCGAGCGCGCCGTCGTTAGCCATCGCGCGCAGTCGGATCACGCCGGTGGTCGTTTCCTCGGTGCCGCCGAGCACGTGCGTGAGCTGGTCCGCGCGCTGCGTGTGGACGACGCTCACGAGGTCGGCGCCGTCGTCCATCGTCACCTGCGGCTTGAGGTCGAGCACCGCGTTCAGATGCTTGTAGTAGGTGTCGTTGTCCTCGCCCTTGATCGCGAACGTCTCGACGCCGCTCTGCTCGGTGAGGGCGGCCGCGACGTCATCCTGCGTGGACAACGGGTTCGACGCGGCGAGCAGCACGTCGGCGCCGCCGGCCGCGAGCGTCTCCATCAGATTGGCGGTCTCGGTCGTGACGTGTAGGCAGGCCGCAATCCGGATGTCCTTCAGCGGTTGTTCCTTCTCGAAGCGTTCCTTGATCTGGGCGAGCACGGGCATCTCGCCGCCGGCCCATTCGATGCGTTGACGACCCTCGGACGCGAGGCCCGGGTCCTTGATGTCAGCCATCCTGGAGCTCCTTCCGGGGGAGGCGTGGCAACAGGTCAACGAGGAGCCTCCCGATGGCGGCCGCGGTCTCGTGCGAGACGCGGAGCACGTCCTCGTGCGTCACCGGTTCGCCCAGTGCGTTCGTCAGGCTACAGATGCCGAGCACCCGCATGCCGAGGGCATGCGCCGGAAGGGATTCCGGCACCATCGACATGCCGACCACCGTCGCGCCCGCGCGGGCGAGCATCTCGACCTCCGCCGGCGTCTCGTACGCCGGACCGCGCATCGCCCCGTAGACGCCTTCCGCCGCGACGACGCCGATCTCGGTGGCGCGCTCGAGCGCGAGTGCGCGAAGCTCCGAGTCGTACACGCGGCCGGTGACGAACGCCGGTGAGCCGTCGGCGAACCGCCAGCGCATCAGCGGGACCGAACCGGAAAAGTTCAGGTGGTCGCGAAGGATCACCACGGTGCCGGCGGCAAGGTCGGGCACGACGGCTCCCACCGCGGCGGTCAGAACCATCGTCTCGGCACCGAGGGCACGCGCGAGCCGAGGGAGCAACGCCGGCACGCCGGCGTCGTGCCCCTCATACAGGTGGAAGCGACCGCGAAACCCGGCGATGGACACGCCCGCCAGCTCCCCCAGCACGAGCTCGCCGACGTGTCCAGGCACCGTGATCGCCGGGAAGCCCGGCAGGTCCGCGTACGGGATGGTGTCGTCGATCCGCAAGGCGTCGCCGAGCGCGGGCCCGAGCCCCGATCCCAGCACGATGCCGACTCTGGGCTCGGCAATGGAGCGCGTGCGAACGACCGCGGCGGCGGACTCGGCGAGACGATCGGGTGCCGCGGCGGGGCCGCCGCTCATCCCAGATCCATCGCCGCGAGCGCGGCCTTGAGGCCCTGGATCACCTCGACCGGCGTGGGGTCGGCCCCATGGCGCAGACCGACGTAGCAGCTCGCGAAGTCGCCGATCGTCACGAGCGACAGGAGCGTCGCGAGCGCGCCGCGCCCGGGCACCGTAACCTCGCGCACCTCGGCGCCCGCGTTGCGCGCGATGTCGAGCGACAGGGGGAACCGCGCCGCGATCTCACGAGGCTCGTGGTCGGACCGGAGCGCGATCACCGCGTGCATCGAGCCGAACGGCTTGACCCACCCGACCACTTCGTTGTGGTCGAGCTCCGACATCGCGGCATGCCAGGCCGGCACCTTGCCGTTCTCGTTCATCTGCGTCTTCCAACGCATCGCCGCAACGGCGCCGATCCCGTCGGCGCCCCACACGACCGGGACGCGGTCGTCGAGCCAGTCGGCGAGTGCCTTGGCGGGGTTGTCGGCCATCGGCACGCCCGGCGTCATGCCGGCGACGAGCCCGCGGATGGACGTCAGCGTCTCCTCGACGTCGCCCGCGATCGACGGCAGCAGCCCGGCGGCCTCCAACGCGCCGAGCATCGCGAACGTCAGGTGCCCGAGCGCGGCGCGCGGCTGGAACCCCGCGGGCACCGACGCCTTCGCGATCGCATGCTCGTCGCACAACGCGCCCAAGTGCCCGCCGGAGGTGATCGCGAGCATCCGGCAGCCCCGCCGGATCGCCTCGTCCACCGAGGACAACGTCTCGCTCGTCTCACCGGAGAACGACGACGCGATCACGAGGGTGTGCGGGCCGGCGTACTCGGGAAGGAGCGGCGTCCGGTTCACATCGACCGGCACGGGCAAGCGGTCGCGGAAGGTCTGGCGGAGCACGTCGCCGGCCACTGCCGAGCCGCCCATCCCACAGAACACGACCGACGTTACGCCGTCGAGCGACGGCAACCCCGTCGTCGTCAACCCCGATGCGTACCCGGTCTCGATGTGGTCGCCCAGCGCCGCGACCGTGCCGAGCATGTCCCCCGAGTCGAGCGCCGCGATCGCCGCGGCGTCGTCGAGGTCGACGCGCGCGGGACTCAGGGCTTCTCCGCCTCGTCGATCAGCATCACGGGGATATCGTCGCGCACGGGGTACCGGTACCCGCACGTGCGACAGACGATCACCTGCTCGTCCTCGCGGTAGTCGATCTCGCCGCGGTCGTTCGGGCAGACCAGGATCTGCACGAGCTCGGGGTCCAAGGTCATCCGGCGCCTCCTTCGTCACGGATCACCGCGAGCAGCGCCGCGGTCCGATCGTCGAGCAGTTCCTTGGTGCGCGCCTCGACGTTGAGCCGCAGCAGCGGCTCGGTGTTGGACGGGCGGACGTTGCACCACCAGTCCTCGTACTCGATCGTGAGGCCGTCGAGCCGGTCGAGCTTCCCGTCGGCGAACATCGCGGCCAGCTCTTCGGTCTTGCCCGCTTGGTCGGCCACGGTCGAGTTGATCTCGCCGGAGTCCCAGTACTTGCGGTACGGCGCGAGCAGCGCCGACAGCGACCCGCCGGACGCCGAGAGCTCGCCGAGCGCGACCACGCCGGCGATCAGGCCGGAGTCGGCGCGGTAGTTCTCTCGGAAGTAGTAGTGACCCGAGTGCTCGCCGCCGAAGATCGCGCCCGTTTCGGCCATCACCTGTTTGATGAAGGAGTGCCCAACCCGTGTTCGCACCGGCTCACCGCCGTTCGCGCGGATCGTCTCGGGCACGATCCACGAGCAGATCAGGTTGTGCACGATCTTGGCTCCCGGCTCCTTTCGGAGCATCGACACGGCCACGATCGCGGTGAGCAGCGACCCGCTGACGTCCTCAGCGCGCTCGTCGATAAGGAAAACGCGGTCGGCGTCTCCGTCGAACGCCAGCCCGACATCGGCGCCGTGCTCGAGCACCGCGGCCTTGAGGTCCTTCTGATTCTCCGGGTTGAGCGGGTCGGCAGGGTGGTTCGGGAAGGTGCCGTCCAGCTCACGGAAGAGATAGTGCGCGGTGATCGGCAGCCGCTCGAAGACCGCCGGCACCACGAGCCCACCCATGCCGTTGGCGGTGTCGGCCACAACCGTCATCGGCCGCATCGCCTCGACGTCGACGAACCGCAGCACGTGCTCGACGTAGGCGTCCAACAGGTCGCGATGCTCGACGGAACCGCGCTCGCCGGAAGGCGTCACACCGGCCTCGACGATCGCGCGGATGTCGCGCAGGCCGGTCTCCTCGCCCACGGGACGCGCCCCCGGCTGGCAGAACTTCAACCCGTTGTACTGCTTCGGGTTGTGGCTCGCGGTGATCATGATGCCCGGCAGATCCAGCGAACCGCTCGCGAAGTACAGCAGATCGGTCGACGCGAGCCCAAGATCCACGACGTCGGACCCCTGCGCGGTGATGCCGTCGCCGAGCGCCGCGGCGAGGTCGGGCGACGACAACCGGCAATCGCGGCCGATCAGGATGGGGCGGTCGTCCGTGATCTGGGCGTACGCCCCACCGATCGCCCGGACCAGCTCGTCGTCGAGGTCGTCGGGCACGACCCCACGCACGTCGTAGGCCTTGAAGATGCGGTCCAGGTCGCGTTCTGTCACGGTCGGGGAATCCTACCGAGCGAGCGCGAAGCCGACCGACGGGTTACTTGCGCACGACCATGTCGATCACGGACGTGAGCGGGACGAGCTCGCCGTCACGGAACCACCACTTCGATTCGCACATGTGGCAGGTCGTGAACATGAGGTCGCGCTCGCTCACCGACATCGAGATCGTGATGAG